>NZ_CP054916.1:1425000-2042500 GCF_013364155.1 Streptomyces sp. NA02950 | reverse complement strand
GTTCATCTCTGTTGAATTTCTTCCGGATCTGTGAGGTGAAGTGGGAATTGAGCAGGAGATACGGCAGGCCCGGCAGCGGACCCCGCGGCCCGGTCCGACGGCTGATCGCGGTGGTGCTCGCGATGACCACTGCCGTCGGCCTCGGACTCACGGCGGCGGACACCGCCACCGGCCGGGCATCCGACGCCGACGGCCTCCCCGCGGATGTGCACAGCTATCTCGAGGACCCCGAGCGCACCGGCGAGGGCCAGGAACCCCCGCACGCCCGGCTCCGCCCCGACGGCCCCGACCGGGAGGCATGGGAGCGCAGCCTCGACGGCCGGTGGCGGTTCGCCCTCGCCGACCGCCCCGAGGACGCCCCGCGCGGCTTCTGGAAGGAGGACTACAACACCGCCACCTCCGGCTGGAAGAGCGTCCGGGTCCCGCACACCTGGCAGACCGACGACCTCGACCATCCGCTGTTCCGCAACGTCCAGAGCGAGATGGTCCCCGACGCCCCGCCGAAGGTGCCGCGTGACCTCAACCCCACCGGGGCGTACGTCCGCACCGTCGAGGTGCCCCGGGACTGGGACGGCCGCCGCCAGGTGATCCGCTTCGACGGGGTCACCTCCGGCTGGTTCCTGTGGATCAACGGCCGGTACGTCGGCTACGACCAGGGCGGCTACGTCCCCGCCGAGTTCGACGTCACCGACTATCTGCACCCCGGCACCAACCGGGTCGCCCTCCAGGTGCACCGCTGGAGCGCCGGGTCCTATCTGGAGGACTACGACCAGTGGCGCTACGCGGGCATCTTCCGCTCCGTGACGCTGTACTCCACGCCCACCACCTGGATGCGGGACGCGTACGTCACCACCGACCTCGACGACTCCTACCGGGACGCCACCCTGCGCACCCAGGTGGACATCGCGCGCACCCCGGGCGACACCAGCGGCCCGCACCGGGTCACCGGAGTGCTCTACGACCCCGAGGGGCGCGAGGTGAAGCGGCTGAGCGCCGAGGAGCACAACGGCACGGCGGAACTGACCGGGAAGGTCACCGACCCCGCCAAGTGGTCCGACGAGACACCCGACCTCTACGCGCTGGTGCTCACCCTGCGCGACCCCGGCGGCAAGGCCGTCCAGACCGTCCGCCAGAGCGTCGGCTTCCGTGAGATCGAGGTCAAGGACAAGCTGCTGAAGCTCAACGGCAAACGCGTCCTGATCCGGGGCGTCAACCGCGCCGAGACCGACCCGGCCACCGGACGGCACGCCACCCGCGCCCGGATGGAACAGGACATCCGGCTGATGAAGCGGCTGAACGTCAACGCCATCCGCACCTCCCACTACCCCTCGGACCCCTATCTCTACGAACTCGCCGACCGCGAGGGCATCCTGATCGACGACGAAATGGAGATCGAGACCCACAGCCACGAGAGCTGTCCGAGGGACTGTCTCGCCGAGCGCCCCGAGTGGCGGAAGGCGTTCCTCGACCGCCACCGGGGCATGGTGGAGCGCGACAAGAACCACCCCAGCGTCATCCTGTGGGACACCGGCAACGAGGCCGGGCTCGGCAAGGCCCACTTCGCCATGGCCGAGTGGACCAAGCAGCGTGAGCCCACCCGTCCGCTCTACCACCAGTCCAACTGGCCCGACGGCGACGCCCCGTTCGCCGATGTGGCCGGACCCCGCTATCCGACCCCGGCCTCCCTGGAGTCCAAGGCCAAGAGCTTCACCAAGCCCATCGTGATGGGTGAGTACGCCCACGCCATGGGCAACAGCCTCGGCAACTTCCGGGAGTTCTGGGAGGTCATGCGGTCCCAGCCGCGCGCCCAGGGCGGGTTCATCTGGGACTGGGCCGAGCAGAACATCCGTCGTCCGCTCATCACCACCCCCGACTCCTCCGGCAACGGCGTCGCCGCAAGCCTGTCCGGCAAACCGGAGGTCGTCGACGGCAAGAGCGGCAAGGCGCTGTATCTGTCCGGCCTGGACGACTTCGTCGAGGTCTACCGCGATCCGAGCCTGGACCTCACCGGCACCGCCGTCACCCTCGACGCCCAGGTCAAGCCCGCCGCCCCCTGGACCGGCGACTTCACCATCGTCAGCAAGGGCGACCAGTACGTGCTGCGGATGAAGGACGAGGACACCCTGGAGTTCACCATCACCAGCCAGGGCGGACCCCGCACCGTCACCGCCCACGTCCCCGAGGGCTGGACCGGCGCCTGGCACCGGGTCACCGGCACCTACGACGGCACCGCCCTGCGGCTGTTCGCGGACGGCAAACAGCTCGCCGAGACCGCCTGGAGCGGCCGGATCGACTACACCGGCTTCGATCTCGGCGTCGGCCGCAACAACGACGCCATGGAGGACGGCTGGACCGGACGCACCGCCAAGGGCACCATCGACCGGGTCCGGGTCTACGACACGGCGCTCGGCGCGGACCGGCTGGCCGAGGACGAGGACCCCGAGCGGGACGCCCTGATCGCCCTGGACTTCGACGAGTTCACCCGCGAGGGCAGCTATCTCTCCTACGGGCTCTACGAGTCCGGGGTGGACGGACTGGTCACCGCCGACCGCACACCGGAACCGGAGACCGCGCAGCTCGCCTGGGTGCAGGCGCCGATCCGGATCACCGCACCGTCCGGTGACGGGCCGCGTGCGGGCAAGGTCACGGTCACCAACGAGCGCGCGTTCACGGGGACGTCGGATCTGAAGCTGCGCTGGAAGGTGACCGAGGGCGCGAAGACCGTCGCCGGCGGCACCCGCGCCCTGGACGTCGGCCCCGGAGCCGCCGAGGACATCCAGCTCCCGGCACCGCCCGCCAACCCCGGCGGCTACGAGCGCCATCTCATCGTGCAGGCCGTCACCGCCCGCACCACCGACTGGGCGAAGGCCGGGCATGTGGTGTCCTTCGGCCAGTTCGCGGTCGGCGGCGACACGGTGCCCGAACCCGCAGCCCGCCCCGGCGGCGGCCCGGCCAGGGCCACCGAGAGCGGCGACACCGTCCGCGTCACCGGCGACGGCTTCCGCTACACCTTCGACCGGAAGAAGGGAACCCTGACCTCGATGCGCGCGGACGGCCGCGAACTGCTGCGGTCCGGGCCCGAACTGGACGCCTGGCGCGCCCCGATCAGCAACGAGCGCTCCGACTGGGGCACCGCCGAGGGCAAACGCTGGCGCACCCTGGGTCTGGACCGGCTGCGCACCACCGTGGACGGGGTGGCGGTGACACCCGGCGACGACGGCACGGTCACCGTCTCCGTCCGTTCCACCGCCGCCGCCCCCGATGTCACCGGCGCGTCCTTCGGCCAGACCGTGGCGTACCGGGTCGACGGGGCCGGGCAGGTGCGGATCCGGCACCAGGTCGAGGCGCGCGGTGACTTCCGCACCCTGTCCTATCTGCCGCGGATCGGCCTCAAACTGCGCGTGCCCCAGCGGTACAGCACCTTCCGCTGGTACGGCCGCGGCCCCGTGGAGAACGTCAACGACCGCAAGGACGGCACTCCCATGGGGGTGTGGTCCTCCCCGGTGAGGGACCAGTACGTGGAGTATCTGAAGCCGCAGGACCACGGCAACCACGACGATGTGCGCTGGGCGTCGCTGACCGACGGCCGCCGGCGCGGCCTGCTGGTCTCCGGTGACCTCCAGGCGGGCGCCACCGCGTACGACCAGCTCGACCGGGCCGCCTATCCGCACTTCCTCAAGCGCAACGACGGCTGGAACACCCTGCACGCCGACCACGCGGTCACCGGGGTGGGCGACACTCCCAACCCGGTCCGCGACCAGTACCGGGTACGGGCCGACCGGGCCTACGACTACACCCTGACCCTGCGCCCGCTCGGCCCCGGCACGACGGCGCATACTGGAAGGAGCAGCGACTAGACCCATCCGCGCGGGCCGGGCGCGCCCGGCCCGCCCGTAGCCCGTACCGGTTCCGATGAACGAGCACGGCCCCCACCCCACCGGCATGGACCAGCGGCCGCCACCCCCCGGCGGCATCCTGTGGTCCATCGCGGGGGAGGTGCGCAGTGTGCTCGCCCTCCCGGCCGCGATGACCATGCAGGTGGCGCATCCGGCGGTCGGGGCGGGTGTGGACCAGCACTCCGTCTTCCGCACCGATCCGTGGGGGCGCGGTGAGCGCTCCCTGCGCTCGGTGCAGCTGTGGGTCTACGGCGGGGACCGGGCCGCGGCGGAGGGCCGCAGACTGCGCGCCCTCCACCGCGGTGTCCACGGCGTGGCCGCCGACGGCCGCCCGTACCACGCGCTCGATCCCGAGCTCTACCGCTGGGTGCACGCCACCGGCTATCCGGTCTATCTGCGGGCCCAGCGCTATCTGGGCGCCCGTCCCTTCACCGTCGCCGAGGAGCGCGCGCTGTACGCCGAGTGGCTCCGCGTCGGACGGGTGCTGGGCCTCGCCGAGGACGAACTGCCGGGCAGCGTCGAGGAGTTCTGGCCGTACTACCGGGCGGTGGTGCGCGAGCGGCTGGAGCCCACACCCGTCGCCCGTGAACTGGCCGCCCGCGACGTACCCGTCCCGGCCCCAGGGCCGCTGCCGCTGCGGCTCCTCTGGCCGGGCCTGCGCCCGCTGTTCACCCGGTTCCGCGCCTTCCTCGTCGCGGGGCTGATGCCGCCGGACGCCCGGGAGGCCATCGGCCTGGAGTGGACGGCCGCGCAGGAGCGCAGGCTGCGCTGGTTCGGCCGGGTGGTGCGGGTGGTCGTGCCGCTGCTGCCGGAGCGGCTGCGCTATCTGCCGGTCGCGCGCCAGGCGCGGGCCCGTGCGCGCCGGGCGGGCTGAGGTCCTCCGCCCGCCAGGCGCGCACCGTGGCCGGTGTCAGTGCCGGTGGGCGCTGTGCGTGGCCTGGATCCGGTCCCACGACCTGGGCTTCGCCACGGCCTTGGCGGGGCTCACCGCCGCCGCCCGCGCCGCCGAGGCGGCGGGCTTGGACGGGGTGTACAGCCAGGTGTCGAAGAGCTGGTTCAGCGGATCGCCGGACACCTTCTCGGCGAAGGTCACGAAGTCCCGCACCGAGGCGTTGCCGTACCGGTTCTTCGCCGTCCAGCCCTTGAGGATGGCGAAGAAGTCCTTGTCGCCGACCTTGTTGCGCAGCGCCTGGAGGGCCAGCGCGCCCCGGTCGTAGACCGCGTCGTGGAACTGGTTCTGCGGGCCCGGGTCGGCGGGCTTGACCGTCCAGAACGGGTCGTCCGCCGGGTAGGAGGCGTAGGTGTAGTCCGCCAGTTCCTGCGCGGTGCCCTCGCCCTCCTTCTCCGACCACAGCCACTGGGCGTAGGAGGCGAACCCCTCGTTGAGCCAGATGTCCCGCCAGTCCTTCAGCGAGACGCTGTCGCCGAACCACTGGTGGGCCAGCTCATGGACGACCACCGAGGTGTTCGCGCCCCGGGAGAACTGCCGGGGGCTGTAGAACGGCCGGGTCTGGGTCTCCAGCGCGTACCCGGTGGGCACGTTCGGCACATAGCCGCCCAGTGCCTCGAACGGGTACGGGCCGAAGACCGTGGACTCCCAGTCCACGATCTCCGCCGAGCGCTCCACGCTCGCCCGCACCGCGCCCGCGTTGTCGCCGAGGTCCTTGCTGTACGCGTTGATGACCGGCAGGCCGCCCGCGGTGGTGTCCTTGGTGATGTCGAACTTCCCGACCGCCAGCGTGGTCAGATAGGTGGCCTGCGGCTTGCTGGAGCGCCAGTTGTACCGGGTCCAGCCCAGCCGGGAACCGGTCGACTGGAGGGTGCCGTTGCTGATCGCCTGCGTCCCGTCCGGGACCGCCACCGACACGTCGTACGTGGCCTTGTCCAGCGGATGGTCATTGCTGGGGTACCACCACCACGCCGACTCCGGCTCATTGGCCGCCACCGCCCCGTCGGGGGTGCGCAGCCAGGCGGTGAACCCGCTCGCCTGCACCTTCGACGGGGTGCCGTGGTAGCGCACCACCACGGTGAAGGGGCGGCCCTTGTCCAGCGGCGCGGCCGGGGTGATCTCCAGCTCGTGGTCGCCGGTCCTGGTGAACGCCGCCTTCTTCCCGCCCACCAGCACCTCGCTCACATCGAGCGCGAAGTCCAGGTTGAAGCGCGACAGATCCTGGGCGGCGGTGGCCAGGACCGTCGTGGTGCCGTCCAGCCGGTCCGTCGTCGGCTGGTACTTCAGCCGCAGGTCGTAGTGGGAGACGTCGTACCCGCCGTTGCCGTACGACGGGTAGTAGGAATCCCCGAGGCCGGGGGCGCCCGGGGTGGCATCGGCCGCCGAGGCCGGGATCGCCAGCAACAGGCAGGCCGCGACAGCGCCCGGGACGAGGAGTCTGTGGTGACGCACGAGTCCTCCAACTCGTAGGGGAGAACGATCACTCGCGACTCTATGTACTCCCGGTGGGTTCCGCCCGTCCATCCCGCCGCCTGACATGTAATCGACATCCGGCCGATACGGCACCGGCTGAGGAACCCTCAGTTCCGGTGCGCGCCTCTTCTGCCCGGGAGTTGACTCGCGCTACCGTCCGGCCGTGCTGCTACCGAGGCGGAAATCCCGCATCCACCGGACCACACTGATCCTTTCGTCGGTCACCGCACTGCTGGCCGCCGCCGTCACCCTGCTGCCCCCGCTGGGCACCCAGGCCGCCCACGCGGCCCCCGCCGGCGTCCGGGAGAGCGGACCCGTCTACTCCTACGAGCACGCCATACGTGAATCCGTATGGGTGGACACTGGAGTCGACGACGACGCGGACGGCAGGACCGACCGCGTCGCCGTCGACATCGTGCGGCCGCGTGAACCCGCTCAGGCGGGCCACCGCATCCCCGTCATCATGGACGCCAGTCCGTACTACGCCTGCTGCGGACGCGGCAACGAGAGCCAGACCAAGACCTATGACGCGGCCGGGAAACCCGTCCGGTTCCCGCTCTTCTACGACAACTACTTCGTGCCGCGCGGCTACGCCACCGTCCTGGTCGACCTGGCCGGGACCAGCCGCTCCGACGGCTGTGTGGACATCGGCGGCCGGTCCGACATCCAGTCCGCCAAGTCCGTCGTCGACTGGCTGGGCGGCCGGGCCCGCGGATACGACGCCCCCAGCGGCGGCAGAGCCGTCACGGCGAGCTGGTCCAACGGCGCCACCGGCATGATCGGCAAGAGTTACGACGGCACGGTGGCCAACGGAGTGGCCGCCACCGGCGTCAAGGGGCTCAAGACCATCGTGCCCATCGGCGCCATCTCCTCCTGGTACGACTACTACTTCGCGCGCGGAGCGCCGCTCTTCGACTCCGGCCCCGACGCCCTCGCCGACGCCATCGAGAGCGACGCCGCACACGGCCGCTGCGCCGCCGTCCAGAAGCGGCTGGTCGAGGGAGCGCCGCGGACCGGCGACTGGACCGGGCTGTGGAGCGCCCGTGACTATGTGCCGGACGCCCGCAAGGTGCGCGCCAGCGTCTTCGCCGTTCACGGGATGCAGGACCTCAATGTCCGCACCAAGCACCTCGGACAGTGGTGGAACGCGCTCTCCCGCGCGGGTGTCGAGCGCAAGATCTGGCTCTCCCAGACAGGACACGTCGACCCGTTCGACTTCCGGCGCGGCGCATGGGTGCGCACCCTGCACCGCTGGTTCGACCACTACCTCCTCGGCATCGACAACGGCATCGAGCGTGAACCGGGAGCCGATGTCGAACGCGCCCCCGATCAGTGGTCCACCGACCGCGTCTGGCCCCCGTCCGGCACCCGGTGGACCACGCTGCGCCCGCGCGGCGGCGACACCCCCGGAATCGGTGTCCTCGGCACCCGGCGGGCCGCGCCCGGTACGACCGAGACCTTCACCGACAACCCCGCACTGAGCGAGGCCGACTGGGCGGCGCACCTCGGACAGTCCACCCCGGACAAGGCGGGCTTCACCACCGGTCCGCTGACCGAGCCGCTGCGGCTGTCCGGTTCGGGCACGGTGACCGTCACCGCCACCCCCTCCACCACCAGCGCACATCTGTCCGCTGTCCTGGTCGACGTCGGCCCGGCCACCATCCGCGACTACACCGGCGACGGCGAGGGCATCGTCACCCACGATAGGCGCACCTGCTGGGGGAGCAGCACGGCGGGCGACAGCGCCTGCTTCAAGGAGACCGCCGCCGATCCGGCCCGGGTCGACCACACGGTCATCAGCCGCGGCTGGGCCGACCTCGGCACCTACGCGGACGACGGCAAGGGCCGCCCGCTGACCCCGGGGCAGCGCTACACCCTCACCCTCGACCTCGCCGCCACCGACCACATCGTCCCGGCCGGACACCGGCTCGCCCTCGTCATCGCCGGAACCGACGCGGGCCTCATCGAACCGCCGGACACCACCCCGCGGCTGACGCTCGATCTGCCCCGCACCTCGGCCCGGCTGCCCCTGGTCGGCGGGGCGCCGAAAACCGCCACCGGTGCCCCGTCCGCCGGACCGCTGAAGAAGGGCGTCGCAGAGCCGGACCCGGGACGGCAGGGCGACCGGCTGCCCGCAGCGCGCACCACCGGCTGAACCCCGCCCCACGCGGTGCCCGGCATCCGCCGGGCACCGCGTTCCCACCACCCCCAGGCTGCCGAGGAGGCACCGCTCATGCCCTCGTCCCCCGTTGTGCTGCGTGCCGCGATCTGCGGAACCATGGGTGCGGTCCTGACCGGATCCGTACTCACCTCCCCCGCACAGGCACAGGCTCCCCCTCCCCGCACAGGATTCGAGACCAGCAACGGCGCCCGCTGGACCTCCGAGGCGGAGGAAACGGAGTTCCTGGCCACGGTCGACCGGGCGAGCCCCCGCGTCGCCGTCGACCGGATCGGCACCACCGCCCAGGGCCGCCCGCTGCGCCTGGTCCGGATCGGGGCGACCACCGCGCCCGCGGACCCCGCCCACGCCGCCCGCAACACGATGCTGCTCATCTGCTCCCAGCACGGCGACGAGCCCTCGGGCCGCGAGGCCTGTCTGTCCACGATCCGCCGCTTCGCCTACGCCAAGGACTCCGCGACCCGCCGCTTCCTGGAGCGCACCGATGTCCTGGTGGTGCCCACCGCCAACCCGGACGGCCGCCAGGCCGACACCCGCACCAACTCCCAGAACATCGACATCAACCGTGACCACATCGAGCTGAAGACGGCCGAGGCCGGGGCCATGGCGGCCGTGATCCGCGACTGGACCCCCGACACCGTCTACGACCTGCACGAATACACCCCCACCGTGCCGTACTACATGAAGGACGTACTCACCCTGTGGCCGCGTAACCTCAACACCGCGGACGCCGTGCACAACGAGGGCCGGACCCTGTCCAACTCCTACGTCCGGGCCAGTGCCGAGGCCGCGGGCCACCCCGCCGGGGACTACGGCATATGGACCGACCCGGAGACCGGCGAACCCATCAAGCAGACCGCCGGAGACGGCCAGGAGCGGATCCTGCGCAACACCCTCGGGGTCAAGAACTCCGTGGGGCTGCTGGTGGAGACCCGCGCCGAGGCCATCACCGACGAGGAGCGGGCCGATCCCGCGCTCAACAACCGGCGGCGGGTCGACTCCCATCTCGCTTCCCTGGACGGCGCGTTCGACTACGTGAAGGAGCGGCGCGGCCGGATCGAGGCCGCCACCACGGCCGCTCGCCTCGCCGGATACGCCGACCGCGGTCCGGTGTACCTGGGCGGCGCCGACAACGACCCGGCCGAGGAGAACGAGATACTCCAGGACCCGCCGTGCGGCTACCGGCTGGACGCCGCGCAGTACGGCGAGGTCAAGGACGAACTGGCGCTGCACGGAGTGCGGGTCCGCCGCGACTCCGGCCCCGTCGGCGGGGTGCTCGTACCGCTGCGCCAGTCCGCGCGTGCGCTGGTGCCGCTGCTGCTGGACGAACGCGCCGCGTACCACCTCACCACGGGGCGGCCCGCGGACGACTGCTGACCGCCCGGAGATTCCCCCCATCGCCGCTGCGGTGCCCTGGCCGATCCGTCGAGGAAATCCATGAAACGGAATCCAGCAGACGGGATCCAATAGACGGAACCCAGCAGACGGGATCCAGCAGACGGGATCTGGAAAACCTGCGCTGACCTGCCGATACGGGACATAGCGCCGCCACGGAAAAGGGCATGCGTCCCCGGCTGCTGGGTAGCGGAAAGTCGTTGACCACACTTCGTGCTCATTCAGTGAAAGGTTCTTGCGTGACGGAGACAGGTAAGACCACGGGGGACGCCAAGGGCGGTCCTCCGGGCACAACGGATAGTCCCGAAGGTTCGGGGGGCCCGGAGCGATCCCGGGCCCCCCAGACGGACCGCGTGGTGTTCGGCGTCTCCGCCGCGCTCACGCTCGCCTTCGTCGTCTGGGGTGCGGTCGCCACCGACACCCTGGAGGACGCCTCGGCGGACATGCTGTCCGGGCTGATCCACAACGGTGGCTGGGCCTTCGTCCTGGCAGCGTCGGGCTTTGTGATCTTCGCGCTGTGGCTGGCCATGAGCCGCTACGGCAAGATCACGCTCGGGAAGGAGGGCGAGGAGCCCGAATTCCGCACCGTCTCATGGGTCGCGATGATGTTCAGCGCGGGCATGGGCATCGGGTTGATGTTCTACGGCGTGAGCGAGCCGCTGTCGCACTTCGTGAGCCCGCCCCCGGGCACCGACCCCAAGGGCGCGGCCGAGGCGATGCAGACCGCCATGGCCACCACGCTCTTCCACTGGACGCTGCACCCATGGGCCATCTACGCGGTGGTCGGCCTGGCCATCGCGTACAGCACCTTCCGGCGCGGCCGTCGCCAGACCATCAGCGCCGTCTTCACCCCGCTCATCGGCCGGAGCCACGCCAACGGCTGGGTCGGCCGGGTCATCGACATACTCGCCATCTTCGCCACCCTCTTCGGCTCCGCCGCCTCGCTCGGGCTCGGCGCGCTCCAGATCGGCAGCGGTATCGAGGTGCTGGGCTGGAAGAGCGACGTGGGCACGGGGCTGCTCGTGGCCGTCATCGCGATCCTCACGGTGGCGTTCATCGCCTCCGCGGTGTCCGGTGTCGCCAAGGGCATCCAGTGGCTGTCCAACATCAACATGGTGCTGGCGCTGTTCCTGGCCGTGTTCGTGTTCGTCGCGGGCCCGACGATCATCATCCTCGATCTGCTGCCCACCTCGATCGGCTCCTACGTCGGCGATCTGCCCCAGCTCGTCGGCCGCACCGAAGCCACCGGTGGCAAGTCGGTCGCCGACTGGCTGAGCAGCTGGACGGTCTTCTACTGGGCCTGGTGGATCTCCTGGACGCCGTTCGTCGGCATGTTCATCGCCCGCATCAGCCGCGGCCGCACCATCCGGCAGTTCGTGGGCGGAGTGATCCTGGTGCCGAGCACCGTCAGTCTGCTGTGGTTCGCGATCTTCGGCGGGTCGGCGATGAAGCTGGAGGCCGCGGGCCGCCTGGGCAAGGAGACCACCCCCGAGGGGCAGCTGTTCGGCGTGCTGGACCAGTACCCGATCGCGGGCGTGATGAGCGTCCTGGTGATGATCCTGGTCGGCATCTTCTTCGTCTCCGGCGCCGACGCGGCGTCCATCGTGATGGGCACGCTCTCGCAGAAGGGCGCCTTCGAACCCACCCGCTTCGTGGTCGTCTTCTGGGGCGTGGTCACCGGTGGTGTCGCGGCCGTCATGCTGCTGATCGGCGGCGGCGGGGACGACGCGCTCACCGGACTCCAGAACCTGACCATCCTGGTGGCCGCGCCGTTCACCCTGGTGATGGTGGGCCTCTGCTGGGCCCTGCTGCGGGATCTGCGCCGCGACCCGCTGATCGTCCGGGGGGAGAGGGGCGAGGAGGCGGTCGAGATGGCCGTCATCGCCGGACATGAGATGTACGACGGCGAGTTCGAGATCCGGATCGGCCCGGCCACCCCGCCCGACCCGTCGCAGGACGGCGACGGCGTGGACGACCCGGTCGACCCGGTCGATCCCGCCCCCGCGGGCACGGCGTAGCCGCCACCCCGCAGGACATCCGGTCCCGCCGATCGCGTCCCACGGACGCCTGACCGGCGGGACCGCCGCATTCCCGAGGGAGACCGTCCACATGGGCCCCGACGCGCCCGGTCCGGCCGGGGCGCCCGCCCGGTCGTGGTGTTCGCATGGCCGGGCCGGCTGCCCGGGCCTCACGGGTCGGGCGAGTGGACGGGCGGGGCATCCGGCGGTTCCAAGCGATGTGACGGCAGGTCAGGAAGGGCAGGCGGCCCGGCGGAGGCGGTGTGCCGGGTCAGGCCAGTAGCGCGGCTTGCCGGGCGCAGCCCCAGGACACCGTGACGCCCGCCCCACCGTGCCCGTAGTTGTGCACGACACGCGCGCCGTCCGGCAGTCGCTCGCTCTCCAGCCGCACCCGGGAGCGCGCCGGGCGCAGACCCACCCGGTGGGCCAGCACCCGCGCGTCCGCCACCCGCGGATGGACACCGGCGCAGCGGGCGACGATCGCGTCGGCCGTCGCGGGGTCCGGCTCCAGACCCCAGGCGTTCTCGCGTGCGGTGCCGCCGAGCACCAGCCCGTACGGCTGCGGCAGGGCGTACAGCGTGTCCGACGCGTCGTGCTCCGCGGCCACCAGCCACTCCTCGACACCCGGGTTCTCCACCACCACCAGCTGCCCCTGCACCGGGTGCACCCCGGTGTCCGGCACCAGCTCCCGCGCGCCCAGGCCCGTGCAGTTGACCACGAGCGGGGCGGCGCGCCCCGCCTCGGCCGGGGAGGCCGCGGTGCGCTCCTCGACCGTTCCGCCCGCCGCCTCCAGGCGCCGCCGCAGCCAGCCGAGATATGTCGGCATGTCGACCAGCGGAACGCGCGCCCGCAGCCCCACCGAGAAGCCCTCCGGCAGCTCGTCGGGGCGCGCCGGACGCAGCCCCGGCACCTCCGCCGCCCAGGTCCCCAGGTCCGCCACGCCGATGCCCGCCTGCGTGCCCTCGACCAGCCGGACCCCGGTCTCCTCCGGCCGGGCGGCCAGTTCGATGAAGGTGTGCAGCGTATCGACGGACCAGGCGGCCACCTGCTCCTCCGGTTCGATGCGGTACGGCCACCACAGCCCTCCGGCCACCGCCGACGTGGTGCGCCCGGCCGGGTCGCGGCTCCACACCGCCACCCGGCGCCCGCCCTCGGCCAGCACGATGGCGCTGGTCAGCCCGATGACTCCAGCGCCGATGACCATCGCGTCGCATGTCATGCCCGGAGGCTACCGCCGGGGTGGGGGCCCGGCACCACGCCATCCCCCGCACTGTCGTGCGCACTCCCTCCCTCCTCCGGATTTGTCGTCGATGAACCGCTGTGCGGGTGCGTCGAAGTGTCCATGCGCCGATGGACCCATACTTGGGAATACTTGGGCCATGAGCTTCGAGTACGTGACGTTCGGGCTGACGCCGGCCATCCGCGTCGGCGGTGTGCTGGCCGACGGCGCGTACCAAATGCACCGTGATTTCCTGGACTTCACGGTGGACGGCGGCCCGCTGCTGCCGCGCCTCCCCGATCTCGACGTAGTCTCATCGCTCGCCCTGGACCTCGGCCCCGCCGCCTTCACCGAGCAGGTCAGCGGACTGCTGCTGGAGACGGACGCACCGCTCGAGGGCGGCCGGTTCGTGATCTACGGCTGTCCGGAGTGCGAGGGCCTGGAGTGCGGGGCGCTCACCGCCGTCATCGAGCGGGACGGGCCGGACGTGGTCTGGCGCGACTTCGTCTGGCAGACCGACCACGCCGCCCCGGACGCCGAGCGCG
The DNA here is from genome assembly GCF_013364155.1 of Streptomyces sp. NA02950. NCBI lineage: Bacteria > Bacillati > Actinomycetota > Actinomycetes > Kitasatosporales > Streptomycetaceae > Streptomyces > Streptomyces sp. NA02950. Next base: position 2,028,826 of record NZ_CP054916.1, on the reverse strand, counting down.
ACGCCCTCCCCGGCATCGGCCCCTACCGCTTTCGCGGCGATCAGTACCGCACCGAGCTGAAGCGGCTGCTCGCCGACGACGGTCCGGAGGGACGCCCGGGGCCCCGGGCGCTGCTCATCGGCCGCCGCGCCGCCGTACTGGCCAAGCTGGCCGCCGCGCTGCGCCGCATCGGCATCGGTGCGGAGATCACCCTCGACGCGGCGGGGGCGCACCCGGACGAGCTGCGCAAGTACGGTGCGGTGGTCTTCGGCCGGGCGGTGGGCCGGGACGAGCGCGACGCGGTGCGGGACGCCTGCGCGGCGGCGCGGGCCGACGTGGTCTTCGTGACCGCGCTCGCGCCCATCGTCCCGCTGCTGGTCGCCCAGGTCGAACAGGCCCTGGACCGCACGCCGTTCGACCGCCGCGGACTCACCGGGCTGCGCGCGTCGGGTGCCGGGGCGGCCGTCGAGGCGTTCCTCGAGGTGGCGTCCCCGTGCCGGGTGCGGCTGGTGGCCCACCGCATGGACCGTCTCTCCCGCTCCCGGACGTGGGAGCTGTTCGACGCCCCGCTGGAGCCGGGCACCCATCGCCTCGTCCCGGACCTCCGGGCCGTGCGGGGCGAGGCATATCTCGTGGCTCATACGCGGGACACGGTGCTGGTGACCCCGGTGGCGCGCCAGTAGATTGTCGCTGCTAAGTGTGGCTCTGATTGGTGGAGTTGACGGTCGGGCAGTCTCTCCTCGTCGTTTCACTTCGGCCGGGCGGGGGTGCCATGTCGTCGCAGAAGAACCACCGACGACACCCGCGTGAAACTGCGCCACCTCTACCCCACCACACAGCAAAACTAAGCTGCGACAATCTACTGGGTGTAGTGGCTCACGGGTTGTTCGCGCGGCTGATCGGGCCCCCGCCGCGCCGGGGAGCGGAAAAACCGGGAGCAACGTCCCCGGCCCGGCGATTAGGATCGCCGCTGATGACTGCCACACTCGTCGCCAAGGACCTCGCCGCGGGCCACGGCGACCGCACCCTCTTCTCCGGCCTCGATCTCGTCGTCGCCCCCGGCGAGGTCATCGGACTCGTCGGGGTCAACGGCGCCGGGAAGTCCACCCTGCTGCGGCTGCTGGCCGGGCTCACCGACGCCGAGCACGGCGCGGTGCGTCTCAGCCCGCCGCACGCGACCGTCGGCCATCTGCCGCAGGAGCCCGAGCGGCGCCCGGAGGAGACCGTGCGGGCCTTCCTGGCCCGCCGCACCGGGGTCGCCGCCGCTCAGGCCGAACTCGACGCCGCCACCCAGGCACTGGTCGACAGCGCGCCCGGCGCGGACGACGCGTACGCCGTCGCCCTCGAGCGCTGGCTCGGGCTCGGCGCCGCCGACCTCGAGGAGCGCTCGGACGAGGTCGCCGGCTCGCTCGGGCTCGACATCTCCCTGGACCGGCCCATGACCGCCCTCTCGGGCGGGCAGGCCGCCCGCGCCGGACTCGCCTCGCTGCTGCTCAGCCGGTACGACGTCTTCCTGCTCGACGAGCCGACGAACGACCTCGACCTCGACGGGCTGGGGCGGCTGGAGAGCTTCGTCACCGGGCTGCGCGCCGGGACGGTGCTGGTCAGCCATGACCGCGAATTCCTCACCCGCACCGTCGACAAGGTCCTGGAACTCGACCTCGCCCAGCAGCAGGTGAACCTCTACGGCGGTGGCTACGCCGCCTATCTGGAGGAGCGCGAGACCGCCCGGCGGCACGCCCGCGAGCGCTACGAGGAATACGCGGACACCCGCTCCTCCCTGGAGGCACGGGCCCGGACCCAGCGCGCCTGGATGGAGAAGGGCGTCAAGAACGCCCGCCGCAAGGCCCCCGACGGCGACAAGATCGGGCGGAACGCCCGCGTCGAAGCCACCGAGAAGCAGGCCGCCAAGGCGCGTCAGACCGACCGGCTCATCGAGCGGCTGGAGGTGGTCGATGAGCCGCGCAAGGAGTGGGAGCTGCGGATGGAGATCGCCGCGGCACCGCGTGCGGGCGCGGTCGTGGCGACCCTGCGCGGGGCCGAGGTGCGGCGCGGCGACTTCCGCTTCGGCCCGGTCGACCTCCAGATCGATTGGGCGGACCGGGTCGCGGTGACCGGTGCGAACGGCTCCGGCAAGTCGACCCTGCTGGCCGCGCTGCTCGGCCGACTCCGGCTGGACGCGGGGGCCGCGGCGCTCGGCCCCGGTGTGGTGGTCGGCGAGGTCGACCAGGCCCGCGCGCTCTTCTTCGGCGGCGAATCCCTGCTGGACGCGTTCGGCGCGGCGGTGCCGGAGCTGGAGCCCGCGGCCGTACGGACCCTGCTGGCCAAGTTCGGTCTGAAGGCCGCCCATGTGCTGCGGCCCGCCGCCACGCTCTCCCCCGGGGAGCGGACGCGCTCGGCGCTGGCCCTGCTCCAGGCCCGCGGGGTCAATCTGCTGGTGCTGGACGAGCCCACCAACCACCTGGATCTGGCCGCGATCGAGCAGCTGGAGTCGGCGCTGGCCACCTACCCCGGCACTCTGCTCCTGGTCACCCATGACCGCCGGATGCTCGACGCGGTCCACACCACCCGCCGCCTCCTGGTGGCGGACGGCCGGGTCACCGAGGCGTAGCCCGGGCCGCTGCGTCCGCCGCCGCGGCACTCTCGGCGGCGGAGGCGGAGACGAGCGTCGCGGCGGCGAGGCTGCCCCAGAAGGCGGCCGGGCCGTGGGGTGCGCGAGCGGTGATGGCCGCGGGGGAGACGGCGAGGCCGAAGCTAGTGGAGAGCGCGTTGCGCAGGGCACGGCCCGCCGCGAGAGCGGCCTCGCGCTCCCGGCCGTGGGCGACCGTGGCCACGAGAGCCGCGGGGGCCGGCCACCCCTGGTTGCCGATGCCGAGGAAGAGCACCGCCGCCGCGAACAGCCAGACGTGCCCGGCCGGGGTGGCCGGCAGCAGCGCCACGCCCAGCACCCGCACCAGCATCGACGCCGCCACGACCGGGCTGCGTGTGCCCCGGTCCGGCCATCGGCCCACCGCGGGCATGCGCACCAGACCCACGACGACACCGGCCGTCCGGCGCTGAGCGGCTTCGGCCCGCCGGAACGCGGGCCGCCCCAACGGCCCGCAGCCCAGACGGCCGTGGCCCGGCGAGCAGCGCTCGCCGGGCCACGTTCCGCTTCGTCGACCCGGGCAGCACGCCCGGTCCGGCGCCTAGCGCCGCTTCGGGTCCAGCAGGCCCGCCCGCCGCAGGGCGTCGGCCATCGCGCCGTTCGCCGGGGCCGCGTCGCGGCCGCCGCCACGGCCGCCCTGGCGCTGCTGCGGGGCGCTCCGGCGGTTGCCGCCGCCGCGCGACCCGCGGCCGCTGTCCGAGCGGCCGCGGTCACGGTCACGGCCACCGCCGCCACCGGACGCGCCGCCCGCCTCGTCGTCCAGCCGGAGCGTCAGCGAGATCCGCTTGCGCGGGATGTCCACGTCCAGGACCTTCACCCGCACGATGTCACCCGGCTTCACCACGTCCCGCGGGTCCTTGACGAAGGTCTTGGACATCGCGGACACATGCACCAGGCCGTCCTGGTGGACGCCCACGTCCACGAACGCGCCGAACGCCGCCACGTTCGTCACCACGCCCTCCAGGACCATCCCGGACGCGAGGTCGCCGATCTTCTCGACGCCCTCCTTGAACGTGGCGGTCTTGAAGGCTGGTCGCGGGTCGCGGCCCGGCTTCTCCAGCTCCTTGAGGATGTCCGTGACCGTCGGCAGACCGAAGGCGTCGTCCACGAAGTCGTCCGGGCGGAAGCTGCGCAGCACCGCCGTGTTGCCGATCAGCGAGGTCACCTCGCTGCCCGCCGAGGTGACCATCCGACGCACCACCGGATACGCCTCGGGGTGCACGCTCGACGCGTCCAGCGGGTCGTCGCCGCCGCGGATCCGCAGGAAGCCCGCGCACTGCTCGTACGCCTTGGGGCCGAGCCGGGCCACGTCCTTGAGGGCGGTGCGGCTGCGGAACGGGCCGTTGGCGTCGCGGTGGGCGACGATGTTCTCGGCGAGCCCGGCGCCGATCCCGGAGACCCGGCTGAGCAGCGGGGCGGAGGCCGTGTTGACGTCCACCCCGACGCCGTTCACACAGTCCTCGACCACCGCGTCGAGCGAGCGCGAGAGCTTCACCTCGGACAGGTCGTGCTGGTACTGGCCGACACCGATCGACTTGGGGTCGATCTTCACCAGCTCGGCCAGCGGGTCCTGGAGGCGACGGGCGATGGACACCGCGCCACGCAGCGAGACATCGAGGTCCGGCAGCTCCTGGGAGGCGAAGGCCGAGGCCGAGTACACGGAGGCGCCCGCCTCCGAGACCATCACCTTGGTGAGCTTCAGCTCGGGGTGCTTGGCGCACAGCTCGCCCGCCAGCTTGTCGGTCTCGCGGGAGGCGGTGCCATTGCCGATCGCGACCAGCTCGACACTGTGCTCACGCGCCAGCCGGGCCAGCTTGGCCAGGGACTCGTCCCACTGGTTGCGGGGGACGTGCGGGTAGATGGTGTCGGTGGCGGCCACCTTGCCGGTGGCGTCCACGACGGCCACCTTCACACCGGTGCGGAAGCCGGGGTCCAGACCCATCGTGGCGCGGGTGCCCGCCGGGGCGGCGAGCAGCAGATCGCGCAGATTGGCCGCGAAGACGCGCACCGCCTCGTCCTCGGCGGCCTGCCGCAGCCGCAGCCGCAGATCGATGCCGAGGTGGACCAGCACCCGGGTGCGCCAGGCCCAGCGGACCGTCTCGAGCAGCCACGGGTCGGCCGGACGGCCGCGGTCCGCGATGCCGAAGCGCTGGGCGATGGACCCCTCGTACGAGGAGGGGCCGGGCCGCTCGGCGGCCGAGGGCTCCTCCGGCTCCAGGGTGAGGTCGAGGACCTCCTCCTTCTCACCGCGGAACATCGCCAGCACCCGGTGCGAGGGCAACTCGGTGAACGGCTCGGCGAAGTCGAAGTAGTCGGCGAACTTGGCGCCCGCCTCCTCCTTGCCGGCCCGCACCTTGGTGGCGACCCGGCCGCGCTCCCACATCCGCTCGCGCAGCTCACCGATGAGGTCCGCGTCCTCCCCGAACCGCTCGGTGAGGATGGCCCGCGCGCCTTCCAGCGCGGCGGCCGGGTCCGCGACGCCCTTCTCGGCGTCCACGAAGGCGGCCGCGGCGGCGGTGGGCTCCACGGACGGATCGCCCAGCAGCCCGTCGGCCAGCGGCTCGAGACCCGCTTCGCGGGCGATCTGCGCCTTGGTGCGGCGCTTGGGCTTGAACGGGAGGTAGATGTCCTCCAGCCGCGCCTTGGAGTCGGCGGCGAGGATCTGCGCCTCCAGGGCCTCGTCCAGCTTGCCCTGGGACCGCACCGATTCGAGGATCGCGGTGCGCCGCTCCTCCAGCTCCCGCAGATAGCGCAGCCGCTCCTCGAGGGAGCGCAGCTGCGCATCGTCGAGCATCTCCGTCGCTTCCTTGCGGTAGCGCGCGATGAACGGCACGGTAGAGCCGCCGTCGAGCAGCTCGACGGCGGCTTTGACCTGCCGTTCCCGTACGCCGAGTTCTTCGGCGATCCTGCCTTCGATGGACGTCGTCACGATCACGCTCCGCTTTCGGTCTGCACTGCCTCTGCATTGTGGCAGGTGGCACCGACGAAGCGGTCGCGGCCGAGGGATTACGGCGGGGCGAGGGGGATCGTGAGGGGAGCCCAAGAGCACACGAGCCCAAGAGCCGAGCGGGGACGGGGGCGGACGTCGGGACGTCAGACGTGGTGGTGGCGTCCGCCGCGCGCGGTGTCCGAGGCACCGCCGAAGAGGCGGGCCACGGCCCGGAAGGGAAGCGTCACCACGGCGGCCAGGGTGGAGCCGATGGCGCGGAACACGTCAGCGATGGCGCGGAGCACAGGTTTCTCCCATCAGTTGCGGGCGTCGGATCGGCAACCGCCGCCGGGCGCCGTACGCACGCGGTGCACGGGCACTCGCCGGCGTGCGCGGCGCGCGGTTGAGCACCCGGCTTCGGGCGGCCGATCGCGCTCGACCATCGGGTATCCCGACCCGCGCACGGCAAACCCCGGCCCCCATGACCGGAGCTTGAGTTCCAGTGGTCGTCGGGGGGCCGGGGCGTCCGCCGTCGCGGTGGGTCAGCGCTTGCCGAGGAGGTCGGCCGGGAAGGCGCCGCGCTCCACGGCGGTCGTGGTGAAGGCCCCGGCCAGTTCGGTCAGCCGGGCCACGCCCGCCGCGCCCAGGTGCTCGTACGGCGCCGCGTCCAGGCGGTCCGTCTCGTCCTCCAGCGCGGCGCGCAGCTGTGTGCCCGCGTCCGTCAGTTCGTTGTCGGCGGTCAGCAGACCGCGGTCGCGCAACCGGTCCTGGGCCGCCGTCCACTCCTCCTCGGTCCAGCCGCGGGTCCGCAGGACCCACTTGGGGGACATGCCCTTGCCGGTCGCCGCGTGGCTGGCCAGCGCCTCCACCCCGTCCAGCCCGGCGCCGACCAGCGTCATCAGATGGCCGTCGCCGCGGTGCTCGCGCAGCAGCGTGGCGGCGTGCCAGAACGCCAGGTGCGGGGCGTCCGGGGTGGGCAGATCGGCGTGGGCGGAGTACAGCGGGCGGGCGGCGCGCGAACACGCCTTCGTGGCGCGCAGGGCCAGCTCCGCCGCCTCCGTCATCTCCTTGGAGGCGACGGCATCGTCGCCCAGCACCCGCCGCAGCACCGAGTCGGCCGCGCGCAGCCGGGCCTCCAGGGCGGCCTCCGGGGAGATCACGTCCCACACCTTGGGGAGGTGGCGGGCGATGAGCTCGTGCTTGAAGTTGTAGAAGGTGGCGCTGACGGTCCCCGCGCCGACCCGGCCGAACGCTGCCGCGCGGCCCACGAAGTAGACGGCCCCGCGCTCCTCCATGCCCAGTCGGGCGAGCTCGTGGCCGAAGTCCGGGGCGAAGTAGACGGCCGAGTGGAGCGGGTTCACGACGGTGTGGCAGCGGCGTACGGCACGCTCGGGGAGTGAGGTCATGCGCCGCACGTTACCCGCAGGTAGGAGGAGCAGGAAGGCCGGGTTTCGCTTCTGTGCGAGGCCCGGCCCCGGTGCCCTCATCCCGCTGGGGGCGACCAGCGGAAACGGGGGGCGCGGCGGGCGAGGAAGGCGGCCACGCCCTCCTCGGCCTCACCGCTCGTCAACGACTGCTCCCGCCAGTACGCCACCCGCTCCGGATCCGCCGGACCGGCCGCGAACTCCTTCGCCGCCGCCTGGGTGAGCTGTGACCGCGAGATCAGTACCTGGGCGAACTCGGTCACCCGCTTGTCCAGCCCGCCCACCGGAAGGACCTCGTCCACCAGTCCGGTGCGCAGCGCCCGCTCGGTGTCGATCAGCTCGCCCGAGAACAGCAGGTACTTCGCCGTCGCCGGTCCGATCAGCTCCACCAGCCGTCGGGTGGAGCCGGGGGAGTACACGATCCCCAGCTTGGCCGGGGTGATCCCGAACAGCGTGCCCTCCTCCGCGAACCGCAGATCGCAGGCGGCCGCCAGCTGGCAGCCGCCGCCCACGCAGTAGCCGCGCACGGCGGCGAGGGTGGGCTTGGGGAAGGCGGCGAGGGCCTCCTCGGCGGGCAGCGCGGCCCCGGTGGTCTCCTCGAAGGTCGTGCTGAGCGCACCGATGTCCGCGCCCGCGCAGAAGGTGTCCCCGTCGCCGGTGAGCACCAGCGCCCGTACGGCCGGGTCGGCGGCGAGCCGGGTCAGCAGCGGGGGCAGGGCGTGCCACATGCCGGGGGTCATCGCATTGCGCTTGGCGGGGTTGCTGATGACGACGGTCGCTATGCCATCGGCGATGTGGTGGTGCAGACAGGGCTCCATGCGGCGGATCGTATCCGGGCCGGCCGCGGGCCCCGTCGGCTCAGGGGGCGTAGCGGTGCCGCCTGCCCGGCCCCGGGCCCGGTTGAGGGATGTTCACCAGGGTCGCCCCCTGGCCGGGCGGGAACGGTCCTTCGCGTGACGCTGGCATACGCCAACGATCAAAACCGGTCGATAGGCGTTAACTTCTGATCAGTTCGCCGGTCCGTACCAACGGATTCCCAACACTCGACGGGAGTGGTGGTCGGGCCGCGGCGATGGGTGGGTATCGGACATGGAGATCGTCGGAAGAGTCCCCTCGGAACAGGGACACGCGCCACCTCACAGACCCCCCGTCTACGACGGGGTGTGGCGGTTCACGGCCCCGGCTCTCGACTCCTCCGTACCGCAGGCCCGGCACGCGGTGCGCGATCTGCTGGCCCGTCAGCGGGTGCCCGTCCACGGCGAACTGGTGCCCAATCTGCTGCTGATCGTCTCCGAGCTGGTCACCAACGCGGTCCGGCACGCCGCGCTGCTCTCCCCGGAGATCGCCGTCGAGGTGTCCATCGGGCAGGACTGGGTCCGCGTCGCCGTCGAGGACAACCATCCGTACCGCCCGGTGGCGCTGGCGGCGGACCAGGGCGGCACCGGCGGGCGCGGGCTGCTGCTGGTCCAGGCGATCGCCGAGGAAGCGGGCGGGAGCTACGACGTGGACCACACCGCAAACGGCGGCAAGGCGGTCTGGGCCGCCCTGCCGCTGGTCACCCTCGGGACCGCTACCAGCCCGCGGCCGCCCCGGTGAGCTCGCGGATCACCGGCCGGGCCGCGTCCAGCACGGTCGGGAACCAGGCCGAGAACGGATGGTCCGCGCGCAGCCGCGCCAGCTGATCCGGGGTGACGAAGGCGGTCTCGCCGATCTCCAGCGGGTCCGGACGGGGAACCGCCCGGACCAGTCCCGCGAAGAGGTGGTTGTACTCCTGCTCGACCAGGCCGGAGGCCGGATCCGGGTGGTTGTAGCGGACCGTGCCCGCCTCGCGCAGCAGCGCGGGCGCGATGCCGAGCTCCTCACCGGTGCGCCGGGCCGCCGCCACGAACGGCGGCTCACCGGGGTAGGGGTGGCCGCAGCAGGTGTTGGACCAGACACCGGGGGAGTGGTACTTGCCCAGCGCCCGCCGCTGGAGCAGCAGCCGCCCGGCCTCGTCGAAGAGGAAGACCGAGAACGCCCGGTGCAGCCGGCCCGGGGGCAGGTGCGCGGAGAGCTTCTCCGCGGTGCCGATCGTCGTGCCGTCCTCGCCGACCAGCTCGAGCATGATCGGCTCGGTGGAGCCGCTCGGCGCGGGGGGCGCTGTGGTCTCGGCGGAGCGGCCGTTGGGCGGTGTGATCGGCATGACCATCCTCGTAGTTCCGACTCGTGAGCGTCCAAGTCTGCCGCATAGGTGCCCCAACTCCGTGTCAATGGCACAGCTTGGCTTCGTGGTCAGCATGCCCGCCCGGTTCCAGCTGGAACGTGCAGTGCCCGACGTCGAAATGCTGCCCCAGACAGCCCTGGAGGGCGTGCAGCATGTTCTCGTGACCCACCGCACCGAGCGCCCTGCGGTCCACCACCACATGGGCGGAGAGCACCGGCATCCCCGAGGTGATGGTCCACACGTGCAGATCGTGCAGCCCCTCGACACCGGGGAGGGCGAGGATATGGGCGCGGACCGCGTCCATGTCGACGTCCCGCGGTGCCGCCTCCAGCAGGACGTTCAGCGTGTCCCGCAGCAGTTTGAAGGTGCGCGGCACGATCATGAGCGCGATCAGCAGCGAGGCGATCGGATCGGCCGTCCGCCAGCCGGTGGCCAGGATGATCCCGGCCGACACCAGGACCGCCACCGAGCCCAGCGCGTCCGCCAGCACCTCCAGATAGGCGCCGCGGACGTTCAGGCTCTCCCGCCGCCCGCCGAGCAGCAGCCCCAGCGACACCGCGTTCGCGGCCAGGCCGACGGCGCCGAAGACGACCGTCAGCCCGCCGTCGGTGGACGCGGGGTGCAGGAACCGCAGCACCGCCTCGTAGAGGATGTAGCCGCCGACGCCGAACAGCAGCAGACAGTTGCCGAGCGCGGCCAGGATCTCCGCGCGGGCATAGCCGTAGGTACGGCGCGGGCTCGGCGGCCGCCCCGCGAAGTGGATCGCCAGCAGCGCCATCGCAAGACCGAGCGCGTCCGTCGCCATGTGCCCGGCGTCCGCCAGCAGCGCGAGCGAGTTCGCGAGCAGACCGCCGACGACCTCCACGGCCATCACCGCCAGGGTGATGGCCAGCGCGATCCGCAGCCGCCACCGGTGGGCGGCGCCCGCGGTGGTGAGGCCGCGGCCGTGGTCGTGACCCGCGCCCATGTGTCGACGGCCCTCCTCCCGCGCCGCGGTCCCCTGTCACCAGTGAACTACGGCCGCGGGCGGGCCTCGGTCAGCCGCGCCGCCGGGTCAGCCGCGTGCCTCGGGGTGGTGCAGACACCACCCTTCCCACGCCGACTCCACCATCGAGCGGACGCCGTGCCGGGCGCTCCAGCCCAGCTCCTTGGCGATCAGTTCGGTGGATCCCACGACCTGGGCCGGATCGCCCGCCCGGCGCGGCTCCACCACCGGGCGGAGCTCCGGGTGGCCGGTGATCTCACCGATCAGATCGGCCATCTCGCGCACCGAGACACCCTGACCGGTGCCGATGTTCACCGTCAGATCACCCGGCTCCCGCTGGGCGGCCAGCCGCCGGGCAACCGCCAGATGGGCCGAGGCCAGATCCTCGACGTGGACGTAGTCACGGATGCAGGTGCCGTCGGGGGTGGCGTAGTCATCGCCGAAGATCCGCGGGGCCTCGCCACGGGTGATCCGCTCGAACATCATCGGGATGATGTTGAACACCCCGGTGTCCGCCAGTTCCGGCCGGGCGGAACCCGCCACATTGAAGTAGCGCAGACAGCCCGTGGACAGCGAATGCGCCGTGCCCACCGCTCTGACCAGCCACTCTCCGGCCAGTTTGGTCTCCCCGTACGGGTTCATCGGCACACAGGGGAGGTCCTCGGTGACACGTTCCACATCCGGCATGCCGTAGACCGCGGCGGAGGACGAGAAGAGGAAGTTGCGGATCCCGGCCGCGACCACCGCCTCCAGCAGCACCGTGAGTCCGTGCACATTCTCCCGGTAGTAGCGCAGCGGCTGCTCCACGGACTCCCCGACCTGCTTCTTCGCCGCGAGATGCACCACTCCGGTCACCCCCAGCTCGGAGAAGGTGCGGTCCAGCAGCTCACGGTCGAGCGTGGACCCGCGCACCAGGGGCACCTCGGCGGGCAGTCGGTCCCGGACGCCGCTGGACAGATCGTCGAGCACGGCCACGGGCTCACCCGCCTCGGCCATGGCCCGCACGACATGCGACCCGATATATCCGGCACCACCTGTGATCAGCCACGTCATGACCGCACCCTATCCACCCTCCCCCGGGCCGGGCGTTTGTCGCGGAGAGCCGCCATCCACCATGATGATCGACGGCGGGGCGGAAGCGGTCGTTCCCCCGATCGGGCGATGAATGTGCGGTGAACGGGCGCTTCCCTCGATCCGATAGCCTCTGCCGACGTGCCGCCCGCCCCGCCCGGGGCCGGGGCGTGCGATGCCCGTTGCCCGGAGAGGGCCCCCGGCCTGTGCCAGACGGCACGGCCATGTGTCAGCTGCCAAGGAGTGAGTTCGTCTGTCGACCGCGATTCTCACCGGTGACCCGGTCGCGGGCTCGTCCCTCGAGGACGACCTGCGGTCGCTGGGCTTCGACGTGCGCAGGGCGGCCGACGCGGCCGGAGTGGCGGCGGAGCTCGCCGCCGTACCGGTGCGCGAGCGGGTCGCCCTCGTCGACGCCCGCTTCATGGGCCACGTCCACGCGCTGCGCCTGGCGCTGACCGACCCCCGCTTCCCCGCCGCCGCCGTCCCCGGCGCGCTCGGCGTCCAGTCCGAGGCCCGCGCAGCCCTGACCCGCGCGGTGACGGCCGCCACTCCCGCCCCGGAAGCCGCCGCCGTCCCGGCCCTGGAGCCCGCGGCCCCCGGCCCGGCCCCCGCCGACGGTGAGGTCCACGACACCCACGGTATCCATGACGCTGCTGTGACAGCTGACGCTGCTGTGACAACGGCCACCGGCACGGTGCTGCCCGACGACCTGGCCACCGCCCTCGGCACCGAAGGCGTCACCCCGCACCGTCCCGAGCTCGGCGTGCTCGTCGCCGCCGTACCGGGGGACGTCCTGGAGCGCGGCCGGACCCAGGACGCCGTCGACGCGGTGGACGACGAGCGCGTCCGGCTGCGCACCGCGGTGAAGTCGCGGGACGGCTTCTTCACCACCTTCTGCATCAGCCCCTACTCCCGCTACATCGCCCGCTGGTGCGCCCGGCGCGGACTGACCCCCAATCAGGTCACCACCGCCTCCCTGCTCACCGCCCTCATCGCGGCGGCCTGCGCGGCCACCGGCACCCGGCCCGGGTTCATCTCGGCCGGAGTGCTGCTGATCGCCTCGTTCGTCCTCGACTGCACCGACGGCCAGCTGGCCCGCTACTCGCTCCAGTACTCCACGCTCGGCGCCTGGCTGGACGCGACGTTCGACCGGGCCAAGGAGTACGCGTACTACGCGGGTCTCGCGCTCGGCGCCGCCCGCGGCGGCCACGACGACGTATGGGCGCTCGCGCTGGGCGCGATGGTGCTCCAGACCTGCCGCCACGTCGTGGACTTCTCGTTCAACGAGGCCAACCACGACGCCACCGGCAACACCAGCCCCACCGCCGCTCTCTCCGACCGCCTCGACAGCGTCGGCTGGACGGTCTGGCTGCGCCGGATGATCGTGCTGCCGATCGGTGAGCGCTGGGCGATGATCGCGGTGCTCACCGCCTTCACCACGCCCCGCATCACCCTCTGGGTCCTGATCGCCGGCTGTGCGCTGGCCGCCTGCTACACCACCGCGGGCCGGGTGCTGCGCTCGCTCACCCGCCGCGCCGAGCGCACCGAGCGCGCGGCGCGTGCCCTCGCGGAGCTCGCCGACAGCGGACCCGTGGCCGAACTGGTCGCCAGGGCGGCGGCCCGCCGCCCGCGCGGCTTCCTGGCACCGCTGCTCGCCGCCCTGGGGGCCGTGCTGCTGGTGTCCTGCGCCGCCGCCGCTCCCGGCGGCTGGCTCCCGGTGGCCGCGGCCGGCGGGTACGCGCTCTGCGCGGGCCTGGCCGTCGCCGCGCCCCTCACCGGCCCGCTGGACTGGCTGGTCCCGCCGGTCTTCCGCGCCGCCGAATACGGCACCATCCTGGTCCTGGCTGCCCGCTCGGAGGTGAACGGCGCCTTGCCGGCGGCTTTCGGGCTGGTGGCCGCCGTCGCCTACCATCACTACGACACGGTGTACCGCATCCGCGGCGGCACCGGGGCGCCGCCGCACTGGCTGGTGCGGGCGATCGGCGGGCACGAGGGGCGGATCCTGGCAGTCACGGTCGCCGCCGCCCTGCTGCACGACCAGAACCACGGTTTCACCATCGCGCTGACCGCACTCGCGGCGGCACTCGCGCTGGCGGTGCTCATCGAGAGCATCAGCTTCTGGGTGTCCTCCGGAGCACCCGCAGTACACGACGAAACAGGAGAACCCGCATGATCGGCCTCGTGCTGGCGGCCGGCGCCGGACGGCGTCTGCGCCCCTACACCGACACCCTCCCCAAGGCCCTGGTGCCAGTAGGACCCGAGGGCAAGGAGGGCGAGACGACCGTCCTCGACCTGACCCTCGGCAACTTCGCGGAGATCGGTCTGACCGAGGTCGCGATCGTCGTCGGCTACCGCAAGGAGGCCGTGTACGAGCGCAAGGAGGCCCTGGAGCGCGCTTACGGCCTCAAGCTCACCCTGATCGACAACGACAAGGCCGAGGAGTGGAACAACGCCTACTCCCTGTGGTGCGCCCGTGACGCCATCCGGCACTCGGTGATCCTCGCCAACGGCGACACCGTGCACCCGGTCTCGGTCGAGAAGACCCTGCTCGCCGCGCGCGGCAACGGCCAGAAGATCATCCTCGCGCTGGACACGGTGAAGCAGCTCGCCGACGAGGAGATGAAGGTCGTCGTGGACCCCGCCAAGGGCGTCCAGAAGATCACCAAGCTGATGGACCCGGCCGAGGCGACCGGTGAGTACATCGGCGTCACCCTGATCGAGGGCGAGGCCGCCGCCGACCTGGCCGACGCGCTGAAGACCACCTTCGAGCGCGACCCCGACCTCTACTACGAGGACGGCTACCAGGAGCTCGTCAACCGCGGCTTCAAGATCGACGTGGCACCCATCGGCGACGTCAAGTGGGTCGAGATCGACAACCATGACGATCTGGCGAAGGGCCGTGACATCGCGTGCCAGTACTGACGAGGCTCATCCCCTCGCCGCTTGTCGTCGACATCCGCCGGGGCGCCCTGGACGACCTGGCGGGCGTTCTCGCGGACCAGCGGATCTCGTCCTCCGGCAAGCTGGCCGTCGCGATCAGCGGCGGCTCCGGCGCCGTGCTGCGCGAGCGGCTGGCCCCGGCCCTGCCCGGCGCGAGCTGGTACGAGGTCGGCGGCGGCACCCTGGATGACGCGATCAAGCTGGCCGACGCCATGAAGTCCGGCCACTACGACGCGGTCGTGGGGCTCGGCGGCGGCAAGATCATCGACTGTGCGAAGTTCGCCGCGGCGCGGATCGGCCTCCCGCTGGTCGCCGTCGCCACGAACCTCTCGCACGACGGTCTGTGCTCACCGGTCGCGACCCTCGACAACGACGCGGGCCGCGGCTCGTACGGGGTGCCCAACCCGATCGCCGTGGTCATCGACCTCGATGTGATCCGTGAGGCGCCCGTCCGCTTCGTCCGCTCCGGTATCGGCGACGCCCTGTCCAACATCTCCGCGGTCGCGGACTGGGAGCTGTCCAACCGCGAGACCGGCGAGCAGATCGACGGCCTCGCGGCCGCGATGGCCCGCCAGGCGGGCGAGGCCGTGCTGCGCCACCCGGGCGGCGTCGGCGACGACGGCTTCCTCCAGGTGCTGGCCGAGGGTCTGGTGCTCACCGGTATCTCCATGTCGGTCGCGGGGGACTCCCGTCCGGCCTCCGGTGCCTGCCACGAGATCAACCACGCCTTCGACCTCCTCTTCCCCAAGCGCGCGGCGAGCCACGGCGAGCAGTGCGGGCTCGGCGGGGCGTTCGCGATGTATCTGCGCGGCGCGCACGAGGAGTCGGCGTTCATGGCCCAGGTGCTGCACCGGCACGGGCTGCCGGTGCTGCCCGAGGAGATCGGCTTCACCGTCGACGAGTTCGTGCAGGTGGTGGAGTTCGCTCCGAAGACCCGCCCCGGGCGGTACACCATCCTCGAGCACCTCGACCTCTCATCCGACGCGATCAGGGACGCTTACGCCGACTATGCCAAAGCAGTCAGTCAAGCCATCAGTGGCTGAACTCCGCCCGGTCGTTCACCCCGAGGGAGTGAAGGACCGGCGGAGCGGTGAGCACTGGGCCGGGCGCCTCTACATGCGCGAGCTCTCGCTGCGCTGCGACCGGTACCTGGTGAACACGCGGGTCACGCCCAACCAGCTGACCTATCTGATGACCGTCTTCGGCGTCCTCGCCGCCCCGGCCCTGCTGGTGCCCGGGGTGGTGGGCGCCGTGCTCGGGGTACTGATGGTCCAGCTCTATCTGCTGCTGGACTGCGTCGACGGCGAGATAGCCCGCTGGAAGAAGCAGTTCTCGCTGAGCGGCGTGTATCTGGACCGCGTCGGCGCCTACCTGTGCGACGCCGCGGTGCTCGTCGGCTTCGGCCTGCGCGCCGCCGACCTGTGGGGCTCCGGGCGGATCGACTGGCTGTGGGCCTTCCTCGGCACCCTCGCCGCGCTCGGTGCCATCCTGATCAAGGCCGAGACCGACCTCGTCGGTGTCGCCCGGCACCAAGGCGGTCTTCCGCCGGTCAAGGAGGCGGCCTCCGAGCCGCGCTCGTCCGGTATGGCACTGGCCCGCAAGGCGGCCGCGGCGCTGAAGTTCCACCGGCTGGTCCTCGGGGTCGAGGCGTCGCTGCTCGTCCTCGCGGCCGCGGTCGCGGACCAGGTGCGCGGCGATCTGTTCTTCACTCGCCTGGGTGTTGCCGTACTGGCGGGTATCGCCATCGTGCAAACCCTTCTTCATCTCGTGTCCATCCTCGCGTCGAGCAGGCTCAAGTGAGCCGCGCCACGATGACGGTCGGAGCGGTTGTCCTGACGATGGGCAACCGCCCCGAGGAGCTGCGTGCGCTGCTCGACTCGGTCGCCAAACAGGACGGCGATCCGATCGAGGTGGTCGTCGTGGGCAACGGCTCGCCGCTGCCCGAGCTCCCCGAAGGGGTACGGACCGTCGAGCTGCCCGAGAACGTGGGCATTCCGGCGGGCCGCAATGTCGGTATCGAGGCGTTCGGACCGGGCGGATCAGAAGTCGATGTACTGCTCTTCCTCGACGACGACGGGCTGCTGCCCGGCGTCGACACGGCCGAACTGTGCCGTCAGGCGTTCACGGCGGACCCGAAGCTCGGGATCATCTCCTTCCGGATCGCCGACCCCGACACCGGTGTCACCCAGCGTCGCCACGTACCCCGGCTGCGCGCCTCGGACCCGATGCGGTCCTCCCGGGTCACCACCTTCCTGGGCGGTGCCAATGCGGTCCGCACCGCGGTGTTCCAGCAGGTGGGCGGATTGCCCGACGACTTCTTCTACGCCCATGAGGAGACCGACCTCGCCTGGCGGGCCCTGGATGCCGGCTGGATGATCGACTACCGGTCGGACATGGTGCTGCACCATCCGACCACCGCCCCGAGCAGGCACGCGGTCTACCACCGGATGGTGGCCCGCAACCGGGTCTGGCTGGCCCGGCGCAACCTTCCTGCCTTGCTGGTACCGGTCTATCTGGGGGTCTGGCTGCTGCTCACACTGGCCCGGCGGCCGTCTGGAACCGCGCTCCGTGCCTGGTTGGGAGGGTTCCGCGAAGGCTGGAAGACACCATGCGGTCCACGTCGACCCATGAAGTGGCGTACGGTATGGCGCCTGACCCGACTGGGCCGCCCTCCTGTCATCTGACAAGCTCGTATCTGATACGCATCGGGCGCGACCCGGGGCGCGGCCCCTGTCAGCGCACCCTGAGGACGAAAGTGTCAACTGTGAGCGAGACTACGCACGACAGTGCGGTCGCCGTGAGTGCACCATCACCCGACGACGGCCTGTCCCCGGCCGAGCTGGCCCGTAAGCACGGGCTGTCGGTGAGCGGTGCCCGGGCGGGGCTGGGCGAGTACATCCGGCAGATGTGGGGCCGGCGCCACTTCATCCTGGCCTTCTCGCAGGCCAAGCTCACGGCCCAGTACAGCCAGGCCAAGCTGGGCCAGCTGTGGCAGGTGGCGACCCCGCTGCTGAACGCCGCGGTGTTCTACTTCATCTTCGGTCTGCTGCTCAAGAGCAACCGGGGCTTGGAGAAGGACGTGTACATCCCGTTCCTGGTGACGGGTGTCTTCGTCTTCGCCTTCACCCAGAACTCCGCGATGGCCGGGGTGCGCGCGATCTCCGGAAACCTGGGGCTGGTGCGGGCCCTGCACTTCCCGCGGGCCTCGCTCCCCATCTCCTTCTCGCTCCAGCAGCTCCAGCAGCTGCTGTTCTCGATGATCGTGCTGGTCGTGATCCTGCTGGGCTTCGGGCATTTCCCGGCCCTGGCCTGGGTGCTGATCATTCCCGTGCTGGCGCTCCAGTTCGTCTTCAACACCGGTCTTGCGCTGATCATGGCCAGGCTGGGCGCGAAGACCCCGGACCTGGCGCAGCTGCTGCCGTTCATCCTGCGTACCTGGATGTACGCGTCCGGTGTGATGTATCCGCTGGAGGCTACGCTGAAGCACGCGGGGGCGAGCGGCTGGATGTCCGACCTCATGCTGGCGAACCCGGCCGCCGTGTACATGGACCTGATGCGGTACGCGCTGATCGACGAGTACAACTCGCTGCCCCCGCATGTCTGGGCTCTGGCCCTGGGCTGGGCGGCGCTCTTCGGCGTCGGTGGCTTCGTGTACTTCTGGAAGGCAGAGGAGCAGTACGGCCGTGGCTGAGCAGATTCTCGACAAGGCCGCTGAGGCCGCCAAGGGCGGCAAGGCGAACAAAGCCGACACATCTCAGAAGGCTGACAAAGTGGGCGAAGTGAGCGAGGTCACTCCGACGGACTCCACCGGGGCGCGCATTCCCACCGTCATCGCCGACGATGTGCACATCGTCTACCGGGTCAACGGCGGCCCGCGCGGCAAGGGCAGCGCCACCGCCGCCCTCAGTCGGATGCTGGGCCGGAAGAACGCCCCGGGGATGCGTGAGGTGCACGCGGTGCGCGGAGTGACCTTCGTCGCCTACCGCGGTGAATCGATCGGCCTGATCGGCTCCAACGGCTCCGGGAAGTCCACCCTGCTCAAGGCCGTCGCGGGGCTGCTGCCCACCGAGCGCGGCAAGGTCTACACCGACGGCCAGCCGTCGCTGCTCGGTGTGAACGCGGCGCTGATGAACGACCTGACCGGCGAGCGGAACGTGATACTCGGCGGACTGGCCATGGGCATGTCGCGGGAGCAGATCCGCGAGCGCTACCAGGACATCGTCGACTTCTCCGGTATCAACGAGAAGGGCGACTTCATCACCCTGCCGATGCGCACCTACTCCTCCGGTATGTCGGCCCGGCTGCGCTTCTCGATCGCCGCGGCCAAGGACCACGATGTGCTGATGATCGACGAGGCGCTGGCCACCGGTGACCGGAAGTTCCAGAAGCGCTCCGAGGCCCGTATCCGCGAGCTGCGCAAGGACGCGGGCACGGTCTTCCTCGTCAGCCACAACAACAAGTCCATCCGGGACACCTGTGACCGGGTGCTGTGGCTGGAGAAGGGCGAGTTGCTGATGGACGGACCGACCGACGAGGTCATCAAGGCGTACGAGAAGGAGGCGGGCAAGTAGCCCCGCCCCCGCACGGCAGACGACGAGGCCCCGCCGGAACGATCTTGGGTTCTAACGGTCCTCGCAACACCCGCGATCTGTGGGAGTTGCGAGGACCGTGGCCGTTGGACGGGATGATCTTGCGGGGTTGAGGGAGCGTTTCCTTGCGCGGCTGGATGCCGTGGGGAACGTGACCGTGGTGGCGCGTGAGCTGGGGGTGAACCGGAACACTGCCTTCGGCTGGGCCCGAAAGGCCGGACGGACCTCGGTGCGCCTGCCTCGGCGGCACCCCGGGCGCGACGAGTACGAGCGGCTTCGGGCCGCCGGTGTCGCACGTCGGGTGGCGGCCCTGCAGGTCGGGGTGAACGAGCGCACGGCCAAGGACTGGGACTGGGGCGTCAAGAAGACCGGCACCACGCGCACTTACGCTGACGGCCGCCGTGTCGACTACAGCACCGGGACCGTCACGATGTGCGGTGTGACCACGGCACCGGTGGGCCTGACGGCCCTGGAGAAGCAGCTTCACCCGCGGTTCCTAGCGCTCGCCGAGCGCGAGAAGATCCGCGATCTGCGCGCGGCGGGGCAGTCGCTGAGGGCGATCGGACGGGTCCTGGGACGGCCGGCGAGCACCATCAAGCGGGAGATCGACGCGAACTCGGGCAGCGAGGGCTACCAGCCCTACGCCGCCCACCGGGCAGCGGCAGCGCGCAGACCCCGGCCCAAGGAGCGCAAACTGCTGCGCGAGGGACGGCTGCGCCGCTTCGTCCGGGACGGACTGCGCCAGCGGTGGTCACCGGCACAGATCTGCCACGCTCTACGGAGAGAGCATCCCGACGACGAGAGCATGCGGGTGAGCGTGGAGACGGTCTACCAGGCACTGTATTTCCAGGCCCGCGGCGGCCTGAAGCGGGAAGTGCAGGCCGCCATCCGTTCCGGCCGGACCCGCCGCAAACCGCGCCGGGACTCCCAGCGGCGCACGCCCCGGTTCATCGACCCGATGGTGATGATCAGCGACCGTCCCGCCGACGTCGAGGACCGGGCCGTGCCCGGTCACTGGGAAGGCGACCTGATCATCGGCGCGGGCGGGCGCTCCGCGATCGCCACCCTGGTCGAGCGCAGCACCCGTTACACCCTGCTGGTCCATCTGCCGGGCGGGGCCCACGACGCCGAGACCGTCCGCGACGGCCTCGTTGCCACGATCCAGACCCTGCCCGCCCACCTGCGCGGCTCCCTCACCTGGGACCAGGGCAGCGAGATGGCACGCCACAAGCAGTTCAGCATGGCCACCGGCATGCCCGTCTACTTCTGCGACCCCGCCAGCCCCTGGCAACGCGGCTCGAACGAGAACACCAACGGCCTCCTGCGCCAGTACTTCCCGAAAGGCACCGACCTCAGCGTCCACAGTCCCGAAGACCTCGAACACGTCGCCCAGGAACTCAACGGCCGCCCACGCAAGACGCTCGGCTGGGATACCCCAGCCGAGCGTCTACGTGATCTACTCACCACCTGAAACCAAGTGGTGTTGCGACGACCCCTTGAATCCAAGGATCCGGCGGGGCCTCGTCGTGCGCGCGGTCCCCCCAACTGCCCCGCGTTCCGGGCCCGGTTGCCCCCGAACGTCCGGCGGGTGTATCCAGAGTGTCACATGCCGTATCTGTAGGGGTGGGCGCGAAGGGCTCCGGCACCTCCGCGCCGCACCGCCCACCGATCTCGTCCGACGGGAGACGAAGCATCATGAGGAGAATCCGCAGTACGCCGTACGTGATACACATCAACTCGACCGGGACGTAAACGCACTGACGCACCATGGTGAAGCCGCATACGTTGTTGTAGATTGAACCGCTGAGATCGGGAGCCGACCGGTGTGGTAAAGGACGTGCCCACCGTCGTGCAGTTGGGAGCCGTAGCGATGGATCATGAGCAAGCGGAATTGTTGGGACGGCTGTCCGACGCTCTCGGTCCGGTGCCGCGAGATGTGATCGAGAAGGCGCAGGCGCTCTTCAGAGAAAACGTGGCTCGTCGTGATGCGGACGAGAATGCGGAAGACGTGGTGGAGGACCTGAAGGACGAGGCCCTCGAGAGCCGTTCGGCCCATTCGACCCACCCGGCCCATGTTTCTCAGGCGTAGTCCGGCGACTCACCGCATAGGCCCGTAGTCCGGCGGCCCTGATGTGGGAGACAAGGGCGGCATCGCCTTTCGGTGCCCGTCCTTGCTCCTGGAGGATCTTTTTCAGATGGGCCAGGCAGCGCGACCTGATCGGCCCGATGGAACCGCGCGGCATGGCGAGGGTTTCACTGATCTCGTCATAGGACATCGGCGGATCGGTCACCAACAGCCCCAGCAGCGCCTGGCATTTCGGGGTGAGCGAGCAGAAGGCCGTTAAGACCTCGTCGTCGCGCTCCCGGGCCAGGACGGCGTCCTCCGGCTGCGGTCCCGCGGTCTCGGGCCGGTCGAACGCCTCGGCGCCGCCGACCGGGACGCTTCGCCCCGACTTCTCCAGATGCTTGAGGCTCTCCCGGCGTGCCGAGGTGGAAATCCACTGCGCCAGCCGGTCGGGCGAGCGCAGCTTGTCCAGGTGCTGGACGACCCGCAGCCAGGTGGCCTGGCTGACGTCCGAGCAGTCGGCCGGACTGAGTCGATGAGAACGGGCAATGGCCCAGATGAGCGGTGCATACCGCTCGACGATCTGATTCCAGCAGTCCTGATCCCCGTCAAGGCAGCCGTCGACCAGATCGTTCAATGATCGTGCGTGCACGTATCCCCCCGTGTCTTCTTTTTGCTCCTGACACAACAGAACGGAACGAATTGGAATCCCCGGTTCCGTTCGTTCGTCAGGTGTCGCGAGGTGAGCAAAAATCAAATTCACCTCAGCTACGAGTGTTCACTATAGAGCGAGTCCAACCGCGCCTGTCAACTGTTTCCTGGCCGGTCACGCCCGTTGACTGGCGGGTAGCCAGTCTTGCGCTGGTGAACCGGGGGAGGGAACCCCTGAACAGATGTCCGCGGTGTGGAATTTCTCTCTCGAACGCATTGCCGACGGATGGATGTCGGGGGAGTGCCGGAGGTGCGGCGGAGGTGTGCGACCGGCCGCCCGGCGGGCCTTCCCGCGGGCCGGGCGGCCCGGTCCAAAGTGGTCGTCGGGAGACCGTCGCCCCCTTGCGTGAACCAGAGGCACCGCCGCTGCTGCTGTTCACTAAACAGAGGCGCTGTATCGTGTGCCTGTACGCCGGGTTGCCGAGCGGCGGGGGCATCAGGGGAGGGGGACGCGTGTCGCCAGGGGAAGCGCACGTCGCACCGTACTCACGGCGCGAGCGGCTGCGCATCGCGACCATCCGTGAGATCAAGGACGTGGCCCGGACGCTCCTGGTCCAGGAGGGGCCGGAGAACGTCACCATCCGGGCCATCGCCCGTGAGATGGGTATGACCGCGCCGGCCGTCTACCGGTACTTCAGCAGCCGTGACGCGCTCATCCTCCAGCTGCGGGTGGACATCTTCGAGGAGATGGCCCGCTTCATGCGCGGGGTGCTCGGCAAGCTCCCGGAGGAGGAGCCCGGCCGCCGGCTGATCAGCGGCGCCCGGGCGCTGCGGATCTGGGCGATCAAGCACCCCCATGAGTTCGGTCTCATCCTGGGGCCGTGGGCCCCCGGGCTCGGCCGCGAGGAGACCAAACCCGAGCGCCACATGGGCCTGGTCCTCGGCTCCGTCTTCTCCGATCTGGTCTCCGACCTGTGGCGGCTGCGCGGCTTCCCGGCCCCCGAGGGCGAGGAGCTCGACGCCGGACTCGCCCGCCAGCTGACCACCCTCAGCGAGGACCAGGACGTCGACATGCCGCCCGGCGCCATCGCGGTCATGCTCCGCTGCTGGGTGCGGCTGTACGGGGTGATCTCCCTGGAGGCGCTCGGCCATATGTCCTTCGCCCTGGCCGAGGGACAGTCCTTCTTCGAGTTCGAGCTGCGCAGTCTCTGCACGGTGCTCGACATCGACGAGTTCTACGAGGACACGCCCTGACGGCTGTCCCGCGCACCCGGCCCGGTCGGGCCGGTCGCCGTCCCTGCGCGGGGCGCGAAGGGGCACATGGGGGTGTATCCCCGTACATCTGTACACCGAGAAGCGTAAGCTGGAGCAATGCCCATCCGGATCATGTCGGAACCGGGCCGATGTCGCCTGTTCGGGGGCTCCGGGCCGGACGCCCTTGACATGGCGGCGCGGCGTGTCCGGATCGTGCCGACCCTGGTAACCGGTGTAGAACGGGGGATGTGACGGCATTGGCTACACGGCCCCTCTCCAGCGCTCCCGCGGGCCCCGGTCGCCGGGATCCGCATGGCGTCCTGGTCCTCGCCCGTACGCCTGGCTGTCCACGGTGACCGTCGAGGACGAGCGCAGCCGTTTCTCTACCACGTCGAGCGGCCCCAACGGCGGGCAGCAGGCCGCCCGCGCCGTGCTCGCCAAGGCCGCGCACGAGAACTTCCCCGTGGCCCCCTTCTTCCTCCCGCGCGCCTGGCGCACCGACCTCATGGCCGTCTACGGCTACGCCCGGCTGGTCGACGACATCGGCGACGGCGACCTTCCCCCCGGTGGCGCCGACGCCGAGCTGCTCGGTCTCGACCGCGGCAGCGCGGACGACCCCCTCGCCCTGCTCGACGCCTTCGAGGCGGATCTGCGGCGGGTCTTCGACCCCGCCGCCACCCCGCGCCATCCGCTGCTGCGCGCGCTGCGCCCCACCGTCCGCCGCCATGGCCTCACCCCCGGGCCGTTCCTCGGCCTGATCGAGGCCAACCGCCAGGACCAGCGGATCCGGCGGTACGCCACCTACCAGGAGCTCCTGGACTACTGCGAGCTGTCCGCCAACCCGGTGGGGCGGCTCGTCCTCGGGATCACCGGTACCGCGAGCCCCGAGCGGATCCGCCGCTCCGACGCGATCTGCACCGCCCTCCAGATCGTCGAGCACCTCCAGGACGTGGCCGAGGACCTCCGCAGGGACCGCGTCTACCTCCCCGCCGAGGACATGAAACGCTTCGGGGTGACCGAGGCCGACCTCGCCGCTCCCCGGGGCGGCGCATCGGTGCGTGCCCTGGTCGCGTACGAGGCGGAACGCGCCGCGGCCCTGCTGAATGAAGGCACCCCCCTGGTGGGTAGCGTCCACGGCAGGCTGAAGGTGCTGCTGGCGGGATTCGTGGCCGGGGGGAGGGCCGCCTTGCGGGCGGTCGCGGCCACGGGGCACGACGTACTCCCTGGACCACCCAGGCCCACCAAGCTCAGCCTGCTGCGCGAGGTGGGGGCGACACTGCGAAGAGAGGGGTGAGCCGGACCGTGGACGGATCTCCGCACGCGTCCGCGCCAGTGCTCGCGGCGTACCGTTACTGCGAGGCCGTGACCGGGCACCAGGCCCGCAACTTCGCCTACGGCATCCGGCTGCTGCCCACCGACAAGCGGCACGCCATGTCGGCGCTCTACGCCTTCTCCCGCCGGATCGACGACATCGGTGACGGCGCCCTCGACGCCGACGCCAAGCGGGCCCGGCTCGCGAGCACCCGCACCCTGCTCGGCCGGATCGGGAACGGCGGCATCGACGAGGACGACACCGATCCGGTCGCCGTCGCGCTCGCCCACGCCGCCCACCGCTTCCCGATCCCGCTCGGCGGGCTCGAGGAGCTGATCGACGGCGTGCTGATGGACGTGGCCGGGCGGACCTACGAGACCTGGGACGACCTCAAGGTCTACTGCCGCTGTGTGGCGGGTGCCATCGGGCGGCTCTCCCTCGGTGTCTTCGGGACCGTGCCCGCCGCCGGTCACAGCGAGGACGAGCTCGGGCGCGCACCCGAGTACGCCGACACCCTCGGCCTCGCCCTTCAGCTGACCAACATCCTGCGGGACGTCCGCGAGGACGCCGCCTCCGGGCGGACCTACCTGCCCGCCGAGGACCTGGCCAAGTTCGGCTGCTCCGCCGCGTTCCGGCGTTCCACCGCCCCGCCCGACGCCGACTTCACCGGCCTGGTCCACTTCGAGGTGCGGCGGGCCAGGGTGTTGTTCGACGAGGGCTTCCGGCTGCTGCCGCTGCTGGACCGCCGCAGCGGGGCGTGCGTGGCCGCCATGGCGGGCATCTACCGCAGACTTCTGGACCGCATCGCCCGGGACCCCGCGGCCGTCCTGCGCGGCCGCGTTTCGCTGCCCGCCCACGAGAAGGCGTACGTCGCCGTGCGCGGGCTCGCCGGACTCGACGCCCGCGCGGTCACCCGCCGCCGGGTCACGGGGACACTCTCATGACGGCCCCCCTCACCCACCCCGGCCCCCGGGGCGCGCCCCGGGCGGAGGGCGCGGCGCGTGGCCGTGGCGCCCTGGTGATCGGCGGCGGTCTGGCCGGTACGACGGCGGCGCTCGCCCTCGCCGACGCCGGGATGCGGGTGACGCTCCTCGAAGGGCGGCCCCGCCTGGGCGGTCTGGCCTTCTCCTTCCGCCGCTCCTCACCCGTGGGCGAGCTGACCGTCGACAACGGCCAGCATGTCTATCTGCGCTGCTGCACCGCCTACCAGTGGTTCCTGGACCGGCTGGACGCGGCCCGACTCGCCCCGCTCCAGGGCCGGTTGGACGTTCCCGTACTGGACGCCGACGGCCGCCCGGGGCGGCGGCTCGGACGGCTGCGCCGCACCGCCCTGCCGGTGCCGCTGCACCTGGCCGCGAGCCTCGCCACCTATCCGCATCTCACCTTCGCCGAGCGCGCCCAGGTGGGCCGTGCCGCGCTCGCCCTGGGACGGCTGGACCCGGCGGACCCGGCCCTGGACGGCGAGGACTTCGCCGGCTGGCTGCACCGTCACGGCCAGTCGCCGCGCGCCGTCGAGGCACTGTGGGACCTGGTCGGTGTGGCCACGCTCAACGCCACCGCCCGCCACGCCTCGCTCGGCCTGGCCGCGATGGTCTTCAAGACCGGGCTGCTCTCCCGGCCCGGCGCCGCCGACATCGGCTGGGCCCGCGCCCCGCTCGGCGAACTGCACGACACCCTCGCCCGCGCCGCCCTGGACACCGCGGGCGTCCGCACCGAGCTGCGCACCCGGGTGACCGCCGTCACCCGCACCGCCGAGGGCCGCTGGCGCCCGCATCCCGCCGACGGGGCCGCCACCGCGCGGCCGCTGGACGACGCGGACGCCGTGGTGCTCGCCGTACCGCAGCACGACGCCCACGCCCTGCTGCCCGACGGCGCCCTCGAGGACCCTGACCGGCTGTTGCGCATCGGCACCGCGCCCATCCTCAATCTGCATGTGATCTACGACCGCACCGTGCTGCGCCGCCCGTTCTTCGCCGCGATCGGCAGCCCCGTCCAGTGGGTCTTCGACCGCACGGACGCCTCCGGGCTGAAGGACACCCCCGGGGCCGGGCAGAGCCAGTACCTGGCGGTGTCGCAGTCCGCCGCCCACGAGGAGATCGACCGTCCGGTGGCCGAGCTGCGCGCCCGCTATCTGCCCGAGCTGGAGCGGCTGCTGCCCGCCGCCCGCGGCGCCGGGGTGCGGGACTTCTTCGTCACCCGGGAGCGCACCGCCACCTTCGCCCCCGTCCCCGGCGTCGGCCGTCTGCGGCCGGACGCCCCCACGAACGCGCCCGGCCTCTACCTGGCCGGTGCGTGGACCGCCACCGGCTGGCCCGCGACCATGGAGGGCGCCGTGCGCAGCGGGCTGTCCGCCGCCCGCGCGGCCCTCTCCGACATCGGCCGCCCGCATGCGAATCAGCTCCCCGCCCCCGGCGGGGGGACCCCCGAGGAGGCGGTATGAGCACCACCACAGGAAACAGAGGAGAGACCGTGACCCCGGCGACCCCAGCTGTCGACACCGCGAGCGTGAACGCGCTGCTGGAGCGCGGCCGCACGCTTGCCACGCCGGTGCTGCGCGCCGCCGTGGGCCGGCTCGCCCCGCCCATGGACACCGTCGCCGCCTACCACTTCGGCTGGATCGACACCGAGGGACGCCCGGCCGCGGGCGACGGCGGCAAGGCCGTCCGCCCCGCGCTGGCACTGCTGTCGGCCGAGGCGGCGGGCGCCGCCCCGGAGACCGGGGTGCCCGGCGCGGTCGCGGTCGAACTGGTCCACAACTTCTCGCTGCTCCACGACGATCTGATGGACGGCGACGAGCAGCGCCGCCACCGGGACACGGTGTGGAAGGTGCACGGACCGGCGCAGGCCATCCTCGTCGGGGACGCGCTGTTCGCCCTGGCCAACGAAATGCTGCTGGAGCTCGGCACCGTGGAGGCCGGGCGGGCGACCCGCCGGCTCACCTCCGCCACCCGGGACCTGATCGACGGTCAGGCCCAGGACATCTCCTACGAGCACCGCGAGCGGGTGACCGTCGAGGAGTGCCTGGAGATGGAGGGCAACAAGACCGGCGCGCTGCTCGCCTGCGCCGCCTCCATCGGCGCCGTCCTCGGCGGGGCCGACGACCGCACCGCCGACGCCCTCGAGCGCTACGGCTACCACCTCGGACTCGCCTTCCAGGCCGTCGACGACCTGCTCGGCATCTGGGGCGACCCGGAGGCCACCGGCAAGCGCACCTGGAGCGATCTGCGGCAGCGCAAGAAGTCCCTGCCGGTGGTCGCGGCCCTGGCCGCGGGCGGACCCGACTCCGAGCACCTGGCCCAGATCCTCGCCGCCGACGCGCACAAGCCGGACGCGGAGTTCGCCGACTTCTCCGAGGAGGAGTTCGCCACCCGCGCCGCGCTGATCGAGCAGGCCGGCGGCCGGGACTGGACCTCGCAGGAGGCCCGCCGCCAGCACGCGACCGCCGTGGCGGCGCTCGGCGCGGTGGACATGCCCGCCGCCGTCCGCGCCCAGTTCGTGGCGCTCGCCGACTTCGTCGTCGTACGAGAGAGATGATCGTTATCGACCGCGCCCAGCTCGCAGTCGCCGGCCGGCACCCAGCCGGGGTGCCGGCCGACGGAGGCCCCAACGACGGCAGAGATCGCACACCGCAGAGGGGAAGCCATGACAGCGACCACCGTCCAACCCTCCGAGTCACCCGAGTCCGAGACGTTAGGCGCCGCGCGGAAGGCGACGGCCCGTGCCGTGGACCACCTGCTGTCCCGTCAGGACGAGCAGGGCTGGTGGAAGGGCGATCTGGAGACCAACGTCACCATGGACGCCGAGGACCTGATGCTCCGGCAGTTCCTGGGGATCCAGGATGCCCGGCTCCTCGATGCCGCGGCCCGCCATCTGCGCGCCCAGCAGGGCGAGGACGGCACCTGGGCAACCTTCCACGGCGGCCCGCCCGAGCTCTCCGCCACCATCGAGGCGTACGTCGCCCTCCGGCTGGCCGGCGACGAGCCCGACGCCCCCCATATGGCCGCGGCCGCCGCCTGGGTGCGCGCCGAAGGAGGCATCGCCCGCAGCCGCGTCTTCACCCGCATCTGGCTGGCCCTCTTCGGCTGGTGGCGCTGGGAGGACCTGCCCGAACTGCCGCCCGAGATCATCTACTTCCCGAAGTGGCTTCCGCTCAACATCTACGACTTCGGCTGCTGGGCCCGGCAGACCATCGTCCCCCTCACCATCGTCTCCGCCCACCGCCCCGTGCGCCCCGCCCCGTTCCCCCTGGACGAGCTGCACACCGATCCCCGGCGGCCCAGACCGCCGCGCCGCCCCGCCCCCGTGGCCTCCTGGGACGGCGCCTTCCAGCGGCTGGACCGGGTCCTGCACGCCTACCGCAAGGTCGCCGTCCGACCGCTGCGCCGGGCCGCGCTGCGCTCCTGCGCCCGCTGGATCGTCGAACGGCAGGAGAACGACGGCTGCTGGGGCGGCATCCAGCCACCCGCCGTCTACTCCCTGATCGCCCTCCACCTCCTCGGCTACGACCTCGACCACCCGGTGATGCGCGCCGGGCTCGCCTCGCTCGACCGCTTCGCGGTCTGGCGCGAGGACGGCAGCCGCATGATCGAAGCCTGTCAGTCCCCGGTCTGGGACACCTGTCTGGCCACCATCGCGCTCGCCGACGCCGGGCTCGACCCCGATCACCCGGCGCTGGTCAAGGCCGCCGACTGGATGCTCGGCGAGCAGATCGACCGGCCCGGCGACTGGTCGGTGCGGCGCCCCGGACTGCCCTCCGGCGGCTGGGCCTTCGAATTCCACAACGACCACTACCCCGACATCGACGACACCGCCGAAGTCATCCTGGCGCTGCGCCGCGTCGACCACCCCGAGCCCGAGCGGATCGAGGCGGCGGTGCGGCGCGGTATGCGCTGGACGCTGGGGATGCAGTCGAAGAACGGCGCCTGGGGCGCCTTCGACGCCGACAACACCAGCCCGCTGCCCAACCGGCTGCCGTTCTGCGACTTCGGTGAGGTCATCGACCCGCCGTCGGCCGATGTCACCGCGCACGTCGTGGAGATGCTCGCCCACGAGGGCCGGTCCTACGACGCCCGCACCCGGCGCGGGATCTCCTGGCTGCTGGCCGGGCAGGAGCCGAGCGGGGCGTGGTTCGGCCGCTGGGGCACCAACTACGTCTACGGCACCGGCTCCGTCGTCCCGGCGCTGATCGCCGCCGGGGTGCCCGCCTCCCACCAGGCCGTCCGCCGTGCGGTGCGCTGGCTGGAGAGCGTCCAGAACGAGGACGGCGGCTGGGGCGAGGACCAGCGCTCCTATCCCGACCCCGAATGGATCGGCCGGGGCGCCTCCACCGCCTCCCAGACCGCGTGGGCGCTGCTGGCGCTGCTGGCGGCGGGGGAGCGGGAGAGCAAGGCCGTCGAGCGCGGGGTCGAATGGCTGGCCGCCGCGCAGGGAGAGGACGGTTCCTGGGACGAGCCGTACTTCACCGGCACCGGCTTCCCCTGGGACTTCTCCATCAACTACCACCTGTACCGGCAGGTCTTCCCCCTCACGGCACTCGGGCGATTCGTCCATGACGAGGCCACCGGGGCACGACCGCGGAGATCCTGATGTCCGCCGGACCGGCCCCGGGCCCCGGGGGCCCGCCGCTGCTGATCGCCTGTGCGCTCGGCATCGAGCGGTTCGCCCTGCGGGGAGGCGACGCGGACGGCGCCGCCGGGCCGGTGACCGTGCTGCGCACCGGTATGGGGCCGCAGGCCGCCGAGCGCGCGGTGGCCCGGGCGCTCGGCGAGGCCCCCGCCGCCCCGGCGGCCCCCACCGCCGTCGTCGCCACCGGTTTCTGCGCCGGACTCGCCCCCGGAATGCACCCGGGGGACCTGGTGGTCGCCGACGAGACCCGTGACCCGGCCGGGCGCACGGTGTGCGCCGGCACCGCGTTCCTCGCCGACGCCCTGTCGGATCTTGTGCCGCGCGAGCCCCGGCGCGGCCCGCGGCGGACCGTGCACATCGGCCCGGTGGCCGGATCGAACCATGTGGTGCGGGGCGCTGAACGGGCCGCACTGCACACCACCGGAGCCATCGCGGTGGACATGGAGTCCGCCGCCACCCTGCGCAGCGCCGTGCGCCAGGGGGCCCGTCCGGTTGCGGCCGTACGGGTGGTCGTGGACGCTCCGGAACATGAACTCGTCCGGATCGGCACACTGCGCGGTGGAATATCGGCCTTCCGAGTACTACGGACCGTTCTTCCCGCTTTTTTTGACTGGCACCGTAATGCGATGCTCCCAGGAGGTGAGCTAGATGGCCATGCCTCTCCGACAGACCATCCGGGTCGCGACGTATCTTTTTGACCAGAAGGTGATCAAGCGCCGAGAGAAGTTTCCGCTGATCGTGGAGCTCGAGCCGCTCTTCGCCTGCAACCTCAAGTGCGAGGGCTGCGGAAAGATCCAGCACCCGGCCGGGGTGCTGAAGCAGCGGATGCCGGTCGCGCAGGCGGTGGGCGCGGTGCTGGAGTCCGGGGCGCCGATGGTCTCCATCGCGGGGGGTGAACCGCTGATGCACCCCCAGATCGACGAGATCACCCGGCAGCTGGTGGCGCGGCGGAAGTATGTCTTCCTGTGCACCAACGCGATGCTGCTGCGCAAGAAGATGGACCTGTTCACCCCCTCCCCGTACTTCGCCTTCGCGGTGCACATCGACGGGCTGCGGGAACGGCACGACGAATCCGTGGCGAAGGAGGGGGTGTTCGACGAGGCGGTGGCGGCCATCAAGGAGGCCAAGCGGCGCGGCTTCCGGGTCACCACCAACTCCACGTTCTTCAACACCGACACCCCGCAGACCATCATCGACGTGCTCAATTACCTCAACGACGACCTCAAGGTGGACGAGATGATGATCTCGCCCGCCTACGCCTACGAGAAGGCGCCCGACCAGGAGCACTTCCTCGGCGTCGAGCAGACCCGCGAACTGTTCAGGAAGGCGTTCGCGGGCGGCAACCGCCGTCGCTGGCGGCTCAACCACAGCCCGCTGTTCCTGGACTTCCTCGAGGGCAGGACGGACTTCCCGTGCACCGCGTGGGGCATCCCCAACTACTCGCTCTTCGGCTGGCAGCGCCCCTGCTACCTGATGAGCGACGGCTATGTGCCCACCTACCGCGAGCTGGTGGAGGAGACCGACTGGGACCGTTACGGCCGCGGCAAGGACCCCCGCTGCGACAACTGCATGGCCCACTGCGGCTACGAGCCCACCGCCGTCCTGGCCACCATGAGCTCGCTCAAGGAGTCGCTGCGCGCCGCGCGGGAGACCGCCACAGGAGGGCGGTGACGCCATGAGCGCAGGGGAGCCCGTCTCACTCGGCCTGCCCGCCGTGCCGGGCAGGCCGCTCGCCCCGCGCCGCCACTCGCGCCGCCTCCAGGTGGGGTCGGTGGCTGTGGGCGGGGACGCTCCGGTGTCGGTGCAGTCGATGACGACGACGGTGACCGCGGACATCGGGGCCACTCTTCAGCAGATCGCGGAGCTGACCGCGTCGGGCTGTCAGATCGTGCGGGTGGCGTGTCCGTCGCAGGATGACGCGGAGGCGTTGCCGGTGATCGCGCGGAAGTCGCAGATTCCGGTGATCGCCGATATTCACTTCCAGCCGAAGTACGTGTTCGCGGCGATCGATGCCGGGTGTGCGGCGGTGCGGGTGAATCCGGGGAACATCCGGCAGTTCGACGACAAGGTCAAGGAGATCGCGAAGGCGGCGTCGGATGCCGGGGTGCCGATCCGGATCGGGGTGAACGCGGGGTCGCTGGACAAGCGGTTGCTGGAGAAGTACGGCAAGGCCACGCCGGAGGCGTTGGTGGAGTCGGCGTTGTGGGAGTGTTCGCTGTTCGAGGAGCACGGTTTCCGGGACATCAAGATCTCGGTGAAGCACAACGATCCGGTGGTGATGGTCAATGCCTACCGGCAGCTCGCGGCGCGGTGCGATTACCCGCTGCACCTGGGTGTGACCGAGGCGGGTCCGGCGTTCCAGGGGACGATCAAGTCCGCGGTGGCGTTCGGTGCGCTGTTGAGTGAGGGCATCGGGGACACGATCCGGGTGTCGTTGTCGGCGCCGCCGGCGGAGGAGGTCAAGGTCGGTATCCAGATCCTGGAGTCGCTGAATCTGCGGCAGCGTCGGCTGGAGATCGTCTCGTGTCCGTCCTGCGGGCGGGCGCAGGTGGATGTGTACAAGCTGGCGGACCAGGTCACCGCTGGTCTGGACGGTCTGGAGGTGCCGCTGCGCGTCGCCGTCATGGGGTGTGTGGTGAACGGTCCGGGTGAGGCGCGTGAGGCGGATCTCGGTGTGGCCTCCGGCAATGGCAAGGGCCAGATCTTCGTCAAGGGCGAGGTCATCAAGACCGTGCCCGAATCGAAGATCGTGGAGACCCTGATCGACGAAGCCAGGAAAATCGCGCGGCGCACGGCGGATGACGGGGTTCCCTCGGGTACCCCGGACGTCACCGTGAGCTGACACACGAGGAGGGGATCCGAGCATGCCGTTGCTGGAGAACATCCGGGGCCCGCACGACCTCGCCGCGCTGACCGGGGAGGAACTGCCCGCGCTCGCCGAGGAGATCAGGGAGTTCCTGATCACCGCGGTGGCCAGGACCGGGGGTCATCTCGGCCCCAACCTGGGCGTCGTCGAGCTGTCCATAGCACTGCACCGCGTCTTCGACTCGCCGGTGGACCGCATCCTGTGGGACACCGGCCACCAGAGTTACGTCCACAAACTGCTCACCGGCCGCCAGGACTTCTCCAAGCTGCGCCACAAGGGCGGTCTCTCCGGCTATCCGTCACGCGCCGAGTCCGAGCACGACGTCATCGAGAACAGCCATGCCTCCACCGTGCTGGGCTGGGCCGACGGCCTCGCCAAGGCCAACGAGGTACACGGCCGCACCGACCGGCATGTGGTGGCCGTCATCGGCGACGGCGCGCTGACCGGCGGCATGGCCTGGGAGGCGCTCAACAACATCGCCGCCGCCCGGGACCGGCCACTGATCATCGTGGTCAATGACAACGAGCGCTCCTACGCGCCCACCATCGGCGGCCTCGCCGACCACCTCGCCACCCTCCGCACCACCGACGAGTACGAACGCGTCCTGGCCTGGGGCAAGGACGTCCTGCGCCGCACCCCCGTGGTCGGCGAGCCGCTGTACGGATCGCTGCACGGCGCCAAGAAGGGGCTCAAGGAAGCCGTCGCGCCGCAGGGCATGTTCGAGGACCTGGGGCTGAAGTACGTCGGACCCATCGACGGGCACGACACCGAGGCCGTGGAGTCCGCGCTGCGCCGCGCCCGGCGCTTCCACGGCCCCGTCCTCGTCCACTGTCTGACCGAGAAGGGCCGCGGCTACCGGCCCGCCCTGGAGGACGAGGCCGACCGCTTCCACACCGTGGCCGCCATGGACCCGCTCACCTGCGCCCCCCTCATCCCGTCCGGCGGGCGCTCGTGGACCTCGGTGTTCGGCGAGGAGATGGTGCGGATCGGGGCCGAACGGCCCGATGTGGTCGCCTTGACCGCCGCCATGCTGGACCCCGTCGGCCTCACCGGCTTCGCCGAGGCCTACCCGGAGCGGGTGTGGGACGTGGGCATCGCCGAGCAGCACGCCGCGGTGTCCGCGGCCGGGCTCGCCACCGGCGGTCTCCACCCCGTCGTCGCCGTCTACGCCACCTTCCTCAACCGCGCCTTCGACCAGGTGCTGATGGATGTCGCCCTGCACCGGTGCGGAGTCACCTTCGTCCTGGACCGGGCCGGTGTCACCGGTACCGACGGGCCCAGCCACAACGGCATGTGGGACATGTCCGTGCTCCAGGTGGTGCCGGGGCTGCGGATCGCCGCCCCGCGCGACGCCGACCAGCTCCGCGCCCAGCTGCGCGAGGCGGTCGCGGTGGACGACGCGCCGACCGTCGTCCGCTTCCCCAAGGAGGCGGTAGGCGCGGCCGTTCCGGCGCTCGACCGGGTCGGCGGCATGGACGTCCTGCGCCGCGACGCCCCCGACGGCGGCGATGTGCTGCTCGTGGTGGCCGGAGTCATGGCCGCCACCGGGCTGCGCGCCGCCGAACTGCTGGCCGAGCGCGGTGTCCACTGCACGGTGGTGGATCCGCGCTGGGTCAAACCGGTCGACAAGGCCCTCCCCCGGCTCGCGGCGCGCCACGCGGTGGTGGCGGTCGTCGAGGACAATGTGCGCACCGGTGGGGTGGGCGCGGCGGTGGCCCAGGCGCTGGGCGACGCCGGAGTCGACCTGCCGGTACGGACGTTCGGCATCCCCGAGGTGTTCCTGCCGCACGCCAAGCGCGCCGAGGTGCTCACCGAGATCGGGCTGACCCCCGCCGAGATCGCGGGCCGGATCGCCGCGGCCCTGGCCCGTACCGACGCGACGCCCGACATCCGCCGCGGCCCCCGCCACACCGCCGCCGAGGAGAGCCGGGCATGACGGCAGCCGAACAGCGCAAGGGCTTCGACCTCGGGCAGCTGCTGGCCGAGCGCGCCGGTGAGCGCTACGACCTGCACGCGCGCTATCTCAACCACCAGCTGCCGCGGATGCTGCACACCATCGGCTTCGACAAGGTCTACGAGCGGGCCGAGGGCGCGTACTTCTGGGACGCCGAGGGCCAGGACTACCTGGACATGCTCGCCGGGTTCGGGGTGATGGGCCTGGGCCGCCACCACCCGGTCGTCCGCAAGGCGCTGCACGATGTGCTGGATGCCTCGCTCGCCGATCTGACCCGCTTCGACTGCCAGCCGCTGCCCGGTCTGCTCGCCGAGAAGCTGCTGTCCCACGCCCCGCATCTGGACCGGGTCTTCTTCGGCAACAGCGGCACCGAGGCGGTGGAGACCGCGCTGAAGTTCGCCCGCTTCGCCACCCGCAGGCCGCGCGTCGTGTACTGCGCGCACGCCTTCCACGGACTGACCACCGGCGCACTGTCGGTCAACGGCGAGGACGGCTTCCGCCGGGGCTTCGCCCCGCTGCTGCCCGACACCGCGATCGAACTCGGCGATCTGGCCGCGCTGGAACGGGAGCTGGCACACGGGGACGTGGCCGCCTTCGTCGTCGAGCCGATCCAGGGCAAGGGGGTGCACGCGACACCGCCCGGCTTTCTGCGCGCCGCCCAGGAGCTGCTGCACCGCCACAAGGCCCTGCTGATCGTGGACGAGGTGCAGACCGGTCTCGGCCGCACCGGGGACTTCTTCGCCTACGGCCACGAGGAGGGTGTCGAACCGGATCTGGTGTGCGTGGCCAAGGCGCTGTCGGGCGGCTATGTGCCGGTCGGCGCCACCCTGGGCAAGGAATGGATCTTCAAGCGGGTCTATGCGTCGATGGACCGGGTGCTGGTCCACTCCGCCAGCTTCGGGTCCAACGCCCAGGCGATGGCGGCCGGGCTCGCCGTCCTGTCGGTGATGGAGGACGAGCAGATCGTGGCCAACGCCCGGCGCACCGGCGATCTGCTGCGCGAGCGGCTCACCGCCCTGGTCGACCGCTATGAGCTGCTGCACGAGGTGCGCGGTCGCGGCCTGATGATCGGCATCGAGTTCGGCAGGCCCTCCTCGCTCGCGCTGCGCGGCCGCTGGGCGATGCTCCAGGCCGCGCGCAAGGGGCTGTTCGCGCAGATGGTGGTGGTCCCGCTGCTCCAGCGCCACCGCATCCTCACCCAGGTCTCCGGTGACCACCTGGAGGTGATTAAGCTGATCCCGCCGCTGATCATCGGCGAGCGGGAAGTGGACCGCTTCGTCGGGGCGTTCACGGCGGTCATGGACGACGCACACGGGGGCGGCGGTCTGATGTGGGAGTTCGGGCGGACTCTCGTCAAGCAGGCGGTGGCCCACCGCTGAACCGATGGGGGACCGGCAATGGTGGACGCGACCGCGGTACGGGCCGTCAACGCCCTGACCGCGCGCTGGGCGCGGGCCGCGGTGGCGGGCCAGGGCACCGTCTTCACCGGCGCCGGGGTATGGACGCTGCTGGCAATGCTCGCGGGCGGATCCGGTGGCCCGGCCCGCGCCGAGCTGGAATGCGCGCTGGGGGTGAGCGCGGACGGCGCGACGGCGCTGGGCCGTGAGCTCGTCGAGGCGATGGCCTCGATGGACGGCGTCGACACGGCCACCGGGCTGTGGACCCGTCAGGACCTCGCCATCAAGCCCGAGTGGGAGCGGGAACTGCCGTCCGGCGTACGCGGCACGCTGACCGGCGACGGCGAGCGGGATCGCAAGGAGCTGGACGCCTGGGCCTCCCGGCAGACCCGGGGCGAGATCGCGCGGATGCCGGCCCCGGTGGGCCCGGACACCCTGCTGGTCCTGGCCGGTGCGCTGCTGCTGAAGACCACCTGGGCGCAGCCGTTCGAGGTGGGGTGGATGTGCCCCTCCAGCGGGCCCTGGGCCGATCAGTCCCTCGCCGGTCTCACCCGCCGTACCGCGGATCTCGACGGAACCCTCAAGGTCGTCCAGGACACCCCGGCCGGACCGCTGACCTTCTCCGGGGTCTCGGGCGACAACGGCCTGGACGTCCATCTGGTGCTCGGCGGCGAGGACGTCAGCGGCGCCGAGGTCCTGGCGGCGGGGATCACCGCGCTCGGGCAGCCGGGGCTGTCCGGTTCGCAGCTGCCGCTGGGCGACGCGGCTCCCGGCGTCAAGGTCGCGGAGGTCACCGGCTTCGACCCCAGGCCCAAGCTGGTGCTCAACACCCCGCAGTTCACCGTGCGAGCGGAGCACGATCTGCTGCGCCACGACGAGCTGTTCGGGCTGCGGTCGGCGCAGGACGCCACCCGGGGTCACTTCCCCGGGATCAGCACCTTCCCGCTGGCGGTCTCCTCCGGACGGCAGTCCATGACGGCCTCGTTCAGCCGCGAGGGCTTCTTCGCCGCGGCCGTGACCGCGTTCGCGCTCAACGCGGGCGGGATACCGCAGCAGAAGGCGAAGCTGATCGGCGTCAGCTACGATCGCCCGTTCGGCTTCCTGGCCGTGCACCGCGCCACCGGGCTGGTGCTGGCGGCGGGCTGGGTCACCGAGCCGGAGGCGGGTGCGGAGAGCCCCTTCGCGCTGCGTCGCCCGGGGCGGTCACCGCGGCCCCGGCCGCGCGGCTGAGCCGGGCGGGCCGGGCAACCCCCGGCCCCTGCGGCAGTGTTCGTGTCAGTCGGTGAGCAGCCGCTCCCGCAGCCGTTCGCGCTGCGGGGCGGTGAGCCCGAGCCCCTCGGTGAGATAGCGCTCGGTGTCGCCCCAGGTCTCCTCGATCGTGGTGAAGGCGGCCGCCAGGTATTCCAGGCGGGCGTCGAACAGCGGGAGGAGCAGCGCCAGCACCTCCGGCGACATGGTGTCCGCGCCCCCGCCCTTGCGCCAGATCTTGTAACGGCGGTGGGCGGCTGCCGACTCCAGGTAGTCGGCCTCGATCACCTCCCGTTCCACCCCGAGGGCGAGCAGGGTCACCGCGATCGACAGACCCGCCCGGTCCTTGCCCGCGGAACAGTGCATCAGCACCGGTGAACTGTCCTCCGCGATGGCGCTGAGCATCCGGCTGTGCTCACCGAGCCGGTTGGTGAGCAGGGTCCGGTAGGAATTGATCATCCGCTGTGCGGCGCGCCCCTCGTCCAGCAGCTTCCGCAGGGTATTGAGGTCGCCCTCGCGCACCATCGTCCAGAATCCGGCGCCGTCGGCCGGGTCGGACAGCGGGAGATTGATGTTGCGCACGCCCTTCAGCGCGACGTCGGGCCCCTCCAGCTTGATGTCGGCCGCGTTGCGGAAGTCGAAGACCGTGTGCAGCTTCAGCGAGTCGAGGTAGACGGTGTCCTCGTCCGTGGCATGGGCGAGATGGCCGCTGCGGAACAGGACGCCGTGCCGTACCCGCCGGCCGTCCGCGGTCGGCAGACCGCCCAGGTCACGAAAGTTGCGTACCCCCACCAGATCGGCCTGGGGGACCTTCGGGGGCTGCTGCGTCACGGGAGCTCCTCGGGTTCGGCCGCCCGGGTCTCTGATCGGCGGGGCGGGCTCTGCCGACCATACGACATGGATTCCTGGGGCAATCAGTCCCGCGGAAGCGCGCAGGGGCATTGCCGCGCCGGGCCACCTCCCCGATCCTGTTGGCACCTGTTGAGAATTGGGGAAGTGTGATGATTGATATCGGCGGAAACGGACGGATCTGGGTGCTGTCGGGGTGGCACAGCAGCTACGCCCTGCACCTCACCGACCACGATGAACTGCTCCATCTCCACTGGGGCCCGCGGATCGCGGTCGAGGACGCCGAAGCCCTCGCCGCCGAGCCCGGCCCTCCGGAGCGGGGCTTCGAATCCCCGCTGGACGGCCGCGAGGAGTACCCGGTCGAGGGCGGACCCCGCTTCGTCCGCCCCGCCCTGTCGGTGCGCACCCCCGAGCTGCGCGGTACGCAGTGGCGCTTCGAACGCGGCGCCGTGCGCGACGGCGACCTTCAGCTGCGCTTCCGCGATCCGCTGCACCACCTCGGGATCACCCTGCACTACCGGATGCGGGACGACGGCGACGTCCTCGAGCGCTGGGCCACCCTCACCCACACCGGTACCGGGGACCACCCGCCGCTGGAGCTGCTGCGCGCCGACTCCGCCGCCTGGTCGCTGCCGGCCCGCGACCGCTGGCGGCTGACCCATCTGTACGGGCGCTGGGCGGCCGAGAGCCGGATCGCCCGGACCGATCTCACCCCCGGCGAGAAGGTGATCGGCAGCCGCCGCGGCCACACCAGCCACCACCATCTGCCCTGGATCGCGCTGGACGGCGGCGACGCCACCGAGGAGAGCGGTGAGGTCCACAGCTGTGCGCTCGCCTGGTCCGGATCCTGGCGGATCGCCGTCCAGCAGCTGTCCGACGGAGCCGTCCAGACGGTCGGCGGCGTGGGCCACGACGACTCCGGCCAGCTGCTGCTGGCACCGGGGGAGTCCTTCACCACCCCGGTCTTCGCGGGGCTGTGGACCGAGGGCGGCTTCGGCGCCGCCAGCCGCGCCTGGCACGCCTGGCAGCTCGCCCATGTCATCCCGGACGCCGAGACGTCGCGGCCCGTGCTCTACAACTCCTGGGAGGCCACCGAGTTCGACGTCGGCGAGGGGCAGCAGCTGGAGCTGGCCCGGGTCGCCGCCGACCTGGGCGTGGAGCTGTTCGTCGTGGACGACGGCTGGTTCGGGGCACGGACCGGCGACCGGGCCGGGCTCGGCGACTGGACCCCCAACCCGGACCGCTTTCCGCGCGGGCTGAAACCGCTGGCCGACGAGGTGCACGCCCGCGGTATGCGGTTCGGCATCTGGGTCGAGCCGGAGATGGTCAACGCCGACAGCGATCTCTACCGCGCCCACCCCGACTGGGTGCAGCACCACCCGGGGCGCGTACGCACCGAGTTCCGCCATCAGCTGGTGCTCAACCTCGCCCGCCCCGACGTCCGCGCGTATCTGTGGGAGCGGCTGGACGCCCTGCTGCGCAGCGCCCCCGTCGACTATGTGAAGTGGGACTTCAACCGGTCCTTCTCCGACGCCGGCTGGCCCGGTGACGGCTATCCGCAGCGGCTGTGGACCGAGCATGTGCACGGGCTGTACGAGCTGCTGGGGCGGCTGCGCGCGGCCCACCCCGGGGTCGCCTTCGAGTCCTGCGCGGGCGGCGGCGGCCGGATCGACCTGGGCGTCCTGCGCCTCACCGACCAGGTGTGGACCTCGGACAACACCGATCCGCTGGACCGGCTCGCCATCCAGCACGGTTTCGGCCAGCTGCACCCGGCCCGGGTGATGGCCGCCTGGGTCACCGACAGCCCCAACGTCATGGGTAACGCCCGCACCTCCTCGCTGCGCTTCCGCTTCGTCAGCGCGATGGCCGGAGTGCTGGGCATCGGCGGCGATCTGGCCCGGTGGAGCGAGGCCGAACGCACCGAGGCCCGCGACTGGGTGGCGCTCTACAAGCGGGTGCGGCCGGTCGTCCAGCACGGCGAGCTGTACCGGCTGCGGCCTCCGGACGGGGACCGGCTCAGCGCCGTCCAGTACGTACACGGTGAGGAGACCGTGGTGCTGGCCTGGCTGCCCGCGCAGCACTACGGCGAGCCGCAGCCCCCGGTGCGGCTGCGCGGTCTGGACCCGGCCGCGCGCTACGAGGACCAGGCCACCGGAGAGGTCCACCGGGGCGCGGTCCTCCTCCACCGGGGACTGCGGACCGGGCTGCGCGGCGACCTGGACGCGGCCGTATTCCAGCTACGGCGCATCTGAGCCAGTGGGATACATCACCACACGTCAACCCCTGGTTACGTTGGCGTAAGTCACGTCCTGAGGTGAATGATGTCCTGACGTGGCAGACGATTCGAAGATAGTGAACAACGGTGGGATCGGGTCGTACACAGCCGTCGGCGACAGCTTCACCGAAGGCGTCGGCGACCCCGGTCCTGACGGGGTGTTCGTGGGCTGGGCGGACCGGCTCGCGGTCCTGCTGTCCGACCAGCGGCCCCAGCACGATTTCCGCTACGCCAATCTCGCCGTGCGCGGCCGGCTCCTCGACCGGATCGTCGAGGAGCAGGTGTCGCGCGCGATCGAGCTCGGCCCCGATCTGGTCACCTTCTGCGCCGGGGGCAATGACATCCTGCGGCCCGGCAGTGACCCCGACGATGTGGCCGCCCGCTACGAGAGCGCCGTCGCCGGCCTGGTGCCCCATGTCGGCACCGTGATGGTGTGCACCGGCTTCGACACCCGGGACGTACCGGTGCTCCGTCATCTGCGCGGCAAGATCGCCACCTACACCGCCCATGTGCGGGCGATCGCCGACCGCTACGGCTGCCCGGTGCTGGACCTGTGGTCGCTCCGCTCGGTCCAGGACCGCCGTGCCTGGGACGACGACCGGCTCCATCTGTCGCCCGACGGGCACACCCGGGTGGCGCTGCGGGCCGGTCAGGTGCTCGGTCTCGAGGTGCCCGCCGACCCCGACCAGCCCTGGCCGGTGGAGGGACAGCGCAGCGCGTTCGAGGTGCGCCGGGACAACATCCACTGGGCGCGCGAGTATCTGGTGCCGTGGATCGGACGGCGGTTGCGCGGGGAGTCCTCGGGCGACCACGTCGAACCCAAGCGTCCCGATCTGCTGCCGCTACGGCCCTGAGTGGTCCCGAAGGAATAGGGGCAGACCCCCGTTGGCGCCGCGCTCTCATCGCGGCGGCGCTGTCGCTGTCCCTATTCCCTCGGCACCGCTCGTCCCGTGCGGACGCGGATGCGGCCCCTGCGTGCGGTGGTGGTGCGGCGGCGTTCCGTGCGGTCCGCCGGTGCTAGACCAGATACGCCCAGACGGCCCGGCCCGTACCGCCGTGTTCGGCCCGGACCCCCCATGCTTCCGACAGGGCCTCCACCAGCATCAGCCCCCGGCCGCCCTCCTGGTCCACCCCGACCGACCGCGCCTGCGGCACCGACCGGGCGCACCCCTGGTCGGCCACTTCCAGCCGCAGGCGCCTGCCTATCAGCTGCAAGGAACAGTGGACCTCTTCGCTGGAGGTGTGGCGGACGGCGTTGGTGAACAGCTCGGAGACCACCAACTCGGCACTGTCCAGGGTGTCCTGGCCCACGCCCCATGAGCGCAGCCGGAACACCACCTGCCGTCTCGCCTCCGCGACGGAGGCGCTCAGCGCCGGGAGACAGAACACGTCCTGGAGGCACGAAGCGACCATGGTGCCGCCGCGCCCTAACCGGAGAGCCTCGTAGGAAGGAGCCACGTCGACACTATGCTCTGTGAGACTCGCGCATGGCAAGGTTCAATCTGTAAATTACAGAATCGAAAGCACAGGCTGTTCGAGAAGCTGAGCCCATGCCAGACTGCTGTGCTGTGAAGGTACTTGGAGGGGGACGATAGTGGCGGATGCGCGGGCGGGCGGTGCTCCGACCGTCCTGCGGGTCGTGCTCGGCAAGCGGCTCCAGGACCTTCGGGAGAAGGCCGGGCTGTCGTTCGAACAGGCCGGCCGCGCCCTCGACGTCACCCATGCCACGATCCGCCGTATGGAGAAGGCCGAAGTCGGCCTGAAAATCCCGTACGTCGAAAAGCTGCTGCGGACCTATGGCGTGGACGACCCCGAAGAGGTGGAGGGATTTCTCGCGCTCGCGCGCGAGGCCAACAAGAACGGCTGGTGGCACCGGTTCCGCGATGTGCTGCCGGAGTGGTTCAACACCTTCGTCAGCCTCGAGGTCGAGGCCAATCTGATCCGGGCGTACGAGCCGCACTACATCCCCGGGCTGTTGCAGACCGAGGACTACGCCCGCGCGGTGCTGCGGGCCGGTATGCCGCACGCCCCCGAGTCCGAGATCGAGCGCAACGTCGCCCTCCGGATGGAGCGCCAGGAACTGCTGACCCGGGACAACCCGCCGATGCTGTGGGTGGTCATGGACGAAACGGTGCTGCGCCGCCCCATCGGCGGGTCCGAGACCATGCGTGCGCAGATCGCACGCCTCATCGACGTCGCGGAGGCGCCTCACATCAGACTCCAGGTCATGCCGTTCGACGCCGGTCCGCACCCGGCGATGTACGGACCCTTCCATATCTTCCGGTTCCCGATCCCGGAACTGCCCGATATCGCGTACACGGAGACGCTGGTCAGCGGCTCCTACTTCGACCAGCGCGATGATGTGTCGGCGTTCCTGGAGGCCCTGGACCGGATGTGCGCGCAGGCCGCGCCTGCACAGACCACCCAGGCCATTCTGGGTGGCATTCGCAAGGAGATCTGAACGATGGATCGCATATGCGGGAACCGCGTCTACAGCGGCATGCCGGCGAGGGAACTCGGCAGCGAGGGCTGGCACAAGCCGTGGAGCGGTGGCAATGGGGGAAGCTGCGTCGAGGCGATGAGGCTCAAGGACGGACGGGTGGCGCTGCGCCAGTCGACCGATCCCGACGGCCCGGCACTCATCTACACGCACCTTGAGATGAAACGCTTCATTCAGGGGGCGAAGGCCGGGGAGGCCGACTTCCTGCTTCTGTGACGCCCGAGCGCGGCCCACCGGGGCCGAGGGGGAACCGTGTGACCGACCAGCGACTCTCCGCCGAGGAGATCGATACCAGCAGACCGCATCCGGCCCGGGACCCGGCCGGGATCGTCACCGCCCTGACGCGGTCGATGACGTCCGGCAGCCAGCTGGCCATCAGCCATGGCACCACCGGCTTCCACGGCCGCGACCAGGTGGCCGACGAGGTCCACCGGAAGTCCACCGCCCGGCTGAGCCCGCGCCGCCACGACGAGATCCTGCCGTTCTTCGCCGGGGTCGAGCTGCTCGACCCGGGTCTGGTGCGGGTGCCCCGCCGGCGGCCGGACCCGGCGGCGCCGGACCCCGCGAAGCACGGTCCCATCGGCCTCTACGACGGGGTGGGCGGCAGGAGCTGACAGGGTGTGATACGGGGCTTCGGCAGAGGCGCCGGGCGTCGCCGGGCAGACCCCCTCCCTGACCTCTCTGGTGACGTGGTGATGACCGTCTGCGTGGTGACAGGGGCAATCGGCTGAGGAGTTGGCCGGAGCCGGCGGCATCCCGGCAACGGGGGCGGCGCAGGCGTCGGCCTTGTCGGGCCTGGTCCGGAGTTGCCGCAACCCCACCCCCGAGCCGGACGGCACGCACCGCACCTCCTGGCCGCGCGTGCCGCCGCGGGTCGACCGTCCGGGAGGGGGTCGCCTGGACCTTCGGTCCGAACGCGGACAGCTACGCGCCGGAGCGGGAGACCCGGCCGGGGGCCGGAGCCTGAGCCGCGGCCGGGATGTCACAGCTGTCCTTGAAGCCCTGACTGGTCAGGCCGAGCGCCGAGTTGATCCGCGAGCGGAGGTTCTCCACC
Organism: Streptomyces sp. NA02950; assembly: GCF_013364155.1. Lineage (NCBI taxonomy): Bacteria > Bacillati > Actinomycetota > Actinomycetes > Kitasatosporales > Streptomycetaceae > Streptomyces > Streptomyces sp. NA02950. Next base: position 1,985,009 of record NZ_CP054916.1, on the reverse strand, counting down.
GCCACCATCGCGGTCAGCTCGACCAGCTGTGCCTCGTCGAGGTTGGTGCGCAGCCGCTCGACGAGGGCGTCGTCCACGGTGGGCGGGTTGGCGGTCATGGCCTCGGCGTACTCCATGACGTCCCGCTCCAGCGCGGTGTAGACGTCGCTCTCCCGCCACATCGGCACATCGTGCAGCTTGCGGTCGTCGATGCCCTGGCCACGGCTGACCCAGTAGCCGAAGTCCATGCACCAGGAGCAGCCGATGGAGGCGGCCGAGGCCATCTCGGCGAGTGCCTTGAGCCCGGGGTCCAGGGTGTTCCACTTGCTCAGCGACTGCTCGAAGCGGGTGTAGGTGAACAGCACCCGCTGGTTGTGGGCGAGCGCCTTGCCCGGGTCGAGGACCTTCCCGTAGGTGCGCTTCGAGTACCACTCCATGACGCGGTAGAAGAGGGTGCGGCGCGGAGTGAGCGAGATACGTGACATGACGGGTGCCTCCGGATGGAGCTGGTGCCGCGGCGGTCGCTGCCGCCCTTCCACCCGTACGACGGAGCACCCGGGGCCGGGTGTGACATGGACGGATGTGTGCCGCGTCACGTCTTCCAGCGTACGCACCGGCGGGTGGCGGAGAGCCGGGAAAACCGGGTGCGCCCGCGGGGGAGTCCGCGCCAGCCTGGAGCACATGGCGTGGACCACGACGGATGACCTCGACACGTTCCGGACCGCGGCGGGCGGCTTTCTGCGGGGGCGCCCGGCCGAGCACACCGTGCTGCTGACGGTGGCCGCCTCGCTGGCGGCGGCGGGCAGCGACCGGTACGGGGAGCTGCCGCCCCGCTACGGCTGGTGGCGGCCGGGACCAGGGACCGAACGGGACGGGGACGGTGACGGGGGCGGGGCCGTCGAGGGGGCGCTCCTGTGCACCCCGCCCTACCCTCCGGTGCTGTCACCGCTGTCGGGCGACGCCGCAAAGGCCCTGGCCCGCGTCCTGGCGGAACGGAACGCACAGGACGGCCCGCCGCCGCCGGTCACCGGGGTGAACGCCGGACGGCGGACCGCCGAGACCTTCGCCGCCGCCTGGGAGCGGCTCACCGGGGCGGCCGCCGAGGTGGACCAGACCCACCGGCTCTACCGGCTGCGCGCCCTGACCCCGCCCGGCCCCGCGCCGCCGGGGAGGGCCAGGGCGGCCGGCGCTGCCGACCGTGCGCTGCTGCTGACCTGGTACGACGGGTTCGCCCGGGACACCGGGGCGCTGAGGGGCGATGTCTCCCGCACGGTGGACGACCGGCTCAGCCACGGTGGGGTCACCCTCTGGGAGGTGGACGGCGCGCCGGTCTCGACCGCGGCGGTCAGCCGCACGGTGGCGGGCATGGTCCGGGTCTCCCATGTCTACACCCCGCCCGAGCTGCGCGGACGCGGTTACGCCGGTGCCGTCACCGCCGCGGTGAGCCGGGCGGCACGGGCCACGGGAGCCGAGGAGGTGCTGCTCTTCACCGATCTGGCCAACCCCACCAGCAACGCCCTGTACCAGCGGCTGGGATACCGGCCGCTGGAGGACCACCTCCAGCTGTCCTTCACGGCGCCCGGAACAACACCACCCGTCGAGTGAGTTGTGTTATTGCCGTACGGCAGCGCAGCAGCGCAGGCCGTGGGGTGATCCGCCGTCCCCTCATCCAGGAGGTCTCGTGACCGGCTCCCGTCCGCACCGTTCCCGGCTCGCCGCCGCCCTGCGCCCCGCCGCCTTCGGGGCGGATCCGGCCGGGGAGCGGATGGAGCGCATCCGCCGCTCGCCGAACTTCGCGAACGGCGTGTTCGTCAACCCGGAGGGCACCCGCACCGCGCCCTCCGGCTCCCTGCTGAAGTTCCTGCCCACGTACTTCCGCAAGGAGGAGCGGATCCGCCGGGCCCCGGCCGGGCCGGTACCGGTGCATCCGACCACCCTCGCCGATCTGGCCGCCCCGCCGGCCTCGGGGCTGAGGCTGACCTGGATGGGGCACTCCACCGTGCTCGCGGAGATCGACGGGCGCCGGGTGCTCTTCGACCCGGTGTGGGGCAGCCGCTGTTCGCCCTTCGCCCAGCTGGGCCCCAAGCGGCTGCACCCGGTGCCGGTACCGCTGCGCGAGCTGGGCCCGGTGGACGCGGTGGTGATCTCCCACGACCACTACGACCACCTCGACATGCCCACCGTCCGGGCGCTGGTGCGGACCGGCACGATGTTCGTCGTACCGCTCGGCGTCGGCGCCCATCTGGAGCACTGGGGTGTGCCGGCCGACCGGATGACCGAGCTGGACTGGCACGAGTCCACCGAGGTGGCGGGGCTGACGCTGACCGCCACCCCCGCCCGCCACTTCTGCGGGCGCGCCCTGCGCACCACCCAGCACACGCTGTGGGCGTCCTGGGTGGTGGCCGGTCCCGAGCACCGCGTCTACCACAGCGGGGACACCGGGTACTTCGCCGGTTTCGCGGAGATCGGCGCGGTGTACGGCCCGTTCGACGCGACCATGATCCAGATCGGGGCGTACAGCGAGTTCTGGCCCAAGAACCACACGGACTATACGCCGTTGCCGGGCGCGTGGCCGGATATTCACATGTCGCCCGCGCAGGGGGTGCAAACCCATCTTGATCTGCAGGGAGGCGGTCCGGGCGGGGTGCTGCTGCCGATCCACTGGGGCACTTTCAACCTGGCCCTGCACGCCTGGGCAGAGCCAGGGGAGTGGACAAAGTACGAGGCCGAGGAAGCCGGGCAGGCAGTGGCGTTCCCCCGTCCCGGTGAGCCGTTCGAACCTGCGGGGAAGCTGCCCTCCGGCCCCTGGTGGCGCGGGGTGTCCCAGTCCATCGCTCACCCCTGGCGTCGGCGGCCCCAGCTGACGCAGGCTCCTGAAGCGCCCCGGCACGATCTCGACCTCGCGGGTGAGCGGTGACGTCGGCCAGGGACGGGCACGGCGAGACGGTGCGGAGGCTGGAGCGTCGTCCGGCTGGTGAACTGGTTCCTTCGCCGGGTGGGATGGGCCAGTCGTAAGGTCCCGCAACCCAGAGACGCCGGGCATGGGCTCTCAGGTGGTTGTCCTCGCTGGTTCCCGAGACCTTCCCGCCCGGTGACGCGCGACGACCCGACCGCTCGGACGTTCGCATGAGTCCCCCGCCCTTGAGCCCTCGGGTGGATCCGAACGCACGAGTCAAGGGTGACAGCCGGTCATGCGGCCAAACCGGTCCCTTGCACGCTGCCAGACTGTGGCAGAGATGGCCCCGGTCGCGCATGCGTGTGAGCGTGGCGGGGCGGTGAGGGGGTGGGCGTGACCGAGTACTGTGCGGCCGATTCCGCCGCTTCGGGTGAGACGGGGCCGGGTCTGAGGGACCACGTCGTCCCGCGCGTACGCGTGGCGGAGGAGGAGCGGAAGGACGGACGGAAGCACGGGGGCGGGCTCGAGGGGGAGCGGAAGGACAGTCGGCCGGTGCGTGCGGCGCCGCGGCATGTGGCCTGCGTGATGGACGGCAACGGCCGCTGGGCGCAGCGACGTTCGCTTCCTCGCACGGCTGGGCACCGGGCTGCTGAGACGACCGTCATCGACGTCATCGAGGCAGCCCGCGCTGCCGGTGTCCAGTGGCTCAGCCTGTATGCCTTCTCCACCGAGAACTGGAACCGCCCTGGGCCCGAGGTCGAATTCCTGATGCGTCTGGTGCGCCGGGTCGTGCGCAAGCACGCGCCGTTGCTGCTGGCCCGTGGCATCCGCTGTCGCTTCCTGGGGGTCGCCGATCCGCGTATCCCCCGCGTACTGACCCGGGACTTCGAGGATCTGACGACGTTGACCGCCGAGAACCGGGGGATGACGCTGACTGTCGCCTTCGACCATGGAGGGCGCCGGGACATCGTCGAGGCCGCGAAGTCGCTGATCCGCGCCGGGACGCCCGCCGACGAGGTGTCCGAGCGGCTCTTCGCGGAGCACCTGCCGTTCCCCGACACCCCCGATGTGGATCTGGTCATCCGCACCTCCGGCGAGCAGCGCATCTCCAATTTCATGCTCTGGCATGTCGCCTACGCCGAGTGGGTCTTCCCCGAGGTGTTCTGGCCGGACTTCCGCGCCCCCGACTTCCTCGCCTGCCTGCAGACCTACCGGCGCCGCGACCGCCGCTTCGGCGGCGTGCCGCCCTGGACCAACGGAGACCCATCATGACGACCGTCACCACGGATGCGGCCGACCAGGCTCCCCTGTTCGGCCCGGATTCGCAGTTCGGCGCCTTCTTCGACGACCCGCGCTGGGCGCTGGCCATGATCCGCGCCACGGTGCTGGAAGCCGCTCACCCGCAGATCGGCGCCGCCCTCGTCGACAACTCCACCTTCGTTGCCCATCCCTGGCGCCGGCTGCGGAACACGTTCTTCAGTATGCGTCGCATGTTCGGCACCGACCCGGTGGTACGTGAACGTGAAGCGGCGCGGCTCAACCGACTGCACGCCCGGATGAGCGGTTCCGACTCCCGCGGCCGCGCCTACGACGCGATGGACCGCGCGACCCGCGCCTGGGTGGTCGCCACTCTCTTCGAGAGCGCGGTCACGATGTGCCGACTGAGCGGCCAGCCGCTCGACCAGGACACGATGGAGCGGATGTACGCCGAGTACCGCACGTTCCTCGCCGCGCTCGACGGCGACGCCGCCGAGCTTCCCCAGGATCTGAACGACTTCTGGCGGTACTTCGACGGCGTCGTCGAGAACGAGTTGGAGAACACCGAGGCGGCACGCGTCATTCTCTACCGGCTCTTCGATCATCTGCCCGCCCCGGCGCTGCTCGACGGCGTACCGACACTGTGGGCGGCCGGCCGGGCAGTCGCCGGTCCGCTCCTCGGCGCGATCACCGTCGCCTCGCTTCCCGAGCCGTACCGGCGCCGAGCCGGGCTGCCGGAGATGCCCGGCGCCTCGACCCTCATGCAGGGCGCCTATCTCACCGCCGGGCTGGCCCGCTTCCTGCCACAGGGCTGGATCAACGCCGAAAGCCTCATCGAAACCCTCTCCCTCTCACCCGACAGCGACGACCCCCGCGCCAGGATGATGTCCGCTCTGGGCTCCCGTATGAAGCGCGCATCGGCTCTCCTCCGTCTCCTCACACCGCTGAGCGGCGACCTTGCCCCCGACGCGGATTCGGCACCTTCGGCGAACACGGGAGGCAGCCGGCGCTCGGCTGTGGAGTTCTTCCGCAAGGTGTTGGACCAGACCGGTGACGGCTACCTCGACTGGCCCGACCTCGCCGCCATGGCACGCGAACTGGCCACCCGACTCGATCTGGCCGAGCCCGAGGAGACTCGGCTCTACGACGCCTTCGCCGCCTGGTGGCGCGAACTTCAGGCCGCCCTCGACACGGACGGTGACGGCCGCGTCAGCGCCGACGAGTACGGCACTGCCGCCCCCTCCCTCGCCGGCCCTGCGCTCATCCGCGTCGCCGAGGTTCTCTTCGATGCCACCGACAAGGACGGCAACGGAGCCATCGACGCGGACGAGTACCGGACGCTTTTCCGTACGGCCTTCCACCGCAACCTGACCACAACCGACGGCACCTACGGCCGCAGCGCCTTCGTGGGCGACTTCCTCTCCTTCATGTCAGGGCGCCGCGCGGGCACCCCGTACGATCCCCTCCTCGCCGACGCCTGACGCATCGGCACCATGAACCAACCGTCCGCAGAAGCGCGGATTTCCGTGATGCCGCAGCTCGCGCAGTCCTTCACGGACAGCGGTGATCGGCTCGTATGAGCCGGCACGCTCGCTCTGGAGACGGGTGCCACGCTGCTGTCCCCTGCCCTGAGATGAGCCGCGGCTGTCCGGGCTGCCACGTGCGGACGCCCACGGCCGGGGGAGCCGTTCGAGCCCGCGGGCCACCTGCCCGCGGCCCCCTGGTGGCGAGCGGCCGCCGCACCCACCGCCCACCCCTGGGACCCACCGAGGCCCGTGCGCACGGCTGTGGCGCCGGCCCGAGGTGATCTCGACCTGGCGGGCGAGCGGTGACGCCGGGCTTCGCCGGCGCCGGGCCGGTGCCCGGTGCATCCCGGTTGCGCCCCGTCACAGGACCTGGGAGACCTTGTAGGCGATGCCGCCTGTGACGAGGTAACCCGACCCCACGCAGACGATGTCGTTGAGCCATGCATAGGGCTCGGCCCCGGTTTCGAAGAGCGGGTTGGTCCGGAAGTAGTAGCGGGCGGGGTCGATCCGGTACCGATGGGCGGGGTCGGCCATGGCGTCGCGCAGCGCGGGCGGGGTGACCCAGCGGCCGGTGTAGGTCATGTGCAGGAGGGCACCGTCGTGGGTGCGCAGTGTCAGACGTACGTCCAAGGTCATCGTCCCCTCGGGACCGAACAGGGCCCAGTCCCCGCCTCCGGGCAGAACGTCGCCGTGCAGCCTGGGGCCATGGAACGTGCCGCCTGCGGACCCGAAGAAGACACGTCGGCCGAACGGGCCGCTGCCGATGGGAAGCTGGGGGTTCAGGTCGACGACCATGTCGAAGAGGTGCGCTGTTCGGATGTCGCCCACGGACTTCACGCGCGGGTCCGCTGTCATGCCGCACCGCCTCCCGTGACGGCGGGAAACAGCCTGCGCCGGACTGCGTCCGTCGAGACGCCTGACTGGTCGCACAGAGTCGCCAGGTCGAAGAAGAACCGTTCGCCTGCGATGAGGCCGTCCTTGAAGGCGAACTGGATGAACACGGGTATCTCGGCGCGTCTGCCGTTGGGCAGCACCCCGAACCGGTCGCCCGTCATGGTCAGCCGTGCCGTTCCCCAGCACACGAGCGTGTCGTCGTTGCCGACATGCCCCCGCAGGTCGACCTCGTAGTCCGGGAACGAGGCGAAGAACCGCTTCAGCACCTTCTCGTTCTCCGCCAGCCCCCGAGCGGTCGTACCGAACGCGGGCGTCTCCAGCACGATGTCGGAGTGGAATAGCCGGAGCGCGGCGGGGACGTCCCCCCGGCTCTTGGCGTCGGCCAGAGCGTGGGCCAACTCGAACATCCCTCGGTCGTTCACAGTGACCTCCTTCGTGAGTAAACTAAACGTACGGTCGGTCGTACGGTTAGTGCAAGAGAGGGAACCGATGAACGAGCATGCAGCGCGTCGGGGTCGGGAAGCCGCTGTCTCCGCACCCGAAGCGGCGGACGAGGCCATGGCGGACCAGCGCCTCGTCCGCGGTGCCAGGGCCCGGCGCAGAATCGCGCGCCACGCCGTCGACATCGCCTCGCTGGAGGGGCTCGACGGCCTCAGCATCGGCCGCCTGGCCGCTGACCTGGGGCTGAGCAAGAGTGGCATTCAGACGCTCTTCAAGACCAAGGAGAACGTGCAACTCGCTGCCGCCGAGTCGGCGCGCGAGGCGTTCGTCGAAGCGGTCATCCGCCCCGCGCAGGTCGCACCACCGGGCGCCGCCCGACTGCGCGCGCTGACCGAGCGCTGGATCTCCTACGCCGAGACACCGCTGTTCGCCGGCGGCTGCTTCTGGGCGGCCAACCTCCCCGGCTTCGACAGCCGCCCCGGGAGGATCCGGGACGTGCTGCTGCTCCACCGCCGCACGTGGCTCGCCCTCCTCTCCGGGGAACTGCGCCACGCCGTCGACACCGCGGAGATCGCCGAGCTGGACCCGGAACTCACGGCCTTTCAGGTGGACGCGGTGCTCACCGCCGTGAACACCGCGCTGCGCCTGGGCGACCCCGACGCCGTGTCCAAGGCCCGCCGCGTCGTCGACGGTTTCCTCACGCCGCGGCGCTGACGGCCGCGTCCCTTTCCGGCCAAGTGTGCGACCTTCCTTGTGAAGTTGCCCAAAGCCTTGTGGTGGGCGTGGCGCGCTCGCTTGAATAGTTAGGAAAGGCTCCTAACGGATCGCGAGGGCGCCGAGTACCTGTATGCCCTCATGCGCTCCCGCGCACTTCCCCACAGTCGGCAACGAACGGAGTCCCCATGTCCAAGAGGATCGCCCTCACGGCAGTAGCCGTGGCGGTACCGGCCGCGCTCGTCGTCACCGGTATCGGTGTCGGACAGGCGTCCGAGCACCAGTCGGGCCCGCCGGGCGCCCGCGTCCCGCACGCGGCGCACAAGGCCACCACGGCGGCGGCCGGTCTGGACGATCCGGCCAAGAAGGAGATCGCCATGAAGCTGGTCTCCAGCGCCGAGAACTCCTCACTGGACTGGCGCGCCCAGTTCGGGTACATCGAGGACATCGGCGACGGCCGCGGCTACACGGGCGGGCTCATCGGCTTCTGTTCCGGCACCGGCGACATGCTGGACCTCGTCGAGTACTACACCCAGCGGAAGCCGGGCAACGTCCTGGCCAAGTACCTCCCCGCGCTGCGCGAGGTCAACGGCAGCGACTCGCACGACGGCCTCGACCCCGGCTTCACCAAGGACTGGAAGAAGGCCGCCGCGGACAAGGCGTTCCAGGACGCCCAGGAACACGAGCGCGACCGCGTCTACTTCAACCCGTCGGTCAAGCGGGGCAAGGACGACGGCGTCGGCGCGCTCGGCCAGTTCATCTACTACGACGCGATCGTGATGCACGGCCCCGGCGATGGCACCTACAGCTTCGGCGGCATCCGCAAGACCGCGATGCGGAAGGCCAAGACCCCGGCGCAGGGCGGTGATGAGGCCACCTATCTCCACGCCTTCCTCGACGCCCGCAAGAAGGCCATGCAGACCGAGGAGGCCCACAGCGACACCAGCCGGGTCGACACCGAGCAGCGGAAGTTCCTCAACGAGAAGAACTTCGATCTGAGCCCGCCGCTGAAGTGGAAGGTCTACGGCGACCCCTACGAGATCAACTCCTAGCCGCACGGCCCCCCTTGACGGGGGGCCACCGCGATGCGGGCCTTCCCCGGGCGGCGCCCGGGGTCAGCGGGCCGCCGCCACCAGTGCCTGCATGACCCGCAGATCGTCGCCCGCCTCCGGATGCCACTGCACCCCCAGCACGAACCGGTCGGCCTCGGGCAGTTCGAGGGCTTCGACCAGCCCGTCGTCCGCCGCGTACGCCGAGGCCACCAGCCCCTTGCCCAGCTGGTCCACCGCCTGGTGGTGGAAGGTGGGCACCGAGAGCGGATCCGGCAGCACCTCGCCGAGCAGTGTCCCGGGCACCGGCTGCACCAGGTGGCGTTCGAAGACCCCGGGCGCTCCGGCGTGACCGTCCAGGTGCTGGATCAGCGTACCGCCCAGCGCCACGTTCAGCAGCTGGTGCCCCCGGCAGATGCCGAGCAGGGGGGTGTCCCCGGACAGCGCGGCCTCGATCAGCGCCAGCTCCCAGGCGTCGCGCTCCCGGGAGGGCGGGCCGGTGCGCTCATGGGGCTCGGCCCCGTAGTGGACGGGCTCCACATCCGGCCCGCCGGAGATCACGAGGCCGTCGAGGCGGGAGACGACCCGGGCGGCCGCCTCCGGGTCCTCGTCGGGCGGCAGCATCGCGGCCAGCCCGCCCGCCTGCTGCACCAGCCGGTGGTAGCCGACGGGCAGCAGCGCGGCCGGGAGGTCCCACACACCCCAGCGGGCCGAGGACTCCAGATAGGTGCTGATGCCGATCAGGGGCTTGGACAACGGGGACAACCTCTTTCTCTCGTCGTCTTTCTCTCGTCGTGTTTCGCTCGGTCGTGTCCGCTCAGTCGCGGGACAGTTCGGCCTCGGCCTCCGCCAGCGCGGCGAACTCCTCCTCGGGAGCCGCCGCCACCAGACGGTGACGGCTGTAGAAGGCGAAGTAGGCGAGGGCCACCGCGTACACACCGAGTGCGATGAACGCCGCGTCCTTGTCCACCAGGAAGGTGGCCACCAGCGCCGAGCAGGCCAGCAGGAAGGCGATGGACGACGTCACCGTGCCGCCCGGGGTGCGATAGGGCCGCTCGAGATGGGGCTCGCGGCGCCGCAGCACGATGTGCGAGAGCGACATCAGGGCGTACGAGATGGTGGCGCCGAAAACCGCGACATTGAGCATCCGGGCGCCGTCGCCGGACCAGGCGGCCAGGGTGAACCCGATGGCGCCCGGGACCAGCAGCCCCAGGTAGGGGGCCTTGCGGCGGCTGGTCAGGGAGAGGAAGCGGGGCAGGTACCCGGCGCGGGAGAGGGCGAACAGCTGCCGCGACCCGGCGAAGATCAGGGAGAAGAAGGAGGCCACCAGACCGGCGAGCCCGGCGTAGTTGACGATGCGGGAGAGCACGGTGGCCTTGCCGTCCGGCTGGAGCGCCTCGACCAGCGGGTTGCCCGCGCCCTGCACCGCGCCGGAGCCGCGGGCGCCGGTGGCGGCGAGGAAGGTCACCAGGGCGAGCAGCAGCAGGATGCCCATGGACCAGGCCATGGCCTTCGGCAGGGTACGGGCCGGGTCGCGGGTCTCCTCGGCCGCCAGCGGCACCCCTTCCACTCCCAGGAAGAACCACATGCCGAAGGGGAACGCCGACCAGATGCCGAGCAGCCCGAACGGCAGCCAGGAGCTTGCACCGACGGCGGAGTGGTCGACCGTGATGTCGTTGAGCGAGCTGGAGTCGAAGTCCGTGAAGGCGGCCACGGCGAAGATCAGCAGCGCGGCGACGGCTATCGCGGTCACGATCAGGCTGAAGCGCAGCGCCTCGCCCACACCCCACAGGTGGATGCCGATGAAGATGACGAAACAGGCCAGATAGACCGGCCAGCCCGACTCCAGACCGAACAGGCCCAGTGACTCGACGTAGTCACCGATGAAGATGGAGATCGCGGCGGGGGCCAGGACGTATTCGATGAGGATCGCCGTACCGGTGAGAAAGCCGCCCCAGGGGCCGAGGGCGCGCCGGGCGAAGCCGTAGCCGCCGCCCGCCGTGGGAAGGATCGCCGCCAGCTCGGCCAGGGCGAACACCATGCAGGTGTACATCAGGCCCATCAGCACCGCGGCGATGGCCAGACCACCGAAGCCGCCCTCGGCCAGGCCGAAGTTCCAGCCGGAGAAGTCGCCGGAGACGACATAGGCGACCCCGAGGCCGGTCAGCAGCAGCGGACCCGCGCTGCCGCGCCGCAGCGTGCGGCGCTCCAGATAGCTGTCCTCGGGGGATGCCGGGCCACCTGGCGGTGCGGCGCTGAGGGAGGTACGGGCGGAGTCTGTTCCGTCGGCCATGGGGTGCTCCTGCTCCACACGAAGGGGTGGCAAAGGTGTGGGGCCATACCTTTGTCTCCCGTGGGGCGATGCGCAAGCCCTCTGCGTAAAAGGATCGTTACGAGGGTCCCTGCCAAGCTCCCCGGGAAGGGGTCCTGGAGGGCCGTGGACCCTGGCCGCTACACAAGAAATCCGCGCAGCAGCGCCGCCGTGCCCTCGCAGTGCTCGCGCATCACCTCGCGCGCGCCCTCCGCGTCCCCGTCGAGCACCGCCTCGACCAGCGAGGTGTGCTGGGCCTGCGAGTGTTCCAGATTGCGCACCAGGAGCGGAATGCAGTCCAGCAGATCGTTCACCGACGCCCGGACGGCCGCGTACTGGGCGGCCAGCGTCGGGGAGCCCGCCAGCTCCGCGAGGGTCAGGTGCAGCATCGTGTCGAGCCGCCGGTAGTCCGCGAGCGGGGCGTCGCGCGTGGCGTCCAGAGCCGCCCGCAACCGCGTGACCTGGGCGTCATCGAGTCCGTGCGCGGCGCACAGCCCGGCCGCGCCCACCTCCAGGACCTCCCGGAACCGCAGGGTGTCCTCCAGGTCCACCGCCTCGACCCGGCGTCGCAGCTCGTCCTCGCCGCCCGTGGCGGGCTCGGGGCGCGCGCGGACGAAGGTGCCGCCGTACCGGCCGCGGCGGCTCTCCACCAGCCCTTGGTCCTGGAGCACCTTGAGTACTTCGCGCAGGGTCACCCGGCTGATCCGCAGCCGGTCGGCCAGCTCCCGTTCGGCCGGCAGCCGCCCGCCGTCCGGGACCAGCCCCAGCCGGACCACCTGGAGTATCTGCTCGAGCGCCTCCTCGAAGCCGTTCCCGGCGCGTACCGGCCGCAGTACCGGCGCCAGCCGGTCGCCGATCCGGTCGCCCGACGTGACCTCGACGCCCCCGCTCTGGCTGTCGCTCATCGAACCTTCCGCACCTACTTCCCAATCAATGGTCTGTGGTATTACCTTATGGCCTTCCGGCGCTGCAATCTTCGCAGGAGGACCACCGTGGCAGACCGCAAGTCCCCGCTCTCGGTCGACGAACTGACCAGACTCGTGAACGCCGGGGAGATCGACACCGTCGTCCTGGCCTTCACCGATATGCAGGGAAGGTTGCAGGGCAAGCGGTTCGCCGCCCGCTTCTTCCTCGACGACGTCCTCGACCACGGCACCGAGGGCTGCAACTACCTTCTCGCCGTCGACACCGATATGAACACCGTCGACGGCTTCGCGATGTCCTCCTGGGAGCGCGGCTACGGCGACTTCGCCATGCACGGCGATCACGCCACCCTGCGCCGCACTCCCTGGAACCCCGGCACCGCACTGATGATCGCCGACCTCGGCTGGCACGACGGCTCACCCGTCGTGGCCTCCCCGCGCCAGATACTGCGGCGGCAGCTGGACCGGCTCGCCGAGCGCGGCTGGACCGCCTACGCGGGCACCGAGCTGGAGTTCATGGTCTTCAAGGACAGCTACGAACAGGCGTGGAACTCCGGCTACCGCGGACTCACCCCCGCCAACCAGTACAACGTCGACTACTCCGTCCTCGGCACCGGCCGGGTCGAGCCCCTGCTGCGCCGCATCCGCAACGAGATGGGCGCGGCCGGGATGACCGTCGAGTCGGCCAAGGGCGAGTGCAACTTCGGCCAGCACGAGATCGCCTTCCGCTACGACGACGCGCTGACCACCTGTGATCAGCACACCATCTACAAGACGGGCGCCAAGGAGATCGCCGCGCAGCAGGGCAACGCGCTCACCTTCATGGCCAAGTGGGACGAGCGCGAGGGCAACTCCTGCCATATCCACCTCTCGCTGCGCGACGAGTCCGGAGCGCCGGTGCTCGCCGACGACGCGGGCGAGTACGGCATGTCCAAGACCATGCGCCACTTCCTGGCCGGGCAGATGGCCGCCATGCGGGACTTCACCCTGCTCTACGCCCCCAACATCAACTCCTACAAGCGGTTCCGGCCCGGTTCGTTCGCGCCCACCGCCGTCGCGTGGGGCCCGGACAACCGCACCTGCGCCCTGCGGGTCATCGGCCATGGTCACGCCCACCGGCTGGAGAACCGCCTCCCGGGCGGCGATGTCAATCCGTACCTCGCCGTCGCCGGAATGGTGGCGGCCGGACTCCATGGCATCGAGAACGAGCTGGAGCTGCCCGAGGTCTGTACCGGCAACGCCTACAACGGCGACGCCGAGCACGTCCCCACCACGCTGCGCGACGCCGCCGAGCTGTGGCGGGCCAGCCCCATCGCCCGGGCCGCCTTCGGCGACGAGGTGGTCGAGCACTACCTCAACATGGCCCGCGTCGAACTGGACGCCTACGACACCGCCGTCACGGACTGGGAGCGGTTCCGGTCCTTCGAGCGCATGTGAGGAACCATCAGGTGACCAACGAGCACCCCCACGAGCACCACGTACTCAACCCGGCGACCGAGGAGGTCATCGCCACCGTCCCGGCGGCCTCCGCCGCCGATGTGGACGCCGCCGTGGCCCGGGCCGGCGCGGCCCAGCGCGGCTGGGCCGCCCTGGCGCCCGCCGACCGCGCCCGTCTGCTGCGCCGCTTCGCCGCCGCCGTCGACGACCACATCGACGAACTGGCCGCGCTGGAGGTCCGCGAGGCGGGCCATCCGATCGGCAACGCCCGCTGGGAGGCGGGCAATGTGCGCGATCTGCTGGACTACGCGGCCGGCGGGGTGGAGCGGCTGACCGGCGGCCAGATCCCGGTCGCCGGTGGTCTGAACCTCACCTTCCATGAGCCGCTCGGCGTGGTCGCCGTGATCGCGCCGTGGAACTTCCCCATGCCGATCGCCGCGTGGGGCACCGCGCCCGCGCTCGCCGCGGGCAACGCCGTCCTGCTCAAGCCCGCCGAGACCACCCCGCTCACCGCCCTGCGGCTGGCCGAACTCGCCCTGGAGGCCGGGCTTCCCGAGGGTCTTTTCCAGGTGCTGCCCGGCGCCGGACCGGTGGCGGGCACCGCGCTGGTCGAGCACCCCGGCGTGGCCAAGGTCGTGTTCACCGGGTCGACGGCCGTCGGCAAGGAGATCATGGCCAGGTGCGCGGCGGGTGTGAAGCGGGTGACGCTCGAACTCGGCGGCAAGAGCCCCAACATCGTCTTCGCCGACGGCGACATCGAACTGGCCGCCCGCTCGGCCCCGGGGTCGTTCCTCGACAACACCGGACAGGACTGCTGCGCCCGCAGCCGCATCCTGGTCCAGCGGAGCGTCTACGACCGGTTCATGGAGCTGCTGGAACCCGCCGTGACCTCGTATCCGGTCGGCGACCCGGCCGACCCCGCCACCGCCATGGGCCCGCTGATCTCGGCCGCCCAGCGGGAGCGGGTGCGGTCCTACGTCCCCGAGGACGCGCCCGCCGCGATCCGCGGTGAGGCACCGCGGGGCAAGGGGTTCTGGTATCCGGCCACCGTCCTGGAGGCCACCGGACCGGACGACCGCACCGCGGTCGAGGAGATCTTCGGTCCGGTGGCCGTGGTGCTCCCCTTCGAGGACGAGGCCGACGCCGTGCGGCTGGCCAACGCCACCGACTACGGCCTGTCCGGCTCGATCTGGACCCGTGACGTCGGCCGCGCGGTGCGGGTCTCGCGTGCCGTCGCCGCCGGGAACCTCTCCGTCAACTCGCACAGCAGCGTGCGCTACTCGACCCCCTTCGGCGGCTACAAGCAGTCCGGCCTCGGCCGGGAGCTGGGCCCCGACGCCCTGACCGCCTTCACCGAGACCAAGAACGTCTTCATCAGCACCGAGGAGCAGTGACGTGACCGAGACCCCCGTGTGCCGCCGTCTGGTCGGCCGAACCGCCGTCGTCACCGGAGCGGGCAGCGGTATCGGCCTGGCCACCGCGCGCCGCTTCGCCTCCGAGGGCGCCAACGTCGTCTGCGCCGACATCGACGAGTCCGCGGGCAAGGCCGCGGCCGACGAGGTCGGCGGGCTCTACGTCCGGGTGGACGTGACCGATCCCGAGGAGGTGGAGGCGCTGTTCAAGGCCGCGTACGACACCTACGGTTCGGTCGACGTCGCCTTCAACAACGCGGGCATCTCGCCCCCCGACGACGACTCGATCCTGACCACCGGCCTGGACGCCTGGAAGCGGGTCCAGGAGGTCAACCTGACCTCCGTCTACCTGTGCTGCAAGGCCGCGCTGCCGTACATGCGGCGGCAGGGCAAGGGCTCCATCATCAACACGGCCTCCTTCGTGGCCGTGATGGGCGCGGCGACCTCGCAGATCAGCTACACCGCGTCCAAGGGCGGGGTGCTGGCCATGTCCCGCGAGCTGGGTGTGCAGTTCGCCCGTGAGGGCATCCGGGTCAACGCCCTGTGCCCGGGGCCGGTCAACACCCCGCTGCTGAAGGAGCTGTTCGCCAAGGACCCGGAGCGGGCCGCGCGCCGTCTGGTGCACGTCCCGGTGGGCCGGTTCGCCGAACCGGAGGAGATGGCCGCCGCCGTGGCCTTCCTCGCCAGCGACGACTCGTCGTTCGTCAACGCGGCCGAATTCCTGGTGGACGGAGGTATCGCGGGCGCGTATGTCACGCCGCTGTGACGGACGGGCTCGCCGGGGCGGACGAGCCCGGTGTACGGCCACCGACCCGTGGCCATAAGGTGACGGCGTGACCACGAACACACCCCCCGGCTGGTATCCCGACCCAGGTGACACAGGCAACGGCCCAGGCGTGGAGCGCTGGTGGAACGGCTCCACGTGGACCGAGTACACCCGTGACGCCTCGGGGGCGCCGGGTATGCCCGGCATGCCCTACGGCGCGCCCACGATGCCCGGTGATGTCCCCGGACAGCCGGGCGGTCAGGGACGCGGGCGCGGGCCGAAGATCGCCGCGCTCGCGGCGGCCGTGGGGGTCGTGGTCGCCGCGATCATCGGTGGCATCGTGCTGCTGGGCGGGGGCGGCGACGGCAAGGACAAGGCCGGGCCGTCCCCCAGCGTCTCCGGCTCGGCGGACGGCGACGGCGGGAGCGGCGGCGGCGGTCCGTCGGAGCCGCCCACCGGCGCCCCCACCGGTACCCCCGGCTTCGACCCGGACATCGCGCCCGATCCGGTCAACGGCATCAGCCTGCCGGTGCTCTCCGGGTGGCAGGCGGGCCGCAGCAGCTCCGGCGGTGCCGGAATCACCACCTCCCGCTACCCCTGCCCCAACGACCCGTCCACCGAGTGCGTGCGCGGCGGCGCCTTCTCCCGGACCGCCAGCGGCTACAAGGCGGACACCGCCAAGGGCATAGCCAAGGAGGACATCGCGCAGAACGCCGAGGACTCCTACGGCAAGGACGAGGAGAGCGACCGCAGGGCGTACGGCGGGATCACCTCCCACAAGCAGCTCAAGTCCGAGGCGGTCGAGGTCGCGGGCGGCAAGGGCTATCTGGTCCGCTGGAAGGTGGCCACCAAGAAGGGCGACGACGGCTATGTCCAGTCGGTCGTCTTCCCCTCGCCCACCGTCCCCGACACGATGGTCGTGGTGCGCTTCGGCTTCGACGTGAGCGACAAGGCGCCGCCGCTCGGCGACATGGACAGGATCCTCAAGGGCATCAGGGCGCTGGCGGGCGACGGCCAGTCCATCTGAGCCACCCCGACCCGGACGGGACCTCGTGCCGTGTCAGCCGAGGTTCGGCCCGCTCGCCGCCCCGGCATGCTCCCCCAGCTACCGCTGGGAGGTGCCCCTCTCGCTGCGTTGGCCGAAAGTCCGAGCAGGCCCACTGCGAGGGCTTCCCCGCCGCCTTGTGATCGCACGCACCAGGACGCCTCGCCACCGGGCGAACCTTGGCTGACGCGGCACTACAGGAACGTCCGGCCCTCGCCCCGGTACGTCGGCACGGAGGCCACCACCCGGTCCCCGTCCTCCGCGTCGATGAGATGGAGCACCGCGAAGCGCTCGCACAGTTCCCCGGCCTTGGCGTGCCGGAACCACACCTTGTCGCCGATCAGCAGATCGTCGGCGGCCGTGCCCAGCAGCGGGGTCTGCACCTCGCCCGGCCCCTCCCGCGGGTCGTACACCAGCCCCTCCGGCAGGTACGGCACCGGCAGCCGGTCCGCTCCGGCCGCTCCCGACGCCGGATAGCCGCCGCCCAGCACCGTCACCACACCCACAGCCGGGCGGCGCACCACCGGCTGGGCGAAGAGGGCCGCCGGACGGCCGCGGAAGGAGGTGTAGTGGTCGAACAGCCGCGGCTGGTAGAGCCCGGACCCGGCGGCGATCTCCGTCACCGCCTCTTCGGCCGCGGTGTGCTGCACACTGCCCGTACCGCCGCCGTTGACGAACTCCAGGTCCGCCACCGCGCGCACCGCCCGGACCGCCGCGGCCCGGCGCTCGGCCAGCTCCCGGCGGGCGGTGGTCTGCATCAGCCGGATCATCCGGGAGCGCAGCGGATGCCCCGGCACCGCGTCGCCCACCCCCGCCACATGCCCCTCGTACGCCATCAGCCCGACCACCCGGAAGCCGGGGCGGCGCTGGACCGCCCGCGCCAGCTCGGCCACGTGAACGGGCTCGCGCAGCGGTGAGCGCCGTGCGCCCACCCGCACCCGGCCGCCCAGCAGTCGGAGCGAGGTGTCCAACTCCAGACAGACCCGGACCTCTTCGGTCCCCGCGCGAACGCTCTCGATCAGATCGAGCTGACCGGTGCTGTCCACCATCACCGTGACCGCCCTCGCCAGCTTGGGATCGCTGGTCAGCGTGGCGAACCCGTCCCGGTCGGTGGAGGGGTAGGCGAGCAGGACGTCGTCGAAGCCCTCGCGCGCCAGCCACAGGGACTCCGCGAGCGTGAAGCTCATGATCCCCGCGAAACCGTCCCGCGCCAGCACCCGTTCCAGCAGCGCCCGGCACCGCACCGACTTGCTGGCCACCCGGATCGGCTTGCCGCCCGCCCGGCGCACCAGATCCCGGGCGTTGCGGTCGAACGCCCCCAGATCGACCACGGCCAGAGGCGCTTCGAGATGGGCGGTGGCCCGGTCGTACCGGGCCCGGGCGGCGGCGGACGACGCGGACGACGCAGACGACGCAGACGGCATGGACGCAGCTTGCCAGACCGCTGTTACCACTGGGTAGAGGGCAGCGGTGCGCGGGGCCCCTGGTGCACCGTAGAGTGTCGCCGCACGCCACGACCGGCAGGTCAGGGGCGTGATGTCCGTATACGGGCCTGCCTGTCCGAAAGGCGGTGGGGTGGCGCGGCGAACCGGACGGAGTCAGGTGAACCAGGTCCTGAAGCGCGCGAGGGGGTGCAGGTGAGCACCGACGCCGAAGCGGCGCGCTCGCCCCGCGGCACGCCCCCGCCCCACCCCGCACAACCGCCGCACCCCACACACTCCTTGCGCGCACACTCCGTGCCCGCGCAACCCTCCGCGCCTCCGCGCCCCACAGCACGCCCCACCGAACCACCGAGTGTCACCCCGGACCCGGACACCCCCGTGCTCGGCGTCCCCGCCAAGGTCCCCTCGCCACGCGGCCCCGGAAGCCGTGACGACCGGCCGGGCAGCGCCGCCCCGGCGGACGGCCACCGGGTGCCGCGACGTCCCGCCGATACGGCCCGCGCCGGAACGCCCGGCACCGGCCCCGCCCCCGGCACCGACATCGGCCGACGGCGCTCCCGCGGCCGCACCGCGGCCGCCGCCGGCTGTCTTGTGCTCGGCCTCGGACTGCTCGTCGGGGCGGCGGCCGGAAGCTGGCTCGACGACGGCACCGGGGCCCCGCCGTCCACCGCCGACACCTACGCACACGCGCGTACCGTCTGGCGCACCGTCCCCGTCGACACCCTCTTCCCGCGCACCCTGCGCGGCGCGGGCGAGGGCCCCGGCGGCGCCGACCGCAGCTGGACCCGGATCGCCGTAGCCCCCGACAGCAGCTGCGGCGGCGGATTCGACCCGGTGCTCGGCAAGGCGCTGGCCCCGGTCGGCTGCAAGCGGCTGCTGCGTGCCACCTACACCGACGCCACTAGCACCAACGTCACCACCGTCGGTCTGCTGATCACCACCTCCGACGCCGCCGGGATGCGGGCGCTGCACCAGCGCTTCGTCACCGAGAAGCTGGACGAACGCGCCGATCTGATGCCCCGCCCCTATGCCGCGAAGGGCACCGCCGCCGCCCGATTCGGCGACGAACAGCGCGCCAGCTGGCACATCCGGATCCTCACCGAGGCCCCCGCCGTCGTCTACAGCGTCAGCGGCTTCGCCGACGGCCGGAAGGTCACCGACCCCAGCCCGGCCGGGGAGGCGATCGAGCGCGGCGCGACATCGGCCCCCGCGCAGTCGGGCCTCGGCCATGACGCCCGGGGCCTGTCCGACGAGATCGCGACCGCCTTCCGCCGCGCCCTGGCGAACTCCACGGAGAACTCCTGATGACCGCGGTGGGACGGCGTCTGGCCGTGGCCCTCGCCGCCGCCGGGCTGGCCCTCCTGCCCGTAGCCCCCGCCCGGGCCGACGGCATACAGGCCCAGGAGTGGGCGCTCGACGCCCTCCACATTCGGCAGGCGTGGCAGACCACCAGGGGTGCCGGAACGACCGTCGCCGTCCTCGACACCGGTGTCGACTCCGACCACCCCGACCTCAAGGGCCAGGTGCTGCCCGGCAAGGACCTGATCGGCTTCGGCGCCGGACCCGGTGACCGCGCCTGGGCCCGCCACGGCACCGCCATGGCCGGGATCATCGCCGGGCGCGGCCACGGCCCGTCCGGCGGCGACGGCATCCTCGGCGTCGCGCCCCGGGCGAAGATCCTCCCGGTGCGGGTGATCCTGGAGGACACCGACCCCGACCGGAAGAAGGCCCGCGGCTCCCGCGGGGCCGCCCTCGCCGAGGGCATCCGCTGGGCGGCCGACCACGGCGCCGACGTGATCAACCTGTCGCTCGGCGACGACAGCGCATCCGCCCACCCGGAGCGCGCGGAGGACGCCGCCGTCCAGTACGCGCTGCGCAAGGGCGCGGTGGTGGTCGCCTCCGCGGGCAACGGCGGCGAGAAGGGCGACCGCACCTCCTACCCGGCCGCCTACCCCGGCGTGATCGCGGTGACCGCCGTGGACCGCTACGGCAGCCGCGCCGCGTTCTCCACCCGCCGCTGGTACGCCACCGTCTGCGCACCCGGTGTCGACGTGGTCATCGCCGACCCCGACCGGCGCTACTACGAGGGCTGGGGCACCAGCGCGGCCGCCGCCTTCGTCTCCGGCTCCGTCGCCCTCGTCCGCGCCGCCCACCCCGAACTGAGCCCCCGCCAGATCCGCCAACTGCTGGTCAGCACCGCACAGGACGGCCCCGAGGGCGGCCGCAGCGATGAACTCGGCGCGGGCATGGTGGACCCGGCCGCCGCCATCGAGGCGGGCGGGAAGCTGGCACCGCGCGACCAGCGGCCCGCCGCCGTGGCCGCCGCGCACCGCTACTTCGGCCCCGGCCCCGGCCACGCCAAGGGTCACCGGGGCGAGGACGGCCCCAACCGGTCGGCGCTGTTCGCCGGGCTCGCCGGAGCGGCGCTGGTGGTGGTCGCGGTCGCCCTGTGGCGGGGCTCCGGCCCGCTGCGGCTGCCGGGGCCGCGCGGGGCGTTCACCAGCCGGCGTCCCCGTTGAGGGCGGCGGTGGTCGCCGCGACCGCCCTGCGCGCCGCCTCCTCCACCAGTGCGACCCCGGTGTCCATGCGGGGGCTGCCGTCGGAGAGCACCACAACGAGATAGCCGCGCCCGCCCGCGGTGACCTGGCCGATGCTGTTGACGTCCCACAGCCCGGTGGTGCTGCGCGGCAGCCAGCCGTTCTTGAGCCGGAATCCGGCGCCGGTGCCGTCGGCGGCGGCCGAGACGCCCCAGCTCTGATCGTCGGCGGTGCGCCCCATCAGCGTCCCGATGTACCTCCGGGACCACTCGCCCAGCGCCGAACCGTCCTCGAAGACGGAGCTCAGCAGATGCAGCTGATCGGCCGCGGTGGTCCGGGTCAGCCCCCACCGCCCGGCTTCACCGCCGAACGTCTCCGTCAGCCCCAGCCGCCGGTGCGCCGCGTCGAGCCCGTCGGCGCCGCCGATCATCCGCCAGAGCGCGCTCGCGGCCGCGTTGTCACTGTGCCGGATCATCGCGTCGGCGTGCGCGTGCTCCTGGGCGGTCAGCTGCCTGCCCTCGTCCTGGGCCGTCAGCAGCAAGGCCGCGAGAATGCCGACCTTGACGATGCTCGCGGTGTCGTACCAGCCGCCGCCGTACACCCCGACCGCCCCCGACCGCAGGTCCCGCAGGCCCACGGAGAAGTACGCGCCGGACCGCCCCGCCACCGGGTCGAGCGCCTGGGCGAGGACCCCGGTCAGCGTCCGGGGCCGGGGCGGCGGCACCGCCCGCCTCCCGTCCTCGCGCGCCACTCCGCCTCCCTCGCTTCCGCCCGCCGCCGACCGCGTCGGACCGTTCACCGGCCGGGAGTACCCCTGGCTCCGCACATCGGCGGCCGTGCCACAGCCGAGCAGTGACAGCGTCAGCGCCGCGACGACCGTGACCGCGGCGGCCGTGGCGGGACGCCGGACCCGTCGAGTGTCCGCGTTTCCTCCCGGGACCGCCAGGTGGCCCGCCGTCGTCCGTGACGAGGAAATGATCAACACCTCATCAGTAAAGACGGCTCCCCGGCCGCAGAGCGGTCGACCCGCCCCGGATACCCTCGGCAGGTGGCGTTCAAGAACATTCCCGACCCCGGCTTCTCCGGCGACGACGGCTCCGCCGACCCCCGCCTGGCCGCGGCACTCGCCCGCTGGGCCGACGACCGCTCCACCGAACCCGAGGTACTGGCCGCGCTCACCCGGGCGCGGCTGCTGGTCCCGGTGGTCGCCGTGCTCGGCGAGGCGGAGGAGGGACCCGGGGGACTGCGCCGCGAGAAGACCAGCGACATGGCGGTGCCCACGCTCCAGGCCCCCGACGGACGCCGCGCCCTGCCCGCCTTCACCTCGACCGAGACCCTGGCCCGCTGGCGCCCGGACGCCCGCCCGGTGGCCGTACCGCTGCGCCAGGCGCTGGAGGCGGCCGCGCACGAGAAGGCGGACACGCTGGTGCTGGACCTCGCCGGCCCGGTGCCCTACCAGCTGACCGGCCCCGCCCTGCTGGCTCTCGCCGAGGGCCGGACCAGCGCCGATCCGCTCACCGACCCCGCCGTCACCGAGGCGGTGCGGACCGTGCTGGCCGCCGAGCCGGAGGTGGTCCGGGCCCATCTGGGACCGGCCCAGGACGCCGACGGCATGCTCGCGCTCGCCCTGGCCCCGCGGGCCCCGGCGCGCGAGACGGCGCAGCGGGTGGCGGGCGCCCTGGCCGCCGACGAGGTGCTGCGGGCCCGGCTGGTGCGCGGGCTGACGCTGGCGCTGCTGCCGCCGGACGCCACGGTGCCCGGAGAACCGCTCTTCCGCCGCTGACCCGGGCCGCAAGCGGACCAACAGGCGAAATCTCCTGGATCGCCCCACAATGCATAGGGCAACTGGCGGTCCGATCGGTAAGAGGAGAGCGCCATGGAGACGAGAACGGTCGTAGCGGAGTGCACGGGGACCGCGATGCTGGTCCTCTTCGGAGTCGGCTCCCTGGTCCTGGCCGGCGACTACATCAACGCCCTCGGCATCTCGCTCGCCTTCGGCTTCACGCTGATCGCGATCGCCTACGCGTTCGGGCGTATCTCGGGCTGCCACATCAACCCGGCGATCACCCTCGGGGTGCTGCTGGCCAAGCGCATCGGCATCCGCAGGGCCGTCGAGTACTGGGTCGCGCAGCTGATCGGCGCGATCATCGGCGCGGCGGTGCTCTTCCTGCTGGCCAAACAGGTCCCGCGGCTCCAGACCTACGGAGCGTTCGGCACCAACGGCTACGGCGGACGCTCACCGGTGGGCCTGGGCGCGGGCGGGGCCTTCCTCGCCGAGGTGCTGCTCACCTTCCTGCTGGTCTTCGTGTTCCTCACGGTGACCCAGAAGGTGGCGCTGGTCGGCGTCGAGCCGATTCCGGTCGGCCTCGCCTACACCGCGGTCAACCTGATCGGCATCCCGCTGACCTGGGCATCCGTAAATCCGGCGCGCAGTCTGGGCCCGGCGCTGTTCGCGGGCGGCGGGGCGCTGTCCCAGCTGTGGCTGTTCCTGATCGCGCCGCTGGTCGGCGGGGTGCTGGCCGCCGTGGTGCACCGGTTCACCCATCAGCACCCGGTGGGCCGGGCCCAGCGGGAGCAGGCGACCGAGCCGCCCGCGGCCGGGCCGTGGGGCCGGCTGCGCGGCGGGCACCGGCCCGAGGCGGGCGGCCCCGAGGCCAAGGGCCCCGAGGCGGCCTGAGCGCTCGGCGGGCAGTGCCGCGAGGTGCGGTCGTCCGTCCGCGGCTGCGTCGTGTCCGGCCGCGCCCACGCGGAGCCGCACCTCGACACAGCCCCCCGCCCCTTCGGGGCGCAACCGCCGCGGCGGGCACCGGCCCTTCGGGGCGCGACCGCACCGCGCCGGGCGGCGTCGGCGCGGGAACCTCAGCTGAAAACCGGCCCGGTGAACTTCTCGCCCGGCCCCTGACCCGGCTCGTCCGGCACCACCGACTCCTCACGGAACGCGAGCTGAAGCGACTTGAGGCCGTCCCGCAGCGGGGCGGCGTGGAAGGAGCTGATCTCCGTGGCACTCGCCGTCACCAGCCCCGCCAGCGCGTTGATCAGCTTCCGCGCCTCGTCCAGGTCCTTGTGCCGCGGCCCCTCCTCGGCCAGCCCCAGGTTGACCGCGGCGGCGCTCATCAGGTGCACCGCGACCGTGGTGATCACCTCGACCGCGGGCACATCCGCGATGTCACGGGTCATCCGGTCGAAGTCGGGGGCCGGCTGCCCGGCGTTGGCGTCGCTCATGGTGGTCGGGGCTCACTTCCTGGAGGATGGGAGTCCCCAGCCTAGGGGGCCGCCCGGAACCGCTCGTACCGGGCGGGCGCCGAAGACCGGGCGGACGGCGCGGTGAGCAACGCTCCGCGGTCCTGGTAGGCTATGTAAACGACCGGCCGGTCACTCGCGTGTCCGGCCCACAAGTGGAGGCTCCACGCTCCCACCTCCCGGCCCCCGGTCGGCAGGTCATCGGTCAGGCTGCGCCCCGCGGTGACATCGCGGCGGTGCTCCCGGTCTGTGAGGAGCCCCGCCTGTGTACCGTCCGGGGCGTTTTGTGCGTCGCGGCGCGGTGGTCTCAACCGATACAGACGTTACGCGGCAGTCCGCCAGGCGGTCGCGTGGTGCAACCGAGGAGGATCCATCAGCGCCGAGCCCCGCATCAACGACCGGATTCGCGTCCCCGAGGTGCGACTCGTCGGTCCCAGTGGCGAGCAGGTCGGCATTGTGCCGCTTGCCAAGGCCCTGGAGCTTGCGCAGGAGTACGACCTCGACCTCGTCGAGGTGGCGGCGAACGCCCGTCCGCCGGTCTGCAAGCTCATGGACTACGGAAAGTTCAAGTACGAGTCGGCCATGAAGGCCCGTGAGGCGCGCAAGAACCAGGCGCACACGGTCATCAAGGAGATGAAGCTCCGGCCGAAGATCGACCCGCACGACTACGACACCAAGAAGGGTCACGTCGTCCGGTTCCTCAAGCAGGGCGACAAGGTCAAGATCACGATCATGTTCCGTGGCCGTGAGCAGTCCCGGCCCGAGCTCGGCTACCGGCTGTTGCAGCGGCTCGCGGAGGATGTCCAGGAGCTCGGCTTCGTGGAGTCCAACCCGAAGCAGGACGGCCGAAACATGATCATGGTCCTCGGTCCGCACAAGAAGAAGACCGAGGCGATGGCCGAAGCCCGCGAGGCACAGGCCGCCCGCAAGGCGGAGCGCCAGGGCGGCAGCGCCGTCGAGGAGCAGCCCGCCGAGGAGCCCGCCGAGGCGTGATCGCGAGGCGCGAGCCTCCATCGCCCACCCGGGGCCGCACGGTTCCGGAGACCAACCGAAACACCCGACGCTTCCGCACGCCGGATCGCGGTCACCGCCGTGCCCGCCGGTATCCGGACAGCGCCCCCGACGAGGAGTGAACGGCGACATGCCGAAGAACAAGACGCACAGCGGTGCACGCAAGCGCTTCAAGCTCACCGGTTCCGGCAAGGTCATGCGCCAGCGCGCCGGTCGCCGCCACCTTCTCGAGCACAAGCCGTCCACGTTGACGCGCCGCCTGGCCGGCAAGACCGAGATGGCCCCGGCCGACGCCAAGAAGATCAAGAAGCTCCTCGGCAAGTGACGCCCCGCCCCGCCGCAGCGGGGTGGGCGCCCAGCCGACCGGGACCTATTCGTTTCCGGGCCGCGTGAGTCACCCGCGGCCCCGTACAAGGAGTCAAACAAGTGGCACGCGTCAAGCGGGCAGTCAACGCCCACAAGAAGCGCCGGGCGATCCTCGAGCAGGCCAGCGGCTACCGCGGCCAGCGGTCCCGCCTGTACCGCAAGGCCAAGGAGCAGGTCACCCACTCCCTGGTCTACAACTACAACGACCGCAAGAAGCGCAAGGGCGACTTCCGGCAGCTGTGGATCCAGCGCATTAACGCCGCTGCCCGCGCCAACGGCATGACGTACAACCGCTTCATCCAGGGTCTGAAGGCCGCCAACATCGAGGTGGACCGGAAGATCCTGGCCGACCTCGCGGTCAACGACGCCAACGCGTTCGCCGCGCTGGTCGAGGCGGCCCAGAAGGCGCTGCCGAGCGACGTCAACGCGCCGAAGGCCGCGTAACCGCTGCGCCGAGCACAACCGGCGACGGACCCGCAGGTGAGCCATCACCTGCGGGTCCGTGCATGTCGACGACCAGGAGATGAGAGCCTGATGGCCACCCCCGAGCTGACGTCCCTGCGATCGCCGCGCGTCACGGCGGCGCGACGGCTCGCCAAGCGCAGCTTCCGCGGCAAGGAGCGGCGGTTCATCGTCGAGGGGCCGCAGGCCGTACGGGAGGCCGTCGATCACCTCATCGAGGTCTACGCGACCCCCGAGGCCACCGGGCGCCACGCGGAGATCGTCGCCGCCGCCCGCGCCGCGGGTGTCCCGGTGCTCACCGCGACCGACGAGGTCGTCGCGGAGATGTCGGACACCGTCACCCCGCAGGGCATCGTCGGGCTGTGCCGCTTCCTGGACTCGCCCTTCGAGGAGATCCTGCGCGCCCGCCCCCGGCTCGTCGCCGTCCTCGCCCATGTCCGCGACCCGGGGAACGCCGGGACCGTACTGCGCTGCGCGGACGCCGCCGGGGCGGACGCCGTGGTGCTCACCGACGCCTCGGTGGACCTGTACAACCCCAAGGCCGTCCGCGCCTCCGTCGGCTCCCTCTTCCACCTCCCGGTCGCCGTCGGGGTCCCGGTGGAGCGCGCGGTGAGCGGGCTGAAGGAGGCCGGGGCCCGGGTGCTGGCCGCCGACGGGGCGGGGGAGCGGGACCTGGACTCCGAACTCGACGACGGCCTGCTGGGCGCCCCCACCGCCTGGATCTTCGGCAATGAGGCATGGGGGCTGCCGGAGGAGACCCGCGCACTCGCGGACGAGGTGGTGCGCGTTCCGATCCACGGGAGGGCGGAGAGCCTCAACCTCGCCACGGCCGCCGCCGTGTGCCTCTACGCCTCGGCTCGTGCGCAGCGTGCTCCCGCGGGGTGCCGCTCCGTCACATCGACCTAGTAGGGTTGCCCCCTCTGGGGGCCCAGGAGGGGGTGTGGGGATGGACGTCAGGACCTCCGGCGCCAGGGCGGCCGACGCCCGCGCGCCCGGAGCGGGGCTGCCCGCCGCCGGGGACGGCCTGCCGGAGGCCGGCGGCACCATGGCCGCGCTCGGCCTGCGTCCCGACGACCTGCCCGACGGCCTGGTGGTGGCCGATGAGACCGGCCGCGTCACCTGCTTCAACGCCGCGGCGGCCCGGATCACCGCCACCCACCCCAAGGACGCCATCGGCGTCCAGCTCGAACGCGCCCTGCCGTTAGAGGACCTGGACGGCCGCCGCTGGTGGGCCCTGACCGATCCGTACGGCGGGCTGGCCACCCGGGTCGGCCAGCCGGAGCGCAATCTGCTGCTGCCCGGCGGCCGGGAGGTCCTGGTCTCCGCCCGGTACGTCCGCGAGTACCCCACCGGGCCGGTGCGCCGGCTGGTGATCTCGCTGCGCGGCACCGAGGCGCGCCGCCGCACCGAGCGCAGCCACGCCGAGCTGATCGCGACCGTCGCCCATGAGCTGCGCTCCCCGCTGACCTCGGTCAAGGGTTTCACGGCCACCCTTCTCGCGAAGTGGGAGCGCTTCACCGACGACCAGAAGCGGCTGATGCTGGAGACCGTCGACGCCGACGCCAACCGGGTCACCCGGCTGATCGCCGAGCTGCTGGACATCTCCCGGATCGACTCCGGGCGGCTGGAGGTGCGCCGCCAGCCGGTGGACGTCGCCGCCGCGGTCCGCCGCCATGTGCAGGCGCTCACCGCCGCCGGACACTGCGCCGAGCGCTTCCTGATCAGGGTCAGGGGGCCGCTGCCGGATCTGTGGGCCGATCCGGACAAGATCGACCAGGTGCTGGGCAACCTGCTGGAAAACGCGGTGCGCCACGGTGAGGGAACCGTCACCATCGAGGTGGCACCCGCGCCGGCCAGACCCGCCGCGGACGGCCTGGCCGTGGAAGGCCCCGCTGTGGAAAGGACCGCCGTCACCGTGAGCGACGAGGGCCCCGGTATCCCCGAGGAGTCGATGAGCCGCGTCTTCACCCGCTTCTGGCGGGGCAGCAAGCGCGGCGGCACCGGCCTGGGCCTGTACATCGTCAAGGGCATCGTCGAGGCCCACGGCGGCACGATCACCGTCGGCCGGGCCCGCGGCGGCGGCGCCGAGTTCCGATTTACCCTGCCCGTGGGCACCCCGGCCTATCTGGTCTGAGCCCGCCCACGGGCTTACCCAGGAACAGCAGACCCCGCGCGCCCCTTAGACTCGGGCTTTGGCACCTTTGGCGTCCTCTGTGGTCGCCTTGGTCACAAGCGTCGCAGCCGTCGAGCGGGGTCGCGCAGCCAGGGGGCACCCCCAGCGGTAGCTGGGGGCCAATCGGAAGCACGGGAAGAGATGTCGGCACCCAATAAGTCGTACGACCCTGTCGAGGTCGAGGCACTGAAACCGGAAGAGATCGCCCGGATGCGGGACGAGGCGCTGGCCGCCATCGCCGCCGCGGGTGACCTCGAAGCGCTGCGCGAGGTGAAGGTCGCCCACACCGGTGACCGCTCGCCGCTCGCCCTGGCCAACCGCGAGATCGGCGCCCTGCCGCCGCACGCCAAGGCGGACGCGGGCAAGCGCGTCGGCCAGGCCCGCGGCCAGGTGAACCAGGCGCTCAAGGTCCGCCAGGAGGAGCTGGAGGCGGAGCGCGACGCACGTGTGCTGGTCGAGGAGGCGGTGGACGTCACGCTGCCGTACGACCGCACCCCGGCCGGTGCCCGCCACCCGATCACCACCCTCTCCGAGCGCATCGAGGACGTCTTCGTGGCCATGGGCTACGAGGTAGCCGAGGGCCCCGAGGTGGAGGCCGAGTGGTTCAACTTCGACGCGCTGAACTTCCCGCCCGACCACCCCGCCCGCGAGATGCAGGACACCTTCTTCGTGCGGGGTGGGAACGGCGCCAGGGACGACGAGCCCTCGGGCGTGGTGCTGCGCACCCACACCTCGCCGGTGCAGATCCGGTCGATGATCGACCGTGAGCCGCCCATCTATGTGATCTGCCCGGGCCGCACCTTCCGCACCGATGAGCTGGACGCCACCCACACCCCGGTCTTCCACCAGGTCGAGCTGCTGGCCGTGGACGAGGGGCTGACCATGGCCGACCTCAAGGGCACGCTCGACCACATGGTGCGGGCGCTGTTCGGCGAGGGCATGTCCACCCGGCTGCGGCCGAACTACTTCCCGTTCACCGAGCCGTCCGCCGAGATGGACATGCTGTGCTACGTCTGCCGCGGCGAGTCGGTCGGCAACCCCGACCGCCCCTGCCGCACCTGCTCCAGCGAGGGCTGGATCGAGCTGGGCGGCTGCGGCATGGTCAACCCGCGGGTGCTGGTGGCCTGCGGTCTCGACCCGGAGAAGTACAGCGGGTTCGCCTTCGGCTTCGGCATCGAGCGGATGCTGATGTTCCGGCACAACGTGGAAGACATGCGAGACATGGTCGAGGGTGATGTGCGCTTCACCCGGCCCTTCGGGATGGAGATCTGATGCGGGTCCCGCTTTCTTGGCTGCGGGAGTACGTCGACCTGCCGGCCGGTGAGACCGGACGCGACGTACAGGCCAAACTCATCGCCGCCGGACTGGAGGTCGAGACCGTCGAGCAGCTCGGCGCCGGTCTCAAGGGCCCCCTGGTGGTGGGGCAGGTGCTGGCCATCGAGGAGCTGGAGGGGTTCAAGAAGCCCATCCGCTACTGCCAGGTGGACGTCGGATCCGCCAACGGCACCGGTGAGCCGCAGAACATCGTCTGCGGCGCCCGGAACTTCGCCGTCGGCGACAAGGTCGTCGTGGTGCTGCCCGGCGCCGAACTGCCCGGCGGTTTCGCGATCTCCGCGCGCAAGACCTACGGCAAGGTCTCCGAGGGCATGATCTGCTCCGCCAGTGAGCTGGGCATGTCCGACGACCACGACGGCATCATCGTGCTGCCGCCGGAGTACGAGCCCGGCACCGACGCCATCGAGCTGCTGGAGCTGGTCGACGAGGTCCTGGACATCGCCGTCACCCCCGACCGGGGCTACTGTCTGTCGATGCGCGGTGTCGCCCGCGAGACCGCCACCGCCTACGGGCTGCCGCTGCGCGACCCGGCCCTGCTGGACGTGCCCGCGCCCAACAGCCACGGCTACCCGGTCAAGATCGCCGACCCGGTCGGCTGCGACCGCTTCACCGCCCGTACGGTCACCGGGCTCGACCCGCAGGCGCACTCCCCGATCTGGTTGCAGCGCCGCCTCCAGAAGGCCGGGATGCGCCCGGTCTCCCTCGCCGTCGACATCACCAACTACGTGATGCTCGAGCTCGGCCAGCCGCTGCACGCATACGACCGGAGCCGGATCAACGGCGCGATCGGGGTGCGCCGCGCCGAGCCGGGCGAGAAGTTCACCACCCTCGACGGCACCCAGCGCGTACTGGACGCCGAGGACCTGGTCATCACCGACGAGAGCGGGCCGATCGGCCTCGCCGGGGTGATGGGCGGCGCCCACACCGAGATCGCGGACGCGGCGACCGACCCCGAAACCGGAGAGGTGCACGGCACCACCGAGATCGTCGTCGAGGCCGCCCACTTCGCCCCCGTCTCGATCGCCCGTACCGCCCGCCGCCACAAGCTGTCCTCCGAGGCGTCCAAGCGGTTCGAGCGCGGAGTGGACCCGGAGGCCGCCTCGGCGGCCGCCCAGCGCACCGTCGACCTGCTGGTGCTGCTCGCGGGCGGCACCGCCGAGGCGGGCGTCACCGAGATCATCTCGCCCAGCGCCCCGCACACCATCACCCTGCGCGCCGACCACCCGGACCGGGTGGCGGGCGTGGCGTACGGCCGGGAGGCCGTGGTGCGCCGCCTCCAGCAGATCGGCTGTGACGTCTACGGCCCCGACGACCTCACCGTCACGGTGCCCAGCTGGCGGCCGGACCTCACCGACCCCAACGACCTGGCCGAGGAGGTCATCCGGCTCGAGGGGTACGAGAACCTCCCCTCGACCCTGCCGCGGCCGCCCGCCGGGCGCGGGCTGACCGAGCGTCAGCGGCTGCACCGCCGGGTCGGCCGGGCGCTGGCCGGCGCCGGGTACGTGGAGGCGCTCAACTACCCGTTCATCGGCGAGGAGGTGCTCGACCAGTTCGGGCTGGCCGCCGACGACCCGCGCCGGGACGTCGTCACCCTGGTCAACCCGATCTCCGACGCCGAGCCCGCGCTGCGCACCACCCTGCTGCCGGGGCTGCTCGGCGCGCTGCGCCGCAACGACGGCCGCGGTGAGCACGAGCTCGCGCTGTTCGAGACCGGTCTGGTCTTCCGCGCCACCGGCGCCCGGCGGACCGCGGTCACCCTGCCCGTGGACCACCGTCCGACGGACGAGGAGATCGCGCTGCTCGACGCCGCCCTCCCGCGCCAGCCGCGCCGCGCCGCCGTCGTTCTGTCGGGCGCGCGGCAGCAGGCCGGATGGTGGGGCAAGGGCACCCCGGCGAGCTGGGCCGACGCGGTCGAGGCGGGCCGGACCGTGGCCCGTGAGGCGGGTGTGGAGCTGATCGTCCGCCAGGACCAGCAGGAGCCGTGGCACCCGGGCCGCTGCGCCGCGCTGCTGGCCGTCGTGGACGGTCAGGAGATCCTGGTGGGCAACGCGGGCGAGCTGCACCCGCGGGTCACCAAGGCCCTCGGCCTCCCCGAGCGCACCTGCGCCATGGAGATCGAGCTCGACCGTCTGGAGGAGGCGGGCTCCGGCTCCCTCGAGGCGCCGCGGGTGTCCACCTTCCCGGTGGCCACGCAGGACGTGGCGCTGGTCGTGGACACCGCGGTGGCCGCGGCCGAGGTGGAGGCCGCGCTGCGCGAAGGCGCGGGCGCACTGCTCGAATCGCTGCGGCTGTTCGACGTGTTCACCGGTGAACAGCTCGGCGAGGGCAGGAAGTCGCTGGCCTACGCGCTCCGCTTCCGTGCCCCCGACCGCACGCTGACCGCCGACGAGATCGCGGCGGCCCGTGACGCGGCGGTGGCCCTCGCGGCCGAGCGCACCGGAGCCGTGCTCCGCGGCGCCTGACGCGGCGCCTGACACGAGGGTTCGCTGACCAGGTCAGCGACCGGTTGTGCGCATCTGAAGGGCGCGCCTCGCATACGCGGGCGCGCCCTTCGTGCGCCGTTCGCTCTCCCGTCCGTCCCCCGGCGCGGTGTTCGGGCCCCGCGTGAGAACGGCATCACACGATCAGGTGAGAATCGGAAGCCTCTGGTCCATATAGCAGTGGCTGTCGCGAGAATCGTCCCGGTCGCAGGCCCAGGTCAGGAGCGAGTCAGAACCGACTTCAGGGTCCCGCCGACCGCCTCATTGGCTGTGAACGGGGGCGTCGCATGATCGGAAGCAGGGCGGGAGGCGGGCCGCCGGGCGCGGCCCCACGATACGGGCGAAGGGCCGCTGCCGCGCTGATGTGCGGATGGCTGCTCGGCATCGTCGTCTGGGAGCTGAGCTGTCCCTACGGACCACGGGTGATCCAGCTCCTGGCCGCGGCGCCCGCCATCGCCTGCGCCTTCACCGGCAACAGACTGTGCATGCTGCTCGGCGGCGCGAGTGCGCTGTTCGCCCTCGTACCGCTCGGCATCCCCGCCCCGGAGAACTCCGCCGACGCCCTGTGCGCCCGCGTCGGCGCCTGCGCGGCCATCCTCACCGTGGTCGCGGCCGGCTATCTGACCACCGGCCGCCACTCCCGGCTGGTCCGCGAACTGGAGCGGGCCCAGGAGGTGGCGGCCGCCGCACAGCAGGCCGTACTGCGTCCGCT
Organism: Streptomyces sp. NA02950; assembly: GCF_013364155.1. Lineage (NCBI taxonomy): Bacteria > Bacillati > Actinomycetota > Actinomycetes > Kitasatosporales > Streptomycetaceae > Streptomyces > Streptomyces sp. NA02950. Next base: position 1,952,601 of record NZ_CP054916.1, on the reverse strand, counting down.
GCCGCCCCGTCTGGAGGGCATCGAGCTGGCGGGCGGCCATCTGTCGGTCAGCCGCGGCGCGGCGGTCGGCGGTGACCTCTACGAGGTGCTGGCCACCCCCTACGGCGTCCGCGTCATCATCGGTGACGCCCGCGGCCACGGCCTCGCCGCCATCGGCACCGTCGCCGCCGTCCTCGGCAGCTTCCGCGATGCCGCCCACGAGGAGCGCGCGCTCGACGGTGTCCTGCGGCGGCTGGACCGTGCCCTGGAGCGCCATCTGCGCGAACGCGCGGGCGGCGCGTACGCCCCGGAGAGCCCCGAGGCAGAGGAGTTCGTGACCGTCCTGCTGCTGGAGGTGGGCCCGGACGGCGAGGTCACCGCGCTCAACTGCGGCCACCCCTGGCCGTACCGGCTCCTGGAGCAGACGGTCGGCCCCGCCACCGCCCGGCAGACCGCCCCCGGTGAGGTCCTGCCCCCGCTCGGTCTCTTCCCGCTCCCCGCCGAACTCCCCCTGGTCCACTGCGCACCGCTGCCCGCCGGGGACGCGCTGGTGCTGCACACCGACGGCGCCGAGGACGCCCGCGACCCGGGCGGTGCCTTCTTCCCGCTGCGCCGCGCTCTCATGGAGGCCGCGGGCCCCGGTCCCCTCGTCCCGGCCGCGGTGGTCGAGGGGGTGCGCTCGGCGGTGCTGCGGCACACCGGAGGGCGGCTCGCCGACGACGTCGCCCTGGTGGCGCTGCGCAACGACCGCCGTCCGCCGTCCGCCACCCCCTCGCTCTCCGTCCCGGCCGGCGATGCCCGGCACCGCTAGGCACTCCGCGGGGAGTGCCGCGAGGGGCGGTCGCCCGTCCGCGGCCGCGTCGTGGCCGTCGCGCCCACGCGGCGGAGCCGCACATCACCACAGCCCCGCGCCCCTTCGGGGCGCAACCGCCCCGCACCGGACGTCGGCGAGGCCGCTCAGACCCTGTCCGGAGAGGTACTGTCCGGTTCACACCCCGTGCGAATCCGCCTCCACTACGCTGGCGCCACCGAGGGCGCCGGGAGGGCGAGATGGAGCCCAACACACTGCTCGACTCCGTACTCGACGAGGCCGGGATCTCCCACGCGGGCCTGGCCGCGCACATCAACGAGGCGGGCCGGGCACGGGGCATGACACTGCGGTACGAACACACCGCGGTGGCACGCTGGCTGAAGGGGCAGCGTCCGCGCGGCCAAGTGCCGGACCTGATCTGCGAGGTGCTCGGCGAACGGCTGCGCCGCGCCCTCACCCTGGACGACATCGGGCTCGGCACCCCCGGCAGCCCCCGCGCGCCCGCCACCCCGCTCTCCGGGTTCGTCGAGCGCGCCACCGCGCTGTGGCGCTCCGACGAACAGCAGCGCCCGCATGTCATCGCCGCCCCCGCGGTCACCGGCACCTCCGCCGTCATCCCGGTGTGGGAGTGGGAGAACCCGCCCGAGGACTCCGATGTCTCCCGCCACGGGCTGACCCGCGTCAGCATGTCCGACATCGAGATGCTGCGCGCGGCCCGTGCCCACTACGAGCAGCTGTACCGCAAGGCCGGGGGCGTGGCGACCCGGGCCCGCGTCGTGGGCTTCCTCAACGCAGAGACCGCGCCCCTGCTGCGCGGCAGCTACCCCGACGACACCGGCCGCCAACTCCACCGCGCCACCGGCGGTCTGGTCGCCATCGCCGGTATCTGCGCCTACGACTCCGACTCCCACGGCCTGGCCCAGCGCTACTTCCACCAGGCGCTGCGGCTGGCCAAGGCCAGCGGCGACCGTGGGCTGGGCGCGTATGTGATAGCGCTGCTGGTCAACCAGTCGCTGTTCCTGCGGGAATACCGGCAGGCGGTGGCCTTCGCCGAATCCGCGCTGCGCGCCGCGGGCAACCGGATCACCCCCGCGCTCGCCGCCGATCTGTACGCCATGCAGGCCAAGGCGTACGCCCGGCTCGGCGACGGCGCCGGAGCGCTGGCCTGCATCCGGCGGGCCGAGACCGCCGCCGACCGGATCCGGCCGGGCCAGGAGCCCGACGAGACCGGCTATGTACAGCCGGGCCTGGTCAACGTCCAGGTGGCCGAGGCGCTGCTGAGCCTCGGCGACCTCGGCGGCGCCCGGGAGCACGCCACCGCCGCCGTGGGCACCCCCGCCCACGACCGGGGCCGGGTGCACCGGCTCGCCATGCTCACCCATATCGAACTGCGCACCGGCGACGCGGACCGGGCGGGCGCCACCGCAGTGGAGATGACCGAGCGGGCCCGCGGTATGGAGTCCCAGCGGTTACGCGACCGGCTGCGCGCGGTCCGGGAACACCTCGCGGCCAGCGGATGCGCCGCGACGAACGAGGCCGCGGAACTCATCGACGGGGCGCTGCGCGTGCCTCTCTGAGCGGGGTCCGCACTCTCGTCAGCGGCTGGCCGGGGATTGCCATCTGTGCGGCGGAAGGTGGCCGGTAGTGCGGTGGAAGAACCTCAGGGAGCGGACCGTGTACGAGAACCGGTGGTTCCGGGTCAATCTCGCCGATGTCAGACTCCCCGACGGCCGCCATCTGGACCACTATCTGATCCGGCTGCGGCCGGTGGCCGTGGCCACCGTGGTCAACGCGGCCAACGAGGTGCTGCTGCTGTGGCGGCACCGCTTCATCACCGACGCCTGGGGCTGGGAACTGGCCGCCGGTGTTGTCGAGGACGGCGAGAGCGTCGAGGACGCCGCGGCGCGGGAGATGGAGGAGGAGACCGGCTGGCGCCCCGGGCCGCTGCGCCATCTGCTCTCCGTCGAGCCGTCCAACGGGCTCACCGACGCCCGGCACCACATCTACTGGGCCGAGGAGGCCGCGTACGTCGGGCACCCGGAGGACGACTTCGAGTCCGACCGCCGGGAGTGGGTGCCGCTGAAGTCGGTACCCGACCTGGTCGCGCGGGGCGAGGTGCCCGCGGCCAACATGGCGGCGGCGTTGCTGCTGCTCCACCACATCCGCCTCGGCTGACCGCGGGCGGCGGACGGCAGCGCCCCGGCGCGCGGGCGCTACCGCCCGGCCATCTGCCACACCGCCAGGGCCACTGAGGAGAGGCCGGTGAGGGCGGCGATGGAGGGCAGTGGCCAGCGCCCGTGTTCCAGGATCCTGATCCGACCGGCCAGTTGGCCGACGTCCTCCTCCGCCTGTTCCCCCCGGTGGTCGAGCAGGGCGAGCCGGCCGTCGACACGGGTGAAGCCCACGTCGACGGTGCGTCGGAGTTCCGCGAGCTCCACGGATAACGCGGCGTGGTCGGGCTCGGTGGTCACGGGTTGATCCCCTTCCGGATGTAGGTCCGTGCAGTGGTCACGTAGCGAGTCAACCGCCTACCGGAGTCGCGCGGGAGAGTGTGCGGCGGGGGTGTGTGAGTCACCGGCGCACACCCCGTGCGAACGCCGGTGCAGCTCCGGCGCGGCCATTCCGTTTCCCGTTCCGCTTACGGCGTGTTCCAGCCGTTCCCGGGCGGGTACTCGTGGCAGGCCTGGGCGTGGGCTTCACGCTGAGTGAGCAGGGAGGGTTTCCGTTGCACATGATCGCCGCCCCGCTGTGGGACTTCGGCGCCGACCAGGGCGCGCGGCAGTTCGCCGAGCTCGGCGTCGCGCTGGTGCTCTCCACCCTGATCGGGCTGGAGCGGGCCGTCCAGCAGAAGAGCGCGGGGCTGCGCACCCACACCCTGGTCGGGGTGGGCAGCGCGCTGTTCATGCAGGTCTCGCAGTACGGCTTCGCCGATGTGCTGCTGCGCGACCACGTGACCCTGGACCCCTCACGGGTGGCGGCGCAGATCGTCTCCGGTATCGGCTTCATCGGCGGTGGCCTGATCTTCGTCCGGCGCGACGCCGTCAAAGGACTGACCACCGCGGCGACCATCTGGCTGACCTGTGCGGTGGGCATGGCCTGCGGTGGCGGGCTCGCCCTGCTGGCCACGGCGGCCACCGCGATCCACTTCCTGGTGGTGCGCGGCTATCCGATGGTGACCCGCCATCTTCCGGCCGTCTGGGCGGAGGAGCAGGTGGAGGTGCAGCTCTCCTACCGGATCGGCGGCGGGCTGCTGCCACGGGTGCTGGAGCTGTGCACCGCCGCCGGGTTCCGGGTGCTGCGGGTACGGGTGGACCGGGCGCCCTGGAAGGGCCGGGACCGCCCGGCCCGGGACGTCCGCACCGATGAGGAGGCCCGTCCCGGGGAGCGCGGTGTCGCCGAGGTGCTGGTGGCGCTGGAGGGCACCGGGGACGTGCACCAGCTGGTGGGGGAGATCTCCGAGCTGGAGGGGGTCCTGGGCGCCGACGCCGGACGGGACCTGGACTCCTCGGACTGACCGGTCAGTACATATAGAAGCCCGAGCCGGTCTTACGGCCCAGCCGTCCCGCGTCCACCATGCGCAGCAACAGCGGGGGAGCGGCGTACAGCGGCTCCTTGTACTCGGAGTACATCGATTCGGCGATGGCCGCGATGGTGTCCAGGCCGATCAGATCGGACAGCTTGAGCGGGCCCATCGGATGGGCGCAGCCCATCTCCATACCGTTGTCGATGTCCTCCCGGCTGGCGATCCCGGACTCGAACATCCGGATCGCGGAGAGCAGATACGGGATGAGCAGCGCGTTGACCACGAAGCCGGAGCGGTCCTGGGCCCGGATGGCGTGCTTGCCGAGGATGTCGTGGACCAGCGCCTCGCCGCGCTTGATGGTCTCGTCGCTGGTGGTCAGCGCCGGGACCAGCTCGACCAGCGCCTGCACCGGGGCCGGGTTGAAGAAGTGGATGCCGATGACATGGTCCGGCCGCGAGGTGGCGACGGCCAGCTTGACCAGCGGAATGGAGGAGGTGTTGGAGGCCAGGATCGCGTCCGGGCGGGTCACCACCTGGTCGAGCACCTGGAAGATCTCGGTCTTGACCTGCTCGTTCTCCACGACGGCCTCGATGACCAGATCGCGGTCGGCGAACTCCCCCAGATCGGTGGTGAAGCTCAGCCGCTCCAGCGTCGCGTCCCGCTCCTCCTCGGTGATCTTGCCGCGTTCGGCGGCCTTGCCGAGGGAGTTGGTCAGGCGGGTCCGGCCGATCTCCAGGGCCTCGCCGGTGGTCTCCGCGACCATGACGTCCAGGCCGGAACGGGCGCACACCTCCGCGATGCCGGCGCCCATCTGGCCGCAGCCCACCACTCCGACGCGTTCGATGTCGGTCACATCGTGCCTTTCGCTGATCACTGATCTGTCTGCCGGCTGTGTCGTCCCCCTGCGCCCCAGACGTTACCTCCCGGTTATGGGCGGGGGACGGGGCGGGGCCGGATTCACCCGGCGCGCTCCGCCCGCTGTCATCACCCCGTCACCACCCGTTTCCGCGTGGACGCGGGCATCCGGACGCCCGCGCGGGGAGAGTGACGTCACCGGGGTTCGGCGGCCGGTGCCGGCCGGCCGTCGTGGGAACCGCGGCAGGCATTGCCGGACGCCCGCAACAGCCGCATCATCAGCGGGAGTCGGGGGCGACAGCGGGCTTCATCGGCGAGCGGCGAGCGAGGAGTCGACCATGGGGCAGATCACGCGCAGAAGTCTGACGGTGGCGGCCGCGGGGGCGCTGGCGGGCGCCGCCACGGCGGGCGAGGCGACGGCGGCCGGGTGGGAGGGGCGGCACCGGCGCGAGTTCCGCGGGATGTGGCTGGCCACCGTCGCCAACCGGGACTGGCCCTCCCGGCCCGGCCTTCCCGCCGAGCAGCAGCGGGCCGAACTGCTCGGCTTCCTCGACACCGCCGTGCGGCGCCGGCTCAACGCGGTGGTCTTCCAGGTGCGGCCGACCGCCGACGCGCTGTGGCCCTCGCCGTACGAGCCGTGGGCGCAGTACCTCACCGGTACCCAGGGGCAGGACCCGGGCTGGGACCCGCTGGGCACCGCGGTACGCGAGGCGCACCGGCGCGGACTGGAGCTGCACGCCTGGTTCAACCCCTATCGCGTCGCCAACCACACCGACCCCGGCAAGCTGGTCCCCACCCACCCCGCGCGGCGCCACCCCGAGTGGATCGTGACGTACGGCGGAAAGCTCTACTACAACCCCGGGCTGCCCGAGGTCCGCCGCTTCGTCCAGGACGCGATGCTGGACGCCGTCGTCCGCTACGACATCGACGCCGTCCACTGGGACGACTACTTCTACCCCTATCCGGTCGCCGGCCAGGTCTTCGACGACGACGCCGCGTACGCGCGCTACGGGGCGGGCTTCCCGGACCGGGCCGCCTGGCGCCGGGACAACATCGACCGCCTGGTGCGCGAGACGGCCGTCCGGATCAAGCGGCTGAGGCCGGGGGTGCGCTTCGGCATCAGCCCCTTCGCCGTGTGGCGCAACGCGGCCACCGATCCGCGCGGTTCGCGGACCACCGCCGGGGTGCAGACCTACGACGACCTGTACGCGGACACCCGCGGCTGGGTGCGGCGGGGCTGGCTGGACTACGTCGTGCCGCAGGTGTACTGGAACATCGGCTTCGCCGCCGCCGACTACGCCGAGCTGGTGCCGTGGTGGGCGGACACCGTACGCGGCACCGGGGTGCGGCTGTACATCGGCGAGGCGCTGTACAAGGCGGGCGATCCGGCGCAGCCCGCCCCCTGGCAGGACCCGGCGGAGCTGTCCCGCCACCTCACCTTCGACCGGGACTTCCCCGAGGTCCGCGGAAACGTCTTCTTCTCCGCGAAGGAAGTGGCCGCCGACCGCAACGGCGCCATGGCGCGTGTGGTCGCCGACCACTACGGGTGCCGGGTGCGTCCGCCCCGCTGAGCCGGACCCGCGACGCTAGCGCCGGGGGCCGGCGGGAAGGTGGCGGACGACCGAGTCGGGGCCGGGAGAGAACAGGCACTCGTGGCCGTCGTCCTCGTAGCGGACGCGGTAGGGCGGTTCCCCGTGGTCCCCGAGCACTTCGATGATTTCCGCGGTCCGGTCGTGAATGCCGACAACCCTGCCGTGCACCAGCAGCTTGTCGCCTACGGTCGCCTCCATCTGCATGACCTCCTACGGCTGTCCGGAGGACAATCCCTGTGGCCAGTTTATGGCCGGTCCTCCGGGATCGCGCCTGCCCGGGCGTCCTTCCGTGCCGTCTTTTCCGGCGTCGCCGCCTTTTCCGGCATCCGGGCCCGCTGGGTCACCCCGATGCACACCAGGACCGCGACCGCGGCGGCCGGGGCAGCGGGGGAGAGGTCCTCGTTCAGCAGCAGCACCGACCACACCAGGGTCAGCAGCGGCTGGGCCAGCTGGAGCTGGCTGGCCCGGGCCACCCCGATGGCGGCCATCCCGCGGTACCAGACCAGCAGCCCCACGAACTGCGAGCCCACCGCCAGCCACAGCAGCCCGGCGACCGCGTGGACGCCGAGGTGGACCGGCTCGTACCGCAGCGACAGTGCCGCACCCCCCACGGCGAGCGGCAGACATCCCACCAGGGCCCAGCCGATCACCTGCCACCCCGGCATATGGGCGGCCAGCCGTCCGCCCTCGGTGTAGCCCGCGGCGCACACCAGCAGCGCGCCGAACAGATACAGATCGCCGGTGGTCGGGGCGCCGCCGCTCTGCTGCACCGCGAAGGCGATCACCACCGCGGCCCCGGCCAGCGCCGCCGCCCAGAACACCCGGGACGGCCGCACCCCGGTGCGTACGGCGGAGAAGGCGGCGGTGGTCAGCGGCAGCAGTCCGACGACCACGGCCGCGTGCGAGGTGGTGGAGGTCTGGAGGGCGAGCGTGGTCAGCAGCGGGAAGCCCACCACCACCCCGGCGGCCACCACCAGCAGTCCGGCCCAGTGGCGGCGGTGCGGCAGCGGAACCCGCAGCGCGGCCAGTGCCCCGCCGGCGACCAGCGCGGCCAGCACCATCCGGCAGGTGGTCACCGACCAGGGGCCGAGACCCTCCAGACCCCAGGCGGTGGCGGGGAAGGTCAGGGAGAAGGCGGCCACGCCCAGCGCGGCGAGCAGGGTGCCGGTGCCGGACCCCTCGGGGTGCGATACACCGCCCGGCCGGGGCTCGTCGTCTCCGCTCACCGCTATCGTGCGAGGAGCAGTAGCGCTATCCTGTGCTGTCATGCATGAGCGTAGCAGTGTCGCTGACCTGGTGGAAAGCCTGCGGAAAGAGCTGGACCGCTACTCGCCGGGCGAGAAGCTGCCCTCGAGCCGGGCACTGGTGGAGCGCCACCGGGTAAGCCCGGTGACCGTCTCCCGCGCCCTCGCCGTACTCGCCGCCGAGGGGCTGGTGGTCACCCGGCCCGGCGCCGGTGCCTTCCGCGCCGCCCGCCCCCGCCCCGAGGCGGCACGGCCGGGCGACACCTCCTGGCAGGAGGTCGCCCTGAGCGTGGAGACGGCGGGCGAGGCCGTGCCCCGATCGGTCGACGCCTCGGGGGTACTGGCCACCCTCGCCGCCCCGCCGCCCGGCACCCTGGAGCTCAACGGCGGCTATCTCCACCCCTCCCTCCAGCCCGAACGCGCCCTGGCCGCCGCCCTGGCCCGGGCCGGGAGACGGCCCGGCGCCTGGGGCCGCCCGCCCATGGAAGGGCTCACCGACCTGCGCGCCTGGTTCGCCCGGGAGATCGGCGGCCCGGCCGGAACCCTCGCCGCCGCCGACGTCCTGGTCACCGCGGGCGGTCAGTCCGCGCTCACCTGTGCCCTGCGCGCCCTCGCCCCGCCCGGCGCCCCCGTGCTCGTCGAATCCCCCACCTACCCCGGCATGCTGGCCGCCGCCCGCGCCTCCGGGCTGCGCCCGGTCCCGGTCCCGGCGGACACCGACGGGGTGCGCACCGATCTGCTCGCCGAGGCGCTGCGCGCGAGCGGTGCCCGCGTCTTCGTCTGCCAGCCGCTCTTCCAGAACCCGACCGGAGCGAGCCTGACCGCCGAGCGGCGCCGCGAGGTGCTGCGGATCGCCCGCGCGGCGGGCGCCTTCGTGGTGGAGGACGACTTCGCCCGGCGCCTCGTCCACGACGACGCGCCGCCGCTGCCCGCCCCGCTCGCCGCGGACGACCCGGACGGCGTGGTCGTCCACGTCTGCTCGCTCACCAAGGCCACCTCGCCCAGCCTGCGGGTCGGCGCGCTCGCCGCCCGCGGCCCCGCCTTCGAGCGGCTGCGCGCGATCCAGGTCGTCGACAGCTTCTTCGTCCCCCGGCCGTTGCAGGAAGCGGCCCTGGAACTGGTCGGCGCCCCCGCCTGGCCGCGCCACCTGCGCACCGTCGCGGCCGAGTTGCGCGCCCGGCGCCAGGCGGTGGTCACCGCCGTCCGGCGGGAGCTGCCCGATCTCGCCCTGCCCCATGTGCCCCCCGGCGGCTACCACCTGTGGCTGCGGCTGCCCCGGCGCACCGACGAAGCCGCGCTGGCCTCGGCCGCGCTGCGCGCCGGGGTCGCCGTCGCCCACGGCCGTCCGTACTTCTGCGCCGAGCCGCCCGCGCCGCATGTGCGGCTGAGCTTCGCCTCGGTGGCCGGGGCCGGTGAGCTCGCCGAGGGCGTCCGCAGACTCCGTACCGCCTGTGCCGAGGTGCTGGGCTGAGCGGGACGAAGCCACCCGGTCACAGGAACAATTCGGTCGCCCGGCCGGCCGGGTGGCTGATAGGAACACCCCCATGAACGACGGTTTCGAGATATCCACCGACCCGGCGCGGCTCGACCCGGCCCGTATCCACCACTGGCTGTCCACCGACGCCTACTGGGCCCTCGGCCGCACCCGGGAGAAGCAGGACCGGGCGATCGCCTCCTCGCTCAACTTCGGCGTGTACGACACCGCGTCGGGCGCCCAGGTCGCCTACGCCCGCATCGTCACCGACTACGCCACCTTCTCCTGGCTGTGCGATGTCTACGTCGACCGCTCCGTTCGCGGCAAGGGCCTGGGCACCGACCTGGTCACCGCCGTCCGCGACCATCTCGCGCCGTACGGGCTGCGCCGCATCCTGCTGGCCACCCACGACGCCCACGGCGTCTACACGAAGGTGGGCTTCGAGCCGCTGGACGACCCGTCCCACTGGATGCACCTCCTCTTCTCCCGGCAGCCGTCCGCCCGCGACGAGGGGTGAATACGATGCCGGGATGACGTTCCGGCTCACGCTGATAGCCGCCGCCCGCAGCTCCTCCCGGCTCGGCGAGCGGTTCGACGACGAACGGCCCCTGGACGTGGAGGGCCGCATCGCCGTGGAGCGGGCCGCGCCCGCCCTGCTGCCGCTGGCCGCGGCGGAGCTGCGCTACTGCTCGCCGTCGCCGCGCAGCCGGGAGACCGGCGACGCCCTCGGCTTCACCCCGCTCGTCCAACTCGCCCTGCGCGACTGCGACATGGGCCGTTGGCGGGGCCGCACCCTCGCGGATGTGATGGCGCGCGAACCGGCGACGGTCGACGCCTGGCTCGCCGACCCGCGCTCCGCGCCGCACGGCGGTGAATCGCTGCTGGACTTCATCACCCGGGTCGGCGGCTGGCTGGACACCCGTCCGGCCGAGGAGCACACCAAGATGCTCGCGGTCGCCGACCCCGGGGTGATCCGCGCGGCCATGATGTACGCGATCAAGGCGCCCCCGCACTGCTACTGGAACGTCGACGTCCAGCCGCTGTCCACGCTCAGCCTCACCGGCCACCCCGGGCAGTGGCGACTGCGGATGGACTGCGACGCGCTCCGCTGACCGGGCCGCGCCGGGCCGCCGCGCCGACCGGGGGTGGCCGTTCACCTGGATGATCTTGTCCGTCGCCGTGGCCCGCGGTGGACACACCACGGACAGCGGCCGCGAGCGGGTCCTCGAACCGGTCGCGTGGCAGACCCCGACCGCCTTCGGCGGCGACGGTGACCCCGGTACCGGCCGGGGGGAGGAGCTCGTCCTGGCCGGGGATCTGCTGAGGGGCTCCGCCGTGGTGGGGAGCCTCGACGAGGTCTGCACCCTGACCCGGGTCGGCCCCGCTCCCGACACCTTCGGCCGGCAGATGCGTGGGCACGCTCTGCCTTGCCGACGGGGACCTCACCATCCAGGGTGTGGTCAGGGTCACCGCGGGCGGGCGCGGCGAGGTGACGGTCGCGATCACCGGAGGCACCGGGCGCTGTCGCACGGCCCACGGGTACGTCAACGCCGTCAACACCAGCGGGACCGAGTCCGAGCTCACCCTTCACATCATCCGCTGGGCGCGGAAAGCGGCCGGTGAGCCGGGGAATCCCGGACCACCGGCCGTCCCGGGTCAGGGCGCGGGGGTGAAGACCAGCGAGGCGTTGTGGCCGCCGAAGCCGAAGGAGTTCGCCAGCGCCGCCGTCAGTCCGCCCCGCCGGGGCCCGCCCGCCACGACGTCGAGCTTCACCTCCGGGTCGAGGGTGTCCAGATTGCGGGTCGGTGGGATGACGCCGTCGCGGACCGCGAGGATCGCGGCCATCGCGCCGACCGCCCCCGCCGCCCCGAAGAGATGGCCGGTCATCGACTTGGTCGCGGTGACGGCCGGATGCACCCCGACGGCCTCGGCGATCGACTGGGCCTCGACCAGATCGCCCTTGGGGGTCGAGGTGGCGTGGGCGTGGACGTGCCCGACGTCGAGCGGGGACAGCCCCGCCGAGTCCAGCGCCCTCCGCATCGCGCGGACCTGGCCCTCGGGATGCCCGGCGGTGATGTGGTACGCGTCCGAGGTGACACCCGCGCCCGCGAGCGCCGCGTGGGCCCGGGCCGCCCGCGCCGCGGCGAACCCGGCGCGCTCCAGCACGACCACCGCCGCGCCCTCCCCGATGACGAAGCCGTCCCGGTCCACATCGAACGGACGGGAGGCCAGGGCGGGTTCGTGATTACGGGTCGAATGCGCCTTGGCCTGGGCGAACCCGGCCAGTGGCAGTGCGCAGACACAGGCTTCGGTGCCGCCCGCCACCACCACATCGGCCCGGCCGAGACGGATCAGATCCAGGCCCATCGCGATGGCCTCGGCCCCCGACGCACAGGCGCTGACCGGGGTGTGGGCGCCGCCGCGCGCGCCCAGTTCGATGCTGACCCAGGCCGCGGGCCCGTTCGCCATCAGCATCGGCACGGTGTGCGGCGACACCCGCCGCACCCCCGACCTCTCGAGCACATCGTCCTGGCCCAGCATGGTCAGCGCCCCGCCGGTACCGGTCCCGATCACCACGGCCAGCCGTTCCGGATCGACGCCGGGTGTCCCCGCGTCCGCCCATGCCTCCCCGGCGGCGATCAGCGCGATCTGCTCACAGCGGTCCAGCCGCCGGGCCCGCACCCGGTCCATCACCTCGGTGGGTTCCACCGCGAGACGGCCCGCGATCCGCACCGGCAGCCCGGTCGCCCACTCCTCCTCGATCGGGCCGATCCCGGACCGCCCGGCCAGCATCGCGGCCCAGGTCGAGGCCACGTCCCCACCCAGCGGTGTGGTGGCCCCGAGCCCGGTGATCAGCACCGGCTCGGCCATCGGGCCGGTGGTGCTGTGTGCTGTTGACATGCAACAACCCCCTTTGTGGTGGTGATACAACCCCTCCCATGGGTCAGGACGGCCGGGGTTGTCTCTCAACAGCCAATCTGTCAGGGGTGTTGTGCATGATCGAATGTTGTCCGGTGCCGAGAGTGGTGCCGGAGTTTTATAGGGATCCTCTATGGCAGGTGGGAGATCTGTCCGGTCTGGACCCCCTCCCGGGATCCGCTGTCTCCCGCTGGTGGACGCGGCCCCGGTGACCGTCCACCCGGTCGCCCCGCGCACCCCCAGCCACCCCGCCACCGGGGCCTTCCGGGCCCATGCCCGCCGTCATACGGCCGATTCCCGAGGGCCCTTTCGAGAGGGGCCCGAACACGAGATATCTTGATGTCGAGCAATGTTGCAGACGTGGAGGAGCGGAGCACCCGGTGACTGACTCGACGATCATCTACACGCACACCGACGAGGCCCCGGCCCTCGCGACGTATTCCTTCCTGCCCGTGGTCGAGGCATACGCCTCGACCGCCGGGGTCACCGTGGAGCGCCGGGACATCTCCCTGGCCGGACGGATCATCGCTCAGTTCCCCGAGCGTCTCGAGGAGGGCCAGCGGATCCCCGACGCCCTCGCCGAGCTGGGCGAGCTCGCCAAGACCCCCGAGGCGAACATCATCAAGCTGCCGAACATCTCGGCGTCGATCCCGCAGCTGAAGGCCGCGGTCGCCGAGCTCCAGCAGCAGGGCTACGCACTGCCGGACTACCCGGACGACCCGAAGACCGACGAGGAGCGCGACATCCGCGCCCGCTACGACAAGGTCAAGGGCAGCGCCGTCAACCCGGTGCTGCGCGAGGGCAACTCCGACCGCCGCGCCCCCGCCTCGGTCAAGAACTACGCCAAGGCGCACCCGCACCGCATGGGCGCCTGGTCGGCCGACTCCAGGACCAACGTCGCCCACATGGACGGCGACGACTTCCGTTCCACCGAGAAGTCCGTGGTCATCGCCGAGGACGGCGCGCTGCGCATCGAGCTGGTGGGTGACGACGGCACCACCACCGTGCTGCGCGAGTCGGTACCGGTGCTCGCGGGCGAGGTCGTGGACGCGTCCGTGATGCGCGTGGCCGTGCTGCGGGAGTTCCTCGCCGCGCAGGTCGACCGCGCCAAGTCCGAGGGTGTGCTGTTCTCGCTGCACCTGAAGGCCACGATGATGAAGGTCTCCGACCCGATCGTCTTCGGCCACGCGGTGCGCGCGTTCTTCCCGAAGACCTTCGCCGCCCACGGCGAGACGCTGGCCGCCGCCGGTCTGACCCCGAACGACGGCCTCGGCGGCATCCTCAAGGGCCTGGAGTCCCTCCCCGAGGGCCCGGCGGTCAAGGCGTCCTTCGACGCCGAGCTGGCCGAGGGCCCGAAGCTGGCCATGGTCGACTCCGACCGCGGCATCACCAACCTGCACGTCCCGAGCGATGTCATCGTGGACGCCTCCATGCCCGCCATGATCCGCACCTCCGGCCACATGTGGGGCCCGGACGGCGAGGAGGCCGACACCCTCGCGGTCATCCCGGACAGCAGCTACGCCGGGATCTACCAGGCCGTCATCGACGACTGCCGCGCCAACGGCGCCTTCGACCCGGCCACCATGGGCTCGGTGCCCAACGTCGGTCTGATGGCGCAGAAGGCCGAGGAGTACGGCAGCCACGACAAGACCTTCGAGGTCCCCACCACCGGCACCGTCCGCGTCCTGGACGGCTCCGGCAACGTGGTGCTTGAGCAGGTCGTCGGTGCCGGTGACATCTTCCGGATGTGCCAGACCAAGGACGTGCCGATCCGCGACTGGGTCAAGCTGGCCGTCACCCGCGCCCGCGCCACCGGCGACCCGGCGGTGTTCTGGCTCGACGAGGGCCGCGCCCACGACGCCAACCTCATCGAGAAGGTCAAGGCGTACCTGCCCGAGCACGATACCGAGGGCCTCGAGATCAAGATCCTGTCGCCGGTCGACGCGATCACGTTCTCCCTCGAGCGGATCCGCCGCGGCGAGAACACGATCTCGGTCACCGGCAACGTCCTGCGTGACTACCTGACCGACCTGTTCCCGATCCTCGAGCTCGGCACCAGCGCCAAGATGCTCTCCGTCGTCCCGCTGATCAACGGCGGCGGGCTGTTCGAGACGGGCGCGGGCGGCTCCGCCCCCAAGCACGTCCAGCAGCTGGTCAAGGAGAACTACCTGCGCTGGGACAGCCTGGGTGAGTTCCTGGCCCTCGCGGTCAGCTTCGAGCACCTCGCGCAGAAGACGGGCAACGCGCGCGCCCAGGTGCTCGCGGACACCCTGGACCGCGCCACCGGCTCGTTCCTCAACGAGAACAAGTCGCCGAGCCGTCGCGTCGGCGGGATCGACAACCGCGGCAGCCACTTCTACCTGGCCCTGTACTGGGCCCAGGAGCTGGCCAAGCAGACCGACGACGCCGAGCTCGCGGGTGCGTTCGCGGCCCTCGCCAAGACGCTCACCGAGCAGGAGCGGACCATCGTCGACGAGCTGATCGCCGTCCAGGGCTCGCCCGCCGAGATCGGTGGCTACTACCAGCCCGACCCGGCGAAGGCCTCGGCCGTCATGCGGCCGTCGGCCACGCTCAACCAGGCCCTCGCAACCCTCGGCTGACACCGACGCGAGCGCCCCGGCGCCATGAAGCGCACCGCCCCGGCCGGCATCCGCCCGGCCGGGGCGGTCGTGTGCGATGGCCCAACAGTGCGGTGCCGAACCTCAGTTGGACAGCAGCCCGCCGGTGTACGGGTCCTCGGCGAGCATCCGCCACGAGTGGGCGGAGGTCCGGAACGCCTCCGGGTCCACCGCCTCCACCATCGGGTCGGCCCGGCTGCTCAGCAGCGCGAACGGGTCGAACACCCGCCAGGTCTCCGCGGCGGCGCCGTCACCCCAGTGGTGCCACTCGTCACGCAGCCGCTCGTAGATCCACCAGGCGTACAGCAGCGCCGACAGATCCCGGTTGAGATAGGCCGCGGGCTCGTCCTCGCCGTACCAGTCCGGCAGCTCCAGCCGTCCGGTGGCACCGTCGAGGGCGACCGCGAGATCGTGCGGCCACCACCCGACGGCGAGGAAGTCGCGCTGGTGGCCCCGGCCCGTGGCCGCGCCGGAGCCGTCCTCCGCCCGCCCCGCGAAGCTGTCGGGGTGGGCCTCCGCCATGGTGCGCAGCGGTTCGTCGCCGACGCTGAACAGCTCACCGTCGAGCGGCAGTCCGATCTCGGTGAGCAGCCGCCGGGTCGGCTCGTGGGTGAGGTGGTCCGGCAGCTCCTCCGGGCGGTAGTGGCGCACCCGGCCCTCGCCGCCCAGCCGCGCGAGATCCCGCACCAGGGCCGGGCCGAAGGTGTACGCCAGGCCGTCCGCCGGACCGGGCCGGGCGCCCCAGGCCAGCGACCGCACCAGCAGACAGGTGCGCCAGTGCGCGGGAGCGGCCTCGGCCCCGAACAGCGCCGGGTCGACGGCGCGCATCCGCCCCGCGGCGGCCTCGATCACCTCGGCCATCACATCGGGCCCCCGGCGCCCGTCGTACGCCTCGGGGTGCCGCGCGGTCTCCGACACCCACGCACAGGTGTCGATCAGCTCCGCGAAGGCGGACAGCGAGGAGGCCAGGGGATCGTGGACCGGCTCCGCCCCCGCGGAGGCGTCGCGGGGCGTGCCCCCGGCCCACTCGGCCAGCAGTACCGCACCGGTCACGCCGTCGAGCACCACCCGGCTGCCGCAGTAGTCGGTCGTGCCGAGCACCAACAGCCGTCCGTCCCCCATGACGTGGCCGCCGGGGGTGGCAGCGGCTCCAGCCGCCCGCCGCACAGGGCGGTGAAGTCGAGATCGGCGGCGGCCTCGGGCAGCCCGCGCTCGATCAGGAACGTCCGGCTCGGCCCGTGCGTCAGCCCGTCCGGAAGCGCCTCCGCCGTCAGTCGGCATCCGCTGCTGTCCGCCGTCGGTCCGGTGTCCATGCTCAGCCTCCCCCGAGATAGCGAGCTGCCAGTATGACGGCATGTCGAACTCGCGACCGACGACACGGCTCGGTCGACCGCCGCGGGCAACGTGGCGACGGCCGTGCGGCGGGTCCGACTCGGGTCAGGACCGCGCGGGGCGCGGACCGGCGAGTGCGCGCAGCATGCCGATGCCCGCCACCACGGCGGTGCCGTGCAGGACGAGGGCGACGGAGGGGTCCTCCGGCAGGGTGGCACCGGCGGGCTGGGCGAGCGCCACGAACAGGGTGAAGGGCAGTTTCCAGCCGCTCCAGGCGAAGAGCGAACCCGAGCCGAGCCAGCAGAGCGCGAGCGGCAGCCGGCGGGCCGGCCGTGGCTGTGGCGGACGGCTGAGCAGCAGGAGGGCGGCGGCTCCGGCGAGTGCCCAGAGGGCGCCCAGACCGGTCAGTACGGCGCCGTCGGTGGTCCGTCGCGCCGGGTGTGCGATGCCCAGGGTGCCGCCGAACGCCCAGTACAGCCAGACCGCCCCGACCACGGCCGCGAGCCCCGCCGCCCAGGGCACCCGGACACTCACCCGCCCGGTGAAGGCATCCGGCCGACGCCGCCGCAGATAGGCGGGCAGGGCGACGGCCAGGCCGAGTCCCATCCCCACGAAGCCGAACTGGACGAGGAACGCCTCCCAGCCGGGCATCCCGGGTCCGCCGTCTCCCCGGTCACCGCCGCGGTCACCGCCGCCGGAGTCCACCAGCGCGGTGAGCACGGCGTACGGCAGCACCGACACCAGAAACCCCGACCCCACCCACCCGCAGAACATCACCGGCCGCCCCGGGAGCCGCATCCCCCACGGGCGTACCAGGGCGAGCGCCAGCGCGATGCCGATCGCCGCCATACCGATGGTCACCGTGTTGAGGACCACCCACCCGGCCAGGTCGAAGCCCTCCCCGATCGGCACCAGCCCCAGCAGCGAGCCCACCACCCAGGACACCTTGATCAGCGCATACGGCGTCAGCGCCACCGCCGCCCCGTACGCCCCCCAGCGCCCCGCCCGGTCCCAGCGTTCCACCTGGATCCCCCCTCGTCGGGATCCACTCTCGGGCCTCCGAGGCCCCCACCACGTCCACCGCCGGACCGGTTCACCTCCGCCGCCCGGCGGAGCCCGGCCCTCCTCCGCACGGCCGAGCCACCCCTCCCCGACGAGGAGGCCGTTCCTCCCCGAGAAGGCCCACGACCGCCGGCTGACCCTGCTGGTGAGCCACTTCGCGGCCTGAGTCCGGCACGCGGAAAGGCTTTGCATAAAACTGTCCTCGATCGTATAGTCATGCCATACCTGAGGAGGACAGCGATGGCGGTACGTGCTGCGGTGGCAGGGGCGAGCGGGTACGCGGGCGGCGAGCTGCTGCGCCTGCTGCTCGCCCACCCCGAGGTGGAGATCGGCACCCTGACCGGCAACTCCAACGCCGGACAGCCGCTCGCCGCCCTCCAGCCGCATCTGCTCCCGCTCGCCGACCGGGTGCTCCAGCCGACCAGCGCGGACGCCCTGACCGGGCACGACGTGGTCTTCCTGGCGCTGCCGCACGGCCAGTCCGCCGCCGTCGCCGAACAGCTCGGGGACCAGGTCCTGGTCATCGACTGCGGTGCCGACTTCCGGCTGGCGGACGCGGCCGACTGGGAGAAGTTCTACGGTTCGCCCCACGCCGGTACCTGGCCCTACGGTCTCCCCGAGCTGCCCGGGGCCCGCGCCGCGCTGGAGGGGTCCAAGCGCATCGCGGTTCCGGGCTGCTATCCGACCGCCGTCTCGCTCGCGCTGTTCCCCGCCTACGCGGCGGGGCTCGTCGAGCCCGAGGCCGTGATCGTCGCCGCCTCCGGCACCTCCGGCGCGGGCAAGGCGCCCAAGCCGCATCTGCTGGGCAGCGAGGTCATGGGCGCCATGAGCCCGTACGGCGTGGGCGGTGGCCACCGGCACACCCCCGAGATGATCCAGAACCTCTCGGCCGCGGCGGGGACACGTGTCTCCGTCTCCTTCACCCCGACCCTCGCCCCCATGCCCCGCGGCATCCTCGCCACCTCCAGCGCCAAGGTCAGGCCCGGGGTGACGGGGGAGGCGCTGCGGGCCGCGTACGACAAGGCGCTGCGGGACGAGCCGTTCGTCCGGCTGCTGCCCGAGGGCCGGTGGCCGTCCACCGCCGCCGTCCACGGATCCAACACCGCGCTGCTCCAGGTCGCCCTCGACGAGGCGGCCGGCCGCGCCATCGTGATCAGCGCCATCGACAACCTCACCAAGGGCACCGCCGGTGGCGCGGTGCAGAGCATGAACATCGCCCTCGGCCTCCCCGAGGAGCTGGGACTTTCCACGATCGGAGTCGCTCCATGAGCGTTACGGCCGCCAAGGGCTTCACCGCCTCCGGCGTCGCGGCAGGGATCAAGGAGAACGGAAACCCCGATCTCGCTCTTGTCGTCAACAACGGGCCGCGTCTCGCCGCCGCGGGCGTCTTCACCTCCAACCGCGTCAAGGCCGCCCCGGTGCTCTGGTCCGAGCAGGTGGTCAGCGGCGGTCAGATCTCCGCGGTGGTCCTCAACTCCGGTGGCGCCAACGCCTGCACCGGTCCGCTCGGCTTCCAGGACACCCACGCGACCGCCGAGAAGGTCGCCGACGTCCTCGGGCACAGCGCGGGCGAGGTGGCCGTCGCCTCCACCGGGCTCATCGGCATCCGGCTGCCGATGGACGCCCTGCTGCCCGGGGTCGACAAGGCCGTCGCCGCCCTCTCCCCGCACGGCGGCGAGAAGGCCGCCATCGCCATCAAGACCACCGACACCGTGCACAAGACGGCCGTCGTGCGGAGCCCGGACGGCGCCTGGACGGTCGGCGGCATGGCCAAGGGCGCGGGCATGCTGGCCCCGGGCCTCGCCACCATGCTCGTCGTCCTCACCACCGACGCCGACGTGGCCGCCCCCGAGCTCGACGGCGCCCTGCGCGCCGCCACCCGTACCACCTTCGACCGGGTGGACTCCGACGGCTGCATGTCCACCAACGACACCGTGCTGCTGCTCGCCTCCGGCGCCTCCGGGACCGTCCCCGACCGGGCCGAGTTCGCCGAGGCCGTCCGCGCGGTCTGCGACGACCTCGCCCGTCAGCTGATCGGCGACGCCGAGGGCGCCTCGAAGGACATCCGGATCGAGGTCATCGGCGCGGCCACCGAGGACGACGCCGTCGAGGTGGGCCGCTCCATCGCCCGCAACAACCTCCTCAAGTGCGCCATCCACGGCGAGGACCCCAACTGGGGCCGGGTGCTCTCCGCGATCGGCACCACCTCCGCCGCCTTCGAGCCCGACCAGCTCAACGTCGCCATCAACGACGTTTGGGTCTGCAAGAACGGCTCCGTCGGCGAGGACCGGGAGCTGGTCGACATGCGCTACCGCGAGGTGCGCATCACCGCCGATCTGTCCGCGGGCAGTGCGTCGGCCGTCATCTGGGCCAACGATCTGACCGCCGACTACGTCCACGAGAACAGCGCCTACTCCTCATGACGCAGACCAGCCCGGCCACCCCGGACAACGCCGCCCGGCCCGCCGCCCGTAAGCACACCGCGCTGCCCAAGGCCCGCACCCTCATCGAGGCGCTGCCCTGGCTGACCCGTCACCACGGCAAGACCGTCGTGATCAAGTTCGGCGGCAACGCGATGGTCGACGAGGAGCTGAAGGCCGCCTTCGCCCAGGACGTGGTCTTCCTCCGGCACGCCGGACTGCGCCCCGTCGTGGTCCACGGCGGCGGCCCGCAGATCAGCGCCCAGCTCGACAAGCTGGGCCTGGTCTCGGAGTTCAAGGCCGGACTGCGGGTCACCTCGCCCGAGGCCATGGACGTCGTGCGGATGGTGCTGGCCGGACAGGTCCAGCGTGAGCTGGTCGGTCTGCTCAACCAGCACGGTCCGCTGGCCATCGGTCTGACCGGCGAGGACGCCCACACCATGACCGCCACCAAGCGCTGGGCCGACATCGACGGCGAACGCGTGGACATCGGCCGGGTCGGCGAGATCACCGAGATCGACGCGGGCGCGGTCCGGGCGCTGCTGGACGACGGCCGGATCCCGGTGATCTCCTCCATCGCCCGCAGCGCCGACGACGGCCATGTCTACAACATCAACGCCGACACCGCGGCCGCCGCGCTCGCCGCCGCTCTCGGCGCCGAGACGCTGATGGTCCTCACCGATGTCGAGGGGCTGTACGCGGACTGGCCCAACAGCGACGAGGTGATCAGCCAGCTCACCGCGAGCGAGCTGGAGAAGCTGCTGCCGGAGCTGGCCAGCGGCATGGTGCCCAAGATGGAGGGCTGTCTGCACGCCGTACGCAACGGCGTCACCACCGCCCGGGTGCTGGACGGCCGCGTCCAGCACTCCATCCTGCTGGAGATCTTCACCGACGAGGGCATCGGCACCATGATCATGCCGGACCCGGACGGCGCGACCCATGACGACGAGGGGGAGGATTCCCAATGACGTTGTCAAGCGTCAGCGATGAGCTGTTCGGGTCCTCATGCCGCCATAGCGACGGGTGGGACCGCTTGGTAGCAGCGCCTGTCCCGCAGGAGTGCCCACAGGACGTTGACACGTCTGCGCGCGAGGGCGATGACGGCCTGCGTGTGGCGCTTCCCCTCGGCCCTCTTGCGGTCGTAGAACGCCCTGGACTCTGGGTGGCGTTGGATGCTGATCAGCGCGGAGGTGTAGAAGACACGCTGCAAGCCGCGGTGGTATCGCTGGGGTCGGCGCAGGTTGCCGCTGATGCGGCCGGAGTCGCGCGAGGCGGGAGCCAGACCGCAGAAGCCGGCAAGCCGGTCCGGGGAGCCGAAGAGCTCCATGTCACCGTTGGTGGCAGCGAGGAACTCCGCACCGAGAGTCGGGCCGATGCCGGGCATGCTGGTGATGACCTCGGCGAGTTCGTGCTCCCTGAACCGCTCGGCGATGCGACGGTCCACTGCGGCGATCTGCTCGTTGAGAGCGGTCAGTTGCTGGGCGAGCGTGTGCACCAGCTCGGCGGCGACGTCTTCCCCCGGCACGGCGGTGTGCTGCCGTTCGGCGGCCTCCAGCGCGGTCCGGGCGACCTGACCGGCGCTGCGGACCTTGCGACGGCGAAGCCATGCCTCCAGGCGGGTGCGGCCCAGCCGCCGGATAGAGGCCGGGGTCTGGTATCCGGTGAGCAGGATCAGCGGGCCCGCGTTGCTCAGGTCCAATGCCCGTTCCAGAGCGGGGAAGATGCCGTTCAGCTGGGCGCGGAGCCGGTTGATGGTGCGGGTGCGATCGCAGACCAGATCGGTGCGGCGGGCAGTGAGGAGCTTCAGTTCGGCGCTGAGGCTGTCGGGCAATCGCATCGGGGTCAGGTCGCGGCGCATGCGTGCCTGATCAGCGATGATCGCGGCGTCGCGGGCGTCGCTCTTGCTCTCGCCCCGGTATGCCTCCGAGGCACGGTTGACGGTGCGACCGGAGATGTAGAGCACCTGCTGGTCATGGGCGAGCAGGGTGGTGATGGCCAGTGCGGCGCCGCCGTCGGCGAGGTCGACGGCCCAGACCACCTCATGGCCCAGCGCAAGGACATCGGCCAGGAGTTGGAGGAGTTCCGGCTCGTCGTTGGCCACGCGGCGGGAGAGGAGTTTGTTCCCCTCGGAGTCGATTGCCACACAGTGGTGGTGGGCCTTGCCGGCGTCGATTCCGGCCCATACGCGGGGGTGCATCGCTCTCCTGATCGTCGTCGTGCCGTGTCCCACAGACGACCTCGCCGACGAGTCCCTACAAAGCGATCTTGTCGCATTTCCCAATTGGCGGCCGAGTCGTCGTGGGGCGCCGGGCGGCCAATCCTCCCGAGCCACGAGCGGCAGACCAGTGATAGCCACACCCAGCGCCCCTGGGTGAGCCAACCCTACGAATGGCTCGCTCAGCCCGATCAAGAAGGTAGGGACCAGTGAGCAACACCGGACTCGCACAGCGCTGGCAGGGGGCGCTGATGGACAACTACGGCACCCCCCGCCTCGCCCTCACCCACGGCGAGGGCGCCCGGCTGTGGGACGCCGACGGCAAGGAGTACCTGGACTTCGTCGGCGGCATCGCCGTCAACGCCCTCGGCCACGCCCACCCCGCCGTCGTCCAGGCGGTGTCCGACCAGATCGCCACCCTCGGCCATGTCTCCAACCTGTTCATGGCCGAGCCGCCGGTGGCGCTCGCCGAGAAGCTGCTCCAGCTCCTCGGCCGCACCGGACGGGTCTACTTCTCCAACTCCGGTGCGGAGGCGGTCGAGGCCGCGTTCAAGATCGGGCGGCGTACCGGTCGTACCCATATGGTGGCCACCACCGGCGGTTTCCACGGCCGCACCATGGGCGCCCTCGCGCTGACCGGCCAGCCCACCAAGCAGGAACCGTTCCTTCCGTTGCCCGGTGACGTCACCCACGTCCCCTACGGCGACACCGAGGCGCTGCGCGCGGCCGTCACCACCGACACCGCCCTCGTCATCGTCGAACCGGTGCAGGGCGAGAACGGCGTTGTGGTGCCCCCGGCGGGCTATCTGGCCGCGGCCCGCGAGATCACCCGGGCCACCGGCACCCTGCTGGTGATCGACGAGATCCAGACCGGCATCGGCCGCACCGGACACTGGTTCGAGCACCAGGCGCAGGGCGTGGAGCCCGATGTGGTCACCCTCGCCAAGGGGCTCGGTGGCGGGCTGCCCATCGGCGCGACCATCGCCTTCGGGCCCGCCGCGGAGCTGTTGACCCCAGGTCAGCACGGTTCCACCTTCGGTGGGAACCCCGTGGCCTGCGCCGCCGCCGTCGCCGTGCTGGAGACCGTCGAGGCCGACGGGATCCTCGACCGCGTCAAGCGTGCGGGGGAGCGGCTGCGTGACGGAATCGAGTCGCTCGGCCATCCGTTGATCGACCAGGTCCGTGGCGCCGGGCTGCTGCTGGGTATCGTGCTCACAGAGTCCCTCGCGCCACAGGTGCAGCAGGCGGCTCAGGACGCGGGACTCCTGGTGAACGCGGTCGCTCCGGACGTGGTCCGGCTCGCCCCGCCGCTCGTCGTCGCCGACGGCGAGCTGGACACCTTCCTCCGGGAGCTGCCCGCCGTCCTGGACGCCGCACACGGGGGCCACGGGGAACGACGATCCGGAGACTGACGAGACGATGACCGAGGCGCAGCACACCGAGGCCCAGGGCGCCGGGTGGAACCACAACGGACCATCCGTGCCGCAGACCCGCACCGCGCGCCACCGCCGGATCGTGGACATCCTGAACCGGCAGCCGGTCCGCTCCCAGAGCCAGCTCGCGAAGCTCCTCGCCGACGACGGCCTCTCCGTCACCCAGGCGACGCTCTCCCGCGACCTGGACGAACTGGGCGCGGTGAAGATCCGCAACACCGGCGGCGAGCTGATCTACGCGGTGCCCAGCGAGGGTGGCGACCGCACCCCGCGCGCCCCGCTCGGCGAGTCGGCGAGCGAGGCGCGGATGGCGCGGCTGGCGGCCGAACTCCTCATCTCCGCTGAGGCGTCGGCCAACCTCGTGGTGCTGCGCACGCCGCCCGGCGCCGCCCAGTTCCTGGCCTCGGCCATCGACTCGGCGGAGCTGCACGCCATCCTCGGCACCATCGCCGGCGATGACACGGTGCTGCTGATCAGCCGTGACCCGGCGGGCGGCCAGGCGCTCGCCGACCATCTGCTGCGGCTGGCCCAAAAAGCGCGCTAGGACAAGAGCCTCCGGGGGCCGGGGCCCTCAGGCCGGGCTCGGCGGCAACGGCAGCGGCAGCCCCGGCAGACCGTCGATGCTGTGCGCGATGTGCTCCTTCTTCTCGAAGTAGCGGCCGAGCGAGGCGTCGTCCTCCCGCCGGAAGCGGTCGCCGTGCAGGGTGCGCTCCTCGCGGTAGTCCAGATACGGCACCGCGTAGCCACAGGTGTCCCGGATCAGCTCGGCCGTCACCACGATGACCGCCCGCAGCCCGTGCGCGTCGATCTCCACCCCGGAGAAGTGCTCCAGCAGCCCGGGGAACCGCGGATCGTCACGGAACACCGGCTCCCCGCGGCCGTGCACCCGCACGATGTTCGGCGGGCCGGTGAAGGCACACCACATCAGCGTGATGCGCCCGTTCTCCCGCAGATGGGCGATGGTCTCGGCGTTGCTCCCGGCGAAGTCCAGGTACGCCACGGTCCGTTCGTCCAGGACGGCGAAGGACCCGGCCAGCCCCTTCGGGGAGAGATTCACGGTGCCGTCGCCGTCCAGCGGGGCGGTGGCGGTGAAGAAGATCTTCTGCTGTTCGATGAAAGTCCGCAGTCTGCCGTCGATCCGTTCGTACACCTTTCCCATGTGGAGCATTATCCGCCGGGGTCCCGGCCGCGGGGATGGTTCCATGGGTGACATGGCCGACAGGAAAGGACCCGGCGTCCGCGTCCGCCGGGTGTACGAGGCACCGGAGCCGGACGACGGCACCCGCGTCCTGGTGGACCGCATCTGGCCGCGGGGCCTGGCGAAGGAGGACGCCCGCCTGGACGAATGGGCCAAGGCCGCGGCCCCCTCGACCGAGCTGCGCCGCTGGTACGGCCACGAGCCCCGGCGCTACGCCCAGTTCGCCCGCCGGTACCGCGCCGAACTGGCCGAACCGGAGCGGGCCGAGGCCGTGGACCGGCTGCGGGAGCTCGCCGCGGCCGGTCCGATGACCCTCCTCACCGCCACCAAGGACCTCGACCACTCCCACGCCCCGCTGCTCGCGGACGCCGTCCGCGGCCACAGCTGACCGCCGGGGGTCGGGTCGCGTGCCGCGCTCCGGGGGCCTACGGAGCCGGGCCCCAGGGACGCGGCTCGCGAGCACGGCGTTGGCGGCGGGGTGGAGCACGTCGTCGCTGCCGCGGCGCTCCCGGTTGCGGCTGGGCCGGCGGTCCGCGCGCGTCGTTGTCTCGCTCGACGCCTTGCGGGCCGCCGGGCGAGGTGCGGCCCCGTACCGACGCGCGCACCCGGTGCGGATGGCACGCCGCGAGTCGCCGGGCCACGCGTCCGCCCATGGACGTGCCGTGGACGTCGGCCCGATCGACACCGAGCACCTCGAGTACCGCAATCGTCCGTCAGCCAGATCCTGCAAGGGCCGTACGACCTGCGCGTCGCCCGGGGCGTCGCCCAGGTCGTACAGTCCTCACACCCCGCACAAGTCCGCCGCGTACCGGGCGAAGCCGCTGGTCTGCCAGGTGGCGCCGCCCGCCGTGACCACGAACGCCTCGGCGCCGGTGAGCCGCTGGAGCCACGGGCGGGCCCGTTCCGCGCCCATCGCACAGGCCGCCGTCGCCCAGGCGTCCGCGTCGGCCAGACTGGTGGCGATCACGGTGACCGAGGCGAGGCCCTGCGCCGGGGGGAGGCCGGTGCGCGGGTCCAGGATGTGGCAGCCCCGCTCGGCCGGGCCCGAGGTCGCCACCGCCAGTTCGCCCTGCGCCTCCACGATGGCGATCAGCTCCCCGCGCCGGTGCGGATCGGCCACCCCCACCCGCCACGGGCCGCCGTGCACCTGTATGTCGCCGCCGCCGTTGACACACACCGACCGGGCGCCCGCCGAGTCCAGCATCCGGGCGGCGCGCTCCGCCGCCCACCCCTTGACCAGACCGGTCGGATCCGGCTGCCCCCCGGCGAAGCGGGCGCTGAACCAGCCGCCGCTGCGGTACTCGGCGTCCTCGCACATCCGCAGCACATCCCGGACGTCCGGATCGCACTGCGCCAGTGTCAGCTCACCGCGGGCCAGCCGGCTGATCTGGCTCTCCGGCCGGTACGGGGAGAACAGCTCGTCCACCCGGTGCAGTCCGACCACGGCCCCGTCCAGCGCGGCCTGCACCCGCGGCCGGGCCGCGTCCGGCACCTCGCGCACATCGAAGGAGAAGACGGTACCCATGACGTGTTCGACATGGCGCAGCGGTTCTCGTTCACGGCTCATTTGACACCTGCCTTGTCGAGGGCGCTCTGGAGCGAGGTGGCGTACCCCTGACTGGTGTAGGTGGCACCGGAGACGGTGTCCACCTTCGCGGCGGAGACCGCCTGCTGATTCAGCTTGGGCACGGCGTCCTTGGCGATCTGTACGCTCCGCGGCTCGGAGTCGGGGGTCTTGACCGCCTGCGCGGCGGTGATCTTCGTCCCGTTGAGGGTGAGGCTCACCTGCACCGGCCCGTACTGGGTCCGGGCCTCGTCCCCGGTGACGGTCCGGGTGGCCGCGCCACCGCCGCCCGCCTGTCCACCGCCCCCGGCACCGCCGCCCGCCGGGGCGGTGGCCGCGGCCGGGGGCGCCTGCCCCGCCGCCCCGGGCTGGGCGACGGTCTCCCCGCCCGAACCGGGCTGCTTCAGCGCGAGCAGCGCCACCACACCGGCGACGGTCGCGGCCGTGCCCAGGATGATGCGGCGCAGCGGATGCTTCCTCTTCATGGCTTCACCTCGGTCACAGCTCGAAGGATTCGTGGTGGATACGGCGGTCCGGCACCCCGGCCTCGTGCAGCGCCTCGTACGCGTGCTCGGCAAGACCCGGTGGTCCGCACAGATAGACGTCGTGGTCCTCGACATCGGGCAGCAGCGACCGCAGCCGCTCCGCGGTGATCTCCGGGCGGGCGCCGTCCGGGCCGTTCACCGCGTACAGCAGCCGGGCCCCGCGTTCGTTCGCGATCTGCTTCAGCTCCCCCCACAGCGCCAGGTCGTCCACGCTGCGGGCGCGGTACAGCAGGGTGAGGTCGTCGCCCCGGCCGGGCAGCGTCTCGAACAGCGCCCGGATCGGGGTGATCCCGGCCCCACCGGCGATCATCAGCACCTTGCCGCGGCTGCGCCGCGCCGCGGTCATCGCCCCGTACGGCCCCTCCGCCCACACCCGCGTGCCCGGCTTGAGCGAGGCCAGTCCGGAGCTGTGGCCGCCCACCGCCTTCACGGTGATCCGCAGCAGCTCGGGCCGGGGCGGCGCGGACAGCGAGTAGGGATGCGAGGCCCAGCGCAGCCCGGGCGCCAGGAAGCGCCACCGGAAGAACTGGCCCGCCTCGGCGCCGATACGGTGCAGCCGACGCCCCGTGATCAGCACCGACACCATCCCCGGCGCCTCCGGCACCACGGCCTCCACCCGCATCCGGTGCGTCAGGTTCAGCCGCAGCGGCATCAGCAGCCGGTACCAGACGACCAGCGCGGTGACGGTGCCGTACAGCGCGTACCACGCGGTCCGGGCCGTCTCGTCGCCGACGAACTCCGCACCGGTCGACAGCTGGTGCCAGAACGTCAGGAACACCGCGCCGTACGTCAGCAGATGCAGGTAGTACCAGACCTCGTAGGGGATCCGGCGGCGCACCATCCCCGCCGAGATCAGCCCGATCACCACCAGCGTCCCGGTGCCGATGGCGGCGTCCACCATGTCGGGGAGTTCCGTCACCACCGTCACGGTCTGCTCGACCAGACCGGTGCCCGCCTGCTCGGCGTACCCGGCGACGATCAGCCCCACATGCGCCACGATCAGGCACAGCGCGTACCGCCCGCTCATCGCGTGCCACCGCGCCACCCGGTCCGACCCCACCCGCCGTTCCAGCGCGGGCACGCGTGCCATCTGAAGCACCACCAGCGCCAGTACGTAGCCCGCGAGCAGCCCGCTGAGCCGCCCGGCGCCGGTGAGCCACTGGGTGGTGCCCTCGACATTGGGGGTGTTCCGCCACCACAAGGACAGCACCGCCCCGGCCCCCGCCCAGCTGAGCACAAGCAGCGGCACCGCGGGCGAGCGGCGCGGCCGAATCCGGCGCATCGCCTGCCGCCGCCCGGCCCGGCTGTTGAGTAGCGTCGTCACGGCCTGTCCCTTCGCGTAGTGCTCCGGCGAACGGGGGTACGGCCGGGGGAGCGGACTGTCTCAATGACCACCGAGATTCACAGCTTTCAGGCCCTCTTCACAGGTTCGGGCGTGATTCGGGCCCGGCCGGTGCCTCTCGGAACCGCGTTGCGGGGGCGGTGGGCGCCACTTGTAGGGTGAATAACCGACGAGTAGGGGGGCTGCATGTCGACGTCAAAGGGCAAGCAGGACTGGGACATTGATCCTGATGGGGTGCGGGGCGTTGTTCTGAACGTCGGGGTGGACGTGCGGAGCTTCCAGGATGACGTGAAGTCGTTCGGCGACCACGTCGCCGAAGCCGCCAGGTCCGCCGGTTCGTTGGGCGCGGGCAAGGACATACCTGAGCTGGGGCTGGTGGGCGCGGCGCTCGCGCTGTTCGCCCAGGCCGCCACCAAGAAGATCGCGTACATCGGTGCACGAACGGGCAAGTCCGTCAACGGTGCGGCGCAGGCGACGCAGGAATACCTGGACGGTGACCTGCGCATGGCCGCCAACGCGCAGCGGAAGGCGCTGAAGGCGCCGGAGGTACACGTCAAGGGGAAGCCCAAGCCCAAAGGTGAGGCCGGGAAGGGGGAGCCGCACCGATGAAGATGATCAGACCGGAGGGCATCCCCCAGTTCACCGGCGATACCTCCCGATTACAGGGGGCGACACAGGAGCTCACCGCGGACGCGTCCCAGATCCGCAAGGCCGGCCAGACCATTCACGATCGCTTTCAGGGGCTGGCGGGGTACTACCACGCGCCCGAGGCCGAGCAGCTGTTCGCCACCACGAAGCCGGTGCGGGACACCGCCGATGACGTCGCCGACGACGTCGAGACGGTCGCCCGCGCGCTGGACGACTATGCGGCCGAGGTCCGTCCCATCGCGGCGAAGCTCGCCCGGCTCAAGCGACAGGCCACCCGGTTCGTCGCGGACGTGGGCGACGATGACGACTGGGCCTACGACGGCGACAAGGTCCAGGAGCACCAGGACCTCCTTCATGACGTCAACGCGGCGGTGGCCGCCTTCTGGGAGGCCGAACGCCGGGCGGCCAACACCATCACCGCCTTGTGCCACGGTCCGCACTACGTGGTCGACGACGGCTCCCACAAGCGGAACGCATACGGCTACAAGGCGTCGGACCTCGACCACGCGAAGAAGACCCCGTGGGGTTCGCCGGTCCAGCAGAAACACCACGTCTGGGATGTCGGCCACTGGTTCAAGACCATCGTGTGGGACGGCTTCATCGTCGACGGCGTGTGGGGCACCCTCAAGGGACTCGGACGCCTGGCCGGGTTCAACGGCTGGGACGAGGCGAGGGCTGCCTGGAAGAACCTGGGCCGGGTCGCGGTCGGTGCGGGTGTCTACCTGACCCCCTCGTTGAGGAACAAGCCCGATTCCGAGTTGCCGGAGTTCTTGCGCGAGAGCAAGCGGTCCGCGAAGGAGGCGGGCAAGGGCTTCGTCGCCTGGGACGAATGGGGCAAGAACCCGGCCCGTGCCGCCGGTGCGGTCTCCTTCAACGTGGTCACCACCGTCGCCGGCGGCGGCACCGGTGCGGCGGCGAAGACCGGCGCGGTGTCGAAGGCGATCAGCACCGCGGGCAAGATCGGCCGCCTCGCGGATCCGACGACCTACATCCTCAAGGGCGCGAGCCTCGCCAAGGTCAAGGTGGCGGATGTGATGGCGGGTCTGAAGCGCGTCTATTCCGGTCACGTCCTGGAACTGGCCGACGGCTCCCTGAAACTGCCCAACCACGCGGTCCTCCATCCGGACGGCGGGCTGAAGCTGCCGAGCGGTCAGTACCTGGACAAATACGGGACGCTCTACAAGGCCGACGGCACGGTTCTTGACAGGGCCAGGGTGGAACTGTCGGCGGCCGACCGCCAGGCCCTGGACGACATCCAACGTGCCCGTACTGCGGATCATGTCCACAGCACAGAGGTTTCTCATCGTGAGGTTTCCCATGCGCATCACGGAGCCGACGGGCACCGTGGCACAGATGGTGAGCAGCATCCGCATGGGGGGCATGGGGGCGAGGGTGCGACTTCGGATTCCGACTCCACCATGGGTACCAGGCGGGGTAATGAGGCGAAAAACTCCCCTAATTCAATGACTCCCGTCCCGCCCAAGACGCCTGGCGACCTTATTCTCGACACCGGTGACCATGTATATTACCGGCCGCATACCACGACGATCGGTTACGATAGCCTGACGCACACAAATTTGGAATACATCGCTCCGCGTGCCGGATATCGCGATGTGATTGTGCATGGGACAAACGAAGGGTATTTCCTGCCAGGCAGACGGAATGCCGCAGGTGAGGATTTTCCGCCAGGTCAGGTGAATCCCTTCCATATCGTCGATGCGATCCGAAACAACCCGAACTACCATGGTGAGCCGATCAGGCTGATATCGTGTCACTCGGGTTACGTACTGGAGGAAGTGGCGGAGATCCCTGCAGCACAACGAGTCGCCAACGAGTTGGGTGTGCCGGTCACGGCTCCCACCACGAGGGTGGGAATCTTGTTCCGGCGTGGACGGGGCCAGGTACCCGTCGTATTTGACGGTGGTTACTGGCGGACCTTCCTTCCTCTTCTACCATGAAGACAGCATTAGGGAGTACGTGTGTGAAGATCCTCGGTTTCTACAGCGAACTGTGGCCGTCGCGTGCGGGCGTCCCCGAAGGTAGCATCGGAAACTATGCAAGCGACGTTCCTGTGGCAGATGAGGAGCGTCTTGTTTCCTACCTGAAAGACGGTGACCTGCTCTTCGCCGCGATGGGGGCCGAGAAGGATGTTCTTGGGTCGGGAGAGTACATCCTTGGTGCGGGATCATTGTTCACCGATGGTGAGTGGGTCTGGCGCGGAGATCTGTGGTTTTACCTGTCTACCTACCATGTTCGACTCCCGGAAAGCTTTGTATCCAAGGTGCGTTCACTCAACTACATGGTGCCGAACGTGAGCGAGGAGCGAGCGCTCGTTTTGACCGACGAAGTTGAATCCCTGCTGACCTGGTGAGTGAGCAAGTCGAAATCTTGGGTGGAAGTGCATCTTCCCGTAAGGCGGCTCTGCGGGACGTGGGTTCCTCGCTCGATGTTGCTGCAATGCCTGACGAGTCGACATATTTCGGCAGCGCGATGGGCTACGGAATTCATGCGCCAGACCCGAGGTGATTGGTCGGGGCCGAATCTGACGGAAAGCCTTGAACCTCCCGTAGTCATGGCATGACCTGTTGATTTCAGCGTAAGGAAGTATATGACCGAGTCGCTACCGCCCCAGGGAAACCCCTGCACTGCCCAGCCCTCGGCTTCGTATGGTCCGTCTCAGGCGTCCCAAGCGCCATACGCCCAGCCGCAGCCGTTACCCACCTATCCGAGCTACCCCGGCTCCTACGGTCAGCCCGCGGCCGGGGTCAATGCCGGGCTCCCCCACGCCGCGCCCCAGCAGCTCACATGTCGCCGCTGCGTGGCGTATCCGGCAGAGGACGTCACCATCCGCAGTCACCAGGGCATGCTCGTGCTGATGCGATTCCAGAGGTGGGAAGGGCCGTTCTGCCGGACGTGCGGCACGGCGCTGTTCCGGCAGATGACCTCCAAGACGCTGTGGCAGGGGTGGTGGAGCCCATTCTCCGCCGTCATCTTCAACCCGTTTACGATCATCAGCAACATGGTGGCCCGCAGGAAGATCAACAAGTTGTCGGAGCCCGGGTACGACCATTTCGGGACTCGTATGGATCCCGGCAAGCCCGTTCTTCAGCGTCCGGTCGCGTATATCGCGCTGCTGCCCATCCTGTGGTTCCTGTACTTGGTCGTGATGAGGCCGTAGCCGGTCGGCGAGTGCGTGGCCGATCCCGTTCTCCAGCACGGCAGGGAACTCGGTCAGGGGCTCAAGACTACAAGCGCCCCGGATGTGCACGCTCTGATGCAACATCAGTGCCACGGTGGGGCAGCCATGGCCCATGGTCGCCATTCCGCAGGACGTACACGCAAGGATCGACCGGCCGCACATCTGGTACGTCGCCACGGTCAACCCTGACGGGTCGCCGCACGTGAGCCCCATGTGGGTGGGGCAAGACGGGAACTTGCTGTTCTTCAACACCGCCATCGGGCGGATCAAGGAACGCAACCTCCGCTGCGATCGGCGAGTGTCCCCGTCCCACGCTGACTCGGCCGACCCCTACGACCGAGTGCAGGGGCGCGGCCGGGCGGCCCGGTTCATCGAAGGCCCGGAAGCGGACGAGAACATGGACCGCCTGGCCCGCACCTACCTGGCCACCGACCGGTTCGAGTGGCGGGTCCCCGGTGAGCGGCGCGTCATCGTACCGGTCGAGCCATCACGCGTACGTCGTGTGGTCGGCGTCGAGCCCTTCCCGCCTGGGGCATCCGGGATCACGGAGCCGCGTTAGCGGCTCGCCGCGTAGGAGACGAACGCGGTCCATGCGGTGGGGGAGAAGGCGAGCTGGGGTCCCCGCTTGTCCTTGGAGTCCCGGACGTGGACGGTGTCGGGGCAGGTGGCGACCTCGATGCATTCGTCGCCGTCACTTCCGCTGTAGCTGGACTTGCGCCAGGAGAGGGCGACTTCCACGCAGCTGTCGCCCTGTGATCCGCTGTAGCTGCTCTTGAACCAGGCCAGCTCGCTGCTCATAGCGCTCCTCTGATCTGCCTCAGCAGGCTCCTGGAGTCCTCGGGAGTCAGAGCCTGTGAACGCAGTTTCGCATATCGCATCTGGAGCACGCTGATGTCTTTCCGGTCACAGATCAACTGACCGGTGCGCTGACCTTCGGCGTAGCCGAACCACTGGTGATCTGGGGTTTCCAACAGTCGGATCGGCCCGTTCAGCCCAGCGTGTTCCTCCTGTACAAGCGACATGACCTGAAACTCGACGTTACGGAGATCGGCACACTCCAGAAGGTGGTCAATCAGCTCTCTGGTGACGTCCGCACCTCCGGTACGGCGCAGGAGCAGTGCCTCTTCGATGATGAAGTTGAACGCCGTGTTGGGCCTCTCCTGGAGTAGACGCTGACGCTCCTGACGTGCGGCGAGTTGAGATTCGATCTGCTCGTCCGCCAGCGGTGGTACCCCACTGTGGAACACCGCCCGCGCATACGCCTCGGTCTGTAACAGCCCCGGGACCGCCCGACACTCGTACATGCAGACGCTGATCGCCTGCTCCTCCAGCCCCGCCCACTGCCGGAACCACGACGCCAACCCCTTCCGTCGCGCCAAGTGCTTCGCCGCCGCCCGCAGCACACCGAACGCGTCCAGCACATCTTCCGCACGCTCGATGAAGTCCTGCTGCGGAAACCGCCGCCCCTGCTCGATCGAGGCGACGGTCTGCGGTGAGTACCGCACCAGCGGGGCCAGTTCCTCCTGCGTGAGGCCCGCCCGTTCGCGGAAGACCTTGACCACGGCGCCGAATGCCCGAAGGCCGTCCGAAGGTTCCGGTTCGTTGTTGTTCGCGCTCTCCGCCATACCTGTTCAACTCGCCCAGGGGCATGGTCGGTTACGCGTACGGTCCGACCGGCCGTACCCGTACGCTCCCTCCCCGTACCGGCCGCTGACCTGGTTCGACCCGTCGGGCAACCGGAACGGTGGCCGCATGTCAGCCCAAGCACGGCCGGAGGCCCAAGCCCCCGCCACCGTACGCACCATCACTCGCACCTTCACCCGCCGACTCAGCTCCACCCGGAGGGGAGTCAGGCTCGCCCGGCTGCTCGTGGTCCGGCGGCTGGACGCATGGGAGTGCCCGAGCGAGTTGTCCGGCGACGCCGCCGCGATCGTCGCCGAACTGGCAGCGAACGCCGTGACGCACGGCCGGGTGGCCGGCCGGGACTTCGAGGTGGAGCTCGTCCTCACCGGTTCGACGCTGCGGATCGAGGTCGCCGACACCCGAGCCGGACGGCGCCCGGAAGTCGCCGTCCCCGGCCCGGACTGCGAGTCGGGCCGGGGACTTCTGCTGGTGTCGGCCCTCGCCACCCGCTGGGGGGTCGCCGAGCGGCGCGGGCCGGGTAAGACGGTCCGGGCCGAACCCGACACCTGACCGTTCATTTCACCGGGGAGAGGTCCCGCAGATCCCCATGGCGTCCCTCGCGGAGCCTGAGAGCCGAGACGAGGGTGATGGCGCACAGAGCGGCGACGTACCAGGGGAAGAGCCCGGCCAGGTCACGGGAGTTGAGCCATTCGATGGTGAACGGGGCCGTACCGCCGAAGACGGCGACGGACAGTGCGTAGGGCAGTCCGAGACCGGCCGCGCGGACCTCGGTCGGCAGCTGTTCGGCCATGGTCGATCCGACGGCCGATCCGCAGACGGCGAAGATCAGCAATCCGGCGCTCTGCACCAGCACCAGCGAGCCGAAGGTGGGTTTCAGCAGGGTGAGCAGCGGAACCGCGGAGAGGGTGGCGAGCGTCGCGAACGTCACCAGGTGCAGCCGGTGGCCCACCCGGTCCGACAGCGCCCCGAGGAGTGGAAGGGCGGCGATGAGAACGGCCTGGGCGATGATGCTCGCGGTCAGGGCGGAGCCGTGTGCCAGCCCGCGGTGGGCCGCGTATTCGGGCAGGTACGAGGCGAAGATGTAGTACCACACCGCCGCCCCCGAGGTCAGACCGAAGATCTTCAACGCCACGAGCGGATAGCGCGTCAGGATGTCGAACATGCCGGTTCCGGCGGCCGCCCCGGACGCCGTCCGGCTCGCTCGGGCGCTTCGGAACGCCTCGGTCTCCGGGAGCGCCCGGCGCAGATAGATGCCCCACAGGCCCAGCACCGCACCGAGCCCGAACCCGAGGCGCCAGCCCCAGGACGACACCGCGGCTTCGGAGAACTGCGCATGCACCCACAGACCGACCGAGTTGGCCAGCAGGACGCCCACTGTCGCCGAGACATAGCCCAGGCTCCCGAAGAGGCCGCGGCGTCCGTTGGGTGCCGCTTCGGCGAGATAGGTATAGCTGGCACCGGCCTCGCCGCCGGTCGAGATGCCTTGCAGGGCACGCGCGATCAGCATGACGGCGGGTGCGAGCACTCCCGCCGACTCATAGGTGGGCGCCACCGCGATCAGCGCCGAACCCCCGGCCATGAGGAGCATCGCGACGATCATTCCGGCCCGCCGCCCGCGGCGATCGGTGAACGAGCCGAGGAGGAGGCCCCCGAGCGGCCGGAAGAAGAAGCCCACCGCGTAGATCGCCAGCGCCCCGAGCAAGGACGCGACCGGGTCGTCGCCGGGGAAGAACGACGGGGCGAAGGTGGCCGCGAAGACGGTGAAGATGCCCCAGTCGTACCATTCGAGGCAGTTGCCGACGAGGACGGAGAAGAGACTCTTCCCGGATGACTGGGATGACTGGGATGACTGCTGTGCCTCCGGCTGCGCGTCGCTCCGGTCGCCGGTGTCGCTTCGGTCGCTCGTGTCGCTTGGCTCTCTTCGATCGTCGGTTGCGGGCTGGACCTCATTGCGTGTGTTCATGGCGGCCCTTCGGTTGGATGGCAGAGCACGGTGGTGAGCGCGACGTGGGGAAGACGGTCGGGGGAATCGCCCTCGGCCCGGGGGTGGGGCGGGGCAGGCTCGCTCACGAGCTCGGCGCGACGCCGTTCCGGCGGTCGTGTCATGCGGGTCGTGTACTGACGAGATTCCGCCGGTCTGTCGGCGAGGTGCACCCACTATGAAGTGGCGTCGCCGGACGGTCGATGTGTGCTCTGACAACGCTCGGAACGCGCCCGTTGTGCGTTAGTCCAACGAGGGTGAGGGCGGTGCGGCGGACTGGACGTCGCGCGCCGCCAGGGCCCAGCTGATCTCGACCACGGTGTCCGGTGAGTCAAGGCGGGCACCGGTCAGTTCCTCGAACCGCCGGAGCCGGTACCGCAGGGTGTTGACGTGGACGTGCAGGTACTCCGCCGTGGCGCCGATATGGCGGCCCAGCTCGAAATAGGCCCGCACCGACTCCTCGATGAGCTTCCCGAACTCACCCTCCGCGGCCAGCGGCCGCAGATGCCGGTCGAGGAGCAGCTCGGAGAGTTCGGGTTCCGAGGGGACGGCCACCCGCCAGGACAGATCGCCCAGGTCGTGGACGCCGCGCAGCCCGTACGCGGCGGCCGCGTCGAGCAGCCGTCCCGCGGTCCGGAACGAACGGTGGACCTGGCCCAGCGCGGTCGGCGGACCCAGTCCCGCGGTCACCGGGAGATCCCCCACGACGGGTTTCGCTTCGACGACCCCCGCGACCGCCTCGTCCATCACCGCGATCATCGCGGTCCGGCCGTGGGAGCGGCAGAGCGTGTCCAGCGACCGTGCCAGCTGGGCCGTCCCGCGGCCGGTGTCCGGCCGGGCCCTGATGGCCCGGTAGGCGCGCGTCGGATCGAGGCCGTAGATCGCCGCACCGCTGTGGATCTCCGCGGCGCTCAGCGTTCCGAACAGCAGCCCCCGCAGATAGGCGGCGCGCCGTTGTGCGTCGAACAGCGCCGCGGAGATCTCCGCCTCGCGGTGCACCAGGGCGATCTGCACGCTCTCCACGTCCGCCAGCTCCCACAGCGCCCTGGTGCGGTCGACGACGACGAGCGGGTCCAGACCCTGCCGGGTGGCCTCCGCGATGAACAGGTCCCGCATCGCGCCGAGCGCCCGCCGAAAGGCGCGCAGACCATCGCTCAACGACACACCGCGGGCTACGCGATCCCGGGCCACCTCCGCCTCGTCGATGTCCCGGGAAGGGGGTACCCGGCCGTCGCGCAGCACCCCCAGGACGCGTACGAAGTGCCTGGCCCAGACCTCATCGAGCAACTCCCGGGGGACCGCGCGGTAGGACGGCACGCGGTCGAACAACTCCGCGTGCATCCGGTCGCGAAGGGCGTTCTCCCGGGCCCGCATGCCGGTGATCACGGCTTCCAGCGCCTCCGCGCCGTTCTGCGGTTCGGTCATGGTCGGTCACCTCCTGCGGCAGGCCGCGCAAACCACGGGGTTGTAGAAACGAACAATACGGTGCCGGTCGCCCTGTGCGGCCGCTCCGTCGACAGAGGTCCGCGGGGCTCGCAGAGTGACCCGCAGGCCGGGCGGAAGGGCCCGCGCCCGTGGAGACGGATGACGAAGGAGAGACGTCGTGGAGGAGACAACGGGACTGGAGGGCCGGGTCGCCATCGTGACCGGTGCGGGCTCACGGGGCGACGGCATCGGCAACGGCCGCGCGGCCGCCGTGCTGCTGGCTCGCCGCGGTGCGCGCGTGGCCTTGGTGGACAGCGTGACCGGC
Organism: Streptomyces sp. NA02950; assembly: GCF_013364155.1. Taxonomy (NCBI): domain Bacteria; kingdom Bacillati; phylum Actinomycetota; class Actinomycetes; order Kitasatosporales; family Streptomycetaceae; genus Streptomyces; species Streptomyces sp. NA02950. Next base: position 1,915,253 of record NZ_CP054916.1, on the reverse strand, counting down.
TGGGCCGAGACGACCCGGTCCATGATCGAGGCCGAGGGCGGAACGAGCCTGGTGGTCGAAGCCGACGTGGCCGACCCCGCGTCGTGCTCCTCCTGCGTGGACCAGGTGCTCGAACGCTGGGGGGAGGTGAACATCCTGGTCAACAATGTGGGTGTCGGCGGGCCCGCCGGGGATGTCGTCGATGTCGATCCGGAGGACTGGGAGCGGTGCCATCGCACCAATCTCACCTCGATGATGCTGATGTCGAAGTACTGCGTTCCGTCGATGCGACAGGCCGGTGGCGGGTCGATCGTCCATGTGTCCTCGGTGGCCGGGCTCCACGGCGGGCATCCCAACATCACCTATCCGGTCACCAAGGGGGCGATCGTCCCCTTGACCCGTGCGATGGCGGCCCACCACGGAGCGGAGGGGATCAGGGTCAACGCGGTGGCTCCCGGCATGGTGTACACGCCGATGGTCGCCACCAGGCCCGGGATGACCGAAGCGGTTCGGGAGATCCGCCGCGGACGGTCGCTGCTGGGCACCGAGGGCAGTGGCTGGGACGTCGGGGAGGCGGTCGCCTTCCTGGCCGGCCGCCGTGCCGCGTGGATCACCGGAGTGGTGCTGCCGGTCGACGCGGGCGCCACGGCGGGCCGCCGTGAGTTCTCGCCGGACCTGATGTCCCCGACCGGAGGCTGACTCCCCGCCCGGCGTTCACGACAGGACGCTGACTCCCGCCCCGTCCTCCGGCCGCCCGGATGGCATACTGACCTCGCCATGAGCGAATCCACCGCGGCGGCCGGGCGCCGTCCGACCAGGCGTGACGACCAGCGGGAGGCCTCCCGGCGCAAGCTTTTGGACGCGGCGCTGGAGATCCTCGCGGAAGAGGGTTACCGGGGGCTCACGGTCAAGGAGGTCGGGGACCGCGCCGGTGTCAGCCGAGGGATGGTCAACTACCACTTCACGTCCAAGGCCGGGCTTGTGGAAGCCGTGGTCACCGACATCCGCGAGGGGTTCATCGACCGGCTCCGGGCGCTGCCCGGGTACGACCGGATGAGCGGGCTCGAAGCCGTGCTGGCCAAAGTCGACCAGCTCTTCGTGCGCCTGGCGGAGCCCGCCCCGGGGGTACGGGCGCGGGCGCTGCTGGTGCTCCTCGTCGAGGCGCTCGGCGGCCCCGGCGATTCCGGCGGAATGCAGAGCAGGATGGCGGGACATCTCAACCTCGTCCGCACCGCCGTCGAGGACGACATCCGCCGGGGCGTCGCGGACGGAAGCGTCCGCCCGGATGTCGATGCCGTCGCGCAGGCGTTCCTCGTGGAGAGCATCGCTCGCGGGGTGCTGCTCCAGTACCAACTGGACCCGGCGCGCACCCGTCTGGTGGAGATCGGGCGTGCCGCCCACCGGACGCTCGTGCTCGGGCTGGCGGCGGAGCCGGACGCGCGCTGAGCGGGCGCGGCGGGCCAGCACCCGCGGCCGTGGGACGGGCCGCCCGCCCCGCGGTGCGGGGCAGGCCCGCCCCCGGCACGGGGCGGGCCGACCGGGCATCGGTGGCCTGGCCTGGTACCGCCGGTCAGACCGCGTTGAGCCCGCCGTCCACCACCAGGCTCTGGCCCGTGATGTAGGAAGCGCGATCGGAGAGCAGGAACGTCACGGCCTCCGCCACCTCCCATGCCGTGCCCTGGCGCCTGAGCGGGATCCGCTCGAACGTGGCTGTCCGAGAGGCCCGCTTGGCCGACGCCTGGCGGCCCATCGGTGTGTCGATCAGCCCGGGGACGACGAGGTTGGCGCGTATCCCACGGACCGACGCCTCCTTCGCGACATGGCGGACGAGGCCGAACAGTCCCGCCTTGGAACTGTCGTAGGCGGGGGAGTTGGTGGCGGCACGCAGCCCGGCCGTCGACCCGATGAAGACGATCGAGCCTCCGTCGGCCAGCGCCGGAAGCCCGTACTTGGCGGCCAGGAACGGCGCCCGCAGATTGAGAGAGAGAACGCGGTCCCAGTCCTCGGGGGAGGAGCCCTCCAGGCCGGTGCCGAGGCCGATCCCGACGTTGACCACGAGCCCGTCGAGTCCGCCCAGCGCGTGGGCCGCTTCGTCGACCACCGCGGCCGACTGCTCCGCGTCCGTGGCATCGCCCACCACCGCGACGCCCTTGACGCCTTCGGCGGAGACCAGTTCGGCCGTCGCACCCGCGGCCTGGGCCGCCACATCGGCGCAGGCCACACTCCCGCCCTCCCGGGCGGCGAGCACGGCGATGGCCCGGCCGTTCCCGACGGGCGACTCGGGGTCGTCGTCGGGGCGGGTCCCCGCGCCGATCACCAGTACCTTGCGGCCGTCCAGCCGCCGGGCCGCGGAGTCGGCCTCCCGCTTCTCAGCCATGGTTCGGGGTCCTACCTTTCAAGGGTGGTTGCTCTGGTCATTCGTAAGATCGGAGGGCCCGGGGGCTTCGGGCATGGCTCATGGTTGGGCGCCGTTGGCAAGGCTCAAAGGACTTGGCCACCCGAGGCCCCGCGACGACTCGACCGCCAATTGGGAGACGCGACTCTGATCGCTGCTGTAGGACAACGTCGGCGAGGTCGTCTGCGGGATCGATGTAACGGCGAGCTGGCGGAGGAAACGTGCCCGAGATCTGGGCCGGGGTGGACATCGGCAAGGAACACCACCACTGCGTGGTGATCAACGCGGACGGTCAGCGGCTGCTGTCCCGCCGGGTCCTGAACGACGAGACCGAACTGCTCCAGCTCATCGCCGACATCTTGGAGATATCCATCGACGTGCTGTGGGCCGTCGACCTCAACCACGGCGGCGCCGCCCTGCTGATCGGCCTGCTGCTCAGTCACGACCAGCCGATGGCCTACCTCACCGGCCTGGCGGTCCACCGTGCCTCGGCCACCTACAAGGGCGAGGGAAAGACGGACGCCAAGGACGCCTTCGTCATCGCCGACCAGGCCCGCGTTCGCCGAGACCTTGGCTTGTTGCGCCCCGGAGACGAGATCGCCGTCGACCTGCGCACGCTGACCACCCGGCGCCTGGACGTGGTATTCGACCGCACCCGGCAGATCAACCGGCTCCGTGCTCAACTGCTGGAGATCTTCCCCGCGTTGGAGCGGTCGCTGGACCTGGTCAACAAGGGGCCGGTGATGCTGCTGACCGGCTACCAGACCCCGGCTGCGATCCGTCGCGCGGGCGCGAAGCGAATTGAGACCTGGCTGAAGAACCGGAGGGTCCGTGGCGCCGCCGCACTTGCGAGGACGGCGGTGGAGGCTGCCCAGGCTCAGCAGACGGCCCTGCCCGGCGAGAAGCTGGCCGCCGCCATGGTGGTCCGCCTCGCGAAGGGGGTGATGGCCCTTGATGAGGAGATCGCCGAGCTCGACGCCCTGATCGAGGCCAAGTTTCGCGAGCATCCGCATGCCGAGGTGATCCGCAGCCTGCCCGGCATGGGAACCAAGCTCGGCGCCGAGTTCATCGCCGCGACCGGCGGTGACATGGACGCCTTCGGCAGCGCCGACCGCCTGGCCGGCTTCGCCGGCCTGGCCCCCCGACCCCGCGACTCCGGCCGCGTCAGCGGCAACCTGCGCAGACCCAGGCGCTACCACCGCGGCCTGCTGCGGGCGATGTACCTCTCGGCCATGGCCAGCCTCAAGGGCTGTCCGGCCTCGAAGGCGTACTACCAACGGAAGAGGAGCGAGGGAAAGGGACACAAGCAGGCCCTGCTCGCGCTCGCCCGCCGACGCCTCAATGTCCTGTGGGCGATGATCCGTGACGGACAGTGCTACCAAGGTTCACCTCCCGTCACAGTGGCGGCTTGACATCACGATTGGGAAGTCCTTTCCACGAACCCGGTGGCTTCGAAGCCCGGGTCCAGTTCCACGCCGGCGCTGTTCAGGAAGAACGCCACCATGTGGTACTGCCCCACCAGCATGGTGATCTCTATCAGCTCCGCTTCGCCGAAGTGCTCGGCGAGCGCCTTCCAGGTGGTGTCGGACAGCCGGGCGCTGCCGTGCAGTTCGTCGGCCGCCCGGAGCAGATGCCGGTCGGCCTCCGTCCAACCGGGGGCGTCCGGACCCTGGGGGACGCGTGCGATGTCGGCGTCCGTGAGGCCCGCGGCCTTGGCCAGCGGGACGTGGCGACCCCACTCGTACGAGGCGCCGGTGTTGTGCGAGGTACGCAGGATCAGCAGCTCGCGGACGCTTCCCGGCAGCCGGCCCTTCCGAAGCAGCTGGAGCCCGAAGGGCATGAACGCCTTGTAGAGCTCGGGGTGGCGGGCCAGGGTGGTGAACACGTTGCCCACCCGCCCCCGGGGATCGCGCGGAGCGTTGGCGAGCAGTTCGCCCGTCGGGGCGTCCCACTGGTCCTCGTACAGCGGCTGGAGCCGGGGGTGGCCGCCGCTGTCGCTGGTGGCGCTGGTGTCGCGGTGTGGTTCCTGAACGTTCTCGGGCATGAAGACCTCCTGACGCTCACCATAGAAACTGGCTGAACGCTCGGCAAGTGAAAGGAGAGGTGATCTGGGAGACCCGAGAAGGCGGCGTTGACGAAACATACGGCCCAGTGCATACTTATGCCAGTCAGTGCATGGACCGTAAGGAGAAACCCGTGACCGAGCGCGTCGTACTCGCCTACTCGGGCGGCCTGGACACCTCCGTCGCCATCGGCTGGATCGCCGAGGAGACGAACGCCGAGGTCATCGCCGTCGCCGTGGATGTCGGCCAGGGAGGCGAGGACCTGGACGTCATCCGCAAGCGCGCGCTCGCCTGCGGGGCCGTCGAGGCCGAGGTCGCGGACGCCAAGGACGAATTCGCCGATGAGTACTGCCTCCCGGCGATCAAGGCCAATGCGCTGTACATGGACCGCTACCCGCTGGTGTCGGCCCTGTCCCGGCCGACGATCGTGAAGCACCTGGTCGCGGCGGCCAAGAAGCACGGTGCTTCCACCGTGGCCCACGGCTGCACCGGCAAGGGCAACGACCAGGTGCGGTTCGAGGCCGGGATCTCCTCCCTGGCGCCGGAGCTGAAGTGCATCGCGCCGGTCCGGGACTACGCCATGACCCGGGACAAGGCCATCGCCTTCTGCGAGGCGAAGAGCCTGCCGATCGCCACCACCAAGAAGTCCCCCTACTCGATCGACCAGAACGTCTTCGGGCGGGCCGTGGAGACCGGCTTCCTGGAGGACATCTGGAACGCGCCGATCGAGGACGTCTACGAGTACACCTCGAACCCGGCCGACCCGCGGGAGGCCGACGAGGTCGTCATCACGTTCAAGGAGGGCGTGCCGGTCGCCATCGACGGCAAGCCGGTGACCGTCCTCCAGGCGATCCAGCAGCTCAACGAGCGGGCGGGCGCCCAGGGCGTCGGCCGGATCGACATGGTCGAGGACCGGCTCGTGGGCATCAAGTCCCGGGAGGTCTACGAGGCCCCCGGCGCCATCGCGCTGATCACCGCCCACCAGGAGCTGGAGGCCGTCACCGTCGAGCGGGAGCTCGCCCGCTACAAGCGGCAGGTCGAGCAGCGGTGGGGCGAGCTGGTCTACGACGGTCTGTGGTTCTCGCCGCTGAAGCGGGCCCTGGACGGCTTCATCAACGAGGCCAACCAGCAGGTCTCCGGTGACATCCGGATGACCCTCCAGGGCGGCCGGGCCGTGGTCACCGGCCGGCGGTCCGAGCAGTCGCTGTACGACTTCAACCTGGCGACCTACGACACCGGCGACACCTTCGACCAGTCGCTCTCCAAGGGCTTCATCGAGATCTTCGGCATGTCCAGCAAGATCGCCGCCAAGCGGGACCTCCAGCAGTAGCCTCGGACCCGTAACCCACCGCACGAGCCGCCTCCCCGCCCCGTCCGCGGGGAGGCGGTCGCACACCCACAGCCTTGAGGAGCAACAGCGTGAGCAACGGCAACAGCGGCGACGTCCGGCTCTGGGGCGGCCGCTTCGCCGACGGGCCGTCCGAGGCACTGGAGAAGCTCAGCGCCTCCGTGCACTTCGACTGGCGCCTGGCGCCGTACGACATCGCCGGATCCCGCGCCCACGCCCGGGTGCTCCACACCGCCGGGCTGCTCACCGCGGACGAGCTGGAGCGGATGCTCGAGGGGCTCGACCGGCTGGAGGCCGATGTCGCCTCCGGCGACTTCACCGGCACCATCGCCGACGAGGACGTGCACACCGCACTGGAGCGCGGGCTGCTGGAGCGGCTGGGCCCGGACCTGGGCGGCAAGCTGCGCGCCGGACGGTCCCGCAACGACCAGATCGCCACCCTTTTCCGGATGTATCTGCGCGATCACGCCCGGATCCTCGGCGGGCTGCTCGCCGATCTCCAGACCGCCCTGGTCGGGCTGGCCGAGGCGCACCCCGATGTGGCGATGCCCGGCCGTACCCACCTCCAGCACGCCCAGCCGGTGCTCTTCGCCCACCATGTCCTCGCCCATGTCCAGGCGCTGTCCCGGGACGCCGAGCGGCTGCGGCAGTGGGACGAGCGGACGGCCGTCTCGCCCTACGGCTCGGGCGCGCTGGCCGGGTCCTCCCTCGGCCTCGACCCGCAGGCGGTCGCCGCCGACCTCGGCTTCGAGCGCGGCTCCTCCGCCAACTCGCTCGACGGCACCGCCTCCCGCGACTTCGTCGCCGAGTTCGCGTTCATCACCGCGATGATCGGCGTCGATCTGTCGCGGATCGCGGAGGAGATCATCATCTGGAACACGAAGGAGTTCTCCTTCGTGACCCTCCACGACGCCTTCTCCACCGGCTCGTCGATCATGCCGCAGAAGAAGAACCCGGACATCGCCGAGCTGGCGCGCGGCAAGTCCGGCCGGCTGATCGGCAATCTCACCGGGCTGCTGGCCACCCTCAAGGCGCTGCCGCTCGCGTACAACCGCGATCTCCAGGAGGACAAGGAGCCGGTCTTCGACTCCTGCGACCAGCTGGAGGTCCTGCTCCCGGCCTTCACCGGCATGATGGCCACGCTGACCGTCAACCGGGAGCGGATGGAGGAGCTGGCCCCGGCCGGGTTCTCGCTCGCCACCGACATCGCCGAATGGCTGGTCCGGCAGGGCGTGCCGTTCCGGGTGGCGCACGAGGTCGCCGGCGCCTGCGTCAAGGAGTGCGAGCTGACCGGTATCGAGCTGGACCAGCTGACCGACGAGCAGTTCGCCAAGATCTCTCCGCATCTGACGCCGGAGGTCCGCTCCGTCCTCGACGTCCCGGGCGCGCTCGCCTCGCGCGGCGGCCGCGGCGGTACCGCCCCTTCGGCGGTGGCCGTACAGCTGGCGGAGGTCAAGACCGACCTCACCGGCCAGTACGAGTGGGCCAACGCCAAGCGTTAAGAGCACAATGGGCCCCATGGGCTTCTCGCGTCTGGCGGAGACCACCGCCCCCGCGGCCAGGATCGGACTCGGCCTGGCCGCGGTCGGCCGTCCCGCCTACATCACCCTCGGCCGGGACCGGGACCTCCCGGCCGACCGCACCGTCGAGGCGATGCGGCAGCGCAGCCAGGAGCTGCTGGACACCGCCTACGTCCACGGAGTGCGCTATCTGGACGCCGCACGCTCCTACGGCCGGGCGGAGGAGTTCCTCGCCGACTGGCTGGCGGGCCACCCGGAGGTCCGGGACGTGGTGGTGGGCAGCAAATGGGGCTACACCTATGTGGCGGACTGGCGCACCGACGCCCCCACCCACGAGGTCAAGGACCACAGCGCGGGCGCCTACGAACGGCAGCGCGGGCTGACCGACGCCCTGCTCGGCGACCGGCTCGACGTCTACCAGATCCACTCGCTCACCCCCGACAGTCCCGCCCTCACCGACCGAGCGCTCCACGAGCGGCTGGCCGCGCTCGCGGCCGAGGGCGTGACGATCGGCGTGTCCACCAGCGGTCCGCACCAGGCCGACGCCATCCGCGCGGCACTGGGCGTCGAAGCCGGTGGCGCGCCGCTGTTCCGCACCTTCCAGACCACCTACAACCTGCTGGAGCCCTCGGCCGGGGCCGCGCTCGTCGAGGCCCGGGACGCGGGACGGTCGGTCATCGTCAAGGAGGCCGTGGCCAACGGTCGGCTCGCCGCGCCCGAGGCGGCGCCGCCCGCGGTGCGGCAGGTCGCCGAGGAGACCGGGAGCACCCCGGACGCCGTCGCGCTCGCCGCGGTGCTGCACCGGCCGTGGGCGAACGTGGTCCTGTCCGGCGCGGCCACCGTCCCCCAGCTGCGCTCCAACCTGGCCGCGGCCACCCTGCGGCTGAACGAACGCCAGCTCGCCCTGCTGGACGGACTCGTGGAGGAACCCGAGGCGTACTGGCGCCACCGCGCCGAGCTGCCCTGGGCGTGACCCGCCTGCCCGACCCGGACGGCGGGGCGGCTACAGCGTGGCGAGGAACGCGCCCACCGCCTGGGCATACGCCCCCGGCGCGTCGTCGTGGATCCAGTGCCCGCACCCCGCGAACTCCCGCAGCCTGGTGTGCGGACGGCGGTCCGCCATCTCCCTCGCGTGGCCGGGCGGCAGCAGCGAACTGTGCTCACCGCGCATCAGCAGCGCGGGACAGGACGAACCCAGCCATTCGTCCCAGAAGTCACCGCACATGGCCCGCTGGGACGCCATCATGTGGGCCGGCTGGAACAGCAGCCGCCAGCCGCCCGCCTCGCGGTCCGGCTCCGCGCTGTCGAGGAAGTACGTGGCGTCGGGGATGCCCCGCGCCTCGATGGCGGCCCGCAGCGCCTCCCGGTCCACGGCCCAGGTCGGCCAGGCGGACACATCGAGCACCGGATGGGCGACCACCGGCCGGTCCGTCACCGCGCCCACGTCCTCGACGACCAGCGCGGCCACCAGCTCCGGATGGCGGGCGGCCAGCGCGTACGCGGCGACCCCGCCGGTGGAGTGGGCGACCACCGGAACCGGTCCGAGGTCCAGATCGGCCAGCAGCGCCGCGGCGTCGGCCACGTACTCGTCCAGGGTGAACGGACCACCGCCGCCGGTGAGCCCGTGCCCCCGCTGGTCGAGCGCGATCACCCGCCGTACGGGGGCGAGCGCGGCGGCCAGCGGCGCATACATCCGGCCACGGCCGAAGTGGCCGTGGAGTGCCAGGACCGGAGTGCCCGGCCCGCCGAAATCGGTTACGGCGAAGCGCCGGTCCCGCAGTGTGACAAAAGCGGGGGAGGGCACGGTGGAGATGGTCATCGGCGCACCCTAGTGGCCGGACCCGGGCTGTGGCCAGGGGCTTTGCCCAGGGGCCGCACAGCGTCCGCTCCCGTCAGGCGGCGGCCTTCGCCTTGGTGGCGTACATGTCCACATACTCCTGGCCGGAGAGCCGCATGACCTCGCTCATCACCTCGTCGGTCACCGCCCGCAGCACATACCGGTCGCGGTCCATGCCCTCGTAGCGGGTGAACTCCAGCGGCTCACCGAAGCGGACCTCCACCCGGCCCGGCCGCGGCAGCCCCTTGCCGCCCGGCTGGATCCGGTCGGTGCCGATCATCGCGAACGGCACCACGGGGGCGCCGGTCATCAGCGCGAGCCGGGCGATACCGGTCCGGCCGCGGTAGAGACGGCCGTCGGGGGAGCGGGTGCCCTCGGGGTAGATACCGAAGACCCTGCCCTCGTCCAGCACCCGGCGGCCGGTCATCAGCGCCGCCACTCCGCCGTGGCCGCCGTCCCGGTCCACCGGGATCATGCCGACACCGGTGAAGAACCAGGCCATCAGACGGCCCTTGAGCCCCTTGCCCGTCACGTACTCGTCCTTGCCGATGAAGAAGACCTGACGGTCACAGACCAGCGGCAGGATCATCGAGTCGATGAAGGTGAGATGGTTCCCGGCGAGGATCACCGGGCCCGAGCCGGGAATGCGCTGGGCCCCCTCGACCCGTGGGCGGAACATCAGGCGCATCAGCGGACCGAGTACTGCCTTCAGAAACGCAAATCGGGACAACGGGTCCTCCGGTCGGGGTCAGGGTCTGGTGCGCCCGGCGTACGGTCCGTCCATCGCACCGCACACCCGCGCCGCCTTAGGACGATACTCGCCGGTCGCACCCTCGCGCACACCGGGTTCACCCACCTGGTACGCAGTGTTGACACGCGTTTCCCGTGCGTTTCTGTCGACGTCTCCCGTAGTCAGGGCGGTCCCGCCTACCATCGGCCCGTCCTCTGACAGGTCGTTTACAGGTGTGTTGGACACCAGAGCGAGGAGTGCTCATGGAGCGGGAGCAACAGCCCGGACGGCGCGCCCTCCTGGGGGCCGCGGCCCTCGGCGCGGGAGCGGTGGCGCTCAGTGCGGGTACGGCCGGGGCCGCCGGTACCTCCGGCGAGGCGGATACGGCCACGGCGGCGGGGGCGGGGAGCTCCGGGCGGGTGCGCGGGCTGCCGGTGCCCACCGTCATCGGCCACCGCGGCGCCAGCGGCTACCGGCCGGAACACACCCTCGGCTCGTACCAGCTCGCCCTGGACATGGGGGCGGACGTCATCGAGCAGGACCTCGTGCCCACCAAGGACGGCCATCTGGTCTGCCGTCACGAAAACGACATCACGGCCACCACGGACGTCTCGGACCACCCCGAGTTCGCGGGCCGCAAGACCACCAAGACCGTGGACGGGACCAAGCTCACCGGCTGGTTCACCGAGGACTTCACCCTCGCCGAGCTGAAGACGCTGCGCGCCAAGGAGCGCATCCCGGGCACCCGCCAGCGCAACACCCTCTACGACGGCCGCTGGGAGGTGCCCAGCTTCGAAGAGGTGCTGCAGTGGGCCGAGCGGGAGGGCCGCAAGCGCGGCCGCCCGGTCTGGCTCCACGTCGAGACCAAGCACCCCACCTACTTCCGCAAGCTGGGTCTTGGCCTGGAGGAGCCGGTCGCCAAGCTGCTGCGCCGGTACGGCCGGCACCGGAAGGACTCGCCGCAGTTCCTCCAGTCCTTCGAGCCCAGCAGCATCCAGCGGCTGCGCAAGCTGGTCGCCACCCCCTCGGTGGTGCTGCTGTCCACGGTCACCAGCCGCCCCTGGGATTTCGTGGAGGCGGGCGACCCGCGCACGGTGGCCGACCTGGTCAAGCCCGAGGGACTGAAGTGGATCGCGGGCTTCGCCCAGGGCATCGGCCCCGATCTGTCGGTGATCATCCCGCGTACCGCCGACGGCAAGCTGGGCACGCCGACCCCCGTGGTCAAGGACGCGCACGCCGCGGGGCTGTTCCTGCACCCCTACACCATGCGCAACGAGAACAGCTTCCTGCCCGCCGACTTCCGCCGCGGCACCGACCCCAACGCCTACGGTGACGCCTTCGGCGCCTTCAAGGTGTACTTCGCCACCGGGATCGACGGCATCTTCTCCGACAACGCCGACACCGCCGTCCTCGCGCGGGCGGACTTCCTCGAGAAGCACTGAGCACGGCCCGCCGGGCGAACGGCCGCCGGGACCCGGGCGTCAAGCCCCGTCCCGGCGGCTACCCGGTCGGGTGAGACGGTGGCGCACCGGCAACCACACCGTGACCGGCCACGTCCCGCCCGGCATGGACCTAGTGGAGGAACTGCGCCCGCTGCTGGCCGCGGAGGCGGCGGCCGAGGCGTACGGCGCCGGTGTCGAGCCCGCCGAACTGGAACAGGCCGTCTGGTTACGGCTGCTGGAGCGCACCCGGGACACCGGCCCGCCGCCGGAACCGGCCCGCTGGCTGCGCGGCGCCGTCCGCGCCGAGGTGCGCGGCGCCCGCCGCCGGGCCCGCCGCGAGGTGCCGTACGACCCGGTGGACGAGGGGCCTCCGGAAGGCCCCGAGCCCCGCCCCGCCGAACAGGCCGTGCTGACCGCCGAGACCCGGCGGGTGCTCCGTGCGGCGGTGCGCCGGCTGCCCGGCCGCTGCCCCCGGCTGCTGGGGGCGATGCTGTCCCGCTCCGACCCGACGTACCGGGAGATCGCGGGCGAGTTGGGAATGTCACAGGGCAGTCTGGGGCCGGTACGTTCCCGATGTCTGGGTTGCCTGCGCAGAATGCTGACGGCGGAGGTTGCGGCTCCTGAACCGTGGGGAAAGGAGCGTTAGACAATCGGCGCCTCGGAGGCGGACGCACCACCACGCGGCGCTTCCACCCAGGCCATGAACCCCGGTCGCAACCCTTACCCTCACCGCGGCCGGAGGACCGAGAAAAGGGGAGGCATGCGCACATGGGCATGAGCGTGACCATCTCCGCGGCGACCGCGGACGACGCCGAGCAGATCCTCAAGCTCCAGTATCTGTGCTATCAGGGCGAGGCCGAGCTGTACGGGGACTACTCCATCGAGCCGCTGACGCAGTCGCTGGAGGATCTGCGCGCCGAACTCGGCGAGGGATGCGTGCTCGTGGCCCGGCTCGGCGCGGAGGTCGTCGGCTCGGTCCGCGGGGTGGTCGACGACAAGGGCACCGCCGCCATCGGCAAGCTGATCGTCCACCCCCGGATGCAGCGCCACGGCCTGGGCGGGCGGCTGCTCGCGGCGATCGAGGAGCGGCTGGCCGAGGAGCGGGCCGCCAAGCGCTACCGCCTCTTCACCGGCCACCGCAGCAACGGCCGGCTGTACCGCAAGCTCGGCTACGCCCAGGTGGGCACCGAAGAGGTCAACCGCCGGCTGAGCGTGGTCACGCTGGAGAAGGACGCCTCGGCGTCGGCCTTCGCCGCCAGCGCCTGAGCGCTCCGCGGGAAGTGCCGCGAGGTGCCGTCGTTCGTCCGCGGCCGGATCGTGGCTGGTCGCGCCCACGCGGCGGAGCTGCCTGTCGACACAGCCCCGCGCCCCTTCGGGGCGCGACCGAGCCCCACCACGAACGGGCCGGGCGGACCGGGCGGGATACCGCTCGGTCCGCCCGGCGCTCAGTCCGTCCGGCGCAGCCAGAGCAGACCGGTGACCGGCAGGAAGATCGGGATGAAGAGGTAGCCCATCCCGTAGTCCGACCACACCGTCTGGTCGGGGAAGGCGGAGGGGTCGGCGAGCGTCCAGGTGCCGATGGTCAGTACCCCCACCAGCTCCGCCGCACAGCACACCATCGCCGCCCGGCGCGCCCCCTCGCCGCCGCGCACCAGCGAGACGGTGATGAAGGCGTAGACCGCGGCGGAGACCGCCGAGAGGATGTAGGCGAGCGGCGCCTCGTGGTACTGGGCGATCAGCTGGTAGATCGAGCGGGACGCCGCCGCGACGGTGAACACCCCGTAGAGCAGCACCAGCAGCCGCCCGGGTCCCTGGCCCAGCCCGGTCCGACGGGCGGTGGATCCCGGCCTTCCGCCGGGCCGTGCGGCCTCGGCGGGCCGCGGCGATTCCGTGGACTCAGCCACCGACGCCTCCCCAGATGTCGTACAGCCGCACCTCGAGCACGGCCAGCACCACGGCCGCCGCCGTGACCGTCGCGGAGCCCCAGCGGGTCCGTTCGGCCAGCGACATGAACGCCGCGATCGGCACGGCGAGCGCGGAACCGACCAGATAGGCCACGAAGATCGCCACGCCCTGGTCGGGCTTGTCCCCGCCCGCGAGCCGGACGATCCCGACGACCAGCTGGACGAGCGCCAGCAGGGCCACCACGGCCATGCCGATGAAGTGCCAGTCCTTGGTGGGCTGGTCGCGATAGGTGGCGAAGCCGCACCAGGCGGCGAGCACGAGCGCGGTCACACCGAGCGCGACCGTCAGCGCTGTGATCAACGGGACCTCCGTGCGGTGCGATGGCGCACACAGGCGGTGACAAGCATGGGACGACTGTAATCGCCCCTGATGACCGCGTTGTCATCGGCCCCGGGCCCGGGGCCGCCCGGGTGGCCGGGCCGGTGAGGCCGCCGCGTACGCTGCGCGCCATGAAGATCTCCGCTGACGCCCTGCTGTTCGACAACGACGGAACCCTGGTCTCCTCCATGGGGTCGGTCGTGCGCTGCTGGACCCGCTGGGCGGAGGAGTACGGCGTATCGGCGGAGGACTTCGCGCGCGTCGAGCTGCACGGCCGCCCGGCCGACGACATCATCGGCGATCTGCTGCCCGCCGAGCGGATAGCCGCGGCCCGCGCCCGGATCGACGAGCTGGAGCTCGCGGACGTCCCCGGCGGGGTCAAGCCGCTCCCGGGCACGGCCGAGCTGCTGGCCGGACTGCCCGCCGCGCTCTGGGCCGTGGTCACCTCCGCGAACGGAGAGCTGGCGCGCGCCCGGCTGAGCGAGGTGGGGCTGTGCCCCGGGACGCTGATCAGCGCGGACGACATCACCCGCGGCAAGCCCGACCCCGAGCCGTTTCTGCTGGCCGCCGAGCGGCTGGGCGTCGACCCGGCCCGCTGCGTCGTCTTCGAGGACGCCCCCGCCGGGCTGGCCTCGGCCCGCGCGGCCGGGATGCGGACCGTGGCGTTGACCACAACGGTCACCCGTACGGAACTGATCGCCGACTGGGTGGTGGAGGACCTGTCCGCCGTGTCGGCCCAGGCCATCGACGGGGGAGTGGAGCTCACCGTACGGGCCTGAATGACCCCTTCCGCTTGTCCGCGGACTGGTCAACGGCGTCCGCTATACGGACCGGGTTGATCGGTCCACCCCGCTGTCTGTTTTACTTGCGGCCATGACCACGACGAGCATCCGCATCCCCGCGACCGAGGCGTTCACCGCGTCCGGTGCTCGTTGTCGGTGTCGAATGTGTGACTGCTGAGGGCCCCCGTCCGAGTTTCGCGCCCCGAAGCGAGACCGCTGAGCCGGATTCCGCGCGCCCGTAACGCGCCGGACCGAGCCGCCCCGCGTCACCGGAACCCGTAGCCGCACCGCAACGCACCCTGCCGTCGCGTCCGCTCGGGTCCGCCCTGCCGCGTTCCGAAATGAACGAACCGTGCCCGGCGCCAACCCCGCCGCGCACTCAACAGTGACGGAAAACCTGTGATCACCACCACGGACCTGACCAAGGTCTACCGCTCACGAGGCCGCGAGGTCACCGCCCTCGACGGCGTCGATCTGCACGTCCGCGAGGGTGAGGTGTACGGCGTCGTCGGCCAGAGCGGCGCCGGGAAGTCCACCCTCATCCGCTGCGTCAACCTCCTGGAGCGCCCCACCTCCGGCACCATCACCGTCGCCGGTCAGGACCTCACCGCGCTCGCCGGCGGCGGCCAGGGGAGGGCCGGATCCGCGCTGCGCCAGGCCCGTAGCCGGATCGGCATGGTCTTCCAGCACTTCAACCTGCTCTCCTCGCGCACCGTGCGGGACAACGTCGAACTGCCGCTGGAGATCCTCGGAGTCTCCGGCAAGGAGCGCACCCGCAAGGCCCTGGAACTGCTCGAGCTGGTGGGCCTCGCCGACAAGGCGAAGGCGTACCCGGCACAGCTCTCCGGTGGCCAGAAACAGCGGGTCGGTATCGCCCGTGCGCTCGCCGGTGACCCCAAGGTGCTGCTGTCGGACGAGGCGACCTCCGCGCTCGACCCCGAGACCACCCGCTCGATCCTCCAGCTGCTGCGCGACCTCAACCGGCAGCTGGGCCTGACCGTGCTGCTGATCACCCATGAGATGGACGTGGTCAAGACGATCTGCGACTCGGCCGCGCTGATGCGCGACGGACGGATCGTGGAGTCCGGCCGGGTCACCGATCTGCTGGCCACCCCGGGGTCCGAGCTCGCCCATGAGCTGTTCCCGGTCGGCGGGGTGCCCTCGGCCGATGACCGCACGGTCGTGGACGTCACCTTCCAGGGCGAGGCCGCCACCAAGCCGGTCATCTCCCAGCTGTCCCGTACGTACAACATCGACATCTCGATCCTCGGCGCCGCGATGGACACCGTCGGCGGCAACCAGGTCGGCCGGATGCGGATCGAACTGCCCGGCCGGTTCGAGGAGAACGTCGTCCCGATCGGCTTTCTGCGCGAGCAGGGGCTCCAGGTCGACGTGTCGGCGATCACCGACGGCCCGCGGGCGGCCGCACGCACCACCCAGCTGCTCAAGGAGGGCGCCAAGTGACCTGGTCCGAGATGGAGCCCCTGCTCGAGCAGGCATGCTGGGACACCCTCTACATGGTCGGCTGGTCGGCGCTGATCGCGATCGTCGGCGGACTGCCGCTCGGGGTGCTGCTGGTCCTCACCGACCGAGGCGGCGTGCTCCAGAACGTGGTCGTCAACAAGGTTCTCGGCCAGATCGTGAACATCGCCCGCTCGATGCCGTTCATCATCCTGATGGTGGCCCTGATCTCCTTCACCCGCTGGGTCGTGGGCACCACCATCGGCCCCGAGGCCGCGATCGTGCCCCTGGCGATCGGCGCCATACCCTTCTTCGCGCGGCTGGTGGAGACCTCGGTCCGCGAGGTGGACGGCGGGCTGGTCGAGGCCGTGCAGTCGATGGGCGGCTCCACCTGGACCGTCGTCCGCAAGGTGCTGCTGCCGGAGGCGCTGCCGTCGCTGATCTCCAGCGCCACCACCACCGTCGTCGCGCTGCTCGGCTACTCGGCGATGGCCGGTACGGTCGGCGCCGGCGGACTCGGCGACCTCGCCATCCGCTACGGCTACCAGCGGTTCGAGACCGACCTGATGTGGATCACGGTCGGCATCCTCGCCGTGGTGATCTCCGTCATCCAGTTCGCGGGCGACGTCGCCGCACGCGGTCTGTCGCACCGCGGCCGCTCCTCGGTCGCCCCCCGGCTGGTGCTGCTGCGCCCCGGCCGCGGCGCCCGGTCCGCCCCGGCCCCGGCCGCCCCCGGGACCGCCGGAACGGCCGGTGCCTCGGCCGACGCCGAGCCCGCGGACACCGAGCCCGCCAAGGTCCCCTGAACCCCCACCCCTCCTGAGCGCACCACCCCCATCCCCACATCCCCACGTCCCCACGCCCCACGTCCCTCACCTCCCCCCACATCTCCACCCCTCGCATCGCGCTTCCGCACCCGCGGCGGTTCCGTGCGCCCCAGAAGAAAGGCACTTTTCGTGCGTAACACCACCAAGTCCGTGACCACCGTCCTCGCCGCCGGCGCCCTCGCCCTCGGTCTGTCCGCCTGCGGCGCGGACGACGCCAAGAGCAAGGACGGCGCGCTCGTCGTCGCCGCGAGCCCCGTCCCGCACGCCGAGATACTCACCTACGTCAAGGACCACCTGGCCAAGAAGTCCGGCCTGAAGCTGGAGGTCAAGGAGTTCACCGACTACAACACGCCGAACCTCTCCACCGAGGACGGCTCGGTCGACGCCAACTACTTCCAGAACCAGCCGTTCCTGGACGACTTCAACAAGAAGAAGGGCACGGACATCGTGCCCGTCGTCACGGTCCACCTGGAGCCGCTCGGCCTGTACTCGCACAAGGCGAAGAAGGCGGCCGACCTCACCAAGGGCGCCACCGTCGCCATTCCGAACGACACGGTCAACGAGGCCCGCGCACTGAAGCTGCTGGCCGCCGACGACATCATCAAGCTCAAGGGCGGCGCGGGCAACGAGGCCACCCCGAAGGACATCGCCGCCAACCCCAAGGGCCTGAAGTTCAAGGAGCTGGAGGCCGCCCAGCTGCCGCGCTCCCTCGACGACGTCGACGCCGCGGTGATCAACGGCAACTACGCCATCGCGGCCGGCCTCAAGCCCGCCAAGGACGCCCTGATCCTGGAATCGCCCAAGAACAACCCCTACGGCAACTTCCTCGCCGTGAAGAAGGGCAACGAGGACGACCCGCGGGTCAGGAAGCTGGCCAAGCTGCTCACCTCGCCCGAGGTGAAGAAGTTCATCAAGGACAAGTACGCCGGCTCCGTCCTCGCCTCGTTCTGACCCGGCCCGCGCACATCAGCAGCGAAGGAAGCGACCTCATGCGCCAGATCGCCGTCCCCGTCGCCGCGGCGGCACTCGCCCTCGGGCTGACCGGGTGCGGAGCGGGCTCCGGCGGTGGCTCCGACGACAACACCCTTGTCGTCGGGGCGACCGCCGTCCCGGCCGGTGAAGTGCTCGCCTACATCAAGAAGAATCTGGCGGAAAAGGCCGGGCTGGAACTGGAGGTCAAGGAGTTCACGGACTACGTCCTGCCGAACACCGCCCTCCAGGAAGGCTCGCTCGACGCCAACCTGTACCAGAACGTCCCGTTCCTGGATAACTTCAACAAGACCAAGGGCACCGATCTGGTGCCGGTCACGGACGCCTATCTCCCCCCGATGGGCGCGTACTCCAAGCGCGTCAAGGACTTCTCCGCGCTGCCCAAGGGCGCGACCGTCGCCGTGCCCAACGAACTCACCAATGAGGGGCGGGCCCTGCAACTCCTGGCGGCCAAGGGCGTCATCGGGCTGAAGAAGGACGCCGGGCCCACCGCGAGCCCGGCCGACATCACCGCCAACCCCAAGGGCCTGAAGTTCAAGGAGCTGGAGCCCGCCCAGCTGCCGCGCTCCCTCGACGACGTCGACGCGGCCGTCATCAACAGCAATTACGCGCTCGACGCCGGACTCGACCCGGCCAAGGACGCGGTGCTGCTGGAGTCGGTGAAGGGAAACGAATACGCCAACGTGCTCGCCGTGAAGAAGGGCAACGAGGACGATCCCCGGGTGAAGAAGCTGGTCAAGCTGCTCACCTCCCCCGAAGTGCGCACCTTCATCCAGCGGAAGTACCACGGATCGGTGCTGCCGGTCACCGAGGGTTAGCCGACGGAGGCTCAGGGCTCCGCATTCCGGCGCACAACCGGATGCGGAGCCTTCCGCTTGGCCGACCCGGGCTGCGTTTCGCCTGGCCGATGTTGCATGCTGGGCTCTCTTGACGGCTACGGAAAACGACCCCCGGTTACGGAGCGGCGCATGACATCCACCTTCCCGGACATCTCCATCAGCACCGAACGCCTGGTGCTGCGCCCGTTCGAGGAAGCGGACGTACCCGCGCTCGCGGACATGATGACCGACGAGTTCGTGGTCGCCTGGACCAGGGCGCCCTATCCGTACACCCAGCGCGACGCCCGCGACCAGGCACTGCGGCTCGCCCCCGCCGAACGCACCACCGGCCGCGGAATCGTCTTCGCCGTCGCCGAATTCCTCACCCAGCGGCTGGTGGGAATCGTGCATCTGCGCAATACGGACTGGCGGATCCTGGGCACCGAGGTCAGCTACATCACCGCCCCTTGGGCGCGCGGCGAGGGCTATGCCTCGGAGTCGGTGCTCGCCGTCGCCCGCTGGCTCTTCCAGGACCAGAAGTTCGAGCGGCTGGAGCTGCGCACCGCCGCCGACAACACCGCCGCCCAGCAGGTGGCCCAGAAGATCGGCTGTATCAGCGAGGGCGTGCTGCGCAACGCCGGGATAGCCCGCACCCAGACGGAGGACGGCGGCTGGACGGATCTGCGCACCGACCTCATCGTCTGGAGCCTGCTCGCCGAGGACCTCGACGGAGTCCCCGAACCCCTGGCCGGAACAGATGGTTTCGGCGGTTATGCCACCTATTCGGACTGGGGCTGACCCCGGCGCGGCGCGCGCCTCGCGCCCCCGGCGCACCACCCCCGGTCCATGCCCCCGGTCCGGCGGTCCGGACCAGGCGGGGTAATCTGCCCGGGCCGCGTACCCACGTACCGGCCCGCCCGAGCCGCACCCCGCGCCACCCCGGCGTCGCGCCCGCGGCCGCCCGCACACCCGC
Source organism: Streptomyces sp. NA02950 (assembly GCF_013364155.1). NCBI lineage: Bacteria > Bacillati > Actinomycetota > Actinomycetes > Kitasatosporales > Streptomycetaceae > Streptomyces > Streptomyces sp. NA02950. The sequence continues at coordinate 1,895,805 of NZ_CP054916.1, read as the reverse complement.
GCGGGCACACCCCGCGGCACCCGCCGCACCCGCGGTACCCCGCACGGCGACCCGACCGACCCACGACACACTGGGGAGACAGACGACGATGGCCGACCGCGTCACGGTGATCGGCTGGGACGGCTCACCGCTCACGGACGTGGCCCGCTCCGCCCTCGGCGCCGCCACCCTCGTGGCCGGTGCCGCCCACCACCTGGCGCTGCCCGAAGTGCCACCGGGGGCCGAACGGGTCCGGCTCGGCAGCGTGGACCTCGCCGCCCGCCGCATCGCCCAGCACCGTGGCTCGCCCGTGGTCCTGGCCGACGGCGACCCCGGCTTCTTCGGTGTCGTCCGGGCCCTGCGCGCCCCCGAACACGGCCTCGAGGTCGAGGTCGTCCCCGCCGTCTCCTCCGTCGCCACCGCGTTCGCCCGCGCCGGGATGCCCTGGGACGACGCCCAGGTCGTCGTGGTCGCCCACAGCCGCGATCTGCGCCGCGCCGTCAACGTCTGCCGCGCCCACCCCAAGGTCGCCGTCCTCACCTCACCCGGCGCCGGGCCCGCCGAACTCGCACTGCTCCTCGGCCCGGTGCACCGCACCTTCGTCATCTGCGAGGCCCTGGGCACCGAGCGCGAGCAGGTGACCGTCCTGACCTCCGACAAGGTGGCCGACCACGCCTGGCGTGACCCCAACGTCGTCATCGTCATCGGCGGCTCCGGCACCACCGCCCCGCCCAGCGGCCAGACCTCCGGCGCGGCGCGCGGCCCGCTGCACAGCGGCGGCTGGATCGCCGGACGCGACCCCGGCTTCCCCAGCGCGGTGCGCGGCTGGGCGCTGCCCGCCCCCGCCTACGCGACCGTGCTGGGCGAGAGCGAGTCCCAGCAACTGCGCGCCCTCCAACTCGCCCGGATCGGCCCCCGGGTGGGCGACCTCGTCTGGGACATCGGCGCGGGCAGCGGTGCGGCCGCGGTGGAGACCGCCGGTTTCGGCGCCGCCGTCATCGCCGTCGACCGGGACGCGGACGCCTGCGAGCGCGCCGCCACCCTCGCCCGCCGGTTCGGCGTCCAGCTCCAGGTCGTCCACGGCACCGCCCCCGAGGTCCTCGAGGACCTGCCGGAACCGGATGTGGTGCGGATCGGGGGCGGGGGCGCGTCCGTCGTGGCCGCGTGCGCCGCGCGCCGCCCCGAGCGCATCGTCACCCACGCCGCGACCCGGGACGAGGCGGAAGCCGTCGGGCGGGCGCTGGAGGACGGCGGCTACGCCGTCGAGTGTGTCCTGCTCCAGTCGGTCGAGTTGGACACGCGGGGGTGGACCGAGCGCGAGCGCGCGGTGGCCTTCCTGCTCTGCGGCCACCGCCCGCACCAGTGATTTTGTCCTTGTGACGTTCGCCCCGAGCTCCGCCCCGGTGACCTTCCGCGGGCATCGCGCGGGGTAGGCTGGCGGATCGTTGTACTGCCTGTGCCGCTGCCCGGCGTTCGGCGCTTTATCGGTCAATGGCCGGAATATGTGCCTTTCTTGGCGGGGCCGCGGTAGGCAAGCCACGGGCGTGCTACGTGCCGCGCACGGCGCGCGCTCGTTCTTGCTCACGGGGCTTGCTCTCGGCGGTAGGCGGTTGGAAGGAGCACTAGCGATGGGCGAGGGGTACGCATGACCGACACCGGCCAGGTCCCGGGAGAGGGACAGCCGGAGAACGCAGGCGGACGACTCGGACACCCGCACCCCACGGATGTCCATTCCCCGCCCGCCGACGCCGGTTACATCGAGCAGCCGCAGTCGCAGTCGCAGCCCGGTGGCGCTCCCGGCACCGCCGCCTACCCCTACCTCGACCCGCACGAGGCCGGCGGCGAGGAGGACGACCTGCTGCTGATGCCCGGTGCGCAGGGCGCCTGGAGCGAGCAGCAGGCCCAGTACCAGCAGCCGTCGGCCGGAATGCCGCTGCACGGGACGACGTACGAGGGCGGTGTGCTGGACCCGGCCGCGGACGAGTACGCCGGTGCGCAGCTGCCCGAGCCCCCGCCGGTGGCACACCCGTCTCCCGAGCCGCAGCCCGAGCCCGGTCAGCAGCCGCTGCCGCAGCCGGTCCAGCAGCCGGTCCAGCAGTCCCGGCCGCAGCCCGCCCACGCGCGGCGCCCGCTGCACATGGGCCCGCCGATGCCCGACGCGTCCAACGGTGTGGTGCGTTCGCTCGCCGACCGGGGCCCGGCGGCCGCCCGGTACGGCGGCTCCGCTCCGCAGGTGGAGCCGCCTATGGCGGAGTCGGAACCGGTTCTCGAGCCCGGGGCGCAGCCCGAACCGCGGCTCGAGCCCGAGGTGCGGCTCGAGCCCGCGGCACAGCCCGAACCGCAGGCCGAACCGCAGGCCGAGTACGCCGCGGGGCCGGGGCCCGAGCCGGAGTCGGAGCAGATGGCGGGTGGCGGGTTCGTGGTGGGGGCCGCTGAGGCGGACTACGCCACGGCGCCCGAGTACGCGGCGGGGCCGCAGTACTTCGCCGTCCAGCCCGAGGAACCCGCCCCGCTTCCCGGGCCGCAGCTCGCCGACATTCCGCAGCCGGGGGAGGCGTGGGACTCCGCGCCGCCATCCGCGCAGCCCCAGCCGGAGCCGATGCCCGCTGCCGCGCCGGAACCCGAGTCCGTTCAGGCGGCCGGGACCGAGCCCGTGCACGCAGAAACGGTCGGTCTTGAGCAGGCCCCGGCGCCGGAGAGCGCCGAGGAGCCCGAGGCGGTTCAGGGCGCGGAGGTGCCGGGCGCGGAGGGGCCGTCGGCCCCGATGCCCCCGGAGCACACCGGGCCGCCGGAGGCCGTCGAGCCGGAGTCCGGGCAGACGCCTCCGGCGGGCGCGACGATCCCGGCGCAGGGCGGCGCCCCCGTGATGGAGCCCGCCCATGTGCCCGCACCCCACGCCGCGACGCAGGGTGCGGAAGCCGCCATGGCCGAGGAGCCGGTCGTCGGTATCCCGGCCCAGGTCCAGCCCGGTCTGGCCGCCGAACAGTTCGACGCGCGGTCCGCCCCGGACCCGGACGCCGTACCGGGGATCCCGGCGCAGCTGGCCCATGAGGCCGTGACCACCACGGCCGGACCGGCCCCGGCGGCGGAGGAGGCCGTGCCGGTGGACCAGGCCGACCAGGCCGCGGCCGCCGAAGAGGTCGCGCTGCCGGAGGAACAGACGCCGCGGCCCGCCGAGGAGCAGCCCGCGGACGGCGCGGAGCCGGTCGCGGTCGACCCCGGTCACTCGATAGTCACTGACGATCAGTCCCAGCCCGCCGAGGCGGCCGAGGTCGCCGAGGAGCCCACCGCAGGTGAAGCGGTGGTGGAGCCGGAGGCGGTGGCCCCGGCGCCCGAGGCGGACGCCGTGGAGGAGGCCGCTCCGGAAGAGGCTCCGCAGCAGGGCCTCGTGCAGGAGCAGCCCGTGCGGGAGAACTCCGCGCAGGCGGAGCCCGCCGGGGCGGAGGCAACGGCGGCCGAGCCGTCGTCGGAGCCCGAGCCCGAGCCCGAGCCCGTAGCCATCGAGGAGGAGGCCCCCGAGGCCGTCGCAGAGGAGGTCGCCGAGGCACCCGAGGCCGTGACCCCGGAGGCCGCGGCTCCCGAAGCCGAGCCCGAGGGAACGCCCCGGCCCGCCGAGAGCGCGTCGGCCGAGGCCGAAGACGGCACGGAGCCCGAGGCGGCGGCCGAGGCCGAGACACCCGGCTCCGTCACCGACGACGCGGAAGACACCGTCACCGCCGAAGACACCGTCACCGACGAAGGCTCCACCACCGACGAAGGCTCCACCACCGACGACGCCGAAGGCATCACCACCGAGGACGGCGACGTCGAAGCCGCCGACCCGGAAGCCGAGCCCGTGCCCTTCGCCGTCCCCGTCGGCCCGCCCGCCGAGGGATACGCCGAGGCCGAGCGCGCCGCCGTCCACCGCGTGATGCGCGAGCGCCGCGACATCCGCAACGGCTTCCGGTCCGACGCCATCCCGCACGAGGTGCTGCTGCGGGTGCTCGAGGCCGCCCACACCGCGCCCAGCGTCGGCCACTCCCAGCCGTGGGACTTCGTGGTCATCCGCTCCGAGGAGACCCGGCGCACCATGCACGAGCTGGCCATGCGCCAGCGCGAGGCGTACGCCAAGTCCCTCCCCAGGGGCCGGGCCAAGCAGTTCAAGGAACTGAAGATCGAGGCGATCCTCGAGACCCCGGTCAACATCGTCGTCACCGCCGACCCGACCCGCGGCGGCCGCCATACCCTGGGCCGTCACACCCAGCCCCAGATGGCGCCGTACTCCTCCGCGCTCGCCGTGGAGAACCTCTGGCTCGCGGCCCGCGCCGAGGGCCTCGGCGTCGGCTGGGTCAGCTTCTTCGACGAGCGCGAGATGGTGCGCTCGCTCGGGCTGCCGGAGCATCTGGAGGTCGTGGCGTATCTGTGCGTCGGATACGTCGACGAGTTCCCGGACGAGCCGGAGCTGATGCGGTCGGGGTGGTCCAAGCGCCGCCCGCTGTCCTGGGTCGTCCACGAGGAGACGTACGGACGCCGCGCGCTGCCCGGCGAGGACCCGCACAATCTGCTCCAGGAGACCCTGCAGGGCATCCGCCCGCTGGACGCCAAGGCGCTCGGCGAGGCCTGGGAGCGGCAGAAGCGGATGACCAAGCCGTCCGGGGCGCTCGGCATGCTGGAGATCATCTCCGCGCAGCTGAGCGGGCTCTCGCGGCAGTGCCCGCCGCCGATCCCGGAGCCCGCGGCCGTGGCGATCTTCGCGGGCGACCACGGGGTGCACGCCCAGGGCGTCACCGCCTGGCCGCAGGAGGTCACCGCCCAGATGGTGGCCAACTTCCTGGGCGGCGGTGCGGTGTGCAACGCCTTCGCCGGCCAGGTCGGCGCCGAGGTGTGCGTGGTGGACGTGGGCGTGGCGAGCGATCTGCCGACCACCCCCGGTCTGCTGCCGCGCAAGGTGCGGGCGGGCACCGGCGACTTCACCACCGGCCCCGCGCTGAGCCGCGAGGAGGTGCTGCGCGCCCTCGAGGTGGGCATCGAGACCGCCCGCGACCTGGTGGCCGCCGGGAACAAGGCGCTGCTCACCGGTGAGATGGGCATCGCCAACACCACCGTCTCGGCCGCCCTGGTCGCGGTGTACACGGGCGTCGACCCGGCCGAGGTGACCGGGCGCGGCACCGGTATCAACGACGAGATGCACGCCCGCAAGATCGATGTCGTACGGCGCGGTCTGGAGCTGCACCAGCCCGACCCGGCGGACCCGATCGGGGTGCTGTGCGCGTTCGGCGGCCTGGAGCACGCCGCGATGGCGGGGCTGCTGCTGGGCGGTGCCTCGCTGCGTACCCCCGTCATCCTGGACGGCGTGAGCGCGGGGGCGGCGGCCCTGGTGGCGCGGGCCATCGCGCCCGAGGTGCTGGCCGCCTGCATCGCCGGGCACCGCAGCGCGGAGCCCGGTCATGTCGCGGCCCTCAACAAGCTGGGTCTGCGTCCCCTGGTCGACCTGGATCTGCGGCTCGGTGAGGGTACGGGCGCGCTGCTCGCCCTCCCGGTGGTGCAGAGCGCCGCGCGCGCGATGCACGAGGTGGCCACGTTCGACTCCGCCGGGGTCACGGAGAAGAACTGAGGCGCGCCCCCGCGACGTAAGGTGTCCGCGGGGGCCACGCCCCACTGTTGATCAGCCGCTCCAGTGCCGCAGCGGCAGGCATTCGCATGAGGAGAGCCGCACCGCCATGTCCGAGAACTTCGCTTACCCCGTCGGACTGCGCCTTTCCGGGCGGCGCGTCGTTGTGCTCGGAGCGGGTCAGGTCGCCCAGCGCCGGCTGCCCGCGCTGATCGCGGCGGGTGCGGACATCCTGCTGATCTCGCCGTCCGCCACCGCCTCGGTCGAGGCGATGGCCGAGGCGGGCGAGGTGCGCTGGGAGCGCCGCCGGTACCGCGCGGGCGACTTCGAAGGTGCGTGGTACGCCCTGATCACCACGGACGACCCGGAGGCCAACGCCGCCGCGTCCGCGGAGGCCGAGGAGCGCCGGGTGTGGTGCGTGCGCAGCGACGACGCCGGGGCGGCCTCGGCCTGGACCCCGGCCACCGGGCGCAGCGAGGGCGTCACCGTCGCCGTGCTCACCGGGCAGGACCCGCGGCGTTCGGCGGCGGTGCGCGACGCGGTGGTCGAGGGGCTGCGCGACGGCACGCTCGCCGCACCGCGCCACCGCGCCCGCGGACCCCGGGTGTCCCTGGTGGGCGGTGGCCCCGGCGACCCGGACCTGATCACCGTACGGGGCCGTCGGCTGCTCGCCGAGGCGGACGTGGTCGTGGCCGACCGGCTGGGCCCCCGCGATCTGCTCGATGAACTCCCGCCGCATGTCGAGGTGATCGACGCCGCGAAGATCCCGTACGGCCGGTTCATGGCCCAGGAGGCGATCAACAACGCGCTGATCGAGCACGCCAAGGCGGGCAAGGCGGTGGTCCGGCTCAAGGGCGGCGATCCGTTCGTCTTCGGCCGCGGGATGGAAGAGGCGCAGGCCCTGGCCGAGGCCGGGATCCCCTGCACCGTGGTGCCCGGGGTGACCAGCGCCATCAGCGTGCCGGGCGTCGCCGGGATCCCGGTCACCCACCGCGGGGTGGCCCATGAGTTCACGGTGGTCAGCGGACATGTGGCACCGGACGATCCCAGCTCCCTGGTCGACTGGTCGGCGCTCGCCCGGCTGCGCGGCACGCTGGTGCTGCTGATGGCCGTGGAGAAGATAGGCGCCATCGCCGCCGCGCTCATCGGGCACGGCCGGGCCGCGGACACCCCGGTCGCCGTGGTCCAGGAGGGGACCACCGCCGCTCAGCGGCGGGTGGACGCCACGCTGGCCACGGTGGCGGAGGCGGTGGCGGCCGAGGGGGTGCGACCGCCCGCGATCGTGGTGATCGGTGAGGTGGTCGCCGTCGCCTCCCCCGACCACCCCTGAAGTAACCGCGGGTAACGCAAATCGCGTCTGCCGCATTGGCACCGCAACCAGGACAAGGCAGTATCACTCAAGTGGCTGATCTCATCACCGTCGAGGATCCCGACGACCCGCGGCTGCGCGACTACACGGGTCTGACCGATGTGGAGCTACGGCGTAAGCGGGAGCCCGCCGAGGGCCTGTTCATCGCCGAGGGCGAGAAGGTGATCCGACGCGCCCGGCAGGCCGGTTACGAGATGCGCTCGATGCTGCTGTCGTCGAAGTGGGTCGACGTCATGCGCGATGTCATCGAGGACGTCCCGGCGCCGGTCTACTCGGTCAGCCCTGAGCTGGCCGAGCGGGTGACGGGCTATCACGTGCACCGCGGCGCCCTCGCCTCCATGCAGCGCAAACCGCTGCCCGAGGCCGATGAGCTGCTCGCCGGGACCCGGCGCGTCGTCATCATGGAGTCCGTCAACGACCACACCAACATAGGCGCGATCTTCCGCAGCGCGGCCGCCCTCGGCATGGACGCGGTGCTGCTCTCACCGGACTGCGCCGATCCGCTCTACCGGCGCTCGGTCAAGGTCTCGATGGGCGCCGTCTTCTCCGTTCCCTACGCCCGCCTCGAGACCTGGCCGCGCGGCCTGGAGACGGTCCGCGACGCGGGCTTCACCATCCTCGCCCTGACCCCCGACGAGAAGGCCACCAGCATCGACGACGCGGCCCCGCACCGGCTGGACCGCGTCGCGCTGATGCTGGGCGCCGAGGGCGACGGCCTCTCGGCACAGGCGCTGATGGCCGCGGACGAATGGGTCCGCATCCCGATGGCCCACGGCGTCGACTCCCTCAATGTGGGCGCCGCCGCGGCGGTGGCCTTCTACGCGGTGACCGCGGGCCGCCCCCAGCACTGATCCGCCGCGGCGCCACCAGGTCCAGCGCCACCGGGTCCAGTGCCACCGGGCCCAACGTCGCGAGCCCAGCGCGCCATCCGGGCCTAACGCCACCGGCCGTCGTGTCCGGCCGGGGCCGTGGACGAGGCGCCGCCGGGTGGGGCGCCGAGTCCGTTCGCCGGGCCCTCGCAGCCCTTCGCCGCGGCGATCCCCAGCGCCACCAGCAGCGTCACCACCACGAACACGGTCAGGCGCTGCCGCATCAGCCGCGGGTTCGGACGGCCGGGACGCCGCCCGTTCGGCGTCGTCCGCACGGTACGGGCGGGCGGACCCGGACGGCGGCGCGGTACGCCCGGACGCGCCGGCGTGTTCCGCCCCGTCGAACGCCCCGCGCCGGTACCGGCCCCCGGCCGGGACGCCGGACCCCGCGCCGCGGAACCCCGGGACGGCTGCGACGCCCCCCGGGGGGCCGGAGTGCCCCCCGGCCGCCGCTCGGTGTGCTGATCCGCGTACTGGTCGGCGCGCCGCCCGGGGGGCCGGGCCTCGGCGCCGCCGTACGACCCGCCGTGTCCGTGCCCGCCGCCGTACGCCTGGCCATGGCCGGACCCGTGGCCATGGCCGGACCCGTGGCCCTGGCCGTGGGCCTCGCGCGCCGCGATCTCCTTCAGCCGCAGTGAGAGTTGCAGGGTGCTGGGCCGGTCCTCCGGATCCTTCGCCAGACAGGCGTGGAGCAGCGGTGCCAGCGCGTCCGGGACCCCGATCAGATGGGGCTCCTCGTGCACCACCCGGTACAGCATCACCTCGGAACTGCCGTGCCCGAAGGGGGAGTCCGCCGTCGAGGCGTACGCGAGCGTCGCGCCCAGCGCGAAGACGTCGGTCGCCGGGGTCACCGTCGCGCCCCGCACCTGCTCGGGCGCGAGGAAGCCGGGCGAGCCCACCGCCGTGCCGACATGGGTCAGCGTGCTGGCCCCGGTCGCCCAGGCGATACCGAAGTCGATGATCCGCGGACCCTTGGGGGAGAGCAGGATGTTCGACGGTTTGAGGTCGCGGTGGACCACCCCGGCCTCATGGACCGCCAACAGCCCCTCGGCCAGTGCCGACCCGATCGAGGCCACCTGCGCGGCGGGCAGCGGGCCCTCCTCGTTCACCTTGTCGTGCAGGGACGGGCCGGGTACGTACTGGGTGGCGAACCATGGGCGGTCGGCCTCGAGGTCGGCGGCCACCAGACGCGCCGTACAGCCGCCGCGGATCCGCCGGGCGGCCGACACCTCACGGGCGAACCGGGACCGGAACTCCCGGTCCTCCGCCAGATCCGGCCGGATCACCTTCAGCGCCACGCGCTGTCCGCGCCGGTCGGATCCGAGGTAGACCACCCCCATACCGCCCGCGCCGAGCCGCCGGTGAAGGCGGAAGGAACCGACGACACGCGGGTCCTCGCGCCGGAGCCGCATCATCGCCATGTCCGTCCCCTGCCTCCGGTGGGGCGGGCCCTTCCCCGGGCCCTGGTCTGAGCCCTCGTGGGGAGCCCCATCCGCTGCCGTCCACTGCCGTCCGTCTGACGTGCACAGCTTACGGATTGACGGCCCCGCGCGCTGAGAGGCGGCGCATGCGTCGGCCGACGGATTGTCAGTGCCCCCTGGGATCCTGGAGAAGTGGGCCGGAAAGGTGGCGATCCGCGCCCGCGCCCAGGTGTGCGTGATCTCAAGCAGCCGTCTCAGAAGGGGGATTGAGACCGTGAAGGGTGACCGTGTGGAGATAGTGGTGGACGCCGGGGACACGACCCGGACGTATGAAGTCACGGCGAGCAGGGCCGGTCGTCGGGTGGAGACCGCGGTCCGGCGCGGGGTGGTGGAAGTGAGCGAAGTCACCCGGAATGGGTCCGTTGTGCGCACCGCGCGCTTCATGTCCACCCGGGTGCTGGCGCTGGTGGAGCAGCCGGTGCCGCGGAGCGGCGGAGAAGAGGGGGAGGGCGAGGGGGCGTAGCGGGCGGAGGGCGCCGGGGGCGGGCCGCACCCCGGCCGCTCCCGCGGCCGCACCCCGGACCCCTCCGGGAGGACCCCAGGTCCCAAGGACGCGTCTCCACCCAGGGGAGTACTCGGGGCCGTCCGGGGTCATCCTCCGGGAGGCCCGTCAATCGATACGAAGGCATGACGCCGAGCACCTGGGTGCGCCCCTAATGTTGTCGTCAAGCGGCGGGCGCAGCACTCGTCCCCCGAGGTCAGACGCTCGCCGCCCCAGATGTGAAGGAGGAGGGACGATGGCGGACACGGCTGGAGGTTCGGTCATCCGGACGTGGCGGCGCCGGGTTGTCGAAGCGTTCGGCAGCCCGAAGTCGGGCACCCGTCATCCCTTGGTCGCGGCGGCCATGGTGCTGCCGCTGGCCGTCCTGCTGAGCATCGTCTTCGGCGGCTGGGAAGCCGTCGTCACACAAGCGTCGTCCGTGGCGGGAATGCTGGGGCGCTGAGCGCCCCGGGTCCAGGAGAGCGGCCTGGGCCGGGGACTTCCTGCCATCAGCCCCGTGGGGACGGGGGTGCGGCGGACGGCACGAATGCCCGGACAGCTGGGGAGCTGTCCGGGCATCGCGCCGTTCGGGGCCAGGCGCCGCCGCGGGCTCGGCCGCCGGCCGGGGAGCGGCGCTGGTTAGGATCCGGACGACGTCGTCCGACAGGGGGAGCCATGAGCACAACGCGGGCGCGGTTGGCCGACGCCGTCAGAAGATTCCGTTCGGGGGCCGGGTCCGGAGCCGAGGCCCAGTCCGCGTCCGCTGACGTGGCGGTCGTCCTGGCGGACCGGGCCGATGGGACCGTCGTCCGCTGTGGCCCGGTCGCCGCCAAGGCCCATGCGCCCGACGCCGATCCGGCCGCGCTGGCCGCCAGGCTGCGGGCCGCCGCGCATCCCCGCTGTGCCGGGGTGCTGCTCGCACCGCTGGCGGAGGCCGACACCCTGCCCGACGGACGGCGGATCACCCTGTGGCCGTACGGGGAGCCCGTGGCGCCGGACGATCCCGAGGCCGCGCCCTGGGCGGAGGCGGGGACGCTGCTCGCCCGGCTGCACACCGTCCCGCCCGCGGCGCTGCCCGGACCGCTGCCGCCGATGCGCGGCCCGGCCAAGGCGGCCCGCGCCGTCGCCCGGCTCCGGGCCGCGGTCATCACCGCGGCGGATACCCGGGCGGCCGACACCGTCCCGGCCGCCGTCGGCACGATGCACCCCGCCGAGGCGCGTACCGGCACCGCGGTGCGCACCGGTCCCGCCACCGCCACCACGTCCCCCGCGCCGCACTCCCACCTGGCCGTCGCCGCGCGGGAAGTGGAGCGGGCCTGGGCGGGGTTGCCCGGGTGGGCGCGCGGGGAGGGGCCGGCGGGATCCGGCCCCGGCGCGCTCTGCCACGGCGACTTCCACCTCGGCCAGCTCGTCCGGCACCACGGCCGCTGGCTGCTGATCGACGTCGACGACCTCGGACTGGGCGACCCGGCCTGGGATCTGGCGCGCCCCGCGGCCTGGTACGCCGCCGGACTGCTCGCGCCCGGGGACTGGGCGCGGTTCCTCGGGGCGTACCGTGCCGCGGGCGGCCGCGCGGCGGGGCCGGACGACCCGTGGCCCCGGCTCGAGGTACCGGCCGGTGCGCTCACCGTGCAGACCGCCGCGCTCGCCCTCGCCAAGGCGGCTGCCGCGCGGCGGGCGTTGGACGAGGCGGAGGAGGCCATGGTCGACGGCTGTGTCCGCATCGCCCGGCTCAGCGAGGCCGTAGGGTGAACTCACCGCGGCCGGGCGGATGTTCCGGCGGCGTTTTGTCCGGAGTTGAGGAGATGAGCGGACCATGCAGTGTCCCAAGTGTCATGCGCCGATGCATACGTACAACCGCAACGGCGTGCAGATCGAGCAGTGCAGCGGCTGCCGGGGGATCTTTCTGGACTACGGGGAGCTGGAGGCGCTGACCCGGCTGGAGGCGCAGTGGAACCCGCAGATGCCGCCGGCTCCGCCCGCCCCCGGTGCCCCCCAGGCGTACCCGGCCGCGCCCGCCTGGGGTGCGCCGCAGCACGGCCACCACGGGCATCACGGCCACCACAAGCATCAGCGCGGCTTCGGCCACATGCTCTTCTCCTCCTGATGACCCCGGCCCCGACAGGGGGCCCTACAGGTCCTGACACGGCAGAGGGCCGGAGCTGATCGCTCCGGCCCTCTGCCGATCGGTGTGGACGATACTGGGATTGAACCAGTGACCTCTTCCGTGTCAGGGAAGCGCTCTCCCGCTGAGCTAATCGTCCTCGTGACTGCGTGCGCGATACTGGGATTGAACCAGTGACCTCTTCCGTGTCAGGGAAGCGCTCTCCCGCTGAGCTAATCGCGCGAGAGGGGCCCGTGTGGGCCCCAGTGGACGATACTGGGATTGAACCAGTGACCTCTTCCGTGTCAGGGAAGCGCTCTCCCGCTGAGCTAATCGTCCGAGGTGGAGACGGGATTTGAACCCGTGTAGACGGCTTTGCAGGCCGTTGCCTCGCCTCTCGGCCACTCCACCAAGCGCGGGGGCGTGAACGCCCCCACTCCGAGCGGACGACGAGATTCGAACTCGCGACCCTCACCTTGGCAAGGTGATGCTCTACCAACTGAGCCACGTCCGCAGGTGTCGTTTTCCCGGGGCGCTCCCGCGTCCCGGCGACGTGTTGAACTCTAGCGGATTCCCGGGCCAGCTCAAATTCCGTTTCCGCAGCGTGCTGCCCTGCTCGCACGGCGCGGTCCCGCCCCGAGCTCCGCTCCCGTCCCCTCCGGAGCCCCTGTGACCAGCTCGCCATAGACTCGCAACCGTGCACAACCTGCCCCCTCTCGCCCGCTTCGGCGGCCTCCTCGCCACTGATCTTCGTGATGTGACCAGTGACCCCTCGGCCCTGGACTCCCGGGGTTTCTGGGCCGTTGTCGCGGATTTCGAGGGCCGTACGGTCTGTGCCCGCTTCGGTGACGTACGGTCCGCACCCGTGCCCGCCCCGGTGCCGGGCGCCTGGCGCGGCCCCGAGCCGGGGGACTGGACCTCCTCGCTGGACCGGGCCGGCTACACCGCGGGCGTACGGCGCATACGGCGCCGTATCGCCGCCGGTGACGTCTACCAGGTGAACCTGTGCCGGGTGCTGTCCGCGCCGCTGCCCGACCCGGGCTCGGCCGATGTGGACGCGCTCACCGCTCAGCTGGCCCTGGGCAACCCCGCCCCCTACGCGGGCACGGTCCGGCTGCCCGCCCACGGGGTGGAGGTGGCCACCGCCTCGCCCGAGCTGTTCCTGCGCCGCACCGGCCGCACCGTGGAGTCCGGCCCGATCAAGGGCACCGGGCGGAGCCCGGCGGACCTGCTGGAGAAGGACCACGCAGAGAACGTGATGATCGTGGACCTGGTCCGCAACGACCTGGGGCGGGTCTGCGACACCGGTTCGGTGACCGTCCCCGCGCTCTGCGCGATCGAACCGCACCCCGGACTGGTCCACCTGGTCTCCACGGTCCGCGGTGAGCTGGCCGCCGGGGTGGGCTGGCCGGAACTGCTCGCCGCGGCCTTCCCGCCCGGCTCGGTGACCGGCGCGCCCAAGTCCAGCGCGCTGCGCGCCATAGAGCGGCTGGAGACCGCGCCCCGCGGCCCGTACTGCGGTGCCGTCGGCTGGGTGGACGCCGACCGGGGCGCGGGCGAGCTGGCCGTCGGCATCCGGACGTTCTGGATCGACCGGACGCCGCCCGGTCCGGCCGGGGGTGGCGCCGTGCTGCGTTTCGGGACCGGAGCCGGGATCACCTGGGGCTCCGACCCGGAGGACGAATGGGAGGAAACGGAACTCAAGGCGGCCCGGCTGCTCGCGGTAGCGTCGGATGTACAGCAGCCGACGGGAAGGGCGACACGATGACGACGCTCACGATCTGGCTCGACGGATCCCTGCGCGAGGCCGACACCGCCCGGGTGTCGGTGTTCGACCACGGGCTGACGGTCGGCGACGGTGTCTTCGAGACGGTCAAGGCCGTCGAGGGACGTCCCTTCGCGCTCACCCGCCATCTGCGGCGGCTGGCCCGCTCCGCACACGGCCTGGGCCTGCCGGAACCGGACCAGGACGAGGTGCGGCACGCCTGCGAGACGGTCCTCAAGGCCAACCCGATGGCGCTCGGGCGGCTGCGGATCACCTACACCGGCGGGTTCTCCCCCCTCGGCTCGGACCGGGGCACCGAGGGCCCCACGCTGGTGGTCGCGGTCGTCGAGACCCACCGGCGGCCCGACACCACGGCCGTGGTCACCGTTCCCTGGCCGCGCAACGAGCGCGGGGCGCTCTCCGGCCTGAAGACCACCTCGTACGGCGAGAACGTGGTCGCCCTCGCCCGTGCCCGGGAACACGACGCCAGCGAGGCGCTGTTCGGCAACACGGTCGGGGCCCTGTGCGAGGGCACCGGCTCCAACGTCTTCGTGGCCCTCGACGGCGAGCTGTACACCCCGCCGCTCGCCTCCGGCTGCCTTGCGGGCATCACCCGCGCCTTCGTCCTGGAGTGGGTGGGCGCGAAGGAGGCCGATCTGCCGCTGGACGTGCTGGAGCGGGCCGAGGAGGTCTTCCTGACCTCCACCACCCGGGATGTGCAGGCGGTGCACCGGGTGGACGACCGTGCCGTTCCCGGCGCGCCCGGCCCGGTCACCGCCAAGGCCATGCGGATCTTCACCGAGCGGGCGGCGGCGGACATCGACCCGTGACGGCCGTCCGGGGGCGGACCGGCCGTGACGCGGAAGATCCCGACGAAAAACTGATGACGGGCGCGCACCGGGCCGGTAGAACACCAACGTGACCACCACCCTGCGGCCCACCGGGCCCGAAGAGCGCAGCGAGGGCGGCGGGCGTGCGCGCTCGTACGAGGTGTGTGTCAACAGCCGCCCCGTCGGCACCATTCGCCTCACCACGGACGCCCTGCTGGGCCCGGCCGCCGGGCGGATCGAGCACCTCCGCGTCGACGCGGCGGACCGGCACCGCGGCCGCGGCACGGTCGCCGCCCTCGCCGCCGAGGAGGTGCTGCGCGGCTGGGGCTGCACCCAGCTGGTGGCGAGCGTGCCCGCGTCGGCCACCACCGCTCTGGGGCTCGCCACCGCCCTCGGCTACCGCGAGCGCGGCCGCAACATGGTCAAGCCGCTCACCGGTCCGCCCACGCTCCCCGGGGGCAGCGCGATCAGGTCGCTCACCGAGGCCGAGTACCCGGCCTGGTACGCCCATGAGCGGGCCGACTACGTCAAGGATCTGCTCGAACGCGGGCTGAGCGAGCCGCAGGCCGAGGCCAAGGCGGAGCACGACTGCGCGACGCTGCTGCCGCGCGGCCGGGAGACCCCGGGCACCTGGCTGCGCGTCCTCGTCCACGACGGTGCCGAGGTGGGCACCCTGTGGGTCGCGCTGCGCGAAGGGCGGGCCGACGCCGCCGGGACGGGGGAGGCGTACGTCTTCTCCGTCGAGGTGGCCGAGGAGCACCGCGGCCGGGGTCACGGCCGCACCCTGATGCTGGCCGCCGAGCGCGACACGCTGGCGGCCGGGGCGCGCAGCCTGGGGCTTCATGTCTTCGGCGGCAACACCCCGGCGCTGCGGCTGTACGCGTCCCTCGGCTACCAGGCGATCGAGTACCAGCTGTGCAAACCGCTGCTCTAGCCGTGCTCCAGGACGGCGGTCGCGGTGGCCGCCGGGGCGGCCCCGCGCCGTCAGGAACGCCCGTCCAGCAGCCGGGCGGCGATCTCCTCGATCCGCGCCCGCAGCCCCTCCTGGCTCTTGCCGCCGTCGAGCCGCTCACCGCCGATCACATACGTCGGGGTGCCGGTCACCCCGATCGCCTTGCCCTCGGCCTGGTCCGCGTCCACGATCAGGATGTGCCGCCCGTCGATCAGCGCGGTGTCCATCTCCTCGGCGTCCAGGCCCAGTTCGCGGGCGATCTCGACGAGCAGCAGCTCGCCCCGCTCCGCCAGCTCCCCGGTGCGCGCCAGCACGGCTTCGGCGTACGGCCAGCCCTGCCCCTGCGCGAGGGCCTCCTCGGCCGCCTGCGCCGCGGCGTGGGCGTGGCGGTGCCGCTCCAGCGGGAAGTGCCGCAGCCGGATCTCCAGGGCGTCCCCGAAGCGGTCGCGCAGCGCGCGCAGGTCCGCCAGCGCGGTACGGCAGTCGGGGCACTGCAATGCGCACCACACATCGAGTACGGGACGTGCGGGGTCGGTGTCGCTCATGGGAGCCAGTCTTTCAGCCCGCCGCCGCGGTACGGCACCCGGAGGGCGCTCGGCCCCGGGGAGGAGGTCCTCCCCGGAGATGTCCCTGATCCTGTGCCCGGGCCGTGGCCGCTTCCCCCCTCGGAGGTGCACGATGGAGGGACCGGCACCCATCGGCAGGAGGATCCGATGCTGACCGACACCGTCTGCGCCGCGCTCTCCGCGGCCGGTCTGGGCATCGCCTGTCTGACCGCGTACCGCAAGCGTTTCCTGGCCGCGGCCCGGATCGCCGCCTATGCGCTGCTGCCGCTTGGCCTGGCGATGACCGGCATCCTGGACTGGATCGCCGATCTGGTCTTCAATCCGACCGTCTGGGCGGGCTTCGCCGTGCTGGGGCTCTCCTGGGCGCTGTTCATGCTGACCCGGGCCGTCGAGCGCCGCCGGGGCGGCGCCCGCCAGGAGCGCCGCGCGGCCGCCGCGGCCGAGCGGGGCGGCGCGCTGGCCCCCGCGGCCTCCGAGCCCGCCCTCGGCGCGTCGGGCGGCAAGGCGTCCAAGCCGGCCAGGCCCGCCAAGGCGTCCGGGCCGTCGAAGAGCAAGGCCGGAACCAGCTCGGACACGGAAGACTTCTCAGACATCGAAGCGATTCTCAAAAAGCACGGAATCTGATGAACTAGCGGTCAAAATCGGCACGATGGTGCAACTGGGGTGCGCGCTGCGCCATGATCTGCCAGAGATGCTGCAAACACCCGGGGAGCAGTCCCCCATCGAAGGCCCCCCTGTCATCGACGGCCCGCCTGCGCCCCCGAGCGAGGAGTCACGTGGCTGTCTCTTCGCGCTCTCCCAGCCGCCGCTGATGCTCTTCCTGGCGGTCATAGGCACCCTGCTCGTCGTCACCGCCGTGCACGACCTCTACCGGTGGTGAGTGCGCCGCTACGCTGCTCGGCCCGCGGCCGCCGCTCAGCCCGCGGCCTCCCGCCGACGCGCCCGGTAGGCGGCGACATGCAGCCGGTTTCCGCAGGTGCGGCTGTCGCAGTAGCGGCGGGACCGGTTGCGCGACAGATCCACGAACGCGTGCCGGCAGTCCGGGGCCTCACAGCGCCGCAGCCGCTCGCGTTCGCCCGCCACCACCAGGAACGCCAGCGCCATACCGCAGTCGGCCGCGAGATGGTCGGCGACCGACGCGCCCGGCGCGAAGTAGTGCACATGCCAGTCGTAGCCGTCGTGATCGGTGAGCCGGGGTGTGGTGCCCGCCTCGGCGATCATCGCGTTGAGCAGTGCGGCCGCGCGCTGGGTGCCACCGGCGTCCGCGGCCGCGGCGAAGACCTCGGCGAACCGGGAGCGCACCATCCGTACGGCGGTCAGATCACGGTCACCGAGCGTGCCGATGTCGCTGATCGCATGGCGCTCGACAAATCCGCGCAGCGCCTCGACATCGGCGAGGCCGTCTCCGTCCGCACCCTCGGGTGCGGTGTTCACCAGATCGACGACCATGTCGAGCGCACAGCGGGTGTCGTGATTGATCAGCACCATTGGCTCCCTGACCGGCCGGGTCGGGGGCTGCTTTGTGGACCGCCCCTCGATCTCACCGACTCTAGCGGCGCGCGGCGCGCGGTGTGACACCGCGTGCCTTCACGGGGTCACACACGGTGGTGCCGTCGCCGTGGGCGGTCCCACGGCGACGGCACCGTCGCCTGCGCTGTGTCGTGTCGGAATGCCATGGTCGGGATGTCTCTACCGGAGACGTTGTCTCCCGGCTCGCGCCGTCTCCCCGAGTCGGACGGCCGCGCGCTCAGCTCTCGCCGGGTCTCAGCTCTCCGCCAGGATGTGGGAGAGCTCTGTGTCGAGATCGAAATGGCGGTGTTCGGTGCCGGGTGGCACCGCGGCGTCGGTCCGCTTCAGGAACGACTCCAGGGCCCGCGCCGGGGCCTCGAGCAGTGCCTCTCCCTCCGGAGAGCTCAGGGCGATGCAGACGACGCCCTGACCGTGGCTGCGGGACGGCCACACCCGGACGTCGCCGGTGCCGGTGGGCCGGTGCAGGCCCTCGGCGAGAAGATCGCGGGCGAACACCCATTCGACCGTCTCTTCGGCTCCGGTGTGGAAGGTGGCGTGCACGGCGTAAGGGTCGGCCGTGTCATACCGCAGTCCCGCGGGTACAGGCAGTGAGGACTCGCTCGACACAACGAGGCGCAGGTGCAGCTCGCAGCTGACCGTGGTGTTCATAAGCGCCAGGGCCTTTCGCTCAGTGTGCGCTCGGGGATTCGCACGTCGGCGAAATCGACATGCCACCTACGGTGCCGTTGTAAACCCCTCTGACCGTTTTGCGGCTCTTCTGGTAGCTCGGGCGGCCCAGCTCCCGGGCGGCGGGCACCGCCATTCCGGTGACTCAAAACGATCAGGTAAGTTGGTTCACATGAATGCGCAGAGTGACGAGCGACAGGGGGGTGTCGCGCCTGCGCCGACCCCTGTCGCGACGGGGGACGATACGCAGGGCACGGAGCCGATCTTCGGCTCCCGGGCGCCGCAGTTCATCAAGCGGTCCCGCACCCTGCACCTCAGCTGGCAGGTCGGCGTCTTCGTCGTGGGCCTCGCGGTCGTGGTCGCGGGGATCATCATGCTGCCGCTGCCCGGCCCGGGCTGGCTGGTGATCTTCGGCGGTATGGCGATCTGGGCGACCGAGTTCGTCTGGGCGCAGCTCGTGCTGCGCTGGACCAAGCGCAAGGTCACCGAGGCCGCGCAGCGCGCCCTGGATCCGAAGGTGCGCAAGCGCAATCTCATCCTCACCACCATCGCCGTGATCATCTGCGCCGCGGCGATCACGGTGTACGTGTGGAAGTTCGGCGTCGTCATGCCCTGGAAGATCAAGGAGTGACCGACCGGCCGGTCACCGTGGCCGGCCCTTCCCCGGGACTGGTCATGAGCACGGTCCGGTATGCGCTAATGTTGGCCGTGCGCCAGGGCGATTAGCTCAGTGGGAGAGCGCTTCGTTCACACCGAAGAGGTCACTGGTTCGAACCCAGTATCGCCCACCCTGGACCGAGGGCCCGTACGGCTGACCGCCGTGCGGGCCCTCGGCGTTCTGCGCTTCCGGGCCCCAACCGCCCGGCCGCGGCGGCGCGTTGGCGCCGGGGCGCACCGGCCGGTGTGGGTGTGTACCGGCCGCGTACGGCGCAGACTGGCCCCATGGACTGGTGCCGTTACCGCTTCCGCAGCCGATGGGAGCTCGACGCTCCGCCCGCCGCCGTCTACGCGGCGCTGGCCGACGGCGACACCTATCCGCGGTGGTGGCCGCAGATCCGGGAGGTGCGGCGGATCGACGAGCGGACCGGTGCCGCCCGCTTCCGTTCCCTCGTCCCGTACGACCTGGAGGTCACCGTCGGTGAGGCACGCCAGGACCCGGCGGCCGGAGTCCTGGAGATCTCCCTCTCGGGAGACTTGGAGGGCTGGGTGCGCTGGACCGTCACGGCCCGTGACACCGGCACCCGCGCCCTCTTCGAGCAGGAGGTGGTGGTCCGCAAGCCGCTGCTGCGTCGGCTGGCCCTCCCCGGGCGCCCTGTCTTCCGCCTCAACCACGCCCTGATGATGCGCGCCGGGCGCCGGGGGCTGCGGGCCCACCTGGCCGCCACGGGCGCCGGGCGGCCCGGGACGCCACCGGCCTCCGGCGGGAATCCGGTTTGAACCAAACCCTTCGCGACCTGTATTGTTCAGGTCGTTCCACCGGGGGAGACCCCCACCGGACACTCCGGGCGATTAGCTCAGTGGGAGAGCGCTTCGTTCACACCGAAGAGGTCACTGGTTCGAACCCAGTATCGCCCACCATAAGAAGATTGTTGGAACCCGGTACCTTCCAAGGGCCGCCCGCCAGGGCGGCCCTTGTTAGTTGCAGGCCAGCGCCCGTCCCCGGCTGGGGAGGGGCGCTTTTGGGTTTGGAGGCCGGTAGGACGGCCCGGCGGCGGGGCGGGGCCCCTGGCGGCCCTGTGGGGGCCGGGTGTTGGCTTTGGGCCTCGTGCAGGAGCCTGAACGGCTCCTTGAGCATGTGGCTCACCCGGAGGTCGCCGTTCGAGTCCTCGTCGATATATAGGGCCTCGAAGAGGGCCTGGTTCAGCTGGCGGCGCTGCTGGCCGTTGCAACGCCGGTATAGCGCCTGCGGGTCTTGCAGAAGCTCCAAGCACGCCTCGATGATCTCTGCCGCTGTGCTGAGGTCCTCATCGACGTCGTGAAGCCTGGTTGTCAGACGATCCCGCTGCTTGGTGATCTCTTGCAGCCTGGCCTTGATCTTGGCTTGGGGCAGGCTACCGTCGGCGGCCAGGTCGATGAGGTTGTTCTCCTTGGTGTCGAGCGCACGAAGCTGTTTCGTGAGCTGGGCTTGGAGGAGCTTGGTCGTAGTCTGCTGTTCATCGACCATGGCGGCTAGTTCCGAGCGCATGGTCGCGATGAACTCGGGCGTGAAACGCACCGTGGCGTAGTGGTCCTCGACGGCTTCTTCGGCCTGTTCGATCGGGACGTACGGCAGCTCACAGATGTGATCGAAGCGGCCGTTACAGAAGAAGTACCGGTAGACGTTGCCGTGCCGGTTGGTGGCGTGCTGGACGATCATGCGCCGCCGGTCACCACGGCGGTTATGACAGGAGCCGCAGAACAGTGACCCCTTCAGCTCGTGGTGGTGTACGCGCCGCCTCTCGCGAGCAGTGTTTCGCGTGTCGGCGACCATCTGGACTTGGTCGAAGAGGTCCTGAGGAACCAAGGGCGCATGACGGCCCTTGTACTTCTCGTCGTCGTGGGTGATCCAGCCGCAGTAATAGTCATCGCGTAGGACTACGTACAGCCGGTTCGTTGAGATCCCCCGTTCTGTGGGGTACCGCGCATCGCGCGGCATGCGCAGTCCACGGTCGTACAGCTCTCCCGCTACTTCGTCCACCGTGTACTCACCCGTGGCGTACAGCTCGAATGCCAGGCGAATGAACGGGCCGCGAACCGGGTCGATGGCGACCGTTCGTACCCGGCGACCGTCAACGAGCTCGACGGTGTTGAGGTATCCGACGGGGGTACGGGTGATCGTGCCACCGTTCTTGGCCTTCTGCCCCATCTTGTACTTGATGTCTTCGGCGCTCTGGTTGGAGGAGTACTCGTTGATGACGGCCAGCATCCCGTGCAGCATGCGACCGGTTGGTGTGTCGTCGATGTTCTTCTCGACAGCAGAGATCAGCTTGACGCCGAGCTTCTCCAGGGTGGCAACCATGATCGCGTCGTCCAGCCGGTTTCGAGCGAAGCGGCTGAGCATGTAGACGATTACGTAGCGCACGTTGGGGTGTTCGCGCAGGTAGGCGATCATCTCTTGGAATTCTTGGCGCTCATCGATAGTGCGGGCGCTTCGTCCTGGATCGACGAACTCGGCGACCTTGGAGGCTCCCAGCTCACGCCCTCGTTCTTCAACCTTTTCGCGCTGGGCAGGGATTGAAACGCCTTCAGGGTTATAGTCAGTATCGACCTGCCCCTTGGAGGAGACGCGCAAATAAGCAACATAGTCGTCGCCGGTGATGCGCTGCGCGGCTTTCTGCTTCTGCTTCATGCTTTGGATTTTCTCCTTTCTTCCTTTTCTTGAGTTTTAGTAGTCCTAATGGTAACTCCGTTATGGGTAGATGCCGAGGCTATTTTGGCCGGGAAGTCCTTAAGGTATGGCCGGACTGGCGTGATTTCCGGTGATGAACGCCGGAAACTCATCGGTTGTCACCACGTGGAAGAGCCCGGCAGCCACGAGGTCGCGTAGCTTCGGCTCAGTGTCCAATGCAGCGCGGATAGCGGCTTGCCGTTTTTCGTCAGGCACAACCCATGTCACAGCTGGGAACAATCCGTGCTCTTGTTGGTGGATTCCGGCGTTCGCGTAGTGCTGGTATTGCAGCGCCTTGCGCACGATGACCGGTGCGTGTTCAGTGGCGTTGTCGGCCTCGATGAACCAGTGATGCTCAAAGTCACCGCCGGCTGTGATCGCGAACAGGTCGGGCTTGAGCCACTGGCGCGCACCATGTGCTGACAGGAACGTCCGCCAGCACTCGGGCTCGGCTTCCAGACGTAGCAGCTCAATCTCGCCCTGCCGAGCCAACTCGTAGAGGCGGATGGCAAGGTCAGCGGCAGCGAGCGTATGGGCGATGAAGCTCGGGGACGGTTCGCTGTAGCGGCGTCTGGTGGGGTCGCCGTGCCGAGTACGGAGAAGCCGTTCACCGCTCGCGCCGAGCTGCCACACGATGCCGGAGCTTCCGGCTCGTACGCCCCCGATCCGGCGATGCATCCGGGTGATCAGGTGGCGAGACTCAAGGCGGGTCAGGACTCGGATGGTGGCAACTGCGGCGGCCATCTCGGTTGCGTGGCTCTTGCTGCTGCCCGATTCTCGCGGTTCGCTGCTAATGGGGAAGTGCAGTCGCCGGATAAGTGCGGTGGTCAGTGCGCGGTGTATGCGCAGTGATTCAAGGATGGATAGATCGCGCTCCGAGAGCGACTCGATCAGGCTAGCTATATCGTTGTACTTCATAGGCATCTCCTTTCATTAAGAACAAAATTCGAGGGAAAACCTCACTGCCGCTTCCTTCCTGCCTCCCGCTGCGCGGCACGGGATGCGGCGGTCCGGAATTTCTTGTCAGGGCGTGGAGGGCGCAGGGAGCGCGAGGACAGGCACAGGATGCCGGTCAGTCCCCTCCCGTGCTGGGGCGGC
The DNA here is from genome assembly GCF_013364155.1 of Streptomyces sp. NA02950. Classification (NCBI taxonomy): domain Bacteria; kingdom Bacillati; phylum Actinomycetota; class Actinomycetes; order Kitasatosporales; family Streptomycetaceae; genus Streptomyces; species Streptomyces sp. NA02950. The sequence continues at coordinate 1,873,158 of NZ_CP054916.1, read as the reverse complement.
GACCGGGGCTGTCCTGCACGAACACGCAGATGATCTACGTCGTGAACAAAGGGGCGAACAGAGGGCCGAAGAGAGCACGGACTGGATGTTGTGGTTACGAATGGTCAGGTCGGCTTCGACGTTTACGGCCGAATTGCTGCGAGGCATTTTCAGGCGCTATTGGAGGCTCGCCGGTACTACCGGCCGTGAGCGTTGGTGCGGTTTGTGCAGGCGCGTAGTTGGCGCGAGCAGTCGCCCGGAGCGCCTCAGCGTCGGAGATGACTGGTGGCGGTGGCAGTGTTCGAACCAGTGCCCAACCGGACGGAGCACCGCCTGCCACCAAGTTGGCGTAGGCGTGAAACCGGGGGAGAGACATGAAGTCCTGCGGCTCCAGCTCTGGTGCCAGCTTGGCGGCCAGCTCGCGGGCGTCGTCGGCTTCGGTCGCGAACACGACCTTGCTCCGCGCGTTGATGTCCACGGCCGTCCGTAGCTCAGGAGGGAACTGGCTGCGGAACTGAGCGGCCAGGAACCAGCCCACCGAAAGGCTGCGAGAGATCGCGAGGGCGTCGGCCAACGAGGTCGGCTGGTGCAGGAACCGGGGCGCTTCATCGACGTACACCGTGCCTGGCCGTAGGCGGGCATTCGGATCGCTGGCGCGCTCCTGGACGGCTTGCCAGACCTCCGCGATGATCAGGCTGCCGAGCAGACTTGCTACCCCGGGCCCGATTAGCCCCTCGTTCAGGGGCACTAGCACGACCTTGTTGCTGCGGAAGGTGTCCCGGAGCCGAAACCGGCCCTGCCGTTGATCCAGCATCCGCACCACCGCCGGCCGCAGCAGGAACTGCCGCAGCTTGTTCATAGGGGCCGCCAAGACAGCGGCTTGGGCAGCGGGGCCTTGCTCTTCCCATGCAGCCCAGAACTGGGCGAGCGCTAGGTCGCCCTGCACGCGGCCGACAAAGGGGCGACGGAACGCCGGGTCGGCGAAAAGCCGGGGCAAGTCCATCAAGGTGGCCGAGGCGTTCGGACTGCTACCCCGGGCCAGGGTGCGCAAGCCGGAGCTGAACAGGTCGGCGGTACGTGGTCCGTAGCCGTCCGCGAAGACCGAGGCAAAGACCGCGAGGATGCCGTCGACGACCACGTCCGGGTCACGGTGGCCGATGTCGAGCGGGTTGAAGCCGACCGGGTTTTCGTCAGCGGCGTTCAACTCAACAACGTCGTTTACCCGATGCTCTGGCACCCGCGCCAAGACGTCGTCAATGAGCTGCCGTTTGGGGTCGAGCACAACCACGGGCCGGCCAGCAGCTATGTCCGCGGTGATCAGGTGGAGTAGGGCATTCGTCTTACCCGACCCCGAGGGGCCGTAGGTCACGCCGTGATACGTCTGATCCTGCGGCGCGATGCCCAAGAGACGATCGTCGCCGGGTGCTGCACTGCGGGCGAAGACACGTTCTCTCTGGTGCACGTGCGGTGCAGCCCGGAGAGGCTTCGGATGCAGCGGTGGTAATCCGGGTAGCTCCTTGTCGCCAAGTGGCCAAGCGAGCAGTCCCAGTAGCTCGGGTACCGACAGCCGAAGGGGCCACAGCCAGGGAGGCCGAGCCTTGTTAAGGCGGGCCGCTGAGTCTTTGACCAGGCGTATCCGTGTGCCCGGTCCCTGGGCAACGGTCAGGCCCGACAGCACGCCCAGGAGCAACGCTTCACGTCGTTGTCGGGTGATGGCTGCTACACCGACGCGGATCGTGGTCATGAAGCCGGGGTGCTCCGTACGCTTCCTGAGCCGCGCCCGGAGTTCTGTCCCCGCTGGCCTGGTGCCGGTGAGCAGGATGCGTCCAAGCGGCAGGCTGGGGTCGGGGAACTCCGTGGGCAACACGCTGGGCAGGATGCGCGGACCAAGTACGACCTGCACGACCAACGCCTCGTCGTTCGCTAGCGGTACGGCCAGGGCGGACAAGACCGCCCGGGACACGCCCTCAGGGATGTCCATGCTCAGCGGCAGGTAGGAAGGCCGGACGCGCAACCGACCCGCTGATTGCATCCCGGGACGTGCCGGGGGCTGCTCGGGCGTGGCATCGAGGTAGCAGCCCGGCAGGAAATGTCCGAGCAACCGACCAAGGCGTGTGATGTCGACGGGACGTCCACCGACCAAGTAGCGGATCTGGCCACCTTCAGCGCGGACCTCCCACACCAGCCGGGCCACTTGGCGATCAGCCGCTAGCCGGCCAACCACCGCGAGCGCGGTATCGGGGTCAAGGGGGCGCGGCAGGTGCAGCTCGGCAAACTGCAAGCCCTGGTTTGAGGGAGCCATTAGCCAGTGCTCCTCTCCTCGGACGTTTCGGCTTCGGCGATGTGCTGCCGCTGGGCAAGCACCACTGCGAGCAAGGCCTTGCTGAGCTTGCGAATATCCGGCGTCTCCCACCGAACGCCCTCTACGGTGAAGCGGCGTTCAGGCCGCTTACTTCGCGTTCTTCGTGCAGCCATGATCACCGCCTCTCTTGTTCGGATCGTCGCTGGTGCTGGTCGTCACTGGGCACCCAGTAGCCAGGGACTCGAATATCGGCGTCGACTTCGTTGCCCCAGATGGACCAGTCGCGAGTGCTCGGTGGTCGCCTGCGGGCAAACAGCTCCAGGTACGGGCCGACGGAGATCCGCTCGATAACCGCGTACTGCTCGTCGGGCTTCCGGGAGTGTTCCTGGACCGGTGCGTTGATCCACGTTGGCTGCGACTTGAAATTCACCGGGGCCTTGCCACGGGTGCAGAAGAGTAGGTGCTCGGTGCTGTTTCGCAGGTAGGAGCCCAGGCCCAGCCGGAACTTCACCCAGGTGAGGACGGAACGAGCCGTGAAGCCCCAAGCTTCGGCGACGTCGAACCCATCGCGCAGCGAGGCATTGGTGACCCACAACCAAAGGTGCGCGTCATCCTCGGCGAGGTCTGAGACTGGCATCTTTTTGATGCGGTCCAGACTCATGAGCCGGTAATGCTGTTCGGCACCCTTGAGCCCTCGCTGCTGGTGGTCCCATGGGGGGTCGGCCAGGATGGTGTGAAAGCGGGTGGGCGCTACCCGCGATGATGATTCTTTTGTCACGTACTTTGTTACCCTCCTTTTTCTCCTCCGGCTGTATCCCCGGAGGTACTTATACATGTAGAACATTCCGAATAGCTTGGAAATCGTTCATTCGCTTGAATGATCGTGCGAAACTTCAAGCGAATGAACAGGTTGCCCAAACTGTTGCGGTGCTCGTTTTGCACACAAGTCGGGTGGTGGAAATGTTGTTGTGCTATCCACCACGCTTACCCGACTGCGTGCTACCAGCGCCGCCTTTGGCGAACCGTCAGGATGACGGATACCAGCGCGACCACGATCACTCCGGCAACCAAGAATGGAATGACCGGCTGTATGAGGTCGAACGCCCAACGAATGCCGTAGGCAAGCGCTATGAGAAGAACGAGCACATGAAGCGCTCGTCTCTCCCACCCAGATCCAGTGTTCACTCCGGCCGGTACTCCTCGAAGTCCGTTGAGTTACGGAACGGGTTGCAGGCTGTCAGTTCAGTCACCAACCTGCGCTTGCTTTCTGCGCGCCGTGCTTCTTCTCTCTCGCTCAGAGCACAGAAGACGTTCAGCAGCGGCCACCGGCTTTCGGTGGCGAGGCGCTCAAGACTGTGTGCAGTATCGAGCTGGCTCATTCCTTGTCTCCCTTCATCCGACGGATTTTGGTTTCGGCATCACGCCGTTTGCGGGTGATCTCGTCCATGGCGGCATTGGCCTGGTCGAGATGTCGCGCAAGCCTGCGCGCCGTTCGGTCACGGTGCCACTGCCAACTCCGGCCGATAATGACGGCCAGAATCAGCAGCAGCGCGAGCGTCAGTCCGTCCACCTCAGTCGATCTCCGTGTTGAAGTTCGCCACCGACCGGGCTATCCCCTGGATCGTGGTGTTCACGATTAGGGCGATTGCGTCGGCCGCGTGAGGATGGATGGTTTCCGCTTGGCGCTGCACGGCCACGAGGTACGAAACCTCGGTAATGGCGTGGTCACCAACGCTTGCCTTTGCGTGTACGAGAGCCTGTTGTACCTTCGTCTCGCACGCGATGAACGCGATATCGCGTCGTACGGACGCGGGGAGGTTCTTGTGTCCTCCGCCCCGCTTGATGAGTTCGCCAGCCATGTAGGCGAGCACTCCTCTCTGTAGTTCGAGCCGTCCCGGAACTAGGTGCGCTTCCGAGAGGCTTTCGCTCCGCTGTGGAGCGATGAGGAAATCGTGCAGGCCGACGAGGGGCGAAGTCCCTGCGCAGACCGCGCGAAAACCCTGCACAAACCGGCTCTGGCCTGCCAGGATGGCCCCGAGAACCGTCGAAGATCGTGCAGGGGGCACAGGTGGCGGAGGAGCGGCCGATCGACGAACCGCAGCAGGAAGCGGCGGAGGCCAGCGAGGGGCGGGCTGTCCTGGTGCAGCTCATCGCCAGCAAGGAGCTACCGCGCATCCGGCAACGCGGCCTCGATGACCTCGACTTGAGCACCCATAACCGAAAGCCCGTGGACTGTGAGCGCATCGAGCAGCTTGCCCGCTTGCATAGCGAGAAAAAGGGCGTGGATGCCCACAGCCGGCCTGCGCTTGTTCGCGGCCTCATAGATGACGCCCTAAGCGCCTATGCCGAGCACAAGACTGCTTCAGCTACGTTCATCCGAGACCTGTTCTTTAGCTCCCAGGACACAACAACGCCGCTCAGTCCTGGCGACCTTTTGGACGATGCGCGGAAAAAGAGCGGCCTAAGCTCCGGTGCATTTGACAGACTACGGCGCAAGGAGTTCTCCAAATTTGCGGAGTTCCTAGCCCACTACGTGCTCCGCGACGCGACCGTAAGTCGGGAGACAGCGCGGGTCATTTATAGGGTTCCCAAGGGATACGAGCTCGTTCGAGTAGGCTATAGCAGGCGGATATTGCGCGTAACGCTCATAACGACGATGGTGCTCGGCGTCTTGATGCTAGGGGGAGTGTGGGCGTTTCGACTGTGGGTTAAGCACGGACTGCCGCTCGAAGTGGCCAGCGCGCCAGCACAGACTTACAAGGAGCCTTCAACGGACTCGCCAACGGGTCCGACTCTAAAGACCGGCGAGCATCTTAGCCCTGAATGCCTTGCTAAGATCATCAACCAAGAATACGAAGCAGAGTATTGGGCACGCATTAAAACCGATCCGTGGAAGGGTTACTACGCGCCTATGGAGTCATTCGAGGATAGCGATAACAAGGTTCGTTCATTGCTTGCCAACGGCGTGCCGTACTGTCCGACCAAGTGAGCTTCGAGCCCGATAGCGCCACCACGTATGCAGTGCGGGACGACTGGCGCGAGGCCGCGAATGTGCGGGAAGCTGCAACTGCTCAAGGTGCCATGCAGTGCGACCGGTAGCGAACCAGTGGCTTTGTTGCATGCGGAAGATGCAGAAATGGCAGGCATGGAGCGGGAGCGTCGCGCCGTGCGCCGTAATGTCGCCAACTAACGCCACTGGAACACCGAGCGCTTCACAGCGGAAACAGGTTCCGCGGTACCAGTCGAATACCTCCCATATCTGGGCTGGCTTCATGAGCGTGGTGCAACTTCCTTGGTGTGGGGACAAGGCGAGACCGGCTATTCTTCGGGACAAGCCTCGTGGAGTTCCGCCCCGGCATCGAGGCAGATGGCCTCATAGAACATCATGCGGGCAATCGGGTGCGGCGTGACGTGCTCAGCACTCGGGATGATGACGTGCTGTGCCTGGTGCTCCCGGAGCCAGCCGGTGAAGTCACCGAAGCGCAGCAGCCGGTACCGCTCAACGCGAATATCAACGAGGTGCAACATGTTCGCGTAGGCGTACTCATAGAGCTGCTTTTCCAGCGCATCTACCTCGTCGTCCGGCAGGTCGAGGGCACGGATGTACCCGTAAGCGGGCTCTATTTCGCGGCGAGGCACGTTCTTACTCCTTGTCCAGCGAGAGCACGCACCACACGACTTTGCCGCCCGTAGGCGGCAAGTAGTAGCCCCACTCTTTCGAGACGCTTTCCACGATGAACAAGCCCCGGCCGCTTTCAGCGCTCAACGCTGAAAGCCCTTGGCGAACGGGCGGCTGTACGTCAGGGTCGGCCACTTCCACGATCAGGTGGGTACCGCGGTGCCGCAGAATCAACGCCAACCGAGCGGGCCCGGTGGCCGGCGCGGCCTCGACCACGTGTCGCACGGCATTGGTGACGAGTTCAGAGACGGCCAGCGCAGCAGTATCTACGTGGGTCTCTGCCACTTGCCACGCGCTCAGTACGTTACGAGCGTGCCGTCTGGCCCAGCGCACAGCTTCGGTCTGCGCGGCCAGTTCCAGTCGGCTGGTAAAAGGTACCGGGCTCATGGGCGGTGCTCCCTTGCTTGTATGGGGGCGAAGCACGGGAAGCAGCATGGGAGTTGGGGGCGCTAGAACGTCATGGCCCAGCCACATAGGGGGTTATGTATGGCCCGCATAGACAGGGCCACCCCGGCGGCCTAGAGTCCGTAGGCTTGGCTACCAGGCGTACCCGGCAAGGCCCTTACGGAGAGCGGCAGATGGCACAGCAGCAAGGCCGTTACTGCTCGTGCGGCACGAGGCTGGCTCGCGATAACCACGGCGAGCGCTGCGCGACCTGTCAGCGAAAGGCCGCTGCTTCGGCTGCCGCCACGGTGCCCAGTGTTCCGCTCGAATTCTGGCAGCACGAACGCATGCGCGATGCGCTCGCCAGTTGGCACATGGGGCAGGTGTTCTACGCATACCGAACGCACCCGTGGCACGGCCGTGTGCTCTCCCAGGAAGTCATGGCGGCATGGCTCGACCTCAACCAAGCGCAGCTCAGCCGGATTGAGAGCGGCAAGGCACCCCAGGACCTCGCGAAGCTCATGAGGTGGGCGCATAGCCTGAAGATCCCGGCAGACCTACTGTGGTTCAAGCTGCCCGGCGTTGGGCGTGCTGCCGCTACCGCGGTCACCGCCGCTCAACCCGTACTCGAATATCCGACACCGAAGTCGGAGACCCCGCTGGCCGGCGGGCTGTTGCCGGTCGTGGTCAATGGTCGTGCCGTACTCGTTCCCGTCGACGCTGAGACGATTGCAACGAGCGGACTGGGCAGCTTTGTTGGAACGTCGGCGGACGCGTCCGCCCAAGCCACAGAGCGAGATCCCATGAGCCCTCTCAACCGTCGAGCGTTCCTGAGGAACGGCGTCGCTGCGGTAGCGCTGCCCGGTCTCGGCCTAGACGAACTCCAGCATGTTGCCCATGCTCTTGACGACGCTCACCGTTACCTGGACGGTCCGGTCGTCGACTACTTCCGGCGGGTCCTGGACAAGGCCAAGCGCGATGACGGTGCACTTGGCCCCAAGAAGACTCTCCCGGTCATGCTGGCGCTGCTCGGGGCGGTCGAGAGCCAGGCCCGCGAAGTGAAGCCGAGCGTGCGCCGTGAGCTCCTTGCTGTAGGGAGCGATGGTGCGGAGTTCGCAGGGTGGCTGTACCGGGATATCCAGCAGCCGCAGGCCGCCGTGTTCTGGTACGACCGCGCGATGGAGTGGGCACAGGAAGCCGACGACGCGGCCATGCAGGGGTATGTGCTCCTGAAGAAGTCGCAGATGGCGTACGACGAACGGGACGCGCTCCGTATGCTCACGCTCGCTCAGGCCGCCGGACATGACCGCTGGCAGCTGCCGGCGAGGGTGCGAGCCGAGGTCACCCAGCAGGAGGCGCTTGGCCGAGCGATGCTAGGCGACCCTCTCGATGTAGTGCGCGGCCAGCTGGCGGATGCCGAAGCATTGCTCACGAGCGCACCGAATGACGATCCCGACGCTCTTGGGGCCTACTTCAGCGACCACACCCGGCTGGTGCGGGACGCTATTACGCTCACCGAAGCCGGAAAGCCGAGCCTTGCGGTTGATCTGTTCAGCGACGTACTGAGCGCCGGGGCTCTCTCCCACCGTGACACGGGATTTTTTAACGCGCGGCGGGCGGCGGCCCTGGCACTCAGCGGCGAGCCGGACGAGGCCGCGCAGGTGGGCACAGCTTCGGCGCTTGTTGCCCACGAGGTGAAGTCAGAGCGCACCGTGCGTGTCCTCGGTGAAGTCCTCCAGACTCTTGATCGGTGGCATAGCCGGCCCGCGGTGCGAGCATTCCGCGAGACGCTTACCGCGTAGCGGTGAGCCAGTCGGTAACGGTGCGGATGACGAACGCCTGGTACTCCTGGCTCTTGGGGTCAAGGTACTGCGGGTCATCGTGGACGGCGAAGCCATGCTGTGAGCCCTCTACGGGTACGAGCTGCACCGGGGCAGTGAAGCGGGGAACGGCGTCCCGCGACGACTCGAATGGCACGAGGGTGTCTGCCCTGCCGTGCACGATGAGGGTCGGTGCTTGGACTTCTCCCAGTGCTTCGTGAGGGCGCAGCCAAAAGACCTCGTTGAGGATTGGCCGCCCGTGGCGAAGCGTTGGTGTGAACTGGATTGCGCCGCACTCGTTGAGTTCACGGGCTGCGTCCTCGTTGATGACGTCTTCTGCCCAATAGTCCCGGCTGTCGATAGTCCGCCGCTTGTAGTCGAGTTGGGGATTGAATAGCACCAGGTGGCTCACGTCATCGGGACGCTTGGCAGCGTAGTAGGCGCAGATACCGCCGCCGAAGCTCGCGCCAAGCAAGGTGACTTCCTCGGCTTCTGTAGCCTCGCGAACGTACGCCAGCACGGCGCGAATGTCGTTGAGGATGCTTGAGAGCGTTAGCTCTTCCTGTCGCCCTCCGCTTTCGCCGTGGGCGCGGAGGTCAAAACGCAGGCTCGCAATTCCCGCCTCAGCGAGGCCAGTTGCGAGCCGAGTGAAAAAGCCACCCTCTTCCCGGGTGACTCCGCCGCCATGAACGAGCACGACGGCCCGTGTGGTTGGTTCCTGGGGACGTACGAGGGTGCCCGCCAGGTGCAGGCCGTCAAGGGTCCGAACGCTTACGCTCTCAGTCGCCATGCTGGCCAAGCGTAGTGAGCGGTGGCAGCAGCCAACAGGTGGCGTCTCAGCCCTTGGCCAGGCTCGCTATACGAACACCGCGCAGACCCCCTAGATGTGTGGCTTCCTCCCCCCTGTTGTTGCTCAGAAAGGGGTGTGAAGGGGTCTGTGCGGTGTGCCCAGCTTTCTGGGCACTGACGCGTCTTAGTTGTTAGGCCCGTCGTACTGCCGCCATGTGTGGAGGCGCAGATACGTCGCAGGCTGCTCCTGGGACACGTAGCGCACTACCAGTCCATGGTCGGGCATCTTGGCTACAAGGGACTCAAAGGCAGCGTCATCAAGTGGCATCGTGACGTACAGCGTGTGGCAGCTGCTCGGGATGCTTAGCGCAGGACTTGGGGGCACGAAGCAAACTTCACTTTCCACACCCTTGCGCGGCTGCTTAATTGTCATAGGCAGCCCGTCTAAGTAATGCTCCATATCCTTGAGGTCTCGTATGAGGTCAGCCTTTAGGGTGGCTGCTCGCTCCCGGACGACCCTCCGCTCTAGCCGTCTCCAGTGCTTGCGCACTGCTGAAAGGGTGACAGTTGGCCTGTCGCTAAGCACTATGACCTTGCCGGGGAGCTGCCGCAGGATTAGGTGGTGCGCTAAATCCCATGCCAGTGTCCACACGCCGAAACCGCGCACCTCAACGAAAACGCTGTCTCTTTGCCCTGTAGTTGCTCGCGTTGTTTGTGGAAACCACTGTCGCCTAGTTAGGTGCCGTGCCATCCCTTGAACGAACCAGGCGTTTTGCTTGAAGTGGACGTTGCACACGAAGTCGCCTTGCAGACACACCGCAACGTTTGTGAGCGGTTGCATCGTCAGGCAGATGACGCACGGAACAAACGAGACACCTTCCATGTCTCTCGGTAGTTGTATAACTGCCATGGTGCGCTAGCCCTTTGGTGCGTCCTCAATACGCCATATGGTCACATCTATTGACTTGCTGACGGTGCCGTAGTTGTGGCAGATGGCGACCATCATGTATTGCGGTTCATCCTCAACATCGACTCGAGAGAATGAGACGCCCATCTGGTCTATCTCCTCCTTAGTGGGTGCAGACCAGTCAAAAGTCGGCTCCTTACTGCTCGCCGGGTACTGTCCGAGGCTGTAGTAGCGGGTTTCGGCTGGCTCAACATGTTTGGTTATCCTTGTTATGGGCTTGTCCTCCTCCAGGAGGCTACGTAACTTATCTTCCTCGCGCATAGCGCGTGTTCCCCTTTCCCGGCATGTGGCATGTGGTGCCAGCAGGCCAGATAGTTAGTAGTTGATGTAGGCGCACCATTTCGCGTAGGCATTATGACGGTGCAACGTTAAATTCGCGTTAGATATTGTGGAAGTCGCCCGATGTCTTATAATTAGTGACATGCGGAATTCCACCGCGGAGAATCGCTCCGTCCTGAGCGGAGCGATTACAGTTTTAATACAAGCTGAAAGCTTGTAGAAAATTCAAAGAAGTGTTACGGTAAGTAACTGAAACGCCTTAAAGTTGATTAGCAGCTGCTACCCACATGTTATAATTTTGGGTTTCAACATGTCAACTACAATTCAATATAGAAAGCTAGACCGCAGATATGTCGCAGGACAAGCAATATTTCACGAACTCGGAACTCGCATACACATATAATGTGTCGCCCGCTACTGTAAAAAACTGGGTTGATGGTGCTCAGCTCGGTAAGCTTGAACTTACCCTCACTAAGCGCGGCAATAGGTCATATGTTGAAAATACCGCCTTCAACATCAAGTTGATTAAGCAGCTTGTTGAGGAAGGAAGAAAGTACCGACCGAAGAGCACCATAAATAATGTCAAGCCTCGCCCGGAATTCTACAACTTGTTCACCCAAGGTCAACAGTACGACATCGTAAAAAAGCTAGAGCTCTACCATGAGATACCCCGTGAGTACAACTACTTGGGCGAGGGTGCAGCTAACTGGGACAAGTACGCTGTTCGCCAATCTGAGGAAGACGCAGCGAACATGCTGACGGCAACAGTCAAGCTCCTTGAAGTGAATCATCAATACTTAGACGAGTTGTTGGCTAATTATGAGCGTGTAAACGTTGTGGATATTGGCGTAGGCAATGCCTTGCCAGTTAAGGGTCTTCTGGAGCATCTGCTCGATCAGGGGAAGCTCGGCCGCTACATCGCCATGGACATCAGCCAAGAGATGCTGAACATTGCCGAGCGCCATATAAAAGAGTGGTTCGATGGTCGTGTTGAGTTCGAAGGATATGAGTGGGACATCAACTATGAACGCTTCACGAACGTCATTGCGGAGGAGTCATTAGGCGCGAACGCCCACAAGACTGTCAATGTGGTCTTATTTCTTGGCGGGACTGCGGGAAACTTCCGAGAGCCCGACAATGCACTAAGAACTATCAATGAGAGCCTAGGTCGACGAGACCTGTTCATTGAGACGCGGAAGCTCGACAGCGCGACGACACGAGGCTATTTTGACTTTAATGCTAAACCTAACAACAGTGGACTAACGTCGAACCACCGGCTTATCTTTGACCTGCTCAACATTAAAGACGATGCCTACAGTGTTGAAATGGACTTCGACGAGGCCGCGCGACAGCGCTATATTCGCGTTCGACTTAAGAGCGCTTTGAACATCAACTTTGACTTTGAGGATGGCGGGCAGTACACCGTCGAGCTAAAAAGAGACGACACGATACTGCTCTGGCGCTACTGGCACCAGACTGGGCTAGAGGCTTTGCAGCAGCTCGATAGGAATAACTTCCATACTCTTCATGCAAGCCAGACGGATGATGGCGACTACTTGCTAACTATCTCTCAGATCAAGAAAGGCTAACAGTGCAGGCATCGGGTGCTGTTACCTAATCCGTTGTTCTGAGCGTTGTAAAGAAAACCTTTGTACTTTGAGGGAGCTTAAAGGATAATGCCCGCAAGTCAAAGTAACACAAGCGAGATCGCCCATGACAAAGAAACTATCAACTAACGGCTTTTCTGTCGTTGAAGTGGTCGTCGTTCTGTTCGTAGTAGCCGCCCTTGGTGTGGGCGGTTTTTTTGTATGGCAGAAGGCGAAGCACAACGACCACAAGACATCTGACGCCAAGACGCAGACTGACCAGAAGACCGATACAAGCAAGGACAACAACCCTGAGCCGGCGGATCCGTCAGAGGGTGGCAAGTACCTGGTAATTAAGGAGTGGGGCGTTCGCTTCCCGCTGCCCGAGAATATGCGCGGAGATGTGAAGTACGGTTTGCGTACCGACTCCCCAGCAAACCAGCAGTCCGCCTCCTTTGAGGTGGACAGTCTGAGCACATTACCCGGAAGCAGTTGTAACTTTATAGAGCAGTCAGATGGCTCTGGCTTATCTGGCGGTACTGGCGTTCTTCTAGTAAGAAGTCCACAGCCTTTAGATGCCTCTGAGGGTGTTGGCAGTGGTCCTATCTACACATCCAAGGACGGCAAATACTACTACCTAGGAACTCCAAAGTACCTGTGTGCCAGTGACGAAGAGACTGTCGGCGCAGCAAATAATGCCCTCATGACTGGCATAAAAAGCTTAGAGGAGCTGTCGAACTAGATACGCAGCAGCCTTTTCCAACGACGCACACTAGCGACGTGACAATCTAACTAACCGAATAACAGCAGAACGCAGAGCCTGGTGGGAGGCTTTGTGTACGGAAAAATATATGAGCACGGAGCTACATCCACAGAACCTTGAACAACTTGAAATTGAAGAGCCAAGTCTCTTAGAACGTCTGAGAGACAACGCAGGTGCGGCATGTATGAAGCTCGGCAGAGTTGCGGCCTCTGGCCTCCTCATTGCTGGGAGTACCACTGCCGCCTTCATCGCCGAGGATGCCATTAACCCAAGTGTTGCGCACGCAGACAGCACGGCAAAGATTCCCTTTGAGAACGACTATCCATATGCCGGAGCTAAGGAGCTCAACCGAGCCAACTTCGATTGGTGGATTGACGAAAACCATAACGGAGTCTACAACGCTTACGAAGAGTTAAGCCCTTACAAGTATGGATATCGAAACTGCACTGACGGCGCGGCGTACTGGACAGACAAATACATGGGAGTGCGGATTGGGGGTGACTGGGGTAACGCCAATACTTGGGACGAAGGTGCAGCCGCCGATGGGTACGCCGTCAAGGCTGGTAATGCCAGCAATATTCAGCCGGGAGACATTGCTCAAAGCGATTATGGGCAGTGGGGTCATGTCGGCTTCGTGACGGACGTAATCAAGAACGACGCCGGTAGCGTCATCAAGTTAAAAGTGGCTGAGATGAACCACAACAGTGACGGCTTGTTTACGCATGAGGCGTACAGTAGCAAGAGCTCAGCCGGGAAGTTCATTCGCTCGTCTGGCCGCTACTGGGATCACTTCATTGATGTCGGCGATCCTATTAACTCTGCACCTCCCGCCGAAACACCACCACCGCCGGACACGGACGGCGACGGTGTGGCCGACCCTAATGACTCATGCCCGACCAAAGCGGGTCTGGCTGCAAATAACGGTTGTCCCGTGATGCACGTCTATACAGGGACGACCAACGGAAAAATCTACGAGACCTACTGGGGATATGGTAACGCGCTCACGACAGGCCAGCTGGCTAGCGTTAGCTCTCCGGTTACGGCCGTCTCGAACCAGATCGGCAGCAATGGTTTACAGCACGTCTACTTCGGCACCCAGGGCGGTGAGATATACGAGACCTACTGGGGTGCTGGAAATGCTCTGACGACCTCCCAGCTCGCTGACCTCAATTCACCTATTAACACCCTCTCGTCTCAGATCACTTCTGATGGCACCCAGCACGTGTATACCGGCACCCAAGACGGCCGCATCAACGAGACCTACTGGGGACCCAATGACGCGCTCACTACATGGCAGGTTGCGAACACTGGCTCGTCGGTGGAAGCAATATCTACCGACATAACCTCTGGCTCGACCCAACACATCTATTCCGGCACTGCTGACGGCAAGGTGCGCGAGAGTTACTGGGGTCCTAACGACACGCTAACTACCTACCAGATTGCCAATGTTGGCAGTGCGGTTGTGGCTCTTGACTCGGGTATCACGGGCGACGGCGTGAACCACGTCATGACAAGCACCGCAGATGGTAAGTCGTTTGAGACCTACTGGGGCGGAGGCAATTCGTTGACTACTGCGCAAATGGCTAACCTTGGTGCAACGATAACCGACATGGCCTCTCGCTATAACGGTACCTGGCACATCTACAATGGCACTGCCTCTGGTCTCGTGAAAGAAACCTACTGGGGCGGCGGGTTCAACTTGGCAACTGGTGAACTACTCAATGCAGGCTCTCCTGTAGCGGCCATAGCAGCCACGATTACACCCGACAACGTGCAACACGTCTTCACCGGCACACAAGACGGCAAGATTCGCGAAACCTACTGGGGCGGCGGTAACTCGCTCACGACCTCACAGCTTGTTGACTTAGGTGCGGGCGCAGGTATTAGCGATATGTTCTCGCGGGTTAAGTAGGGCTTGCGCCTGCATCGAGGAGGCAGTGCCGTGATTAATCGCTTTACAGACACGGCTTGACGGCGTATATCTGTGGGCATGATCGATCTCAGCCCCCAAGATGTCCTTGAGCTCCCTGTCGATGAGCTGGCACTGCATGTCCTTGAAGACATGGTGCGAACCAACACGTGGAACTCGTACAACTACTGCCTGAGCTACACCACGGACGAGAAGTATCGTGCGATGGGCACTCACCCGGCAAGGGCTGTAGCCGAGGCGGTGCAGTGGCTGCTGTCGCATGGGATGCTTGCAAGCAAGCCCGGTGATAGTAATCCGCAATCTGTTTTCGTGACCCGCCGCGGACATCAAGCTGTGGAGCAGGGTATCGAGACGGTGCGTAGCGTTAACCGTCTGCAAGATAACCTGCATCCTTTGATCGAGGCTAAGGCTCGACGACAGTTCCTCATCGGCGAGTACGAGAACGCCATCTTCGTGTCCATGAAGGCGGTGGAGGTTCGAGTGCGTCAGTTGGCCGGCTTCGGAGACGACGTGTTCGGCACCGACCTTATGACGAAGGCTTTCCGGCAGGGTGGACCGCTTGCTGACCCTGCTGCACCCGCTGGTGAAGTCGTTGGGACCATGATGCTCTTCCAGGGGACTTACGCTGTGCTCCGCAACCCCTCCGGGCACCGCGAAGTGTCTTTCGATGACGTCACAGAGGCATCCGAAGCCGTCATGACCGCCAGCTTGCTCATGCGGATGCTGGACAAGATCGAGCGCAGGTTGACCACGTGACGGATGTGAGCAGGGCGGTCGCCCGGGTAATGCGTTGTCCATTAGTGTGCATTCGGCTTATAATGCTCTGATGGACTTGCAACAAGAAGACGTTAGACAACGCTTCACCTCGCTTGAGCGTGGTGCATGGACGGTCGTTTGCGACAGCTGGCACGATGACGACGCCAACGGTGGTATCTATTGTGCCTTTGCGCTGCCCTCGAAACGAGAGCGCATCCTGAGTGATCCGGGATGGGACATCTCGAAGGGTGACTTCGGCCCCGGTTTTTCACAGCACTATGAGAACGGTAAGCCCGTAGCGACCTACTTCCAAGATGGGGCCCCAGACGGCATTGAGCCGTTGGTTCTTCTCCGTGAGTACTACGGGGTAGTGCCGTCAACGCTTGAGCTGACTCAGCATTTCCGTCTTTACCACAACCTCTACTGGGACGATTTGACGTCTCAGTTCATGCAGCCGCATGACGACGGAACCTCTTCAGTCGCGGTCAAGATCACTGGCAAGAAGGTGGAGGTGCGGACCAAGCTTCTGCGGCAGTTCCAGGCTGCACGGCAGCTCGACCTTGTTCTCTACATTGACTCGGTTAGGTACGGTGCAGAGGGTACTGCTGTGCCCGATGACGCCGAGTGGGCAACTGATGACCTGCGCGCCGGCCTGTATTCGGGTGACGGCATCATGGGGCGTGACTTCACTCGCTACCTAGGCACTCGAGTAGTGTCGTCGCCGCCTGTCGAGAAAAGTGGCATCTGGCCATACGAGGAAGAAGACACTTACTTCCCCGAGTTCATCATTGGGACCGATGATGATGGTGATGAGGTCCGCTATACGTGCAACCCGGAAGCCCTGGCGAACTACTTCGGGGCTAACCCGGACGCGCCTCACTACCTGACGCCGGTCTTCTTCCGCCGGGAAGTCTTGCAGAAGTACTACGACAAGCCCGAGCTTTACGAAGTGTCCGACGGCCGCCTTCGTTGCGCTTCCCTGTGGGGCGTTCAGATCGACAACAGTGCCGAAGAGCATGTGATGGTCTTTCTTGGTGACCTCGGTCGTGACCTGCCTCGCCAGGAGCGTGACTATTGGAGGAGCTTCAACGTTCCGGCAGATGGTCGTCCCAGCGAAACGCTCATCCGTCGAGCCTTCTTCGCTCAGTTTACTGAGCCAACGGCAGAAGACCTGCTCGTGAGGTCTAACTATGTGACGTTTGGGCGTGCATGGAACGAGCGTTACGGATGGGATTTCTTCCGCAAGCCCGAGGAGGCGGACGCTGGACTCTTGCAGCGTCTTCGTCTTCCTCTGAACGACTCCCAAGCTGAGTTCGAGTCAAGCATCCGAATCATGACCCAGCTCTTCGTTGACGCGATCAATGAAAAGCAGGTGCAGGCACAGCTGCCAGACAAGATCGAGAACGAGAAGGGAATCTCAAAGCTCGAACGTTGGCTGAAGTTGGTCGGGTACCCGCACGCTGAGCGAGACGTCCAGTTTCTCCGCAACCTGCAAGAGGTTAGGTCCAAGGCTACGGCGCACCGGAAGAGCAGGGAATACGAGAAGATGCTCACGAAGGTGTTCGGGGACCTCCGAGGACCGGCAGCCGTTAAGGCGCTCTTTGTGTCCGCATTGGCGATGCTGACGGGTCTTAACGAGTGGCTTGCTGTCGAGGATGTAGACCAGGCGGAATGACACGGGATTTTCGCTCGGGAGTTTGTAGAATAAAAAGAGCCCAGCAATCATGAGGATTGCTGGGCTCTTGCGTCATGGGGCGTAACCGCCTACGAACCGGGCTGTGCCTTACCGCGTCTTCGGCTTTGAGTGCCGGTTTGCTCCGGAGTGGCTTCTGCTGCCGTAACTGCTTGTCCGAGAATGCCCGCGATGGCGTTACGTCGTTCCTGGAGCCTTTTCTCCTCGTCGTCTAGTTCAGCCATAGCCTTGTTGCGAACGGTCTCATCGGCGAGTGTCTTGGCAATCCAGTCGTCCAGTGCTTCCACTCCGACATCGTTGACGCTTTGCCCGGTTATACCGCGCAGCCCTTCGATCTGTTCCCGTTGAACGGGATCGATGCGGACGGCGAACACTACTGGCTTGCGTGCGTCTTCAGGCGTTAGCTCCTGTCCTTGCATTTCTGGTGGTTGCTCGGTCATTTAACCTCCTTCCGTTTACTGGTTGGCAGTGGGTATTTATAGCGGGTAGAGCTTAAAGATTGGTTGGCCAGCGCAGATTGGCCCCACCGATCATGCGAAAGGTGGGGCCAATCTGGAGGTTCAGGGCGGCTACTCCCGGCCGTGCGAGTCGCGCATCCTGATGCCGCGCTTCCTGAGCTGGTAGCGCACGGCGCAGTCGGTGACCCCGAGACGTTCACCAACTCTGGCGAGGGACATGCCCTGCGCGTATAGCCGTTCGGCTTCGTCCACGTCGGTATCCGCAAGCTTGCGCCAACGGGTCTTGACGCCCTGACGCCTGAGGATGGCGGTCACTGTCTTTGGAGCGATGCCGAAGTCTTCAGCGAGTTGTCGCCGAGATGTGCCAGCTTTGTAGGCCCGGCAGAGCTTTGCTACCTGATCATCTTTGAGGCGCTTGGCCCTGTTTGTCTTGGGCTTTCGTTTCGGCTTCGGCAAAGGAGCGGAGGGGTCGGGAAGCGTGCCGAGGAGGTTCCGAAGGGCCCGCAGCCGGTAGTGCGTATTCCAGTCAGACCCCTTGTCGCCCACCCCGTGAGGCCGGGCCGCCACAGGCGGCCCGGCCTCAACTGTGTGTGCTTGTACGGCCGGTGCACGGGTATCCGCAGAGAACTTCCACGGTTGAACATCGGAGGGGAACCCATGACCGTCGCGACCGCAGCCGTCCTGTCCCTGGACTGCGCCGAACCCGAAGAGCTCGCCGAGTTCTACGCGGAGGTGCTCGGCGCCGAGATCCTGGCCGTGACCAACGCCGACCGCATCGAGATCGCCGCGCCCGGCGGTACGCGGATGGCCTTCCTCCGCGACCACGGCTACGCCCCGCCGAGCTGGCCGCGCCCGGACGACTCCCAGCAGGCCCATCTGGAACTGCTGGTGGAGGACATCGACGCGGCCGAACGCACGGTGGTGGACCTGGGCGCACGGCCACTGGAGACCCGGTTCAACGGCGGACCGCGCGATGTCCGGGTCTACTCCGACCCGGCCGGACACCCCTTCCTGCTCCGCCTCGGCTGAGAGCCCCGGGAACGCCGTCAGGCCGCGGCCGGCAGATCGGGCCGCAGCGGCCAGGCCGGATCGCACACCTCGTCCGAGCCGTTGAGCGCGAACCACGCCTGGAGGCCGCGGGCCTGCGCCGCGTACCAGACGGTCTGCCGGGCGTGCAGCTCGGCGGGCGTCAGCGTCTCCACCCGGGAGGCGAACCGGCGGCCCACCGCCCGCACCACGTCCAGGGCGGCCATCGCGTCCGCCGCCGCGTCATGCGCCCCGGTCAGCTCCACACCGTAATGCGCGCACAGATCGGCGAGCGTACGGCGCCCCTTGCGATAGCGGTCCAGATGCTTGTCCAGCACCCGGGGATCGAGCACGCACAGCGAACGCAGTGAAAGATAGCCCGACAGGCTGGAGTTGCGGTGCCGCTTCAACTCGCGGTCCAACAGCGTCAGATCGAACGGCGCGTTCATCACCACCAGCGGGGTGCCCCGCGCGCTCTGCTCCGCGATGCCGCGCGCCACCTCCTCCATCACCGGCGCGGGCCAGCGGCCGTGGCGCTGGAGGTGAGCGTCCGTCAGCCCGTGTATCTCGGTGGCGGCGGACGGCACGGGTATCCCAGGGCTCACCAGCCAGCGGCGGATCTCCGGCATGCTTCCGGTCCCGCGCTGGACGACAAGAGCGGCCGACACGATCCGGTCGTGCTCGACATCGACACCGGTGGTCTCCGTGTCGAACGCGGCGAGCGGCCCCTCGAACCAGGACGGCATGGCCTCAACTCCTCGTGCGTGGTCGTGCGATGACAGCTGCAACCCGCCCCGACCAGGTGATACCCGGAGGGAGGTGGCCGAACCGCCGCTGTTTGCCGCCCACCTGACGGGGAGACAACACAGATGTACGGACCGGCGACGACCGGAAGGCGTCAACAGTCATGGCGCTCGCTCAGCCCGACCCGGCCCCGGCGGCGAGCGGTCTGCTGTCCGAGCGGATCGCACCCCTGCGTGGCCACATCGCCACCACCGCCTGTATGGAGACCCTCCAGGTGGGCTATCTGCACGCCGTCGCGGCGGCCGCCGGCTGCTCCCTGGCGCAGCCCTTCCCCGACCACGGCATCGACTGGCACGTCAGCCACAGCGCGCCCGGCCACGCGGCGGACGACGAGGTCACCATCAAGGTGCAGTTGAAGGCCACGTACCAGCTCGCACCGCGGCCGCGCGGGCCTACCTTCGCCTTCACCCTGGACAACGACCATCTGGTGAAACTGGCCCGCACCCCGGTCTCCGTGCACAAGATCCTCGTCGTGATGATCGTGCCGCGCAGCCAGGACGACTGGCTGCGCGCCGGGCACGACCGACTCGCCCTGCGGCACTGCTGTTACTGGACCAATCTGGCGGGCCACCCGGTCACGGGCAGGCGCCGGACCACCGTGCGGATCCCGACCTCGCGGGTCTTCGACGACCGCGCGCTCTGCGAGATCATGACCCGGGTCGGGGCGGGAGGGAGACCGTGATGGACCGGTACCGGCCCGGGGGCGAGCCCCCTCCGGCCCCCGCCACCCCGCACCCCGACGAAGTCGATCCCGCCGTCCTCGGCGCCCTGCTCACCCGGCACGGCTGGCGCCGCCGCGGCGGAGCGCCGGGGCGCTACGCCCGCTGGACCCCGCCGGGGCAGCTCGCGGGCGGCACCAGCCTGCTGGTGCCCGAGACCCGGGACTTCCCCGACAGCGGCGATCTGCTCACCGAGGCGCTGATGGCGCTGGCCCGCAGCGCCGCCCCGTCCGCCCGTGAGGTGCTCACCGGTCTCGCCGTGCCCAGCGATGAGATCCGCTGGTGGCGCGAGGTGCCCGAATCCCACGGCGGCACCGCCGCCTGGACCGCCCAGGAGCGGTTGCGCACCGCCGCCCGCGGGATGCTGCTGGCCGGTGCGCTCGCCGCCCGCGGCCGCGCGGGCTATTACGGCGCACGGCACCGCCGCGCGGCCGAGGAGTTCATGGAGCGGGTGCTCACCGGCCCGGCCGGACCGGCCTCCGGCGGCCGGGCGCTGACCGTCTTCGTTCCCGTCGAGGACGGCCGTGCCGCCACCGCCACCCTGCTCCGCGCGCTGCACGCCCTCCGGGACGCCGTCGACTACCAGCGCGCCACCGGCGGGATGGAAGCCTTCGACGCGGCCGTCGAGGCAGGGGTGAGCCGGGAGCTGACCGAGGCCGTCGTCGCGCTGGTCCAGGGCACCGAGGGGGCGCGGCTGGCGCTGGAGTGGTCCCCGGCCGCCGGTGCGCCGCCGGGCTTCCCGCTGCGCCCCGAGCCGGTGGCGTTCTCGCCCGGCGACCTGCCGGGGCTCCGGGAGGCGGGGGCGCGTTTCGTACGGGACGAGCCGTCCGTGGCCGTGCGGCTCACCGGAGCGGTGGTCCGGCTGCGCCGTACCGGACCCGGCGGCCCCGGTACGGTGCGGCTGCGGGTGCTGGCCGGGGCCGATGTGGCACAGGTGCGCATCGTGCTGGAGGAGGACGACTACCGGGTGGCCGGTCATGCCCATCTGGTGGGGCTGCCGGTCCGGGTCAGCGGGCGGCTGGAGAGCCGGGGCGGCTTCCGGCGGCTGACCGGGGCCACCGGCGTCACCCCGGTCCAGGTCGACGAGGCGGAGCGGGACCGGCTGCTCAAATCGCTCCAGGAGCACCTGGACTTCTTCGAGGAGGCGTGCGGCGGGCCCTGACCGCCGGGCTCGCGGTGGAGCGCGGGGGCGGGCGGCCGGGCGCCCGCGGGGCGGGGCGCGGGGCGGCCGGTGAGCGTGCTCCCCGCCGTTTCGCGGTCGGACCGGTCGGCTCGGTACGATTCACGCTGCGCGGCATTCGCCGCGGGGAGCCACCCATCAGTCAGGAGAGACCGGTGTCAGACGTCCGTGTGATCATCCAGCGCGATTCCGAGCGGGAAGAACGCGTGGTGGCCACGGGCACTACGGCCGCGGACCTCTTCGCCGGTGACCGCTCGATCGTCGCCGCGCGCGTGGCCGGTCAGCTGAAGGACCTGGCCTACGCACCGGCCGACGGCGAGGAGGTCGAGCCGGTCGAGATCACCAGCCAGGACGGTCTGGACATTCTGCGCCACTCCACCGCGCACGTCATGGCGCAGGCCGTCCAGGAGCTGTTCCCGGAGGCGAAGCTGGGCATCGGCCCGCCGATCAAGGACGGCTTCTACTACGACTTCGACGTCGAGACCCCGTTCCACCCGGACGATCTCAAGCGCATCGAGAAGAAGATGCAGGAGATCCAGAAGCGGGGCCAGAAGTTCTCGCGCCGTGCGGTGACGGACGAGGCCGCGCGCGAGGAGCTGGCGGGCGAGCCGTACAAGCTGGAGCTGATCGGCCTCAAGGGTTCGGCCGCGGACGCCGCCGAGGGCGCGTCGGCCGAGGTCGGCGCGGGCGAGCTGACCATCTACGACAACCTCGACGCCAAGACCGGCGAGCTGTGCTGGAAGGACCTGTGCCGCGGTCCGCACCTGCCGAGCACCCGGAACATCCCGGCCTTCAAGCTGATGCGCAGCGCCGCCGCGTACTGGCGGGGCAGCGAGAAGAACCCGCAGCTCCAGCGGATCTACGGCACCGCCTGGCCGACCAAGGACGAGCTGAAGGCCCATCTGGACTTCCTCGCCGAGGCCGAGAAGCGCGACCACCGCAAGCTGGGCTCCGAGCTGGACCTGTTCTCCTTCCCCGACGAGCTGGGGTCCGGCCTCGCGGTGTTCCACCCCAAGGGGGGTGTCATCCGCAAGGAGATGGAGGAGTACTCACGCAAGCGCCACGAGGAGGCGGACTACGAGTTCGTCAACACCCCGCACATCACCAAGGCGCGCCTGTTCGAGACCTCCGGCCATCTGCCGCACTACATGGACGGCATGTTCCCGCCCATGGAGTTCGAGGGCCAGGACTACTACCTCAAGGCCATGAACTGCCCGATGCACAACCTGGTCTTCCGGGCGCGCGGGCGGTCCTACCGCGAACTGCCACTGCGGCTCTTCGAGTTCGGCACGGTCTACCGCTACGAGAAGTCCGGGGTGGTCCACGGCCTGACCCGGGCCCGGGGCTTCACCCAGGACGACTCGCACATCTACTGCACCAAGGAGCAGATGGCCGATGAGCTCGACAATCTGCTGACCTTCGTGCTGAACCTGCTCCGGGACTACGGGCTGAGCGACTTCTATCTGGAGCTGTCCACGCGGGACGACTCCGACAAGTTCATGGGCAGCGGCGACCAGTGGGAAGAGGCCACCGAGGAGCTGCGCAAGGCCGCCGAGAAGCAGGGCCTGGAACTGGTCATGGACCCGGGCGGCGCGGCCTTCTACGGTCCGAAGATCTCCGTCCAGGCCAAGGACGCCATCGGCCGTACCTGGCAGATGTCGACGATCCAGGTCGACTTCAACCAGCCCGCCCGGTTCGAGCTGGAGTACACGGCGGCGGACGGCTCGCGCCGGCAGCCGGTCATGATCCACCGGGCCCTGTTCGGGTCGATCGAGCGGTTCTTCGCGGTGCTGCTGGAGCACTACGCGGGCGCCTTCCCGGTGTGGCTGGCCCCGGTGCAGGCGACCGGTATCCCGATCGGCGACACCCATGTGCCGTACCTGGAGGAGTTCGCGGCCAAAGCCAAGGCCAAGGGGCTGCGGATGGAGGTGGACTCCTCCTCGGACCGGATGCAGAAGAAGATCAGGAACGCCCAGAAGGCCAAGGTTCCGTTCATGATCATCGCCGGTGACGACGATGTGGCGGCCGGAGCGGTCAGCTTCCGCTACCGCGACGGTTCGCAGAAGAACGGCATCCCGGTCGACGAGGCGCTGGCCGAGATCATGGACGCTGTGGAGCGCCGCATCCAGGTGTGATCACGTTCCCCGCGGGGGCGGGGCGATACGAGGGGCGGTCCCGGGAGGGGCCGCCCCTCACCGCTTCCCCACCCTTCCTGGGCGAATATGCTGGCCCGCATGACGAGTGAGCCGGAGCAGCAGTTCGGAGTGGGGACGCCCGATGCGTTCCAGCGCCTGTGGACGCCCCACCGGATGGCGTACATCCAGGGGGAGAACAAGCCCACCGGCCCGGGGGCGGGCGATGGCTGTCCGTTCTGCACCATCCCGGAGAAGTCCGACGAGGACGGCCTGATCATCGCGCGGGGTGAGCACGTCTACGCCGTGCTCAATCTCTACCCGTACAACGGCGGCCACCTCATGGTCGTGCCGTTCCGCCACGTCGCCGACTACACCGAACTGGACGCCGGGGAGACGGTGGAGCTGGCCGAGTTCACCAAGGCCGCCATGACCACGCTGCGAACCGCCTCCGGCGCACACGGTTTCAACATCGGGCTCAACCAGGGCTCCGTGGCGGGTGCCGGGATCGCCGCCCATCTGCACCAGCACGTGGTACCGCGCTGGGGCGGCGACACCAACTTCATGCCGGTGATCGGCAACACCAAGGTGCTGCCGCAACTGCTCGCCGACACCCGCCGGATGCTCGCCGACGCCTGGCCCCGGCCGTAGGACATTGGCCCCGGCCGGGCGCCGCCCGGCCGGCACATCGCGTGCGGACGTCGTACGGATCAGGCGCGTGGTACAGATCAGGCCTCGTGCGGATCACGCGTCGTACAGATCGGCCTTCTTGGGGGCCGCTTCCTGGACCTGGCCGCTGAGCGCCAGCGAGCGGTTGCCGAAGCGCTCGGTGTCGACGCCATGGTGCTTGAGCACACCGATCGCCGCCTCGTGGACCACCCGCAGCACGGGGGTGGCGGCGCGCAGCGCGTCGTCCGCCATGAAGCGGTGGCGCCAGGGCTTGTCCGCCCAGGCGTGACGCAGCCCGAACGGCTCGGGCAGCACCAGCTTGCCGCCCAGGTGGTCGAGGATCGGCGGATACCAGGTGAAGGGGGCGCGTGCGGTCAGCCGCACCACCTCCTTCGCGTCCACCAGCGGCAGCGGAACCGTCTTGGTCTCCCAGAACCGGAAGGTCTTGCTGACGGTCTTGGACGGCGCCGCCGGCTTGCTGGTGAACAGCGGGTGCACCGGCCCCAGAGCGTGCCCGGTGACCTCGATCCGCAGTGTCTTGTGCAGCAGGGTCACCGTGATCAGCAGCGTGATCACCAACTGGCCGTCCCACAGCACGAACTGCACACCCAGGTAGTGCCGGTCACCGGCGCCGAACTGCTGCTGGTCGCAGATCCGCTGGAGCTCGACGCCCTTTATCTGGAAGCCCTCCTCCTCGGAGGTGCCGCCGCGCTCGACCGCCTTGGCCCCCTCGCCGATCGGCGACACCACCCAGTGGCGCACCGAGGGAGTGGGGAAGCCACCGGTGTGCAGCGGGGTGCGCTCCAGCATCCGCAGCTGGTCATGGACCGCCCGTATCACGTCCCAGCTGCGGAAGGGGTCGATCTCCTTGTCCGGGTCGACGGAGACCAGGTCCTCGGCCAGCTGCCAGCTTCCCCATCGGGTGCCCATGCCCAATATGCCCTTGGGCCCGGCGTAGAAGACCACGTTGCTGTACTGCTCGGCGGTGAGCTTGTGCAGCGCCTTGCGCAGCTCCTCGGCGGAGGTCTGGCCCGGGTGGTTGGGCACGGTCTCGGGCACCTTGGCGCCCACTCCGCCGCCCGCCAGCAGCCCGCCCCAGGAGTCCCGCAGGTCCTTGGCGGTGCGCTCGCAGACCTGCTTGGCGATGTACCAGCCGATCACCGGGGCCACCACCACCCCGCGCAGATAGACGCCCCAGAAGCCGCCGAACGGCAGCTTGATCAGGAAGATGAGGGTGATCACGGTGAGCGCCACCAGCAGCGCCGTGCCGAGTGCTCCCATCCGCTTGTCCTGGGAACCGGCGACCGAGCGCCGCAACTGGAACGCGCCGAGCCACAGCAGCACCCCGGGGAGGAAGAGCAGCCCGAAGACCACCATGATGGCGGTGAGCCGGGTGTCCCGGGTCTTGCGGATGCGATTGGCCGCGAGGCAGTGCTCGACGACCGTCTGCGGCTCGGTGCCGAAGGACTGGATCACCTGGCCCCGGCCGCCACCGAGCATCCGCTGCTGGACGGCGCGGGAGAACGCCTCGCCCAGATTCGGCTCGAACAGCGATATCTTCGGCGCCTTGACCTCCGAGACCGTCCACTCCGAATTGGCGTCCAGCAGCTTGGCCACGGGGCCGTCGCGGTAGGCGGCCGAGGCGAGCGCCTGCGTCGCCGCCGTCTGCCCCGCAGCCCCCGACAGAGGCACCTGCGCCCCGGGACTGAAATCGAATCCGTCCGTCACCAACGCCCCCAATACCGCACGCCGCTTGCGCTGCGACCTCAGCGTATCGGGGGTGTGCACCACCTGTCGCCAGGGCGTGGTGGCCTGTGGACAACCACTCCCGCGAACGGCCGCCCGCCCCGGCGGAGTCGGGGCGGGCGGGTCGGCAACCAGGCCCTGTCCGGCGGATCTTATCGGGCCCGCGACGCCTGGCACCGCGCCCCCGGCTACCGCCGGGAGGTGCCCCCGGCTGCGTTGCCGGAGTCGCCCGGGCATCCACCGGACGAGACCTACGCGTCCGCGTACGCCCCTTCGCGGATCCGTTCGGCCAGCTGCTGCGGCATCGCCTCGTGCCGGGAGTAGGAGCGGCCGAACCGCCCGGTGCCGTGCGACAGCGACCGCAGATCGACGGCGTACCGCCCGATCTCGATCTCCGGCACCTCCGCCTTGATCAGGGTCTGGCCGCCGCCCGACTGCTCGGTGCCCACGACCCGGCCGCGGCGGCCGGACAGATCGCTCATGACCGCGCCCACGTAGTCGTCCGAGACCAGGACCGACACCTCGACCACCGGTTCCAGCAGATCGATCCGGGCGTCGGCGGCCGCCTCCCGCAGCGCGAGCGCGCCCGCCGTCTGGAACGCGGCGTCCGAGGAGTCCACCGAGTGGGCCTTGCCGTCGAGCAGTGTGATCCGCACATCGACCAGGGGGTAGCCCGCGGCGACGCCGCGGGCCGCCTGGCTGCGCACCCCCTTCTCGACGGACGGGATGAACTGCCGCGGTACAGCCCCGCCGACGACCTTGTCCACGAACTCGATGCCCGAGCCGCCCGGCAGCGGCTCCACCTCGATCTCGCAGATCGCGTACTGGCCGTGCCCGCCGGACTGTTTGACATGCCGTCCGCGTCCGGCGGCCTTGCCGCGGAAGGTCTCCCGCAGCGAGACCTTGTACGGCACCGCGTCCACCTGCACGCCGTACCGGCTGCGCAGCCGCTCCAGCGCGACATCCATATGGGCCTCGCCCAGACACCACAGCACCACCTGGTGGGTGTCCGGATTCTGCTCCAGCCGCATCGTCGGATCCTCGGCGACCAGCCGGGACAGCCCCAGCGACAGCTTGTCCTCGTCCGGTTTGCTGTGCGCCTGGATGGCGACGGGCAGCAGCGGATCGGGCATCTGCCAGGGCGCCATCAGCAGCGGGTCGTCCTTGGCGGACAGGGTGTCGCCGGTCTCGGCGCGGGTCAGCTTGGCCACACAGGCCAGATCGCCCGCGATGGCCTGGGGGAGCATCCGCTGCTGTTTGCCGAACGGCGAGGAGAGGGCGCCCACCCGCTCGTCCACGTCGTGGTCCTCATGGCCGCGGTCCTCCAGACCGTGCCCGGACACATGCACCGTCTCGTCCGGGCGCAGCGTTCCGGAGAACACCCGCACCAGGGAGATCCTGCCGACATACGGATCGGAGGAGGTCTTGACCACCTCGGCGGCCAGCGGCCCGTCCGGATCGCAGGTGAGCGCCGGACGCGGAACGCCCTCGGGGGTGGTGACCTCGGGCGCCTCGCGCTCCAGCGGGGTGGGGAAGCCGCCGGTGATCAGTTCCAGCAGCTCGGTGGTGCCCAGGCCCTGCTTGGAGCCCTCGGCGGCCGGGGCGGCGGCCAGCACGGGGTGGAAACTGCCGCGTGCGACGGCCTTCTCCAGGTCCTGGATGAGCGTCTTGACGTCGATCTCCTCACCGCCGAGATAGCGGTCCATCAAGGTCTCGTCCTCGCTCTCGGCGATGATCCCCTCGATGAGCCGGTTGCGGGCCTCCTCGACCAGCGGGAGCTGGTCCGGGCCGGGCGGCGTCTCGGTCCGTACGCCCGAGGAGTAGTCGAAGACCCGCTGGGAGAGCAGCCCGATCAGCCCGGTGACCGGGGCGTGGCCGTCCGGCGCCGGCTCGCCCCGCAGCGGCAGGTACAGCGGGAGCACCGCGTCCGGGTCGTCGCCGCCGAAGGACTCCCGGCACAGCTCGGTCATCTCCTCGAAGCTGGCGCGGGCGGCCTCCAGGTGTGTGATCACGATCGCGCGCGGCATTCCCACGGCCGCGCACTCGTCCCAGACCATCCGGGTGGCCCCGGCGATGCCCAGCGCGTCCTGGGCCGCCGAGACAACAAAAAGGGCCGCGTCCGCTGCCCGCAGACCGGCCCTCAGCTCCCCGACGAAATCGGCGTACCCCGGGGTGTCCAGGAGATTGATCTTCATCCCGCCCCATTCGACGGGGACCAGGGACAGCTGCACCGAACGCTGCTGCCGGTGCTCGATCTCGTCGTAGTCGGAGAGGCAGCCGCCGTCCTCGACCCTGCCCGCCCGATTGACCGCGCCCGTCGCCAGTGCGAGGGCCTCCACCAGCGTTGTCTTTCCCGTCCCGCTGTGGCCGACCAGCACCACGTTCCTCAGGGAGCTGGGCCGGTCGGCCGCCACTGCCCTTCCGGCGGCCCCTGGGTGCGTACTCGTTTTGTCGCCCATGTGTCTCGCCTCCCGGTCGACACCTCGCGATACTTCGAGCTTTCCACCGAGGTAACGGTGCGTCCATACGTCGCACATCCGGCCGTACCGCGGGCCCGGTGCGGGAGCGGGTGCGGGAGCTGTCCGACGGGTGCGCGGTGCCCCGGCGACGCCTGGCTACGATGGGCCCGCCGGGGGCCCCTTGACCATCCGGCCCAATCGACCCACCGGGAAGGCCATGCTGAACAAGTACGCGCGTGCATTCTTCACGCGTGTTCTCACACCGTTCGCCGCCCTGCTCATCCGTCTCGGGGTCAGCCCCGACGCGGTGACCCTCGTCGGAACGGGTGGTGTGATCACGGGCGCACTGGTCTTCTACCCCCGGGGGGAGTTCTTCTGGGGGACGGTGGTCATCACCCTCTTCGTCTTCTCCGACCTGGTCGACGGCAACATGGCCCGGCAACTGGGCCGCTCCAGCCGCTGGGGCGCGTTCCTGGACTCCACCCTCGACCGGGTCGCCGACGGCGCGATCTTCGGCGGTCTTGCGTTGTGGTACGCGGGGCGGGGCGACGACAATGTGCTGTGTGCGGTGACGATCTTCTGTCTCGCCAGCGGCCAGGTGGTCTCGTACACCAAGGCGCGCGGCGAGGCAATCGGCCTGCCGGTGAACGTCAACGGGCTCGTGGAGCGCGCCGAGCGGCTGGTGATCTCGCTGGTGGCCTGTGGCTTCTCCGGACTGCACAAGTTCGGGGTGCCGCATATCGACATCCTGCTGCCGATCGCGCTGTGGATCGTCGCCGTGGGCAGCGCGGTGACCCTGGCGCAGCGCGTGGTGACCGTGCGCCGCGAGGCCGCCGAGGCGGACGCCGAGGAGCGGACGGTGCCCCAGGGGGGCGAGGCCCGGTGAAGGACCGGCTGACCGACGCGCTCTACGGGCTGGGCTGGAGCACGGTCAAGAAGCTCCCCGAACCGGTCGCCGCGGGTCTCGGGCAGCGCATAGCCGATCAGGTGTGGAAGCGGCGAGGCAAGGGCGTGCTACGACTGGAGGCCAATCTGGCGCGGGTCGTCCCGGATGCCTCACCACGGCGGCTCGCGGAGCTGTCGCGTGCCGGGATGCGCTCCTACATGCGCTACTGGATGGAGTCCTTCCGGCTCCCGACCTGGAGCCCGGAGCGGATCCGCACCGGCTTCGACGTCGCGGACGTGCACCATCTGAAGGACGGGCTGGCCGACGGCCGGGGCGTGGTCCTCGCCCTGCCCCACATGGCCAACTACGACCTCGCCGGGGCCTGGGTCACCACCCGGCTCGGCGTGCCCTTCACCACCGTCGCCGAGCGGCTGAGGCCGGAGACGCTGTACGACCGCTTCGTGGCCTACCGCGAGGGCCTGGGCATGGAGGTGCTGCCCCACCAGGGCGGCAGCGCCTTCGGAACGCTGGCGCGGCGGCTGCGCGCGGGCGGACTGGTGTGCCTGGTCGCCGACCGCGACCTGTCCGCCTCGGGCGTGGAGGTCGAGTTCTTCGGCGAGCGGGCCAAGATGCCCGCCGGGCCCGCCCGGCTGGCGGTTCAGACCGGTGCCCTGCTGCTGCCGGTCACCCTTTGGTACGACGAGACCCCGGTCATGCGGGGGAGGGTGCACCCGCCGGTCGAGGTGCCCGCGTCCGGCACCAGCGCCGAGCGGGCGGCCGCGATGACCCAGGAGGTCGCCGACGTCTTCGCGGCGGGGATCGCCGAGCACCCCGAGGACTGGCATATGCTCCAGCGGCTGTGGCTCGCGGACCTGGAGCCGCGTCCGGCGGCCCGCTCCGCCGCCCGCCCGGTGACGGGGGCCCCCGACGGCTCCGGAACGGAGAAACGGTGAGGATCGGCATCGTCTGCCCGTACTCCTGGGACGTCCCAGGCGGCGTGCAGTTCCACATCCGCGACCTGGCCGAACATCTGATCCGGGGCGGCCACGAGGTCTCGGTGCTGGCCCCCGCGGACGACGAGACCCCGCTGCCGCCCTATGTCGTCTCCGCCGGACGCGCCGTGCCGGTGCCGTACAACGGCTCGGTGGCCCGGCTCAACTTCGGCTTCCTGTCCGCCGCGCGGGTGCGCCGCTGGCTACACGACGGCGCCTTCGACGTCATCCATATCCACGAGCCGACCTCGCCCTCGCTCGGCCTGCTCGCCTGCTGGGCGGCGCAGGGGCCCATCGTCGCCACCTTCCACACCTCCAACCCCCGCTCCCGCGCCATGATCGCCGCATATCCGATCCTCCAGCCCGCGCTGGAGAAGATCAGCGCGCGGATCGCGGTGAGCGAGTACGCCCGGCGGACGCTGGTCGAGCACCTGGGCGGCGACGCGGTGGTCATCCCCAACGGCGTCGACGTGGGCTTCTTCGCCGACGCCGAGCCCAAGGAGGAGTGGCGGGGCGACACGATCGGCTTCATCGGCCGGATCGACGAGCCCCGCAAGGGCCTCCCGGTGCTGATGCGCGCACTGCCGAAGATCTTCGAAGCGCGGCCGGGGGCCCGGCTGCTGGTCGCCGGGCGCGGTGACGAGAAGGAGGCGGTCGCGGG
Organism: Streptomyces sp. NA02950; assembly: GCF_013364155.1. Taxonomy (NCBI): domain Bacteria; kingdom Bacillati; phylum Actinomycetota; class Actinomycetes; order Kitasatosporales; family Streptomycetaceae; genus Streptomyces; species Streptomyces sp. NA02950. The sequence goes on along the minus strand of NZ_CP054916.1, from coordinate 1,842,499 downwards.
GCTGCCGGCGCGGATGCGGGAGCGCGTGGAGTTCCTGGGGATGGTCAGCGACGAGGACAAGGCGCGGCTGCTGCGCAGCGTCGACGTCTACGTCGCGCCCAACACCGGCGGTGAGAGCTTCGGGATCATCCTGGTCGAGGCCATGTCGGCGGGGGCCGCGGTCCTGGCCAGCGACCTGGACGCGTTCGGGCAGGTCCTGGACGGGGGAGCGGCGGGAGAGCTGTTCGCGGGCGGGGACGCCGACGCGCTCGCCGCGGCCGCCGTACGGCTGCTGGAGACCCCGGAGCGGGTGGCCGAGCTGCGGGAGCGGGGCCGCCGCCATGTGCGCCGCTTCGACTGGTCCACGGTCGGCGCGGACATCCTCGCGGTGTACGAGACGGTGACCGACGGCGCGGCGTCCGTGGCCGCCGACGACAAGGCCGGACTGCGCGCGCGGCTGGGCCTCGCCCGCGACTAGGCCCTGTCGGGCGGACCTGTGAGACGTAGCCCGTGCCCGGGCCGTCCGGCCGGTGCCGGTGCCGGTGCCGGTGCCTCTGCCTGTGCCCGAGATACGGCGTCGTGTGGGCCCGGGTCGGCGGCTGCGGGCCCGTGCGCGTACCCCCCTGCTGGCCGCCCGTACCCGGGGTCGGCGCCGCGTCCCGGGTGGGCCCTGCGCCCGTACGTTCGGCTGGCGCCGTCACCTGCGGGCCGGGGCCCGTGTTTCCGGGCTGGGGCCAGTGCCTGCGGCTGCGGCGTACGTCCCGGCCAGTCCGCGCCCCCGGGGCGTGCCCGGGGCGGGGCCTGCGTCCGTACCGCCGGGTGGCTTGTGCCCGCACCTCCGGGCCTGCGCCCGTACCGCGGGGGGCCTGGGGCCCGTGCCTGCGGGCTGGGGCCCGTGCGTATACCTCCCGACCAGTCTGCGCCCGGGGCTGTGCCCGGGGCGCGGCCCGCGTCCGTACGTCCGGCCCTGGGCCCGTGCCACCGGGCTTGGGGCCCGTGCCTGCGGGCTGGCGCCCGTGCCTGCGGGCTGGGCCCGGGGTCCGCTGTTCCGGGCCCGGGTTGCGTACTTCCCGGGCAGTCCGCGCCCCGGGGGGCGTGCCCGGGGCGGGGCCTGCGTCCGTACCGCCGGGTGGCTTGTGCCCGCACCTCCGGGCCTGCGCCCGTACCGCGGGGGGCCTGGGGCCCGTGCCTGCGGGCTGGGGCCCGTGCGTATACCTCCCGACCAGTCTGCGCCCGGGGCTGTGCCCGGGGCGCGGCCCGCGTCCGTACGTCCGGCCCTGGGCCCGTGCCACCGGGCTTGGGGCCCGTGCCTGCGGGCTGGCGCCCGTGCCTGCGGGCTGGGCCCGGGGTCCGCTGTTCCGGGCCCGGGTTGCGTACTTCCCGGGCAGTCCGCGCCCCGGGGGGCGTGCCCGGGGCGGGGCCTGCGTCCGTACCGCCGGGTGGCTTGTGCCCGCACCTCCGGGCCTGCGCCCGTACCGCGGGGGGCCTGGGGCCCGTGCCTGCGGGCTGGGGCCCGTGCGTATACCTCCCGACCAGTCTGCGCCCGGGGCTGTGCCCGGGGCGCGGCCCGCGTCCGTACGTCCGGCCCTGGGCCCGTGCCACCGGGCTTGGGGCCCGTGCCTGCGGGCTGGCGCCCGTGCCTGCGGGCTGGGCCCGGGGTCCGCTGTTCCGGGCCCGGGTTGCGTACTTCCCGGGCAGTCCGCGCCCCGGGGGGCGTGCCCGGGGCGGGGCCTGCGTCCGTACCGCCGGGTGGCTTGTGCCCGCACCTCCGGGCCTGCGCCCGTACCGCGGGGGGCCTGGGGCCCGTGCCTGCGGGCTGGGGCCCGTGCGTATACCTCCCGACCAGTCTGCGCCCGGGGCTGTGCCCGGGGCGCGGCCCGCGTCCGTACGTCCGGCCCTGGGCCCGTGCCACCGGGCTTGGGGCCCGTGCCTGCGAGCTGGCGCCCGTGCCTGCGGGCTGGGCCCGGGGTCCGCTGTTCCGGGCCCGGGTTGCGTACTTCCCGGGCAGTCCGCGCCCCGGGGGGCGTGCCCGGGGCGGGGCCTGCGTCCGTACCGCCGGGTGGCTTGTGCCCGCACCTCCGGGCCTGCGCCCGTACCGCCAGGCTCGCGCCCGTGCTTCCGGCTGTGACCGCGCTCGGGGTGCCGGGTCTCCTCCCACCCCGCCCCCACCCCGCCCCCACGGCGCTCAGCCGCGCTGACGTCGCGCGCCCGCGCCCGTGCGACGACCCCGGCGGGGCGGGGAGCCATGGGCACCCCCGATGGCAGGTGACAGGCGGTACCGTGGCGCGCCGTGAGCACATTGATCTGGATCGCGGCCGCGCTGGTCGTCATCGCCGTCTATCTGAGCTGGACCGCGGGCCGCCTCGACCGGCTGCACAGCCGGCTGGACGCGGCACGGGCGGCCCTGGACGCCCAGTTGCTGCGCCGCGCCTCGGTCGCCCAGGAGCTGGCCACCGCGGGAGTGCTCGACCCCGCCGCCTCGATGGTGCTGTACCAGGCCGCCCACGCCGCCCGGCAGTCCGAGGAGGAGCACCGGGAGGTCGCCGAGAGCGAGCTGAGCCAGGCGCTGCGGGCCGTCTTCGGGGAGAGCGCGCAGGTCGAGGTCGTACGGGAGGCGCCGGGCGGCGAGGAGGCGCTGGGCGAACTGACCGAGGCGGTACGGCGGGTGCCGATGGCCCGGCGGTTCCACAACGACGCGGTACGCGCGGCCCGGGCGCTGCGCCGCCACCGCAAGGTGCGCTGGTTCCGGCTGGCCGGGCACGCCCCGTTCCCGCTGGCCTTCGAGATGGACGACGAGCCGCCGGCCGCGCTGGCCGCCCGCGCCGGACACTGACCCGGCCGCCGCGGGGGCCAAACCGCCGCGGGGGCCAAACCGCCGCGGGCCTGGCCGGCCCGCCGGACCCGCTCGCCCCGCTCACCTGCGGTTCCGCCGCCTTCGAGCCACCGGCCGCCAATTGGCCCTTGCCGGGCCCGGCCCCCAGCCGCTTTTGTCATCCCTGTAGCACAGGCGCCTTCGACCTGGACCGAATGGCCGGGTCATGAACGGGTATCGAACGGCCCTACGATGGGCTCATCGCACTTTTCATCATCGAGTGAGGTCAAACCGTGTCCAGCACGCCCGCCAGCACGTCCAACTCCGAGGCTCCCGCGACCGGTACCGCCCGCGTCAAGCGCGGTATGGCCGAGCAGCTCAAGGGTGGCGTGATCATGGACGTCGTCACCCCTGAGGAAGCCAAGATCGCCGAGGACGCCGGTGCCGTCGCGGTCATGGCCCTCGAGCGGGTTCCGGCCGATATCCGCAAGGACGGCGGAGTGGCCCGGATGTCCGACCCGGACATGATCGACGGGATCATCAACGCGGTCTCCATCCCGGTCATGGCCAAGTCCCGGATCGGCCACTTCGTCGAGGCCCAGGTGCTCCAGTCCCTCGGCGTCGACTACATCGACGAGTCCGAGGTGCTCACCCCGGCCGACGAGGTCAACCACAGCGACAAGTGGTCCTTCACCACGCCGTTCGTCTGCGGCGCCACCAACCTGGGCGAGGCCCTGCGCCGGATCGCCGAGGGCGCGGCCATGATCCGCTCCAAGGGCGAGGCCGGCACCGGCAACGTGGTCGAGGCCGTGCGTCACCTGCGCCAGATCAAGGGCGAGATCGCCCGGCTGCGCGGCCTGGACAACCACGAGCTCTACGCGGCGGCCAAGGAGCTGCGCGCCCCGTACGAGCTGGTCCAGGAGGTCGCCGCGGTCGGCAAGCTGCCGGTCGTGCTGTTCTCCGCGGGCGGTGTGGCCACCCCGGCCGACGCCGCGCTGATGCGCCAGCTCGGCGCCGAGGGCGTGTTCGTCGGCTCCGGCATTTTCAAGTCCGGCGACCCGGCCCGGCGCGCCGCCGCGATCGTGAAGGCCACCACCTTCTACGACGACCCGAAGGTCATCGCGGATGTGTCCCGCGACCTCGGCGAGGCCATGGTCGGCATCAACTGCGACACCCTCCCCGAGAACGAGCGCTACGCCAAGCGCGGCTGGTAATCGGCCCCGCCCGCACCGGCACCACCCGGCACCACGCGTCCCGGCGGACGCGTGGTGCCCCTGACGTCCGAGAGGTCTTCGCTCCGTGTCTTCCTCGACTCCCGCGTCCGCGCCGTTCGCGCCGTCCGCATCGTCCACCGCCCCGTCGACGGCCGGTGACGCCCCCGTGATCGGTGTGCTCGCCCTCCAGGGCGACGTCCGCGAACACCTCGCCGCGCTCGCCGCGGCCGGGGCCCCGGCACGGCCCGTCCGCCGCCCCGAGGAACTGGCCGAGGTCGCCGGACTGGTGATCCCCGGTGGCGAGTCGACCACGATGTCCAAGCTGGCGGTCATCTTCGGACTGCTGGAGCCGCTGCGCGAGCGGGTGCGCGCGGGAATGCCGGTGTACGGCACCTGCGCGGGCATGATCATGGTCGCGGACAAGATCCTCGACGGCCGTGACGACCAGGAGACCATCGGCGGTATCGACATGATCGTCCGCCGTAACGCCTTCGGCCGTCAGAACGAGTCCTTCGAGGCCGGGATCGACGTCAAGGGCATCGACGGCGGCCCGGTCGAGGGCGTCTTCATCCGCGCGCCGTGGGTGGAGTCCGTGGGCGCCGCCGCCGAGGTGCTGGCGACGTTCGAGGGGCACACCGTCGCGGTCCGGCAGGGCCATGTCCTCGCGACGTCCTTCCACCCGGAGCTGACCGGTGACCACCGCGTCCACGCGCTCTTCGTGGACATGGTGCGGCAGTCCGGGCAAGCCTGAGCCCGGTAGGATCGCAGGCGTTCGTACAGCACTGGGTTACGCGAAGGAGACAGGCGGATGTCCGGCCACTCTAAATGGGCTACGACGAAGCACAAGAAGGCCGTGATCGATGCCAAGCGCGGCAAGCTCTTCGCGAAGCTGATCAAGAACATCGAGGTCGCCGCCCGGACCGGCGGTGCCGACCCGGACGGTAACCCGACGCTCTTCGACGCCATTCAGAAGGCCAAGAAGCAGTCCGTTCCCAACAAGAACATCGACAGCGCGGTCAAGCGCGGTGCCGGTCTTGAAGCAGGCGGCGCCGAGTACGAGACGATCATGTACGAGGGCTACGGCCCCAACGGCGTTGCCGTGCTCATCGAGTGCCTCACCGACAACCGCAACCGCGCCGCCTCCGACGTACGCGTCGCCATGACCCGCAACGGCGGTTCGATGGCCGACCCGGGCTCGGTCTCCTACCTGTTCAACCGCAAGGGCGTGGTGATCGTCCCCAAGGGCGAGCTGACCGAGGACGACGTGCTCGGCGCGGTCCTGGACGCGGGCGCCGAAGAGGTCAACGACCTCGGTGAGTCCTTCGAGGTCATCAGTGAGGCCACCGACCTGGTCGCGGTCCGCAGCGCGCTCCAGGAGCAGGAGATCGACTACGACTCGGCCGAGGCCAACTTCGTGCCCACCATGCAGGTGCAGCTCGAAGAGGACGGCGCCCGCAAGATCTTCAAGCTGATCGACGCGCTCGAGGACAGCGACGACGTGCAGAACGTCTTCGCCAACTTCGATGTGTCCGACGAGGTCATGGCCAAGGTGGACGCCTGAGGGCACATCAGCGCACATGCGGCGGACGGGTCGGCGGGGACACACCCCACCGGCCCGTCGGCGTTGTCGGTGGCAGCCGCTAGCCTGCGTCAGCAGTTGATCGAAGCGGCGGTGAGGGGAGGGAGCGTCGTGCGGGTGCTGGGCGTCGACCCGGGGCTGACCCGGTGCGGTATCGGCGTGGTCGAGGGAGTCGCGGGCCGTCCCCTGCGGATGCTGGGCGTCGGCGTCGTGCGCAGCCCGGCGGACGCCGAGGTCGCCGACCGCCTCGTCCTCATCGAGCGCAGTCTCGAGGAGTGGCTCGACGCCCACCGGCCCGAATGCGTCGCCGTGGAGCGGGTGTTCAGCCAGCACAACGTGCGCACCGTCATGGGCACCGCCCAGGCCAGCGCCGTCGCGATGCTCTGCGCCGCCCGCCGTGGACTGCCGGTCGCGCTGCACACCCCCAGTGAGGTCAAGGCGGCCGTCACCGGATCGGGACGGGCGGACAAGGCCCAGGTCGGCGCCATGGTCACCCGGCTGCTGCGGCTCGACGCACCGCCCAAGCCGGCCGACGCCGCCGACGCCCTGGCGCTCGCCATCTGCCACATCTGGCGGGCACCCGCGACCCACCGCCTCCAGCGGGCCGTCGCCGCCCACCGCACCACGAAAGGCCGTCTTCCATGATCGCGTTCGTCTCCGGCCCGGTCGCGGCCCTCGCCCCGGACTCCGCCGTCGTCGAGGTCGGCGGCGTCGGCCTGGCGCTCCAGTGCACCCCGGGCACCCTGTCCGGGCTGCGCCTCGGCGAGCAGACCCGGCTCGCCACCTCCTTGGTCGTCCGCGAGGACTCGCTCACCCTCTACGGTTTCGCGGACGACGACGAGCGCCAGGTCTTCGAGCTGCTCCAGACCGCCAGCGGGGTCGGCCCCCGGCTGGCCCAGGCCATGCTGGCCGTCCACACCCCGGACGCGCTGCGGATCGCCGTCTCCACCGGGGACGAGAAGGCGCTCACCGCCGTCCCCGGCATCGGCAAGAAAGGTGCGCAGAAGCTGTTGCTGGAGCTCAAGGACCGGCTCGGCGCGCCGGTCGGCTCCGCCGTGCCCGGCGCCCGCCCCGCACCCGCCGGGGGCTGGAGCGATCAGCTGCACACCGCCCTGGTCGGCCTGGGCTACCAGCCCCGGGAGGCCGACGAGGCGGTCGCCGCCGTCACCCCGCAGGCCGAGGCGGCCCTCGCCGGCGGCGGCGCTCCCCAGGTGGCCCAGCTGCTGCGGGCCGCCCTCCAGACCCTGAACCGCACACGGTGACCGGCCGTCGTCGCGCCGGGGCGCGACCCGCGGCACCGCTCGACACAACATCGCGAGGCGATACGCAGTGAACTGGGACGAAACCGCACCGGCCACCGCCGAGGACCTTTCCCCCGGCGCGGGCGGAAGGCTGGTGGGCGCCGACGCCGACGGTGAGGACCAGGCGGTGGAGGCCGCGCTGCGCCCCAAGGACCTCGGTGACTTCGTCGGCCAGGAGCGGGTGCGCGAGCAGCTGGACCTGGTGCTCAAGGCGGCCCGGCAGCGCGGCGGCACCGCCGACCACGTACTGCTCTCCGGCGCCCCCGGGCTCGGCAAGACCACCCTCTCGATGATCATCGCCGCCGAGATGGGCGCCCCGATCCGCATCACCTCCGGCCCAGCCATCCAGCACGCGGGCGATCTCGCCGCGATCCTCTCCTCCCTCACCGAGGGCGAGGTGCTCTTCCTGGACGAGATCCACCGTATGTCCCGGCCCGCCGAGGAGATGCTCTACATGGCGATGGAGGACTTCCGGGTCGACGTGATCGTCGGCAAGGGGCCGGGCGCCACCGCCATCCCGCTGGAGCTGCCGCCGTTCACCCTGGTCGGCGCCACCACCCGGGCCGGGCTGCTGCCGCCCCCGCTGCGCGACCGCTTCGGCTTCACCGGTCATATGGAGTTCTACGCCCCGGCCGAGCTGGAGCGCGTCATCCACCGCTCCGCCGGACTGCTGGAGGTCACCATCGAGCCCGTGGGCGCCACCGAGATCGCCGGGCGGTCCCGCGGCACCCCCCGGATCGCCAACCGTCTGCTGCGCCGGGTGCGCGACTACGCCCAGGTCAAGGCCGACGGGGTGATCACCCGGGAGATCGCCGCCAGCGCCCTGGCCGTCTACGACGTGGACGGACGCGGTCTGGACCGGCTGGACCGCGCGGTCCTCAGCGCCCTGCTCAAGCTGTTCGGCGGCGGCCCGGTGGGGCTGTCCACCCTGGCGGTCGCCGTGGGGGAGGAGCGCGAGACGGTCGAGGAGGTCGCCGAGCCCTTCCTGGTGCGGGAGGGGCTGCTGGCCCGTACGCCGCGGGGGCGCGTCGGCACCCCCGCGGCCTGGGCCCATCTGGGTCTCACCCCGCCCCAGCAGGCCGGCGCGGGTGGTCAGACAGGTCTGTTCGAGGCATGAGGGCGCGGTTCTTCGGCATCCTGGCGTGAAGAGCGAATAATGGCGGCGTCAGGAACCCCGACGTCATGCCGGGCGTTGTTCCATTGGCGTGGGCTCGCTTAGACTCCGCCGATGCCGTCCGTATGCCGTCCGGGAACCGTGCGGTGTATCCATCCCCGAAAACCAGGCCGCGCCCCGGCGGTCGTGTGAAGGAATTTCCGTCCCGTGAATATCGTGACTCTCCTGCCGTTCATCGTGCTCATCGGAGCCATGTTCCTGATGACCCGATCGGCCAAGAACAAGCAGCGCCAGGCGGCGCAGATGCGCGATGAGATGCACCCGGGCACCGGTGTGCGGACCATCGGTGGCATGTACGCCACGGTCAAGGAGGTCAGCGACGACACGGTCCTCCTCGAGGTGGCCCCCGGTGTGCACGCGATCTACGCGAAGAACGCCGTGGGCGCGGTCCTGCCGGACGAGGAGTACAACCGCATCGTCCACGGCATCGACCCCGAGACCGACGGCCACGGCCCCGTCGTCCCCGACGACGCCTCCTCGCTGACCGGCGCCGCGCACGCCGATGACGATGACGCCGACGACGCCGGCCCGAAGGACGCCGTGGGCGACGCCGGGAAGGACGTCGAGAAGGTCGACCTGGGCAAGGACGACGCCGACACGGCGGACGCGTCCGACGGCGGCAAGCGGGACGGCAGCACCGACGCGAAGTAGACCCATACCGGGAACCGCGGCGCCCACCGCTCGGCGTGCCGCGGTTCCCGGACGGTTAGGGCTCCGCAGGGGCCGTCCCCCACAAGACTTCGTGGCCGCCTGCCGCACCCCCGGTGCGGGGCGGTTGGACAGGGAGAAACGACAAGGTGGCAGCACCGAAGAAGGGCCGCAGGTCACCCGGGTCGCAGGGCAGGCCCGGCCGCGCCCTGGCCGTGATTCTGATCGCCATCGTGGCGCTCACCGGGGGGATGTTCCTCTCCGGTCACACCACGCCGCGGCTCGGCATCGACCTCGCGGGCGGCACCAGCTTCACGCTGGAGGCCAAGAACCAGCCGGGCAAGCCCAACGCGATCAACACGGACAACATGAACACCGCCGTCGGCATCATCGAGCGGCGTGTCAACGGTCTGGGTGTGTCCGAGGCCGAGGTCCAGACGCAGGGCGACAAGCACATCATCGTGAACATCCCCAAGGGGACGAACGCGAAGCAGGCCCGGCAGCAGGTCGGCACCACCGCCCAGCTCTACTTCCGGCCGGTGACCACCTCCACCACCTCCGGCGGGAAGAACCCCCCGCCCGCCACCCCGACCCCCACCGCCAGCGGCAAGGGCAAGAACGACCAGGGTGACAAGGGCAAGCAGGGCGACAAGGGCACCGAGAAGAGCGACCGGCCCTCGGGCACCCCGTCCGCGAGCGCCAGCACCCAGGGCCGGGCCGTCCCGGGCGCGCTGAAGGCCGACAAGACGCCGACCCCCGACCCGTCGAAGTCCCCCAAGGGCGACCAGACCAAGAAGCCTTCCGCCCCCAACGGGCAGAACGACCTGGCCAAGGACTTCGCCGCGCTGGACTGCACCACCAAGAAGGGCCGCGCCGCGGCGGCCGAGAAGGCGGCCAACGCCAAGGCGACCGACTCCATCCTGGCCTGCGGCCAGAAGGGCGACGCCAAGTACGTGCTCGGCCCCGCCCAGGTCGAGGGCACCGACGTCGACGACGCCTCGTCCGTCTTCGAGAGCCAGAACGCCTCGGGCTGGATCGTGCAGCTCGACTTCAACGGCAAGGGCGCCAAGAAGTTCGCCGATGTGACCGGCAAGCTGGCGGCCAAGCAGCCCCCGCAGAACCGCTTCGCGATCGTCCTCGACGGCGAGGTCGTCTCCGACCCCGAGGTCAACACGGCGATCACCGGCGGCCGCGCCACCATCTCCGGCGGTTTCACCCAGCAGAGCTCCGAGGACCTGGCCAACGTCCTGTCCTACGGTGCGCTCCCGCTGTCCTTCGACATCGCGGACGAGACCACCGTCTCCGCCGCCCTCGGCGGTGAGCAGCTCAAGGCGGGCCTGGTCGCCGGTGCCATCGGTATGGCCCTCGTGATGCTCTACCTGGTCGTCTACTACCGCGGTCTGGCCCTGGTGGCCATGGCCAGCCTCGGGGTCTCCGCGATCCTCACCTACACGATCATGGTGTTGCTCGGCCCCGGTATCGGCTTCGCGCTGAACCTCCCGGCGGTCTGCGGCGCGATCGTGGCCATCGGTATCACCGCCGACTCGTTCATCGTCTACTTCGAACGGATCCGCGACGAGATCCGGGAGGGCCGCTCGCTGCGCCCCGCCGTCGAGCGCGGCTGGCCGCGGGCCCGGCGCACCATCCTGGTCTCCGACTTCGTGTCGTTCCTGGCCGCCGCGGTGCTCTACATCGTCACCGTCGGCAAGGTGCAGGGCTTCGCCTTCACCCTGGGGCTGACCACGCTGCTCGACGTCGCGGTGGTGTTCCTGTTCACCAAGCCGCTGATGACGCTGCTCGCCCGCCGCCCGTTCTTCGGGAACGGCCACCGTTGGTCCGGTCTGGACCCCGAGCGCCTGGGAGCCAAGCCGCCCCTGCGCCGGCGCCGTTCCGCCGCCCCCGCCGACACGAAGGAGGCGTGAGATGTCGCGACTCGGCACTCTCGGCGCCAGGCTCTACCGAGGCGAGGTCGGCTACGACTTCGTCGGCAAGCGCAAGATCTGGTACGGCATCTCGATACTGATCACCATCACGGCCATCGTCGGCCTGGCGGTGCGTGGCCTCAACATGGGCATCGAGTTCTCCGGCGGCGCCGTCTTCACCACGCCCAACACCAGCGTCTCGACCTCCGACGTCCGTCAGACCGCCGAGAAGGCGGCCGACGACCACACCGTGGTCGTCCAGGAGCTCGGCCGCGGCGGCCTGCGGATCCAGATCAGCGAGCTGGGTACCAAGGAGGCGCTGCCGGTCCAGGAGGCGCTGGCCAAGAAGCTGGACGTCAAGGCCGACAAGATCGACACCCAGCTGGTCGGCCCGAGCTGGGGCGAGCAGATCGCCGGCAAGGCGTGGCAGGGTCTGGCGATCTTCATGGTGCTGGTGGTGATCTATCTCGCCATCGCCTTCGAATGGCGGATGGCACTGGCCGCACTGGTCGCGCTGATCCACGACATCACCATCACCGTCGGGGTCTACGCGCTGGTCGGCTTCGAAGTCACCCCCGGTACCGTGATCGGTCTGCTCACGATCCTCGGTTATTCGCTGTACGACACGGTCGTGGTCTTCGACGGTCTCAAGGAAGCGTCGAAGGACCTCACCAAACAGAACCGCTTCACCTACAGCGAGATCGCCAACCGCAGCCTCAACTCGACCCTGGTGCGGTCCATCAACACCACGGTTGTGGCGCTGCTGCCGGTCGGTGCGCTGCTGTTCATCGGTGGCGGTCTGCTCGGCGCGGGCATGCTCAACGACATCTCGCTGTCGCTGTTCGTCGGTCTCGCCGCCGGTGCCTACTCCTCGATCTTCATCGCCACTCCGCTCGTCGCCGACCTGAAGGAACGCGACCCGCGGATGAAGGCGCTGGCCAAGCGGGTGCGCGCCAAGCGCGCGGCGGCCGCCAAGGCCGAGTCCGAGGCCGGTGCCGACCGGTCGGCCGAGGAGGGCGACAGCGATCCGGATCTCCAGGACGCCGGAGCGGCCCCCGGAGGGGTCGTCGGCCAGCGCCGCCAGCCCACCTCACGCGGCCGGGGCCGCGGCCGGCCGTCGGGCAAGCGCCGATGAGTGCCGGCACGACGGGCACCGCGACCGGTGAGCCGGGCGATCCGGACGGATTCGGCGGCCTCGCCGCCGAGGAACTGCGCGCCCTGCTGCTCAGCCGGATCCAGGACGTGCCGGACCATCCGAAGCCGGGCGTGATGTTCAAGGACATCACCCCGCTGCTCGCCGACGCCGCCGCGTTCACCGCGCTGACCGACGCGCTGGCCACGCTCGCCACCCGGTACCGGGCGGACAAGGTCGTGGGCCTGGAGGCGCGGGGCTTCATCCTCGGCGCCCCGGCCGCCGTCCGCGCCGGAGTCGGCTTCGTCCCCGTCCGCAAGGCCGGGAAACTGCCCGGGGCCACCCTGGCCCAGGCGTACGAGCTGGAGTACGGCACCGCGGAGATCGAGATACACGCCGATGCCCTGGCCCCGGGCGACCGGGTCCTGGTCGTCGACGACGTCCTGGCCACCGGCGGCACCGCCGAGGCGTCCCTCCAGCTGATCCGGCGGGCCGGTGCCCAGATCGCCGGGGTCGCCGTCCTGCTGGAGCTCGGTTTTCTCCAGGGCCGCGGCCGGCTGCTGGGCTCGCTCGGCAGCGCCCCGCTGGAGGCGCTGATCACGATCTGAGCGGTATCGCGCCGATACCGCGGACGGAGGGCGGGGACCTGCGATCATGCGGGGCCCCCGCCCTCCGTCATGCCCGGCACCGCCCGGTCCGCTTGACCGACAGGCAAGCGGAGTGGCGGGATCGATACCATGGCACCCCGACCTCTTGAGGTCCGGACGCTTGAGGAGTGCACTTGCCAGACGAGGCCCAGCCGCTCTCGCCCCCCGTCCGTCCGGGAGGATCCCCCTCCGCTCACCCGGACGCGCCGACCGCCGCCGAGCCGACGGCGGCCTCCGGCACGCCCCGGACCAGCGGTGACAGCCCGGTCGGCGGCGGCGCCGAGCAGAAGAGCCCGCGGCCCGCCGCGGGCCGCGGGAACGGCCTGCCGTCCACCGCCGCCCGCCCGGCGCCCGGCCCCGCGCCCCGCTCGGGTTCGTCCAACCGCGTCCGGGCCCGGCTGGCCCGCCTCGGCGTCCAGCGCTCCAGTCCGTACAACCCGGTGCTGGAGCCCCTGCTGCGCATCGTCCGCGGCAACGACCCCAAGGCGGACGCCGGGACGCTGCGCCAGATCGAGCGCGCCTACCAGGTGGCCGAGCGCTGGCACCGCGGCCAGAAACGCAAGAGCGGCGATCCGTACATCACCCATCCACTCGCGGTGACCACGATCCTCGCCGAGCTGGGTATGGATCCGGCCACTTTGATGGCCGGGCTGCTGCACGACACCGTGGAGGACACCGAGTACGGCCTGGACACCCTGCGCCGTGACTTCGGCGACCAGGTCGCCCTGCTCGTCGACGGCGTCACCAAGCTGGACAAGGTCAAGTTCGGCGAGGCGGCCCAGGCCGAGACGGTGCGCAAGATGGTCGTCGCCATGGCCAAGGACCCCCGGGTCCTGGTCATCAAGCTCGCCGACCGGCTGCACAACATGCGCACCATGCGCTATCTCAAGCGGGAGAAGCAGGAGAAGAAGGCCCGCGAGACGCTGGAGATCTACGCCCCGCTCGCCCACCGCCTGGGCATGAACACCATCAAGTGGGAGCTGGAGGACCTCGCCTTCGCGATCCTCTACCCCAAGATGTACGACGAGATCGTGCGGCTGGTCGCCGAGCGGGCACCCAAGCGCGACGAGTACCTGGCCGTCGTCACCGACCAGGTCCAGGGCGATCTGCGGGCCGCGCGCATCAAGGCCACCGTCACCGGGCGGCCCAAGCACTACTACTCCGTCTACCAGAAGATGATCGTGCGCGGCCGCGACTTCGCCGAGATCTATGACCTGGTGGGCATTCGCGTCCTCGTCGACACGGTCCGCGACTGCTACGCGGCGCTCGGGACCATCCACGCGCGGTGGAACCCGGTGCCCGGGCGGTTCAAGGACTACATCGCGATGCCCAAGTTCAACATGTACCAGTCGTTGCACACGACGGTCATCGGGCCCAGCGGCAAGCCGGTCGAGCTCCAGATCCGCACCTTCGACATGCACCGCCGCGCCGAGTACGGCATCGCCGCGCACTGGAAGTACAAGCAGGAGGCCGTCGCGGGAGCCTCCAAGGTGCGCACCGACGTGCCCCGCAAGTCCGGCAAGGACGACGCCATCAACGACATGGCGTGGCTGCGGCAGCTCCTGGACTGGCAGAAGGAGACCGAGGACCCCGGCGAGTTCCTGGAGTCCCTGCGCTTCGACCTCTCCCGCAACGAGGTCTTCGTCTTCACGCCCAAGGGCGATGTCATAGCGCTTCCGGCCGGGGCGACCCCGGTGGACTTCGCCTACGCCGTGCACACCGAGGTCGGCCACCGCACCATCGGGGCCCGGGTCAATGGGCGGCTGGTGCCGCTGGAGTCCACCCTCGACAACGGTGACCTGGTGGAGGTCTTCACCTCCAAGGCACCGGGCGCCGGGCCCTCCCGCGACTGGCTGGGCTTCGTGAAGTCCCCGCGCGCCCGCAACAAGATCCGCGCCTGGTTCTCCAAGGAACGCCGCGACGAGGCGATCGAGCAGGGCAAGGACGCGATCGTACGGGCGATGCGCAAGCAGAACCTGCCCATCCAGCGCATCCTCACCGGTGACTCGCTGGTCACCCTGGCCCATGAGATGCGCTACCCCGACATCTCCTCGCTCTACGCGGCCATCGGCGAGAGCCATGTCTCCGCGCAGAACGTGGTCAACAAGCTGGTCCAGGCCCTCGGCGGCGAGGAGGCCGCCAACGAGGACATCGCCGAGACCGCCCCGCCCATCCGCAGCCGCTCCAAGCGCCGCTCCAGCGCCGACCCCGGTGTGGTGGTCAAGGGAGTCGAGGACGTCTGGGTCAAGCTGGCCCGCTGCTGTACGCCGGTGCCGGGCGACCCCATCATCGGCTTCGTCACCCGCGGCAGCGGCGTCTCGGTGCACCGCGCCGACTGCGTCAACGTGGACTCGCTCTCCCAGCAGCCCGAACGCATCCTCGACGTCGAATGGGCACCCACCCAGTCGTCGGTCTTCCTGGTCGCCATCCAGGTCGAGGCGCTGGACCGGTCCCGGCTGCTGTCGGACGTCACCCGCGTCCTGTCCGACCAGCACGTCAACATCCTGTCCGCGGCCGTGCAGACCTCCCGCGACCGGGTGGCCACCTCGCGCTTCACCTTCGAGATGGGCGACCCCAAGCACCTCGGGCACGTCCTGAAGGCCGTGCGCGGGGTCGAGGGCGTCTACGACGTCTACCGGGTCACCTCGGCCCGCCAGCGCTGAGCCGGCGCCCGCAGACGGCGTACAGCACCGACAACGGCGGCCCCGGATCAACCGGGGCCGCCGTTGTCGAGCGCCAGCCGTGCGTCAGGCGTGCGCGCTCAGCCGCCGAACTCCTCCAGGCCCTTGAGCGCCTGGTCCAGCAGGGCCTGCCGCCCCTCCAGCTCCTTGGCCAGCTTGTCGGCCTTGGCGTTGTTCCCCGCCGCACGGGCCGCGTCGATCTGCCGGCGCAGCTTGTCCACCGCGTCCTGGAGCTGACCGGTCAGCCCCTCGGCACGCGCCCGCGCCTCGGGGTTGGTCCGCCGCCACTCCACTTCCTCGGCGTCCTGGATGGCGCGCTCGACCGCGTGCAGCCGCCCCTCGATGCGCGCCCGGGAGTCCCTCGGCACATGGCCGATGGCCTCCCACCGCTCGTTGACCGACCGGAAGGCCGCGCGGGCCGCCTTCAGATCCGAGACCGGCAGCAGCTTCTCGGCCTCGGCGACCAGCTCCTCCTTGCGGGTCAGGTTCTCCCGCTGCTCCGCGTCGCGCTCCGCGAAGACCTCGCCACGGGCCTGGAAGAAGATGTCCTGCGCCCCGCGGAAGCGGTTCCACAGGTCGTCCTCGGCCTCGCGCTGCGCACGCCCCGCGGCCTTCCAGTCCGACATCAGCTCCCGGTACCGGGCGGCCGTGGGCCCCCAGTCGGTGGAGCCGGACAGCGCCTCGGCCTCGGCGACCAGCTTCTCCTTGGTCTGCCGGGCCTCCTCGCGCTGGGCGTCCAGCGCCGCGAAGTGCGCCTTGCGCCGCTTGGAGAACGCCGAGCGGGCGTGCGAGAAGCGGTGCCACAGCTCGTCGTCGGTCCTGCGGTCCAGCCGCGGCAGGCCCTTCCAGGTCTCGACCAGGGCGCGCAGCCGCTCCCCGGCGGCCCGCCACTGCTCGCTGGCGGCCAGCTCCTCGGCCTCGGCGACCAGCGCCTCCTTGGACTTGCGGGCCTCCTCGGTCTGGTGGGCCTTGGCCGCCTTGCGCTGCTCACGGCGCTTTTCGACGTCCTCGGCGAGCTTGTCGAGCCGCTTCCTGAGCGCGTCCAGATCACCGACCACATGGTGCTCGTCGACCTGCTGCCGGATGTGCTCGAGGGCGGCCGTCGCGTCCTTGGCGGACAGGTCGGTGGTCTTCACCCGGCGCTCGAGGAGGCCGATCTCGACGACCAGACCGTCGTACTTGCGCTCGAAGTAGGCGAGGGCCTCTTCCGGAGATCCCGCCTGCCACGACCCGACGACCTGCTCACCGTCGGCCGTACGCACGTACACGGTCCCCGCCTCGTCGACGCGGCCCCAAGGCTCGCTGCTCACAGCGCCTCCTCCACATGATGCCGGGGCGGGCGCGCGGCCCGCCGGCATCGTCCACAGTTTCTTCCGGCCGGGAAACGCCCTGACCGGTCTCTCAGCAGGGTGGCGGCCATCGGCGCAGGCACCCCGCACAACGCCAACATAGGCGAACGGTGCCCCGGCTGTCCGTATCCTGCGCGACCGAAATTTCGCAGTACGCACGTCAGGGGCGTCAGGACGCGGTGACCGCCGCCTTGTTGATCTTCACGGTGGCGTTCGGGGCGGTGCTCCCGGTCTGGTCGGGCGGGGCGGCACCCGCTTTGCCGATCTTCTTCAGGACCTTCATCCCGTCCTTGCTCACCGTGCCGAAGGGCGTGTAGTCCGGTGGCAGCTGGCTGTCCTGGTAGACGAGGAAGAACTGGCTGCCGCCGCTGTCCCGGCCCTGCTTGGTCTGGGCGTTGTACTGGTTCGCCATCGCGACCGTGCCGGCCGGGTAGACGTTCCCCTTGAGCGAGGGGTCCTTCAGGTTCTCGTCCGGGATGGTGTACCCCGGGCCGCCCCGGCCGGTGCCCTGCGGATCGCCGCACTGGAGCACAAAGATGTTCTGGTTGGTCAGCCGGTGACAGGAGGTGTGGTCGAAGTAGCCCTTCTTCGCCAGGAAGTCGAAGGAGTTGACCGTGTGCGGCGCCTTGTCCGCCTTCAGGTCGATGGAGATGTCCCCGCAGGTGGTCTCCAGCCTCATGGTGTACTTCGCCGCCTTGTCGATGGCGACCTCGGGCTCCTTCTTCCAGGTCATCTTCTTCGGCTTCTCGCCCTTGACCTTCTTCGCCCCCGCGGCACAGGGGTCCGGCGCCTTGCTGGTCGGCGGCGGAGTGGGGGGCGTGGCGGCGGAGTCGTCCTTCTTCTTGTCGTCGCCGCCGCCGGACAGCGCGCCCACGGTCGCCACGGCCCCGCCCGCCGCCAGCACCACGGCCAGCGTCGAGGCGATCACCGTGTTGCGGCGGCGCGCCTTCTCCCGGGCCTGCTGGCGCCGTGCCTGCTGCCGAAGGTACTTCTCCCGGGCGAGTTGCCGCCGCCGCTGCTCGTTACTGACCACCGGGTCGTCTCCTCATGGCGTGTGCCGTCGGTCTCGTGACTGATCGCTCGGCCGTACCGTATACGGGTTCGCTGTGCCGGGGCCGCCGCCGGTAGGCTCTGGAGCTGCCGACAATCTTCTGCCGGACGACTCTTAAGGACGATCGTGCTCATTGCCGGGTTCCCCGCCGGGGCCTGGGGGACCAACTGCTACCTGGTCGCCCCCGCCGCCGGTGAGGAGTGCGTGATCATCGACCCGGGCCATCAGGCGGCCCCAGGAGTCGAGGAGGCGATCGCCAAGCACCGGCTCAAGCCCGTCGCCGTCGTCCTCACCCACGGCCACCTCGACCACGTCGCCTCGGTGGTCCCGGTCTGCGGCGCCCATGACGTACCGGCCTGGATCCACCCGGCGGACCGCTTCATGATGAGCGACCCCGAGAAGGCCCTCGGCCGTTCCATCGGACTGCCGCTGCTGGGCGAACTGACCGTGGGCGAACCGGACGACGTCAAGGAGCTGGCCGACGGCGCCGAGCTGAAGCTGGCCGGTCTGGAGCTGACCGTCGCGCACGCACCGGGCCATACCAAGGGGTCGGTGACCTTCAGGCTGCCCGAGCAGGCGGACATCCCGTCCGTCTTCTTCTCGGGCGACCTGCTGTTCGCCGGCTCCATCGGACGCACCGATCTGCCCGGTGGCGACCACGCCGAGATCCTCGAGTCCCTGGCCCGTGTGTGCCTGCCGCTCGACGACTCGACCGTGGTGCTGTCCGGCCACGGCCCCCAGACCAGCATCGGCCGCGAGCGCGCCACCAACCCCTATCTGCGGGAGGTGGCCTCCGGCCTCGGAGGCGGCACCCAGGAGCCGGCTCCGCGACGAGGAATGTGACGAGAGAACTGTCGTGAGCACCTTCAAGGCCCCCCGGGGCACGTACGACCTGATCCCGCCGGTCTCCGCGACCTATCTCGCGGTGCGCGAGGCCATCGCGGCACCGTTGCGGCGGTCCGGCTACGGCTATGTCGAGACCCCCGGTTTCGAGAACGTGGAGCTTTTCGCGCGCGGCGTCGGCGAGTCCACCGACATCGTGACCAAGGAGATGTACACCCTCACCACCAAGGGCGGCGACCAGCTCGCGCTGCGCCCCGAGGGCACCGCCTCGGTGCTGCGCGCCGCGCTGGAGGCCAATCTGCACAAGGCCGGATCCCTGCCGGTCAAGCTCTGGTACTCCGGCTCGTACTACCGCTACGAGCGCCCGCAGAAGGGCCGTTACCGCCACTTCTCCCAGGTCGGCGCGGAGGCGATCGGCGCCGAGGACCCGGCCCTGGACGCCGAGCTGATCCTGCTGGCCCACAACGCCTACCGCTCGCTGGGCCTGCGCGACTTCCGCATCCTGCTGAACTCGCTGGGCGACGCCGAGTGCCGCCCCGTCTACCGGGCCGCCCTCCAGGAGTTCCTGCGCGGCCTGGATCTGGACGAGGACACCCGCCGCCGGATCGAGATCAACCCGCTGCGGGTGCTGGACGACAAGCGCGACGCCGTTCAGAAGCAGCTGACCGGCGCACCGCTGCTGCGCGACTACCTGTGCGACGCGTGCCGCGCCTACCACGCCGAGGTGCGCGAGCTGATCAGCGCGCAGGGCGTGCCCTTCGAGGACGACCCCAAGCTGGTCCGCGGGCTGGACTACTACACCCGCACCACCTTCGAGTTCGTCCACGACGGCCTCGGCTCGCAGTCCGCGGTCGGCGGCGGCGGCCGCTACGACGGCCTCTCCGAGATGATCGGCGGCCCCGCCCTGCCCTCGGTCGGCTGGGCGCTCGGCGTGGACCGCACGGTGCTGGCCCTGGAGGCCGAGGGCATCGTCCTGGACCTGCCCGACGTCACCAGCGTCTTCGCGGTGCCGCTCGGGGAAGAGGCCCGGAAGATCCTCTTCGGTGTGGTGGCCGAGCTCCGCGCGGCGGGCGTCGCCACGGACTTCGCCTACGGCGGCAAGGGCCTCAAGGCCGCGATGAAGGCCGCCAACCGCAGCGGCGCCCGCTATGCGATCGTCGCCGGTGAGCGCGACTTCGCCGAGGGTGTGGTCCAGCTCAAGGACATGGCGTCCGGCGAGCAGACCCCGGTCCCGCTCGACAAGGTCGTGCCCACCCTCCGCACCAAGATCAACTGACCCCTGAACGTGCCCCGTTGTACCGCCGTGGGCGGTGCGACGGGGCACGGTGGTCACAGCAGCCCCAGCCGCATCGCGCTGGTGACCGCGGCCGTACGGTCGTCCACGCCCAGCTTGGTGAAGGCCCGCAGCAGATGCGTCTTCACCGTGGACTCACCGATGTACAGCCGACGGCCGATCTCCGCGTTGGTACAGCCCTCCGCGACCAGTCGCAGCACGGCCGTCTCGCGCTCCGACAGCCGGGGCCGCTCGGGCCGGTCCCGGAGCCGGTCCACCAGCCGGGCCGCGACGGACGGAGTCAGCACCGTCTCCCCGCGGGCGGCCGACCGGACCGCCTCGGCCAGGTCGGCGCGGGCCGTGTCCTTGAGGAGATAGCCCGCCGCCCCGGCCTCCACCGCGCGCAGGATGTCGCCGTCCGTCTCGTACGTGGTCAGGACGATCACCCGGCAGGGCAGTCCGGCTGCGGTCATCCGGGCGATCGAGTCCACCCCGTCGCCGTCCGGCATCCGCAGGTCCATCAGCACCACATCGGGCAGCAGCGAGGCGCTCAGCGCCTCCGCACGCGGTCCGTTGGCCGCCTCGCCGACGACCTCAAGACCGGGCTCGGCGCCGAGCATGCCGCGCAGCCCCTCGCGCACCACCGGGTGGTCGTCCGCGATCAGTATCCGGATCACCGTGTGCTTTCCTTCCCTACCGGCGCCGGTACGGGCGCCCGCACCGGCAGTTCCACCGCCACCGTCGTGCCCTCGCCCGGCACTCCCCGCACCTCGGCCGTGCCGCCCGCCTCCCGGGCGCGGGCGCGCAGCCCGGCGAGGCCGTATCCGCCGTGCGGGACCGCCGGGTCGAAGCCGCGCCCGGTGTCCCGGATCCGCACCCGCAGCGCGTTCTCGCCGTAGTCCAGCTCCAGCGCGACCGCGGCGCGGGGACCGGCGTGCCGACGGACGTTGGCCAGCGCCTCCTGGCATGTGCGCAAGCCCACCACCTCCACCGCGGCGGGCAGTGGACGGACCGCCCCGGACACCTCGACGCGGGCCGGGGCTCCCGACTGGTCCTCATGGCGTACCGCCAGCCGCCGCACCGCGTCGGGCAGCGAACCTCCGTCCAGATCGGCCGGGCCCGCCCCGGCGACCAGGGCCCGCGCCTCGGCCAGGTTCTCACGCGCCGTACGGGCCATCAGATCCAGATGGCGGCGGGCCAGCGGCATGTCGTGCTCGACCTCCGACTCGACCGCCTGAACGAGCATCAGCAGACTGGTGAAGCCCTGGGCGAGGGTGTCATGGATCTCCCGGGACAGCCGCTCCCGTTCGGCGAGGGCGCCGTGCGCGGCGGACAGCCGTGCCACCTCCTCGCGGCTCGCCTCCAGTTCGGCGATGAGCGCCGCTCGTTCCCTGCTCTGGTCGATGACCATGATGATCCAGCTTCCGAGGACCGCCGAGAACGCCAGGGTGACCACGGCGAACAGCGAGTTGAGGAACAGATCGTGCGGATCCGGCCGCCTCACCAGCGCCCAGGCCACCACCGGCAGGAGGTTGAGGGAGGCCATGGCGGTCAGCGCCCAGCGCAGCCGCAGCAGGATGAAGCACTGCGGCGCCAGCGCGAACAGGGCGATCCGGGTCTCCCCGACGAACGCCGAGGGCAGCAGGAAGAACACGGTGAGCCCCGCGAGATAGAGCAGCCCGCGGCGCCGGTCCTCCTCCCCGGCCAGCAGGACCCGCCGGCCGACCAGCACATACCAGGGCGCGGCCGCGGCGAAGAGCGCCGCCGCGACCGCGCGGGGGCCGGGACCCGGATCGGACCCGGACACGATGAACAGCAGGGTCGCCACGAACACGATCGCGTAGTAGGCGTCCCAGCGACGGTAGACATGGAAGTACACGTCGGGGGCGAGCGGGCCGGTCAGCCGTCGCGACGGCTCTTCCAACGGAACGTCAGCAGGCACAGCACCAATCCTCCGACGCACCAGCCGCCCAGCACCAGCGCGATCCGCCCGTACTCCCAGGCGCCCGTCTGCTCCAGCACCGCCGCCGACTCGGGCAGGAAGACCC
The DNA here is from genome assembly GCF_013364155.1 of Streptomyces sp. NA02950. Taxonomy (NCBI): domain Bacteria; kingdom Bacillati; phylum Actinomycetota; class Actinomycetes; order Kitasatosporales; family Streptomycetaceae; genus Streptomyces; species Streptomyces sp. NA02950. Next base: position 1,820,846 of record NZ_CP054916.1, on the reverse strand, counting down.
CGCGGAACCCCTGGCACATCCACTTCAGGGGGAAGAGGGCGCCCACATCGAGCATCCAGTCCGGCAGGGTGTCGATGGAGATGTAGACGCCGGAGATGAACTGGAGCACCAGGAACGGCAGGACGACCACCGAGGTGGCGCTCTTGCCCGAGCGCGGCACACTGCTGATGGCGATGCCCAGCAGCGCGCAGCCGGTGAGTCCGAGGGCGAAGACCCAGCCGAACGTCAGCCATGTGTCCGCGCCCGTGGGCAGGTCCAGGTCGAACAGGGTCGCCCCGATGAGCAGCAGCAGGACGGTCTCGACGATCCCGGTGACCAGTACCAGCCACAGTTTGCCGAGGAAGTACGCGGCCGGGGGCATCGGGGTGCCGCGCAGCCGCCGCAGCACCTTCTCGTCGCGCTCGACCGCGATGGAGACGCCCAGCGACTGGAAGCTCGTCGACATCACCCCCGCGGCGATCATGGCCGCCACATAGAGCTGTGAGGCGGTGACGCCCGCGCCCTTCACATCGTCGCTGAAGATCGAGGCGAACAGGGCCAGGAAGACGATGGGGAAGGCGAAGGTGAAGACCACCTGTTCGCGCTGGCGGAAGAACTGCCGCAGCTCGATGGCACCGCGGTGCAGTCCGACGCGCCAGGCGCCGGGCAGCGGGCGGGAGGCGGCGGTACCGCGGGCACGGGTCGTTGTCATCGCGCGCTCTCCTCGTCCGCCGCCGGGCCGCCGAACTGGCCGCTGAGCCGCAGATAGACGTCCTCCAGGGTGGGCCGGGCGATCCGCAGCCCCGGTATCTCGCCGTCGAACCGGCGCATCAGCGCCGCGACGGTACGGGTCGGGGTGGCGGTCTCCTCACTGCGTGGCCCGGTCCCGGGATCGGTCCAGTGGACCGTCGCCAAGGAGCCGTACCGATCGCGCAGTTCGGCAGGGGTGCCCTCGGCGGCGACCCGTCCGGCGGCGAACACCGCGAGCCGGTCGGCCAGTGCCTCGACCTCGTCCAGATAGTGCGTGGTGAGCACGATCGTGGTGCCCTCGCTGGCCAACCTCCGGATCAGCTCCCAGAACTGACGCCGCGCCGCCGGGTCGAAGCCGGTCGTCGGCTCGTCCAGGAGCAGCAGCTCCGGATCGCCGATCACACCGAGGGCCACATCCAGCCGCCGTCGCTGACCGCCCGACAGCGCCTTGACCCGGCTGGCCGCCCTGGCCGCCAGCCCGACCAGCCCGATGACCTCCTCGGGGTCGCGCGGCCGAGGGTAGTAGCGGGCGAAATGGCGCACGGTCTCCTTCACCGTCAACTCGGCGGGGGCCGATTCATCCTGCCAAACGATGCCGATCCGGGAACGCCAGTCCCGCCCGGCCGACGCGGGGTCCCGGCCCAGCACGGTGACCTCTCCCGCGTCGCGGCTCCGATGGCCCTGGAGGATCTCCACCGCCGTGCTCTTGCCCGCCCCGTTGGGCCCCAGGATCCCGAATACCTCGCCCTGCCGGATGCCCAGGTCAACGCCGTCCAGCGCGGTGTTCGCGCCGTATCTCTTGCGGAGTCCGCGTACCCGTACCGCTTGATGTGTCATGGTCACGAGGCTGGCGCGGTGGCCGGATTCCGGGGACCACCGGGCGGTCGGCCTTATGTCCGCCGAACGGGGGACACGGAATGATGGCCGTGCCGTGGTAACGGGGCCGTACGGCGATGCCCGGTGCGGCACAATGGCCGTGCCCGACGGGGCTGGACACGTGGGAGAGCGACGGACGGCGATATGGCGACGACAGTGGTGGACGACGTGGAGTCCGGCGAGGTGCGGGAGAGCGCGCGGGCCGGGACGGGAGGCGGTCGCGCCTTCGCCCTGCTGCTCGTGATCACCGGAGCGCTGGGGCTGCTCGCCGCCTGGGTCATCACGATCGACAAGAACAAGATCCTCGAGGCCAAGGCGGAGGGCAAGACCTTCACCCCCGGGTGCAGCCTCAATCCGATCGTCTCCTGCGGCAACATCATGGAGAGCGACCAGGCCCAGGCGTTCGGCTTCCCGAACCCGATGCTGGGGCTCGTCGCCTACGGGATCGTCATCTGCGTGGGTGTGTCCCTGCTGACCGGGGCCCGCTTCCCGCGCTGGTACTGGCTCACCTTCAACGCGGGCACGCTCTTCGGCGTCGCGTTCGTCACCTGGCTCCAGTACCAGTCGCTGTACGTCATCGGCTCGCTGTGCCTGTGGTGCTGCCTGGCCTGGGTCGCCACCATCGTGATGTTCTGCTACGTCACCGGCTACAACATCAAGCACGGCTACCTCCCGGCGCCCGACGGGCTCCGGCGCGGACTGCTGGAGTTCCACTGGGTGGTGCCGGTGCTGTGGGTCGGCATCATCGGCATGATGATCCTGACTCGCTGGTGGGACTTCTGGACCGGAGCCCAGGGCTGACGTTCCCGCCGCCGGGCGTCACCGGAAACCCTCCTGTCGGTGAGGTGTCATAGGCTTCGCGGGTGGAGCCAGACCTGTTCACCGCCGCCGCCGAGGAACGCCAGGAGAAGGACCCCGCCAGCAGTCCGCTGGCGGTGCGCATGCGCCCGCGCACGCTGGACGAGGTGGTGGGCCAGCAGCATCTGCTGCGGCCCGGATCCCCGTTGCGCCGACTGGTCGGTGAGGGCAATGGGGGACCGGCCGGGCCGTCGTCGGTGATCCTGTGGGGGCCGCCGGGGATCGGCAAGACCACCCTGGCGTATGTGGTCAGCCAGGCCACCCAGAAGCGCTTTGTGGAGCTGTCGGCGATCACCGCGGGCGTCAAGGAGGTGCGGGCCGTCATCGACGGGGCGCGCCGGTCCTCCGGGGCGTACGGCCGGGAGACGGTGCTCTTCCTCGACGAGATCCACCGCTTCAGCAAGGCCCAGCAGGACTCCCTGCTGCCCGCCGTCGAGAACCGCTGGGTGACGCTGATCGCCGCCACCACCGAGAATCCGTACTTTTCGGTGATCTCCCCGCTGCTGTCCCGTTCGCTGCTGCTCACCCTCGAGCCGCTGACCGACGAGGATCTGCGCGGGCTGCTGAGCCGGGCGCTGGCCGACGAGCGCGGGCTCGGGGGCGCGGTCGCCCTGCCCCGGGAGGCCGAGGCGCATCTGCTGCGGATCGCGGGCGGTGACGCCCGGCGCGCGCTGACCGCGCTGGAGGCGGGGGCGGGTTCGGCGATAGCCAAGGGCGAGGCCGAGATCACGCTGACCACGCTGGAGGAGGCGGTCGACCGCGCCGCGGTGAAGTACGACCGCGCGGGCGATCAGCACTACGACGTGGCGAGCGCCCTCATCAAGTCCATCCGCGGTTCGGACGTGGACGCGGCGCTGCACTACCTGGCGCGGATGATCGAGGCGGGGGAGGACCCGCGGTTCATCGCCCGGCGGCTGATGATCTCGGCGAGCGAGGACATCGGCCTTGCCGATCCCACCGCGCTGCCCACCGCCGTGGCGGCGGCGCAGGCGGTCGCGCTGATCGGCTTCCCCGAGGCCGCGCTCACCCTCAGCCACGCCACCATCGCGCTGGCCCTCGCGCCCAAGTCCAACGCCGCCACCACGGCGATCGGCGCGGCGCTGGCGGACGTACGGGCGGGGCTCGCCGGGCCGGTGCCGCCGCATCTGCGCGACGGCCACTACAAGGGCGCGGAGAAGCTGGGCCACGCCCAGGGCTATCTGTATCCGCACGACCTCCCGGGCGGGATCGCCGCGCAGCAGTACGCCCCGGACAAGATCCACGGCAAGCGCTACTACGAGCCGACGCGCTACGGGGCGGAGGCGCGTTACGCCGATGTGGTCGAGCGGGTGCGCGCCCGGCTGCGCGGCGACGCGCCCCCCGCACCGGATGCGTCGTAGCGCCCTCCCCTCATGCGGTCGGTCGGCTCATCCGGCCGCCGCGTCGAACAGCAGGTGCATCGCCCGCCGCAGTTCGGACACATTGCGCACCGGCTCGGGGAAGTCGAAGCGCGCGTCGAAGGGCCGGCCGGAGTCGTCGGTGAAGCGGACCCGCAGCCCGAAGCGGTCCAGGGCCACCGGGATCGCCTCGCCCCGGGCGCAGGCCGGCGACGAGCGCTCGCCGAGCAGCTTGCACAGGCCGCGCACCTGGTCGCTGTGGGCGGCGTGCAGATGCTGGAGCAGATCGGCCTCGTGCTGCGCCAGCGGATCGGGCGCGGCCACGGCGAGCTCCTCCGGCTCGACGTCGTCGGCGCCCCACAGGTCGTCCACACACGCCTCGGCGACCTCCAGCCGCAGCAGCGTCCACGAGGTCCGGGGAGAGGAGCCGTTGCCGGAGCCGGGCAGCAGCGCCTCCCGCAGCCCGAGCAGCTCCCCGACCGGGTGCCGCTCGGCCATCAGGGCCGCCCCGGCCGCCCGCTCGCCGTTGCGCACCGGGGTGAGCCAGCCGGAGATCCAGGCCCGGCCGCGGATCCGGTGGGGCATGGCGACGGGGGCGACGTCCGTGATCTCCATCACGCAGGCCAGGTCGTCGTGCTGGGCGTACGCGGCGGCGCGGGCCGCCGGGGAGCCGCCGGGGACCAGCAGCAGGACGTCCCCCTCGGGGGTCATGGTGCGGGCCGCCGGCTCATGGGCTCCGAGGTCGTCCGGGGCCTCGATTCCGGGAATCGTCAAAGACGCCGTAGCCTTGGCATCCACGAGAGTACGTATGCGCTCCGCCGCCGTCGGGCGCAGAGTGTCTGCCATGGGACGCGGCTGACCCTTCTCGGCGCTCTGACCAGTGCTGGGCAGGGGGATCCCAGGTCGAAACATGCGTTCTCCTCGGCTAAGGTAAGGCTAACCTAACGTACATGGAGGTTCGTTCCACGTGAACCAGTCGCGTCCCAAGGTCAAGAAGTCGCGAGCGCTCGGCATCGCGCTGACCCCGAAGGCCGTCAAGTACTTCGAAGCCCGCCCGTACCCGCCGGGTGAGCACGGCCGTGGCCGCAAGCAGACCAGTGACTACAAGGTCCGTCTGCTGGAGAAGCAGCGTCTGCGCGCTCAGTACGACATCAGTGAGCGCCAGATGGCCCGTGCCTACGACCGCGCTCGGAAGGTCGAAGGCAAGACGGGCGAAGCCCTGATCGTCGAGCTTGAGCGCCGTCTGGACGCGCTCGTCCTGCGGAGCGGTATCGCCCGCACGATCTACCAGGCCCGCCAGATGGTGGTCCACGGTCACATCGACGTCAACGGCCGCAAGGTCGACAAGCCCTCCTTCCGCGTCCGCCCGGACGACGTGGTGATGGTCCGCGAGCGCAGCCGCGACAAGCACCCCTTCCAGGTGGCCCGTGAGGGCGGCTACGCCCCCGACGGCGAGACCCCGCGCTACCTTCAGGTCAACCTGAAGGCGCTCGCCTTCCGTCTGGACCGGGACCCCAACCGCAAGGAGATCCCGGTGATCTGCGACGAGCAGCTCGTCGTCGAGTACTACGCCCGCTGATCCGGCGGACACCGCGTACTCACCCGGCCCGCGGGTTCCCTCGACACCGGTCGGCGGGGGCCCGCGGGCCGTTTCGTCCCGCCTGCCCGGTCCGGTCCCCGGCGGCCGCGAGCACGGGACACCAATGCGTTTCAGGTGGGCCCGCGCGGCGCGATAAGGTCGATACCTGCCGCCCGCGCCCGGATGACCGCCCGAGAGCGGCGGGCGACGGACGACTCATACGACAACGAGCGGCAGCAGGGGAGCGGTGCAACGTGTCCGGTGGAGAGGTGGCCGGGATCCTCGTGGCCGTCTTCTGGGCGATCCTCGTGTCCTTCCTCGCCTTCGCGCTGGTGAGGCTCGCGCAGACGCTCAAGGCGACCACCAAGCTGGTGGCCGAGGTCACCGAGCAGGCCGTGCCGCTGCTCGGTGAGGCGTCCGCGACCGTCCGCTCGGCCAACACCCAGCTCGCCCGGGTGGACTCGATCGCCGCCGACGTCCAGGAGGTCACCTCCAACGCCTCCGCGCTCTCCTCGACCGTCTCCACCGCCTTCGGCGGACCGCTGGTCAAGGTGGCCGCGTTCGGCTACGGCGTACGCCGCGCGATCGGCCGCAAGGGGCGCCCGGACGAGCGGCCCGCGCGCACCGTCGTCGTCGGCAAGACCCTGCCGTCCGCCCGCTGGGGCGGCCGCCGCAACCGTGGATCGAAGGGCTGACAGACCGGATGTTCCGCCGCACGTTCTGGTTCACCACCGGCGTCGCCGCCGGCGTGTGGGCCACCACCAAGGTCAACCGCAAGCTCAACCAGCTCACCCCGGAGAGCCTGGCGGCGCAGGCCGCCGACCGGGCGGTGCTCGCGGGCCGGCGGATCAAGGTCTTCGCACTCGATGTGCGGGACGGCATGGCCGACCGCGAGGCGGCGCTCAAGGACGCCCTGGGGCTCACCGCGGCGCCCGCCAACGACGTCCGGCAGCTGCCCGCCCAGCGCGGCCGCGCCCAGCTCATCCACCCCCACCACACCGCCGGAAATGAGGACCACTGATGGAGTCGGCTGAAATCCGCCGCCGCTGGCTGCGCTTCTTCGAAGAGCGCGGGCACACCGTCGTGCCGTCGGCGTCGCTCATCGCGGACGACCCGACGCTGCTCCTGGTCCCCGCGGGCATGGTGCCCTTCAAGCCGTACTTCCTCGGCGAGGTCAAGCCGCCCTACGACCGGGCCGTCAGCGTGCAGAAGTGCGTCCGCACCCCGGACATCGAAGAGGTCGGCAAGACCACCCGGCACGGCACCTTCTTCCAGATGTGCGGCAACTTCTCCTTCGGCGACTACTTCAAAGAAGGCGCCATCCGCTACGCCTGGGAGCTGCTGACCGGCTCCGTCGAGGACGGCGGCTACGGTCTGGACCCCGAGCGGCTGTGGATCACCGTCTACGAGCAGGACGACGAGGCCGAGCGCATCTGGCGCGATGTCATCGGCGTCCCCGCGACACGCATCCAGCGCCTGGGCATGGGCCCCAACTACTGGTCCATGGGCGTCCCCGGCCCCTGCGGCCCCTGCTCCGAGATCAACTACGACCGGGGTCCGGAGTTCGGCGAGGAGGGCGGCCCGGCCGTCAACGACGAGCGCTACGTGGAGATCTGGAACCTGGTCTTCATGCAGTACGAGCGCGGTCCGGGCGAGGGCAAGGAAAACTTCCCGATCCTCGGCGAGCTCCCCTCCAAGAACATCGACACCGGTCTCGGCCTCGAGCGCCTCGCCATGATCCTCCAGGGCGTGCGCAACATGTACGAGACCGACACCCTGCGCGTGGTCATGGACAAGGCCACCGAGCTGACCGGGGTCGCCTACGGCGCCGCCCATGACAGCGACGTCTCGCTGCGCGTGGTCGCCGACCACATGCGCACCTCCGTCATGCTCATCGGCGACGGCGTCACCCCCGGCAACGAGGGCCGCGGCTATGTGCTGCGCCGCATCATGCGCCGCGCCATCCGCAACATGCGCATCCTCGGCGCCACCGGCCCGGTCGTCGGCGAACTGGTCGACGTCGTCCTGAAGACGATGGGCCAGCAGTACCCGGAGCTGCTCACCGACCGCAAGCGCATCGAGACCGTCGCCCTCGCCGAGGAGTCGGCCTTCCTCAAGACGCTGAAGGCCGGTACCAACATCCTCGACACCGCCGTCACCGACACCAAGGCCTCCGGTGGCAGCGTCCTCCCCGGCGACAAGGCGTTCCTGCTCCACGACACCTGGGGCTTCCCGATCGACCTCACCCTCGAGATGGCCGCCGAACAGGGCCTGAGCGTGGACGAGGAGGGCTTCCGCCGCCTGATGAAGGAGCAGCGGGAGCGCGCCAAGGCCGACGCCAAAGCCAAGAAGACCGGCCACGCCGACCTGTCCGCCTACCGTGAGGTGGCCGACAGCTCCGGCGCCACCGTCTTCACCGGCTACACCGACACCCAGGGCGAGTCCACCGTCGTCGGGCTGCTGGTCGACGGGGTGTCCTCACCCGCCGCTGTCGAGGGCGACGATGTCGAGGTCGTCCTGGACCGCACCCCCTTCTACGCCGAGGGCGGCGGGCAGCTCGCCGACACCGGCAAGATCAAGCTGGACTCCGGCGCCGTTGTCGAGGTGCGGGACGTCCAGCAGCCGGTGCCCGGCGTCAGCGTGCACAAGGGCGTCGTCCAGGTCGGCGAGGTGACGGTCGGCTCCGGCGCCCACGCCCAGATCGACGTCACGCGCCGCCGTGCCATCGCCCGCGCCCACAGCGCCACCCACCTCACCCACCAGGCGCTGCGCGACGCCCTCGGTCCGACCGCCGCCCAGGCCGGTTCGGAGAACTCGCCGGGCCGCTTCCGCTTCGACTTCGGCTCGCCGACCGCCGTGCCCGGCGCGGTGCTCACCGACGTCGAGCAGAAGATCAACGAGGTCCTCTCCCGTGAACTCGACGTCACCGCCGAGGTGATGAGCATGGACGAGGCCAAGAAGCAGGGGGCCATCGCCGAGTTCGGCGAGAAGTACGGCGACCGGGTGCGCGTGGTGACCATCGGCGACTTCTCCAAGGAGCTGTGCGGTGGTACGCATGTGCACAACACCGCCCAGCTGGGTCTGGTGAAGCTGCTCGGCGAGTCCTCCATCGGCTCCGGCGTACGCCGGGTCGAGGCCCTGGTGGGCGTGGACGCCTACAACTTCCTCGCCCGTGAGCACACCGTCGTCTCCCGGCTGACCGAGCTGGTCAAGGGGCGTCCGGAGGAGCTTCCGGAGAAGATCTCCGGCATGCTCACCAAGCTCAAGGAGGCCGAGAAGGAGATCGAGCGGTTCCGCGCCGAGAAGGTGCTCCAGGCCGCCGCCGGTCTCGCCGCGGGCGCCACGGACGTCCGGGGCGTGGCCCTGGTCGCCGCCCGGGTGCCGGACGGCACCTCCGCCGACGATCTCCGCAAGCTGGTGCTGGACGTGCGCGGGCGCGTCCCGGGCGACCGCCCCACCGTCACCGCCCTGTTCACGGTCGCCAACGGCCGTCCGCTGACCGTCATCGCCACCAATGAGGCCGCCCGTGAGCGCGGTCTGAAGGCCGGTGACCTGGTCCGCACCGCCGCCAAGACGCTCGGCGGCGGAGGCGGCGGCAAGCCGGACGTCGCCCAGGGCGGCGGCCAGAACCCGGACGCCGTCGCCGAGGCCATCGAGGCCGTCGAGCGGCTCGTCGCGGAATCGGCCTGACCGTCGTGCGGCGCGGCAGAAGGATCGCCATCGACGTCGGGGACGCCCGGATCGGGGTCGCCTCGTGCGACCCCGACGGGATCCTCGCCACCCCCGTGGAGACCGTGCCCGGGCGTGACGTCCCGGCGGCACACAAGCGGCTGGCGGCGATCGTCGAGGAGTACGAACCCATCGAGGTGGTGGTCGGCCTGCCGCGTTCGCTCAGCGGACGTGAGGGGCCGGCCGCGGCCAAGGTCCGTACCTTCGCGCGGGAGTTGGCGCGGCGGGTGCAGCCGGTGCCGGTGCGGCTGGTCGACGAGCGTATGACCACCGTCACAGCGTCCCAGGGGCTGCGCGCTTCCGGCGTGACGTCCAAGAAGGGCCGTTCGGTGGTTGACCAGGCAGCCGCCGTGGTCATCCTGCAGAGCTCGCTGGAGGCGGAGCGTACCTCGGGACGGCCACCGGGAGAGGCCGTCGAAGTGGTCATCTGATCGCGATACGGTAACGTTCCGCGCGACATGGCAGCCGCAACCCGTGCCCCCAGCACCACCCGCGGCCGCCACCACCGTCGCTAGGGGTTCGATGACTGAGTACGGCCGGGGTTCCGGCTCCCAACCGTGGCATCCCGAGGACCCGCTGTACGGGGACCAGGGGTGGGGACACCAGGCGGTCACCGGTCAGGACCCCCACTCCCAGGCCCCCTACGGGCAGGACTCCTACGCCCAGGACCCGTACGGGCAGGGCGGCCACGGTCAGGGCGGCTATGGCCAGGACCCTTACGGCCAGGACTCCTACGGGCAGGATTCCTACGCCCAGGGCCCCTACGGCCAGGACCCGTACGGGCACCAGCGCGATCCCCACGGTTATCCCCAGGACCCCCAGCAGTTCCAGCAGTTCCAGCACCCCCAGCAGTCCCAGTGGGACGGCCAAAACGGCGGCTACCCGCAGCAGCAGCCGCGGAACTACGCGGGCGGCGGCTGGGAGGGCACCTACGGCGACGGCCTCGACCCGCACGACCCGTACGCCCGGCCCGCCGACCCGTACGGCGGCGGCCAGGGCGCCCCGGCTCCCGGCGACTACTACGCCCAGGACGGCTATCAGCAGCAGGTACCGCAGGCGGCGCCACAGACGCAGGCGATGCCGCGGATACGGCCGGAGGCCCCGCGGACGCAGCAGATGCGGCGGGTGCCCCAGGAGCCCGCCGCGGAGGAACCGGCCGCGGACGAGCCCGCCGGGCGCGAGGAGGACCACCCCTTCTTCCAGGACGGCAAGGGCAGTCGTGGCCGGATCCCGTCGGACGACATGGACGCCATGGATGACGGGGACGACGACGCCGACGGCGATGAGCGCCGAGGCAAGAAGGGCGGATCGGGTAAACCCGCCAAGCGCCGCAGTGGTGTTGCCTGTCTGTTCGTCACCGTCGCCCTGGTGGGTGTGGTCGGCGGGGGCGGCTACTTCGCCTACGACTTCTGGCAGAGCCGCTTCGGCCCGGCGCCGGACTACTCAGGCGCGGGCGCCGGTTCGGTCTCCGTCGAGATCCCCGAGGGCTCGGGCGGCGCCACGATCGGCGACATCCTCACCAACAAGGGCGTGGTCAAGAGCAGCCGCGCCTTTGTGAAGGCGGTGGAGGACAGCGGCAAGGTCATCCAGCCCGGCAGCTACACCCTGCACAAGGAGATGTCCGGCGCGGCCGCGGTCAAGATGATGACCGACCCGACGAGCAGCAACGCGCTGATCGTCACCGAGGGCATGCGCAACGCCACGGTCTACGCGGCCATGGACAAGAAGATCGGCCTCAAGTCCGGTACCACCGCGGGTATCGCCAAGAAGGAGGCCAAGAACCTCGGCCTGCCCTCCTGGGCCGATGGCAACGCCAAGATCAAGGATCCGCTGGAAGGATTCCTCTACCCGTCCCGCTACAGCGTGGGCGAGGGCGCCAAGCCCAAGGACATCCTGCGCAAGATGGTCGCTCTGGCCCGGCAGAACTACGCCAAGCAGGACCTGGAGGGCAAGGCGAAGGAGCTGGGCCTGAAGTCGCCGCTCCAACTGATCACCGTCGCCAGCCTGGTGCAGGCGGAGGGCGTCACCCACAGCGACTTCCGCAAGATGTCCGAAGTGGTCTACAACCGGCTCAAGCCGGGCAACACCGAGACCAACGGCAAGCTGGAGTTCGACTCCACCTACAACTACATCAAGAACCAGAGCAAGATCGATATCCCGATCAACGAGATCAAGAAGTACAACAACCCGTACAACACGTACTTCTACGCCGGTCTGCCGCCCGGCCCGATCGGCAACCCGGGCGAGGACGCGCTCAAGGCGGCGATGAACCCGACCGACGACGGCTGGTACTACTTCATCTCGCTCGACGGCAAGACGAGCCAGTTCTCCAAGACCTACGCCGAACACCAGAAGTGGGTCGACAAGTTCAACAGGCAGCGCAAGAACGACGGCTGAGGAAAGATGTCGGAAAACCGCAGGGCCGCGGTGCTCGGTTCGCCCATCGCCCATTCCCTGTCACCGGTGCTGCACCGGGCCGCCTACCGCGAACTGGGCCTGGACGGCTGGATCTACGACCGGTTCGAGGTGGACGAGGCCGCGCTGCCGGGCTTCTTCGAGCGGCTCGGCGAGGGCGAGGGGCCCGCGTGGGCCGGGCTCTCCCTGACCATGCCGCTCAAGCGCGCCGTCATTCCGCTGCTGGACCGGATCAGCGACACCGCGGCGTCGGTGGAGGCCGTCAACACGGTGGTCTTCACCGACGACGGCGAGCGCACCGGTGACAACACGGATATCCCGGGCATGCTGGCCGCCCTCCGGGAGCGCGGGGTGGCGCGGGTGGAGCGCGCCGCGGTGCTCGGCGCCGGGGCCACCGCCTCGTCGGCGCTGGCCGCGCTCGCCCGGATCTGCGACGGCGAGGTCACCGCGTACGTCCGCAGCGCGGCACGGGCGGCCGAGATGCGGCAGTGGGGCGAACGGCTCGGTGTCACGGTGCGTACGGCGGACTGGGCCGACGCGGCCTCGGCGTTCGACGCCCCGCTGGTGATCGCCACCACCCCGGCGGGCACCACCGACACACTCGCCGGATCCGTCCCGGACCGCCCCGGCGCGCTCTTCGACGTCCTGTACGACCCCTGGCCGACCCCGCTGGCCGCGGCCTGGTCGGCACGCGGCGGCGCGGTCGTCGGGGGCCTCGACCTGCTGGTGCACCAGGCGGTTCTCCAGGTCGAGCAGATGACCGGCCGGGCCCCGGCGCCCCTGGCCGCGATGCGCGCGGCGGGCGAGGCCGCACTGGCGGAGCGCTCCCGCTGACCCCGCTGCCATCCGGGACCGTACGGTCCGCCTGCTGGACCGGAGCCCCGGGTGCCCCCGCGAACGTGGGAGGATCGGAGGTGGCGGGCCGGGACCGGGTGCCCCCAGCCACCGCTGGGAGGTGACCCCAGGCCGCGCCGCACGACGTCGAGGCGCGAAGCATGAGGGAGCACCGTTGAGCAGGTTGCGTTGGCTGACCGCGGGGGAGTCGCACGGCCCCGCACTCGTGGCGACGCTGGAGGGGCTGCCCGCCGGTGTGCCGATCACCACCGACATGGTGGCGGACGCCCTGGCCCGGCGGCGGCTCGGCTACGGCCGCGGAGCCCGGATGAAGTTCGAGCGCGACGAGGTCACCTTCCTCGGCGGCGTCCGGCACGGTCTGACCCTCGGCTCCCCGGTCGCGATCATGGTCGGCAACACGGAGTGGCCGAAGTGGGAGCAGGTCATGGCCGCCGACCCGGTGGACGACGAGATCCTGGCGGGGCTGGCCCGTAACGCGCCGCTCACCCGCCCCCGCCCCGGCCACGCCGACCTGGCCGGAATGCAGAAGTACGGCTTCGACGAGGCCCGGCCGATCCTGGAGCGCGCCAGCGCCCGGGAGACCGCCGCCCGGGTCGCGCTCGGCACCGTCGCCCGCTCCTACCTCAAGGAGACGGCCGGGATCGAGATCGTCTCCCATGTGGTGGAGCTGGCCGCGGCCAAGGCCCCCTACGGGGTCCACCCCAAGCCGTCCGACGTCGAGAGGCTGGACGCCGACCCGGTGCGCTGCCTGGACGCCGACGCGAGCAAGGCGATGGTGGCCGAGATCGACCAGGCCCACAAGGACGGCGACACCCTCGGCGGTGTGGTCGAGGTGCTGGCCTACGGCGTACCCGTGGGCCTCGGCTCGCATGTGCACTGGGACCGGCGGCTGGACGCCCGGCTTGCGGCCGCCCTCATGGGCATCCAGGCCATCAAGGGTGTCGAGGTCGGCGACGGTTTCGACCTCGCCCGGGTGCCCGGCTCCAAGGCACACGACGAGATCCTGCCGACCGACGACGGCATCAGGCGCTCCTCCGGCCGCTCCGGCGGTACCGAGGGCGGTCTGACCACCGGCGAGCTGCTGCGCGTCCGGGCCGCCATGAAGCCGATCGCGACCGTGCCGCGCGCTCTGGCCACGATCGATGTGACCACCGGGGAGCCGACCAGGGCCCACCACCAGCGTTCCGACGTCTGTGCCGTCCCGGCGGCCGGGATCGTGGCCGAGGCGATGGTCGCGCTGGTGCTCGCGGACGCGGTCGCGGAGAAGTTCGGCGGTGACTCGGTCACCGAGACCCGCCGCAATGTGCGGAGCTTCCTCGAGAACCTGGCCATCCGGTGAGCGCCGTGAGCGGGCCGGACGGGCCTGCGGTGGTCCTGGTCGGCCCCATGGGCGTCGGGAAGACGACCGTCGGGCGGGTGCTCGCGGAGCGGCTGGGCACCACCTTCCGTGACACCGACGCCGATATCGTCGCGACCTCGGGCAAGGAGATCGCGGAGATCTTCATCGACCAGGGCGAGCCGCACTTCCGTGAGCTGGAGCGACAGGCGGTACGGACCGCGGTCGCCGAGCACAGCGGCGTCCTCGCCCTGGGCGGCGGCGCGGTCATGGACGAGGGCACCCGTGCCCTGCTGGCCGGCCGTCCGGTCGTCTTCCTCGAGATGGGCGTCGCCGAGGCCGTCCGGCGTACCGGCCTGGACGCTCCGCGTCCGCTGCTCGCCGTCAACCCGCGACAGCGCTGGCGCGAGCTGATGGAACAGCGCCGCCCCCTGTACACCGAGGTCGCCCGTGCCGTGGTGGCGACCGAGGACCGTACGCCCGAAGACGTCGCCGATGCCGTCCTGGACGCACTGGAGCTGAAGAAGGCATGACCACCGACACCCCCACGCGCATCCAGATCGCCGGTACGGCCGGGACCGCGCCGTACGAGGTCCTGGTCGGGCGGCAGCTGCTCGGCGAGCTGCCCGGGCTGATCGGTACGGCAGCCCGCCCGTCTCCCACCACCACCCTCAAACGAGGCGCTGCGCGCCACGGCCATGTCCAGCGCATCGCCGTCCTGCACCCCGAGGCGCTGGCCGAGACAGGTGAGGCCATCCGCCAGGACCTGGCCGACCAGGGCTACGAGGCCATCGCGATCCAGCTGCCGAACGCGGAGGAGGCCAAGACCGCCGAGGTCGCCGCGTACTGCTGGAAGGCGCTCGGCCAGACCGGCTTCACCCGCACCGATGTGATCATCGGGGTCGGTGGCGGTGCCACCACCGACATCGCGGGCTTCGTCGCGGCCACCTGGCTGCGTGGAGTGCGCTGGATCGCCGTGCCGACCACCGTGCTGGGCATGGTGGACGCCGCGGTCGGCGGCAAGACCGGTATCAACACCGCCGAGGGCAAGAACCTCGTCGGGGCCTTCCACCCGCCGGCCGGAGTGCTCTGCGACCTGGCCGCGCTGGACTCGCTGCCGGTCAACGACTACGTCAGCGGGCTGGCCGAGATCATCAAGGCCGGTTTCATCGCCGACCCGGAGATCCTGGAGCTCATCGAGCGGGACCCGGCCGCGGCCCGCACCCCCGCCGGTCCGCACACCGCCGAACTGATCGAGCGCTCCATCCGGGTCAAGGCCGAGGTCGTCTCCAGCGACCTCAAGGAATCCGGTCTGCGCGAGATCCTGAACTACGGGCACACGCTCGCGCACGCCATCGAGAAGAACGAGCGTTACAACTGGCGGCACGGCGCCGCGGTCTCCGTCGGCATGGTCTTCGCGGCCGAACTCGGCCGTCTCGCGGGCCGGTTGGACGACGCCACCGCCGACCGGCACCGCACGGTGCTGGAGGCCGTGGGCCTGCCGCTGACCTACCGCGGTGACCAGTGGCCCCGGCTGCTGGAGACCATGAAGGTCGACAAGAAGTCCCGCGGTGACCTGCTGCGCTTCATCGTCCTCGACGGTCTCGGCAAGCCGTCCGTCCTGGAGGGGCCGGACCCGGCGGTGCTGCTCGCGGCGTACGGGGAGATCTCCGCCTGACGGAGGCCGTCGGCCGAGGCCGCTGTTCGGTGACGGCCGACCGGATTCCGTCACAACTCCGTCATCGCGGCCGGAGCCCGTGGCACCGCCGCGGGCTCCGGAAAACCGCCCCGGAAGCTCGCAGCCGCGGCCGTCCGGTGAGGAATTGCCTGGCTGGCGCGGTGTACCGGGCACGCAACAGGTTTGTCCGCCGTTCACACAGCGACCGTCCGGGCAGGTACCGTTCGGTAGAAGCGGCCTCACCGCCGCCTCGCTACGCGACAGTTGCCGGACTTGCCTGTACGAGACGGAGTGCCACCGGATGCAGCACGCAGTGGGAGCTCCGCTGCCACCGCCCCATGGGCCGGGGCAGGGGCCCGGACCGCAGGGCGCAGGCTGGGCCCAGGGCGCAAGCCACCACCCGGGCCCCCACCCGAACCCTCCCGTTCCGCCCGTGCCCCCGGCGCCCGCCCATCCGGCCCCGCCCCCGCACCAGGCCCCGCCCCCGCACCAGGGTCCGCCTCCGCAGGCGCCGCCGCCCGTACCGCAGGCGTCCGTCCCCTCCGTGGCGCCGCCGCCCGCCGAGACGGGGGGCGTCACCGGTCATGTCCAGCTGCCGCCCGGTGGCCCGGTGCCGCTGCCGCACCCGCCGCCGGACCAAGCGGTGCCCGACGCCTCGCAGACCGCGGTGGCGGTGCTGCTGATCGGACCGGCCGGAGCGGGCAAGACGACGGTCGCCCGGCACTGGGCCGACCGCCGACGGGTGCCCACCGCCCACATCAGCCTGGACGACGTCCGGGAATGGGTCAGGTCCGGCTTCGCCAACCCCCAGTCGGGGTGGAACGAGAACTCCGAGGCCCAGTACCGGCTGGCCCGCCGCACCTGTGGCTTCGCCGCCCGCAACTTCCTGGCCAACGGCATCTCCTGCATCCTCGACGACGCGGTCTTCCCGGACCGCCCGGTGGTCGGCCTCGGTGGCTGGAAGCGCCATGTCGGCCCCGGGCTGCTGCCCGTCGTGGTGCTGCCCGGTCTGGAGATCGTGCTCGAGCGGAACGCGGAGCGCAGCGGCAACCGCCGCCTCAGCGACGACGAAGTGGCCCGTATCCACGGCCGGATGGCCGGGTGGTACAGCTCCGGGCTGCCGATCATCGACAACTCCACCCATGACGTGGAGACCACCGCGCGGATGCTGGACGAGGTCGTCGCCCGCTCCATCGCGAGCCCGCCCACCTGGTAGTCCCTCCACTGGCGCGACCGGCGCGACCGGCGTGCGACCGGCCCGGCCGGAGCCCCGGTGGACGCCGCCCATACGGCCCCGCTCGACCGGCCGCGGGGCTCGACCCTGCGTACGCTCGGGGTCATGTCCGAGGTGTACGCCGTTCGCCGTGCCCGCCTGCGCGACCAGTGCGCCACGGCCGGGAGTGGCGCCGCGCTGGTCTCCCGGCCGGCCAATGTGCGCTATCTGTGCGGTGTCGCACCGCCCGGTGCCGTGCTGCTCCTCGGTCCGGCCCAGGACGTCCTGGTGGCGTCCGAGACACCGGCGTCACCGACCTGGGGGCTGGGCTCCCCGTCGCACCCCGAGGATCTGCGGCTGCTGATGCTGCCGGGACCCGACGGCGACCCGGCGGTGGCCGCCGCCGATCTGGCCGCGGCCGACGGCGCCGAGTCACTGGCCGTCGAGGAGCACGATCTGACCGTCGCCCGGCACCGGGCGCTCGGCTGCGCCGCCCCCAAGCTGCTGCTGGCCGATCTGGGCCGGGCGGTGGAACAGCTGCGGCTGATCAAGGACGACGAGGAGATCTCCCGGCTGCGGATCGCCGGGGAGCTGGCCGACCAGGCCCTCGGCGAGCTGCTGGAATCGATCCTGGTGGGCCGGACCGAGCGCCATCTCGCACTGGAGCTGGAGCGCCGTCTGGTGGACCACGGCGCGGACGGACCGGCCTTCCCCACCGTGGTGGGCGCGGGGCCGAACGCCGGGCGGGCGGGACATCTGCCCACCGACCGCCGGGTCGAGGAGGGCGATTTCCTCACCATCTGCCTCGGCGCGGACTACCGCGGCTACCGCTGCCAGGTGGGGCGTACGTTTGTCATCGGCCCCTCGCCGGCGGACTGGCAGGTCGAGCTCTACGACGTGGTCTTCGCCGCTCAGCGAGCCGGACGGGAGGCCCTGACCCCGGGCACCGCGTACCGGGACGTGGACCGGGTGACCCGCCAGGTGCTGGACGCGGCGGGGTTCGCGGACAGGCTGGAGCCCTGTACCGGACACGGTGTGGGCCTGGAAATCGACGAGGACCCTCGGCTCGCACCGTCGGCCATGGGTAAACTGGACGCTTGTGTGCCGGTCACCGTCGAGCCGGGGGTCCACCTCCCGGGACGGGGCGGTGTCCGGATCGACGACACGCTCGTCGTCCGCCCCGAGGCGGACGGCGGACCCGAGCTACTCACCATCACGACCAAAGAGCTGCTCGCGCTCTAGCTTCGGCTTCGGCCGGCACCAGGCGCGCCGCATCTTTCTGGTCTCCACCAGCTGCAGTCCAGGAGATCCCGCAACCGTGGCATCCACGAACGACCTCAAGAACGGCATGGTGCTCAAGCTCGACGGCGGCCAGCTCTGGTCCGTTGTCGAGTTCCAGCACGTCAAGCCCGGCAAGGGCCCTGCTTTCGTGCGCACCAAGCTCAAGAACGTGCTGTCCGGCAAGGTGGTCGACAAGACCTTCAACGCCGGCGTGAAGGTCGAGACGGCCAATGTCGACAAGCGCGGCATGCAGTTCTCGTACAAGGACGGCGAGAGCTTTGTGTTCATGGACATGGACACGTTCGACCAGATCTACATCACCCCCGAGGTCGTCGGCGATAACGCCCGCTACCTGCTCGAGGGGTTCGAGGCGGTCGTCGCGATGTACGAGGGCAACCCGCTCTACGTCGAGCTGCCCGCGGCCGTCGAGCTCGTGATCGAGTACACCGAGCCGGGCGTCCAGGGCGACCGCTCCACCGGTGGCACCAAGCCGGCCAAGCTCGAGACCGGCTATGAGATCGGTGTGCCGCTGTTCATCACCACCGGTGAAAAGATCAAGGTTGACACCCGTTCCGGTGAGTACCTCGGTCGGGTGAACAACTAACCGTGGCTGCCCGCAACAAGGCCCGTAAGCGTGCCTTTCAGATTCTCTTCGAGGCCGATCAGCGTGGCAGCTCCGTGCAGACCGTCCTCGCGGACTGGATACGGCACGCCCGGACCGACGACCGGCAGCCGCCGGTCAGCGAATACACGATGCAGCTGGTCGAGGGATATGCGCAGTACACCGCCCGGATCGACGAGCTGATCGCCACCTATGCGGTGGGCTGGACGCTGGACCGGATGCCGGTCGTCGACCGGAACATCCTGCGGCTCGGCGCGTATGAGCTGGTGTGGGAGGACGCGACCCCGGACGCGGTGGTGATCGACGAGGCGGTGCAGCTCGCCAAGGAATTCTCCACCGATGACTCCCCGGCCTTTGTCAACGGCCTGCTGGGCCGCTTCAAGGAGCTGAAGCCGAGTCTGCGCCGCGACATCGAGCACCCGGCGTGACGCGCCGCCGCTGAGCCGCCGTACCGCGGCGCCCACGGGGCGCCGCACCCGAGACGAAACCGCCGGGGGCGGTGGAGGACCTGAAAGGCTCTCCACCGCCCCCGGCGGTACGTTTCTGCTGGTTGAGGACAGAGGGACGGCCGAAGGCGTCCGGTGGCGTCTGAGGCGGCTCAGACGTCCTCGTGCTGGACGGCGCGGCGGGCGTCGGCGCCCAGCACACCCCAGCTGATCAGCTGCTCGGTCAGCACGGAGGGGGACTGGTCGTAGATGACGGCGAGAGTGCGCAGATCGTCCTGGCGGATCGAGAGCACCTTGCCGTTGTAGTCACCACGCTGGCTCTGGATCGTCGCGGCGTACCGCTGGAGCGGGCCCGCCTTCTCGACCGGCACATGGGCCAGCCGCTCCAGGTCCAGTACCAGCTTCGGCGGCGGCTCGGCGGCGCCGGCCGGGCTCGTGCCCGGAAGCAGCTCCTGAACCGGGACGCCGTAGAAGTCGGCCAGTTCGGCGAGACGCTGTACGGTCACGGCGCGGTCGCCGCGCTCGTACGATCCCACCACCACGGCCTTCCAACGGCCCTGCGACTTCTCCTCGACACCGTGGAGGGAGAGGCCCTGCTGGGTGCGGATGGCGCGGAGCTTGGCCCCGAGCTGTTTGGCGTATTCGCTGGACATAAAGCTCCCCGGACGAAGACTGGTAACTCACTGTGAGGTTACGCAGCGTAATCTCGGTTCGTCAAGCCGAATGGGGCGGAGGGGCTCCCGCCAGGGGTGTTGGCGGGCGGCCCGCCCGGCCCTGCTACTGTGAATGGCGCAATTCCGACGTCCTTTAAGGTCCGTCCCGTGAGGCGGAGAAGGAGGTCCGTTTCGTATGGACGCACACACCTCGAGTGCCGCGCGCTCGGTGCTGGAAGCACCCGACATCGCGCGCGTCCTCACCCGCATCGCCCACGAGATCGTCGAGCGCACCAAGGGCGCCGGCGACGTGGTGCTGCTCGGAATCCCCACCCGCGGTGTCCATCTCGCCCGGCGGCTCGCCGCCCGGCTGGAGGAGATCACCGACCGGGCGCCCGGCGAGGTCCCCGTCGGTTCGCTCGACATCACCATGTACCGCGACGACCTGCGGCTGCGCCCGGCCCGCGCGCTCGCCCGCACCGAGATCCCCGGCCACGGCATCGACGGCCGTCTGGTGGTCCTCGTCGACGACGTGCTCTTCTCGGGCCGCACCATCCGCGCCGCGCTCGACGCCCTGGGTGACATCGGGCGCCCGCGCGCGGTCCAGCTGGCGGTCCTCGTCGACCGCGGCCACCGGGAACTGCCGATCCGCGCCGACTACGTCGGCAAGAACCTCCCCACATCGCTGCGGGAGACGGTCAAGGTCCAGCTCACCGAGGAGGACGGTCGCGACAGCGTCCTCCTCGGCCTGCGCGAGACCACCCCCGCGGACGGGCAGTAGCGCCTGCCCCGGCGGCACGGCACCCGGCGATCCCGGGGACCGGCCGCCGGACGCCCCGGTGCCGCCCTGCCGCCACCGGGCCGCGCCTGCCCGCCCGTACGCCCGCACACCTCCTTCACCCACGGAGCATCCGGATGAAGCGCCACCTCATCTCGGCCACCGACCTCTCGCGCGATGACGCCGTCCTGATCCTCGACACCGCCGAGGAGCTGGCCCGGCTCGCCGACCGGCCGATCAAGAAGCTGCCGACCCTGCGCGGCCGTACCGTCGTCAACCTCTTCTTCGAGGACTCCACCCGCACCCGCATCTCCTTCGAGGCGGCCGCCAAGCGGCTGTCCGCCGACGTCATCAACTTCTCCGCCAAGGGCTCCTCGGTCTCCAAGGGCGAGTCCCTGAAGGACACCGCGCTCACCCTGGAGGCGATGGGCGCCGACGCCGTGGTCATCCGCCACCACGCCTCCGGCGCCCCGCACCGGCTCGCCACCTCCGGCTGGATCGGCGGCTCCGTCGTCAACGCCGGTGACGGCACCCACGAACACCCCACCCAGGCGCTGCTCGACGCCTTCACCATGCGCCGCCATCTGACCTCCGGCACCGGCCAGGACCTCAGCGGCCGCCGGATCACCATCGTCGGCGACATCCTGCACAGCCGGGTGGCCCGCTCCAACGTCCACCTGCTGTCCACCCTCGGCGCCGAGGTCACCCTCGTCGCCCCGCCGACCCTGGTGCCCTTCGGCGTCGAGAGCTGGCCCTGCGAGGTCTCCTACGACCTGGACGCGGTGGTGGGCAAGTCCGACGCCGTGATGATGCTCCGCGTCCAGCGCGAGCGGATGAACGCCGCCTTCTTCCCCACCGAGCGGGAGTACGCGCGCCGCTACGGCCTGGACGGCGACCGGATGGCCCGGATGCCCGAGCACGCCATCGTCATGCACCCCGGCCCCATGAACCGCGGGATGGAGATCACCGCCGAGGTCGCCGACTCCGACCGCTGCACCGCCGTGGAGCAGGTCACCAACGGCGTCTCCATCCGCATGGCCGTCCTGTATCTGCTGCTCGGCGGGAACGAGCCCGCCGTCGCCGCCGCCCGCACCGAGGAGAGCAAGTAACCATGAGCAACACGACCACGACGCTGCTGCGCGGCGCGAAGGTGCTCGGCGGCGAGCCGCGGGATGTGCTGATCGAGGGCGAGCGCATCGCCGCCGTCGGCACCGGCCTGGACGCCCCCGCGGACGCCACCGTGATCGACGCCGCCGGACAGATCCTGCTGCCCGGCCTCGTCGATCTGCACACCCATCTGCGCGAGCCCGGCCGTGAGGACTCCGAGACCGTCCTGACCGGCACCAAGGCCGCCGCCGTCGGCGGTTTCACCGCCGTCCACGCCATGGCCAACACCTTCCCGGTCGCCGACACCGCGGGCGTCGTGGAGCAGGTCTGGCGGCTCGGCAGGGAGTCCGGCTACTGCGACGTGCAGCCCGTCGGCGCCGTCACCGTGGGCCTGGAGGGCAAGAAGCTCGCCGAGCTGGGCGCCATGCACGATTCCGCCGCCGGGGTGCGCGTCTTCTCCGACGACGGCAAATGCGTCGACGACGCCGTGATCATGCGCCGGGCTCTGGAGTACGTGAAGGCGTTCGACGGGGTCATCGCCCAGCACGCCCAGGAGCCCCGGCTCACCGAGGGCGCCCAGATGAACGAGGGCATCGTCTCCGCCGAGCTGGGCCTCGGCGGCTGGCCCGCCGTCGCCGAGGAGTCGATCATCGCCCGCGATGTGCTGCTCGCCGCCCACGTCGGCTCGCGCGTGCACATCTGCCATCTGTCCACCGCCGGCTCGGTCGAGATCGTCCGCTGGGCCAAGTCCAAGGGCTGGCACGTCACCGCCGAGGTCACCCCGCACCACCTGCTCCTCACCGACGAGCTCGTACGGTCCTACAACCCCGTCTACAAGGTGAACCCGCCGCTGCGCACCGAGGCCGACGTCATGGCGCTGCGCGAGGCGCTGGCCGACGGCACCATCGACTGTGTCGCCACCGACCACGCCCCGCATCCGCACGAGGACAAGGACTGCGAGTGGGGCGCGGCGGCCATGGGCATGGTGGGCCTGGAGACCGCGCTGTCGGTGGTCCAGCACACGATGGTCGACACCGGTCTGCTGGACTGGGCGGGCGTGGCCGACCGGATGTCCCACCGCCCCTCGGCCATCGGCCGCCTCACCGGCCACGGCCGTCCCGTCGCCGCCGGGGAGCCCGCCAACCTCACCCTGCTCGACTCCGCTTACCGTGGTGTGGTGAACCCCGCGGGCTTCGCTTCCCGCAGCCGCAACACCCCCTACGAGGGCCGTGAACTGCCGGGCCGCGTGACGCACACCTTCCTGCGGGGCCGGGCGACGGTCGTGGACGGGAAGCTGGCGTGACACCTCTGAGCAATCCGGCGGCGGGCCTCGCGGTCCTGGCCGCCGACCAGAAGTCGCAGGACGTGACGGACTGGGCCGCGCGGATCGGCTGGGTCGTCGGACTGCTGCTGGTCATCGGACTCGTCTACTGGCTGATGCGCGAGGGCTGGAAGTGGCGCGGCACGCTCCAGGGCGATCTGCCCGAGCTGCCCCAGGCCCCCGCCGAGCCCGGCGACCCGCGGCTCACGATGACCGGCCGCTACCACGGCTCCACCACCGCGGGGCAGTGGCTCGACCGGATCGTGGCCCATGGCCTCGGCACCCGCAGCCGGGCCGAGCTGACCCTCACCGACGCGGGCGTGACGGTGGTCCGCCCCGGGGCAAAGGACTTCTTCATCCCGGCGGACAGCCTGCGCGACGCCCGGCTCGACAAGGGCATCGCGGGCAAGGTCCTCGCCGAGGGCGGGCTGCTGATCCTCACCTGGCAGCTCGGCGACCGGCAGATCGACTCCGGTTTCCGCTCCGACCACGCCGCCGAGCACCGGGCCTGGGTCGAGGCCCTGGCCGTCAAGAACACCGAGCACAACCAGGAAGGCGCACGATGACGACCTCCACCCGGGGGGCCAGGACCCCCGCCGTACTCGTTCTGGAGGACGGCCGCAGCTTCCGTGGCCGTGCCTACGGGGCCGTGGGGGAGACCTTCGGCGAGGCCGTGTTCTCCACCGGCATGACCGGCTACCAGGAGACCCTGACCGACCCGTCCTACCACCGCCAGGTCGTCGTCATGACCGCCCCCCACATCGGGAACACCGGCGTCAACGACGAGGACCCCGAGTCCCGGCGCATCTGGGTCTCCGGCTATGTGGTGCGCGACCCCGCCCGTACGCCCTCCAACTGGCGCTCCCGCCGCTCCCTCGACGAGGAGCTGACCGCCCAGGGCGTCGTCGGCATCAGCGGTATCGACACCCGCGCCCTCACCCGCCATCTGCGTGAGCGCGGCGCCATGCGGGTGGGCATCTTCTCCGGCGAAGCCATCGCGGACGAGGCCACGCTGCTGGCCAAGGTGCAGGCCGCCCCGCAGATGAAGGGCGCCGACCTCAGCGGCGAGGTCGCCACCGCCGAGACCTACGTCGTCCCGGCGATCGGCACCAAGCGGTTCACCGTGGCCGCCGTCGACCTCGGCATCAAGGGCATGACCCCGCACCGGATGGCCGAGCGCGGCATCGAGGTGCACGTCCTGCCCGCCACCGCCGCCCTGGAGGACATCTACGCCGTCAACCCGGACGGGGTGTTCTTCTCCAACGGACCGGGGGACCCGGCCACCGCCGACCACCCGGTCGCGCTGATGCGCGGCGTGCTGGAGCGCGGCACCCCGCTGTTCGGCATCTGCTTCGGCAACCAGATCCTCGGCCGGGCCCTGGGCTTCGGCACCTACAAGCTGAAGTACGGCCACCGCGGCATCAACCAGCCGGTGCAGGACCGGACCACCGACAAGGTCGAGGTCACCGCGCACAACCACGGCTTCGCCGTCGACGCCCCGCTCGACGCGCCCTCCGACACCCCCTACGGGCGGGCCGAGGTCTCCCACGTCTGCCTGAACGACAACGTGGTCGAGGGGCTGCGGCTGCTCGACCGCCCCGCCTTCAGCGTCCAGTACCACCCCGAAGCCGCCGCAGGTCCGCACGACGCCGCGTACCTGTTCGACCGCTTCGTCACCCTGATGGAGGGCCAGCGTGCCTAAGCGCACCGACATCCAGTCCGTTCTGGTCATCGGCTCCGGCCCGATCGTCATCGGCCAGGCCGCCGAGTTCGACTACTCCGGCACCCAGGCGTGCCGTGTCCTCAAGGCCGAGGGGCTGCGGGTCATCCTGGTCAACTCCAACCCGGCCACGATCATGACCGACCCGGAGATCGCCGACGCCACGTACGTCGAGCCGATCACCCCGGAGTACGTCGAGAAGATCATCGCCAAGGAGCGCCCCGACGCGCTGCTGCCCACCCTCGGCGGGCAGACCGCGCTCAACACGGCGATCTCCCTCCATGAGGCGGGCACCCTCGCCGAGTACGGCGTCGAGCTGATCGGCGCCAATGTCGAGGCCATCCACAAGGGCGAGGACCGCGACCAGTTCAAGGAGGTCGTCGAGGCGGTCAACGCCAAGATCGGCCACGGCGAGTCCGCCCGCTCGGTCATCTGCCACTCCATGGACGACGTCCTCGCCGGGGTCGAGCGGCTCGGCGGCTACCCCGTCGTCGTCCGCCCCTCCTTCACCATGGGCGGCGCCGGTTCCGGCTTCGCCCACGACGAGGAGGAGCTGCGCCGGATCGCCGGTCAGGGCCTGACCCTCTCGCCGACCACCGAGGTGCTCCTGGAGGAGTCCATCCTCGGCTGGAAGGAGTACGAGCTGGAGCTGATGCGCGACAAGCACGACAACGTCGTGGTCGTCTGCTCCATCGAGAACTTCGACCCCATGGGCGTGCACACCGGTGACTCCATCACCGTCGCCCCGGCGATGACCCTCACCGACCGCGAGTACCAGGTCCTGCGGGACATCGGCATCGCCGTGATCCGCGAGGTCGGGGTGGACACCGGCGGCTGCAACATCCAGTTCGCGGTCAACCCCGAGGACGGCCGGGTCATCGTCATCGAGATGAACCCGCGCGTCTCCCGCTCGTCGGCGCTGGCCTCCAAGGCGACCGGCTTCCCCATCGCCAAGATCGCCGCCCGGCTGGCCGTCGGCTACACGCTCGACGAGATCCCCAACGACATCACCGAGCAGACCCCGGCCTCCTTCGAGCCCACCCTCGACTACGTCGTGGTCAAGGTGCCGCGGTTCGCCTTCGAGAAGTTCCCGGCCGCCGACGCCCGGCTGACCACCACCATGAAGTCGGTCGGCGAGGCCATGGCCATCGGCCGCAACTTCACCGAGGCCCTCCAGAAGGCGCTGCGCTCGCTGGAGAAGAAGGGCAGCCAGTTCGACTTCACCGGCGAGCCCGGCGACAAGCACGAGCTCCTCCAGCGCGCCGACGTCCCCACCGACGGCCGGATCAACACGGTTATGGAGGCCATCCGCGCCGGGGCCACCCCGCAGGAGGTCTTCGACGCCACGAAGATCGACCCGTGGTTCGTGGACCAGCTGTTCCTGATCAAGGAGATCGCGGACGAGCTGGCGGCCGCCGCCAAGCTGGGCCCGGAGCTGCTCACCGAGGCCAAGCGGCACGGCTTCTCCGACGCCCAGATCGCCGGGATCCGCTCGCTGCGCGAGGACGTGGTCCGCGAGGTGCGGCACGCACTCGGCGTCCGGCCCGTCTACAAGACGGTCGACACCTGCGCCGCCGAATTCGCCGCGAGGACCCCGTACTTCTACTCCTCCTACGACGAGGAGTCCGAGGTCGCCCCGCGCGAGACCCCCGCGGTGATCATCCTGGGCTCGGGCCCCAACCGCATCGGCCAGGGCATCGAGTTCGACTACTCCTGCGTCCACGCCTCCTTCGCGCTGCACGACGCGGGCTACGAGACCGTCATGGTCAACTGCAACCCGGAGACCGTCTCCACCGACTACGACACCTCCGACCGGCTCTACTTCGAGCCGCTCACCCTGGAGGACGTGCTGGAGATCGTCCACGCGGAGCAGCAGGCGGGCCCGGTCGCCGGTGTGGTCGTCCAGCTCGGCGGCCAGACCCCGCTGGGCCTGGCCCAGGCGCTGAAGGACAACGGCGTGCCGATCGTCGGCACCTCGCCCGAGGCGATCAACCTCGCCGAGGAGCGCGGCGCCTTCGGCCGGGTGCTCACCGAGGCCGGGCTGCCCGCGCCCAAGTACGGCACCGCCTTCTCCTTCGAGCAGGCCAAG
This sequence comes from Streptomyces sp. NA02950, assembly GCF_013364155.1. Lineage (NCBI taxonomy): Bacteria > Bacillati > Actinomycetota > Actinomycetes > Kitasatosporales > Streptomycetaceae > Streptomyces > Streptomyces sp. NA02950. Next base: position 1,794,185 of record NZ_CP054916.1, on the reverse strand, counting down.
GGCATCGCCGCCGAGATCGGCTACCCGGTCATGGTCCGCCCCTCCTACGTCCTCGGCGGCCGTGGTATGGAGATCGTCTACGACGAGCCGTCGCTCGCCGCGTACCTGGAGCGGCACGCGGGCCTGATCTCCGAACACCCGGTGCTCATCGACCGCTTCCTCGACGACGCCATAGAGATCGACGTGGACGCGCTCTACGACGGCCACGAGCTCTACCTCGGGGGCGTCATGGAGCACATCGAGGAGGCCGGTATCCACTCCGGCGACTCGGCGTGCGCCCTGCCCCCGATCACCCTCGGCGGCTTCGACATCAAGCGGCTGCGGGCCTCCACCGAGGCCATCGCCCGCGGTGTCGGGGTGCGCGGCCTGATCAACATCCAGTTCGCGATGGCCGGGGACATTCTCTACGTCCTGGAGGCGAACCCGCGCGCCTCCCGTACGGTCCCCTTCACCTCCAAGGCCACCGCGGTACCGCTGGCCAAGGCCGCCGCCCGGATCTCGCTGGGCGCCACCATCGCCGAGCTGCGCGCCGAGGGGCTGCTCCCGGCGGCCGGTGACGGCGGCACCCTGCCACTGGACGCGCCGATCTCCGTCAAGGAGGCCGTGATGCCGTGGAGCCGGTTCCGGGACTCCTCCGGGCGCGGTGTGGACACCATCCTCGGCCCGGAGATGCGTTCCACCGGCGAGGTCATGGGCATCGACTCGGTCTTCGGCTCGGCGTACGCCAAGTCGCAGGCCGGGGCGTACGGCGCACTGCCCACCAAGGGGCGCGCGTTTGTCTCGGTGGCCAACCGCGACAAGCGTTCGATGATCTTCCCGGCCCGTGAGCTGGTCGGTCTCGGCTTCGAACTGCTGGCCACCTCGGGCACCGCGGAGGTGCTCAAGCGCAACGGCATCAACGCCACCGTGGTGCGCAAGCAGAGCGAGGGCGAGGGCCCGGACGGCGCGAAGACCATCGTCCAGCTGATCCACGACGGCCAGGTCGACTTGATCGTCAACACCCCGTACGGCACCGGCGGCCGTCTCGACGGCTACGACATCCGTACGGCGGCCGTCGCCCGCGGCGTCCCCTGCCTGACCACGGTCCAGGCGCTGGCCGCCGCCGTACAGGGCATCGAGGCGCTGGGCCGGGGGACGGTCGGCGTCCGGTCGCTCCAGGAACACGCGGAACATCTGACCGCCGCCCGCGAGGAGTGAGGCGAGGGAGGGGGACACCGGCCGGTGTCCCCCTCTTCGCGAGAGAGCCCCTTCGCGAGACAGCCCCATCCCATCCGCGCGCAGAAAGCCGCCATGTACGCACTCCTCTTCAACCTGATCTTCCGGCGTATGGACCCCGAGAAGGCCCACCACCTGGCCTTCGGCTGGATCCGGCGCGCCGCCCGCATCCCCGGCTTCCGCACCTTCGCCGCCGCCGTGCTCGCCCCCCGGCACACGGCGCTGCGCACCGAGGCGCTGGGGCTGCGGATGCACGGCCCGTTCGGGCTCGCCGCCGGGTTCGACAAGAACGCCACCGCCATCGACGGCATGGCCATGCTCGGCTTCGACCATGTCGAGATCGGCACCGTCACCGCCCAGCCGCAGCCCGGCAACCCCAGGAAGCGGCTCTTCCGGCTGGTCGCCGACCGCGCCCTGATCAACCGCATGGGCTTCAACAACGACGGCTCGGCCGCGGTCGCCGCCCGGCTCGCCGCCCGCCGCCCCGTCTTCCGTACGACGCTCGGCGTCAACATCGGCAAGACCAAGGTCGTCCCGGAGGCGGAAGCCGTCGCCGACTATGTGACGTCCACCGAGCGGCTGGCCGGCCACGCCGACTACCTCGTCGTCAACGTCTCCTCGCCCAATACCCCCGGACTGCGGAACCTCCAGGCCGTGGACCATCTGCGGCCGCTGCTGAGCGCCGTCCGCGAGGCCGCCGACCGCACCGTCACCGGCCGCCGGGTGCCGCTGCTGGTCAAGATCGCGCCGGATCTGGCCGACGAGGACGTGGACGCCGTCGCCGACCTCGCCCTCGACCTCGGCCTGGACGGCATCATCGCCACCAACACCACCATCGCCCGCGACGGACTTGGCCTGCGCTCCGGCGCGGAGCTCACCGGCGAGACCGGCGGACTGTCCGGCGCACCGCTGAAGTCCCGCTCCCTTCAGGTGCTGCGGCGGCTGTACGCCCGCGTGGGCGACCGGATCACCCTCGTCGGCGTCGGCGGGATCGAGACCGCGGACGACGCATGGGAGCGCATCCTCGCCGGGGCCACCCTGGTCCAGGGCTACAGCGCGTTCATCTACCGGGGCCCGTTCTGGTGCCGGGAGATCCACCGCGGTCTCGCCGCCCGGCTGGCCGCCTCCCCCTACGCCACCCTCGCCGACGCCGTCGGCGCCGAGGCCCGCAAGGAGACCGCATGACCACCGCCCCCTTCGGCACCCGGCTGCGGGCCGCCATGGACACCCGTGGCCCGCTGTGCGTCGGGATCGACCCGCATGCCTCGCTGCTCGCCGAATGGGGGCTGGGGGACGATGTGGCGGGCCTGGAGCGGTTCACCCGCACCGTCGTGGACGCCCTCGCCGAGCGGGTCGCCGTCCTCAAGCCGCAGTCGGCCTTCTTCGAGCGCTTCGGGTCGCGCGGCATCGCCGTCCTGGAGCGGGCCGTGGCCGACGCCCGCGCAGCCGGGGCGCTGGTCCTCATGGACGCCAAGCGCGGTGACATCGGCTCCACCATGGGCGCGTACGCCGCGGCCTATCTGGACCCCGGCAGCCCGCTGTTCTCCGACGCGGTCACCGTCAGCCCCTACCTCGGCTTCGGCTCGCTGCGCCCGGCGCTGGACGCGGCGCGCGCGAGCGGGGCGGGGGTGTTCGTGCTGGCGCTGACCTCCAACCCGGAGGGCGCCGAGGTGCAGCACGCGGTAGGGGCGGACGGCACCTCCGTCGCCGCCTCGGTGCTGGCGTCCCTGAAGGCCGAGAACGCCGGGGAGGCGGCCCAGGGGCGGCTCGGCTCCTTCGGCGCGGTCGTCGGCGCCACCCTCGGCACCGCGGCATCCCGGGCGGGCGCCGAGCTGTCGATCGGCGGACCGCTGCTCGCCCCCGGTATCGGTGCCCAGGGGGCGACCCCGGCCGACCTCCCCGGGGTCTTCGGCGCGGCGGTCCGCGACGTCCTCCCCAGCGTCAGCCGGGGGGTGCTGCGGTACGGTCCGGACACGGCTTCGCTGGTCGAGGCGGCGGCCCGAATGGCCGATGAGGTGCGTGCTGTGGCCGAATAACCGGGCTATTTTGTCCAGAAATGTACCGGTCGAGCGAGTCTGACCAGGACTTTTCGTCTGTTCTCGCTGACTGGAGCGGGATGGGCCGCTAGTCTCCGACGAGAGCGAACGTGCAAGCGCGTTGCGCGTTGCTCCCCAGGTGAGGGCCGACTAGGTTCCTCACCGGTCCATATCCGACAGTTCGACATCCGAGGTGACGAAGGCGTGGCTCTTCCGCCCCTTACCCCTGAACAGCGCGCAGCCGCGCTCGAAAAGGCCGCCGCGGCTCGCCGGGAGCGCGCCGAGGTCAAGAATCGGCTCAAGCATTCCGGTGCCTCCCTGCACGAGGTCATCAAGCAGGGCCAGGAGAACGATGTCATCGGCAAGATGAAGGTCTCGGCTCTCCTGGAGTCCCTGCCCGGCGTCGGCAAGGTCCGCGCCAAGCAGATCATGGAGCGCCTCGGCATCTCCGAGAGCCGCCGTGTGCGTGGTCTCGGCTCCAACCAGATCGCATCGCTCGAGCGTGAGTTCGGCGGCGCCGCCGGCTGACGTTTCCAGGCACCCCCGGGAACCTGGATAATCGCTGCATGGCAGCACACTCCGCACGTCCGCGACTGACCGTGCTCTCCGGCCCCTCCGGGGTCGGCAAGAGCACGGTCGTCGCCCATATGCGCAAGGAACACCCCGAGGTCTGGCTCTCGGTCTCCGCCACGACCCGCAAGCCCCGCCCCGGCGAGCAGCACGGCGTCCAGTACCTCTTCGTGGACGACGGGGAGTTCGACAAGCTCATCGCCAACGGTGAGCTGCTGGAGTGGGCCGAGTTCGCGGGCAACCGCTACGGCACCCCACGGCAGGCCGTTCTCGACCGCCTCGAAGCGGGCGAGCCGGTGCTGCTGGAGATCGACCTCCAGGGCGCCCGGCAGGTCCGTGAGTCCATGTCCGAGGCGCAGCTCGTCTTCCTCGCCCCGCCCAGCTGGGAGGAGCTGGTGCGCCGGCTCACCGGCCGGGGCACCGAGGCGCCGGAAGTCATCGAGCGGCGGCTGGCGGCCGCCAGGACCGAGCTGGCCGCGGAGTCCGAGTTCGACCGCACCCTGGTCAACACCTCCGTCGAGGACGTGTCGCGCGAGCTGCTAGCCTTGATGAAGGTTCTATAGATCCTTTTCCCCTTTTCGGAAGGTAGAGCGTGTCCTCTTCCATCACCACGCCCGAGGGCATCATCAACCCGCCGATCGACGAGCTGCTCGAGGCCACTGACTCGAAGTACAGCCTCGTGATCTACGCGGCCAAGCGTGCGCGTCAGATCAACGCGTACTACTCCCAGCTCGGCGAGGGCCTGCTCGAGTACGTCGGCCCCCTGGTGGACACCCACGTCCACGAGAAGCCGCTCTCGATCGCGCTCCGCGAGATCAACGCGGGACTGCTGACCTCCGAGGCCATCGAGGGCCCGGCGCAGTAGTTTCAGATCGCTCATCACCGGCCCGGCACGGGGCGCCTCCAGCGGCGGCTGAAGGGCCTCCAGCGCCGGGCTCGTGGTGTGTCATGGGTGGGTACGACGGCGTACACGGCGGGGAGAGGCGAGCGATGACCACGGCGGACGGGCCCAGGGTCGTGCTGGGCGTCAGCGGCGGGATCGCCGCGTACAAGGCCTGTGAGCTGCTGCGGCGCCTCACCGAGTCCGGGCACGAGGTACGCGTCGTGCCGACCGCCTCGGCGCTGCACTTCGTCGGCGAGGCCACCTGGTCGGCACTGTCCGGCCGGCCCGCGAAGACCGAGGTGTGGGAGTCCGTCCACGACGTCCCGCACGTACGCATCGGCCAGTCCGCCGACCTCGTCGTGGTCGCCCCCGCCACCGCCGACCTGCTCGCCAAGGCCGCCCACGGCCTCGCCGACGACCTGCTGACCAACACGCTGCTCACCGCGCGATGTCCGGTCGTCTTCGCCCCCGCCATGCACACCGAGATGTGGGAGCACCCCGCCACCCGGGAGAACGTGGCCACCCTGCGCCGCCGGGGCGCCCTGGTCATCGAACCCGCCGTCGGCCGGCTGACCGGTGTGGACACCGGCAAGGGGCGGCTGCCCGACCCCGAGCAGATCTTCGAGGTCTGCCGCCGGGTGCTGGCCCGCGGTGAGCGCGCGGGTGAGCAGGATCTCGCGGGACACCATGTGGTGATCACCGCGGGCGGCACCCGCGAGCCGCTGGACCCGGTGCGGTTCCTCGGCAATCGCTCCACCGGGCGCCAGGGCTACGCCCTCGCCCGTGCGGCCGTCGCCCGGGGCGCCCGGGTGACCCTGGTGTCGGCCAACAGCGCATTGCCGGACCCCGCCGGTGCCGATGTGGTGCGCGCGGGCACCGCCGCCCAGCTGCGGGAGGCGGTTCTGAAGGCCGCCGCGGACGCCGACGCCGTGGTGATGGCCGCCGCCGTCGCCGACTTCCGGCCCGCCCACTACGCCCAGGGCAAGATCAAGAAGCGGGAGGGCGCCGAGCCCGAGCCGCTCGCCCTGGTGCGAAATCCGGACATTCTCGCGGAGATCTCCGCGGACCGCCCCCGCCCCGGCCAGATCGTCGTGGGCTTCGCCGCCGAGACCGACGACGTGCTGGCCAACGGCCGCGCCAAGCTGGCCCGCAAGGGCTGCGATCTGCTCGTGGTGAACGAGGTGGGGGAGCACAAGACGTTCGGCTCCGAGGCCAATGAGGCCGTTGTGCTCGCGGCCGACGGCACCGAGACCCCCGTTCCGTACGGCCCCAAGGACGCACTGGCCGACACCGTCTGGGACCTTGTGGCCGCCAGGCTGGGCTGACCGGCCCGGCCCGGGGGTGGCAGGCGCCCGATCGGGCCATGACACCTTCCTGTAAAGCTGCCCTGGCTGTTTTTCCGCCCTCGGCGAGGTATGTTCCAGGTCACGGCCTGCCCGTTCTGTGGGACGGGGATGCTCGACCGGCCCGCGTGCCGGATAAACTGGCCGAGGAACCGCACCGGGCGCAGCCCCCGAGCGGTCCCGCCCATGATCAGCCAGCAGCCGCTGCAACCCCAGGGAGCGATGTGTCCCGCCGCCTGTTCACCTCGGAATCCGTGACCGAGGGTCACCCTGACAAGATCGCAGACCAGATCAGCGACACCATCCTCGACGCCCTCCTCAAGGAGGACCCGACCTCCCGGGTCGCCGTCGAGACTCTGATCACCACCGGCCTGGTGCATGTGGCCGGCGAAGTGACGACCAAGGCGTACGCCCCGATCGCGACGCTCGTCCGCAACAAGATCCTCGAGATCGGTTACGACTCGTCGAAGAAGGGCTTCGACGGCGCCTCCTGCGGTGTCTCGGTGTCGATCGGCTCGCAGTCCCCGGACATCGCCCAGGGCGTCGACTCGGCCTATGAGCTCCGGGTCGAGGGTGCCGCCGCAGGTGAAGAAGAGGACGAGCTGGACCAGCAGGGCGCCGGTGACCAGGGCCTGATGTTCGGCTACGCATGCGACGAGACCCCCGAGCTGATGCCGCTGCCGATCAACCTGGCGCACCGGCTCTCCCGCCGGCTGTCCGACGTCCGCAAGAACGGGACCATCCCCTACCTGCGCCCGGACGGCAAGACCCAGGTCACCGTCGAGTACGACGGCAACAAGGCGGTCCGGCTGGACACCGTCGTCGTCTCCTCGCAGCACGCCTCCGACATCGACCTGGACTCGCTGCTCGCCCCCGACATCCGTGAATTCGTCGTCGAGCACGTGCTGAACGAGCTCGTCGAGGACGGCATCAAGCTGGACACCGAGGGCTACCGCCTGCTGGTCAACCCGACCGGCCGCTTCGAGATCGGCGGTCCGATGGGTGACGCCGGTCTCACCGGTCGCAAGATCATCATCGACACCTACGGCGGGATGTCCCGCCACGGTGGCGGCGCCTTCTCCGGCAAGGACCCGTCCAAGGTCGACCGCTCCGCCGCCTACGCGATGCGCTGGGTCGCCAAGAACGTGGTCGCCGCCGGGCTCGCCCAGCGCTGCGAGGTCCAGGTCGCGTACGCCATCGGCAAGGCCGAGCCGGTCGGTCTCTTCGTCGAGACCTTCGGCACCGCCACCATCGACCACGAGAAGATCGAGAAGGCCATCTCCGAGGTCTTCGACCTGCGCCCGGCCGCGATCATCCGCGATCTCGACCTGCTGCGCCCGATCTACGCCCAGACCGCTGCCTACGGCCACTTCGGCCGTGAGCTGTCGGACTTCACCTGGGAGCGCACCGACCGCGTGGACGCGCTCCGCGCCGCCGCGGGGGTGTGAGCCCGCTCGATCCGTCCGAAGGCCCGGCACCCCGGCAGGGGTGACCGGGCCTTCGGACGTCCGGCCCCGATCCGCGGCGGGACCGCGGCCCGGGAAAAACTCCGTGTCCGCGCCGTCTGCTAAGACTTGAGCTGTGAGCAGCGAGAACGAGCGGTCGAAGCGGGACGCCGAGGCGCAGCCGCCCGGCGGGGAGCAGCTCGCGCTCATCCGGGAGACCGTGCGCAAGGCCAAGGTGCCGCGCGCCAAGCCGCGCACCTGGCGGGGGGCGGCGCTGGCCGGGGAGCTGCCGGTGGCCAAGGTCCTCGTCGACAAGGGGCCGGTGCACCTCGACAAGCTGTGGGACTACGCGATTCCGGCCGAGATGGACGCCGAGGCCCGGCCCGGGGTGCGGGTGCGGGTGCGGTTCGGAGCCGGTACGGGCAAGGTGCGCGAAGGCCGCCGGGAGGGCGGCGGACTGCTCGACGGCTACATCATCGAGCGGGTCGCCGAGTCCGACTACCGCGGCCCGCTGGCCGCCGTGGCCCAGGTGGTCTCCCCTGAGCCGGTGCTGAGCCCCGGACTGCTGGCGCTGTGCCGGTCGGTCGCCGACCGCTACGCCGGATCGCTCGCCGATGTGCTCCAGCTCGCCCTGCCCCGGCGCAGCGCGCGCGCCGAGAGCGAGCCGTCCCCGCCGCCGCTGCCGCCGCCTCCGCCGCCCGCGCCCGGCAGCTGGGCGCGCTACCCGGCCGGGCCCGGGTTCCTGGAGGCGCTCGCGCGCGGCGACCGGCCGCGCGCCGTATGGACCGCGCTGCCCGGACCGCACTGGCCCGGCGAATGGGCCTCCGCCGTGGCCGCCACCCTCGCCTCCGGCCGCGGCGCCCTGATCGTGGTGCCGGACGGGAAGACGGCCGCCCGGGTGGACGGGGCGCTCAGCCACGTGCTCGATGGCCCGGGGCGGCATGTGCTGCTCACCGCCGAGCTCGGGCCCGAGGAGCGCTACCGCCGGTGGCTGGCGGTCAGCAGGGGCGCCGTCCGGGCCGTGGTGGGCACCCGGGCGGCGATGTTCGCACCCGTCCGCGACCTCGGCCTGGTGGGGATCTGGGACGACGGGAACCAGAGCCACAGCGATGACCATCTGCCGCGCCCGCACGCCCGCGATGTGCTGCTGCTGCGCGCGGTCCAGGAGAAGACCGGCTTTCTGCTGGGGGACCTCGGCCGCACCGTGGAGGCCGCCCAGCTGGTGGAGAACGGCTGGGCGCGGCCCCTGGAGGCCGACCGCGACCAGGTCCGCGCCGCGGCGCCGCTGATCCGTACGGTCGACGAGGGCGAGGTGGCCCGGGACGCCGAGGCCCGCGCCGCCCGGCTGCCCACGCTCGCCTGGCAGACCGTGCGCGAGGCGCTGACCCGTGGTCCGGTGCTGGTGCAGGTGCCGCGCCGGGGCTACGTACCCCGGCTGGCCTGCGAGCGCTGCCGGGAGCCCGCGCGCTGCGCCCACTGCTCGGGCCCGCTGGAGGCGCGGGACGCGGACCGTTTGGTGTGCGGCTGGTGCGGACGGCCCGAGACCGGCTGGCACTGCGCGGCCTGCGGAGGAGCGCGGCTGCGGGCGAGTGTGGTCGGTGCCCGGCGCACCGCCGAGGAGCTGGGCCGGGCCTTCCCGGCCGTCCCGGTCCGTACCTCCGGCCGGGACCATGTGCTGACCACGGTGCCCGACCGCCCGGCGCTGGTGGTCAGCACCCCGGGTGCCGAGCCGGTGGCCGAGGGGGGCTATGCGGCGGCGCTGCTGCTGGACGGCTGGGCCCTGCTGGGCCGCCCCGATCTACGGGCGGGTGAGGACGCGCTGCGCCACTGGCTGGAGGCGGCGGCCCTGGTCCGCGGCCATGGCGAGGGCGGCGGTGCGGACGGCGGAGGCACGGTGGTGGTGATCGCCGAGCCCACTCTGCGCCCGGTCCAGGCGCTGGTGCGCTGGGATCCCGCCGGTTACGCGGCCCGGGAGCTGGCCGAGCGGGCCCAGCTGGGCTTTCCGCCGGTCTCCCGGATGGCGGCGGTGTCCGGTCCCGCGGAGGCGGTGGCCGAGCTGATCGCGTCGGCGTCGCTGCCGGAGGGTGCGGAAACCCTCGGTCCGGTACCGCTGCCGGTCACCGAGCCCGGCCGTCCCCGCCGCCCCGGCGATCCACCGCCGGGCGAGCGGTGGGAGCGTGCGCTGGTCCGCGTCCGCCCCGGCCAGGGCAGCGCGCTGGCCGCGGCCCTCAAGGAGGCGAAGGCGCGCCGCCTGGCCCGGGGTGAGAAGGATCCGGCGGTCCGGGTGGATCCGCTCGAGATCGGCTGAGGGTCCGTTCCGTGGTCCGCGGTCGTCGGCGATCCGCGGGGAGAGCGGACCTTGGGGGCGGCGAGCCGATGGAGCAGGCCGATGCGGCCGGTCGGTCCGGTCGGTCCGGGTCAGCCGTTGCGCGGGCTGGGGAAGGCGCTCGGGCGGGTCTCTTCGCGCAGCGGGGCGGGCTGCGGGGGGCCGGAACGGGCGGCGGGGACGGACGGCAGCGTGGGGGAGGGCAGTCCGGTGGGTCCCTCAGGGCGGGGGGAAGGGGGCTCGCCGCCCTCACCCGAGGTCTGCGCGGCGGCCCGCCGGGCGCCGTAACGGCGGTGCACCGCCTGCTTGGTGACGCCCAGTGCGGAACCCACCGCGTCCCAGGAGAAGCCGAGCGAACGGTCGAAGTCGACCGCTGCCGTGACCAGCGTCTCGACACTGTCCCGCAGCTCCTGGGCCAGCCGCACGGTGGGTGCCGGGGCGCGTCCGTAGACCACAAAACCGGCGGACGGGCCGGTGCGCCGGGGGCGGTAGACATTGCCGAGCTGGGCGGTGAGCGTACGCAGCGCGTCCACCTGTCGGCGGACCCGCTCGATATCCCGGACCAGGAGGTGCAGGCTGGCCCGTGCCTGGGCGTCGTGGGTTGCGTGGTCGGCCATGAACAAGCCTCTCGAACCGGGGTGGAAGGGAAACAGGAATAGGGGGGAACAGGGGCTGAGGGGGGAGCTGCGGGGGCGGGGGAGTCCGGAGGTGACGACGGTCTGGGGGGAGACACATCGGGCCGCCGCCGCGGCCCGGTGGGGTCAATCTCTCTTGACCAACGCGGCACCCGCCCGTCGGTCACGGTCCGGGGCGTGCGGGAGTCGGACCGTACGCCCCCTGGGACGGCGGACCATAGACTGAGACGCCGTTTCCGCTGTGTGTGAGAGGTAGTTCGCCACCCATGAGGCTCGTCTTCGCCGGTACCCCCGAGGTCGCACTGCCCGCCCTGGACGCGCTGATCGCGTCGGACCGGCACGAGGTGGTGGCCGTGGTGACCCGTCCCGACGCACCCGCCGGGCGTGGCCGCCGACTGGTGGCCAGCCCGGTCGCCGAGCGGGCGGAGGAGGCGGGTATCGAGGTGCTCAAGCCGGCCAAGCCGCGGGACCCGGACTTCCTGGCGCGGCTGAGCGAGATCGCGCCGGACTGCTGCCCGGTGGTGGCGTACGGGGCGCTGCTGCCCAAGGCCGCGCTGGAGATCCCGGCGCACGGCTGGGTCAATCTGCACTTCTCGCTGCTGCCCGCGTGGCGCGGTGCGGCGCCGGTGCAGCACGCGGTGCTCGCGGGCGACGAGGTGACCGGGGCCTCGACCTTCCAGATCGAGGAGGGGCTGGACTCCGGGCCGGTGTACGGGGTGGTCACCGAGGACATCCGGGCCGCCGACACCAGCGGCGATCTGCTGACCCGGCTGGCGTTCGCCGGGGCCGGGCTGCTCGCCGCGACGATGGACGGCATCGAGGACGGCACCCTGCGCGCCGTACCGCAGCCCGCCGAGGGCATCTCGATCGCCCCGAAGATCAATGTCGAGGACGCGGAGGTCGACTGGACGGCGCCCGCGCTGCGGGTGGACCGGGTGGTGCGGGCGTGCGCCCCGGCGCCCGGCGCGTGGACGACCTTCCGCGGTGAGCGGCTGAAGGTGGTGTCCGCGGCGATGGTGCCGGACCGTACGGACCTGGAGCCGGGCGCGATGGCGGTGACCAAGAGGGCGGTCTACGTGGGCACCGGGAGCCATGCGGTGGAGCTGACCTGGGTCCGTCCGCAGGGCAAGAAGCCGATGCCCGCGGCCGACTGGGCGCGCGGGGTGCGGATCGCCGAGGGGGAGCGGCTGGGAGCGTCGTAAGGCGCGGCGTCCATGCCGGGCGCGCCGGGCGCCGCCGGGGCGTGCCGAGCTGAACGGGGAGCCCGGTCGCGCGACGACGCGCCTTCGCCACGTGGGACGATTGACTTCAACCTTACTTGAGGTTCTAGCGTCCCTGGTGTGCCGCCGGTCCGGATCAGCCGGCCTCATGGGAGCGGCACCCCAGACCTCGGAGGTGCGCGATGGACATGGAAGTCACCGCCTGGCATTCCCTGCACCACGCCTCGAACGCCAGCGATGACCGACGTCCCTTCTCCCGTGCGACGCTGCGCCGCATCGGCACGTTCGCCCGGCCCCATCGCCGTCCGCTGCTGCTGTTCCTGCTGCTGAGCACCGTCACGGCGGCGCTCGCGGTGGCGACGCCGCTGCTGGCGGGCCGGGTGGTGGACGCGATCATCCACCGTTCGGGACAGGGCACCGTCCTCGGACTGGCCGCCCTCATCGCCGTGATCGCGGTGGCCGAGGCGGCTCTCGGACTGCTGACCCGCCGGCTGTCCTCGACGATCGGCGAGGGGCTGATCCTCGATCTGCGCACCCGCGGTCTTCGACCACGTCCAGCGGATGCCGGTGGCCTTCTTCACCCGCACCCGGACCGGTGCGCTGGTCAGCCGGCTCAACAACGATGTCATCGGCGCCCAGCGGGCGTTCAGCGACACCCTCTCGGGTGTGGTGAGCAACCTGGTGACGCTGCTGCTCACCCTGGTGGTCATGATCGGCATCTCCTGGCAGGTCACCCTGCTGGCGCTGCTGCTCCTGCCGCTGTTCCTGCTGCCCGCCCGGCGGGTCGGCGGCAGGCTCGCCGGGCTGCGGCGCGAGGCGGCGGCCCACAACGCGGCGATGAGCACCCAGATGACCGAGCGGTTCTCCGCGCCCGGCGCGACGCTCATCAAGCTCTTCGGGCGGCCCGCCGACGAGTCCGAGGAGTTCGCCGCGCGGGCCCGGCGGGTGCGGGACATCGGGGTGCGCACCGCGATGGTCCAGGTCTCCTTCGTCACCGCCCTGACCCTGGTCTCCGCCCTGGCCCTCGCCCTGGTCTACGGCCTCGGCGGCTACTACGCGCTGAACGGCCGGCTGGACCCCGGCGCGGTCGTCTCGCTCGCGCTGCTGCTCACCCGGCTCTACGCCCCGCTGACCTCACTGGCCGGGGCGCGGGTGGAGGTCATGAGCGCGCTCGTCAGCTTCGAGCGGGTCTTCGAGGTGCTCGACCTCCAGCCGCTCATCAGCGAGAAGCCCGACGCCCGGGAGGTCCCGGACGGTCCGGTCTCCGTCGAGTTCGACCAGGTGGGCTTCGGCTACCCGGCCGCCGACAAGGTGTCCCTCGCCTCCCTGGAGGAGGTGGCCGCCCTCGACACCCGCGGCGGCGTCCAGGTGCTGCACGACGTGTCCTTCCGCGCCGAACCGGGGCAGATGGTCGCGCTCGTCGGCTCCTCGGGCGCGGGCAAGTCGACCATCGCCCAGCTGCTGCCCCGGCTCTACGACACCGACAGCGGCGCGGTGCGGCTGTCCGGCGTGGACGTCCGCGACCTCACCGCCGCGTCCCTGCGCGGCACACTCGGCATGGTCACCCAGGACGGCCATCTCTTCCACGACACCATCCGCGCCAATCTGCTGCTGGCCCGCCCCGAGGCCACCGACGAGGAGCTGTGGGAGATGCTGCGCCGGGCCCGGCTCGAGGGGCTGATCGCGGCCCTGCCGGACGGTCTGGACACCGTCGTCGGGGAGCGCGGCTACCGGCTCTCCGGCGGTGAGCGCCAGCGGCTGACCATCGCCCGGCTGCTGCTGGCCCGCCCCCGGGTGGTGATCCTCGACGAAGCCACCGCACATCTGGACTCCACCTCCGAGGCGGCCGTGCAGGAGGCGCTCGCCGAGGCCCTGGACGGGCGCACCGCGGTGGTCATCGCCCACCGGCTGTCCACCGTGCGGGCCGCGGACCTCATCCTCGTCGTCGAGGACGGACGGGTCGTGGAGCGCGGTACGCACCCCGAGCTGCTCGCCGCCGAAGGACGCTACGCGCAGCTGTACCGGACCCAGTTCGAGCGGCCGGGCACCGGGACCTCACCGGCCCCGGACGGTGCGGGGACCGTGCCCACCCCGGCCGCGTAGGCTGGCCCTTTCAGCCCCATCCCGCACCGGAGCACATTTCCCGTGACCGACCAGCCCCGTCGTCGCCCCCGCCGTTCCGCCGCACCCGGCAACCCCGGGAAGGGCGGCAAGTCCGGTCGGCCCTACCGCCGGCCGCGGAAGGATCCCGTGCGGATCCTGGCCTTCGAGGCGCTGCGGGCCGTCGACGAACGGGACGCGTACGCCAACCTCGTCCTCCCCCCGCTGCTCCGCAAGGCCCGGGAGGACGAGGGCTTCGACGCCCGGGACGCGGCGCTCACCACCGAGCTGGTCTACGGCACCCTGCGCCACCAGGGCACCTACGACGCGATCATCGCCGCCTGTGTGGACCGCCCGCTGCGCGAGGTCGACCCGCCGGTGCTGGACGTCCTCGGCCTCGGCGCCCACCAGTTGCTGGGCACCCGCATCCCCACCCACGCCGCGGTCTCCGCCAGCGTCGAACTGGCCCGGGTGGTACTCGGCGACGGGCGCGCCAAGTTCGTCAACGCGGTACTCCGCCGGATCGCCTCCGACGACCTCGACGGCTGGCTGGAGCGGGTCGCCCCGCCGTACGAGGAGGACCCCGAGGACCACCTCGCCGTGGTCCACTCCCATCCGCGCTGGATCGTCTCCGCGCTGTGGGACGCGCTCGGCGGCGGCAGCGCCGGGATCGAGGACCTGCTCGCGGCCGACAACGAACGCCCCGAGGTCACCCTCGTCGCCCGCCCCGGCCGCGCCACCCAGGACGAACTGCTGGCCGCGGTCGGTGACCAGGCCGCGACGCCGGGCCGCTGGTCCCCGTACGCGGTGCGGCTCACCGAGGGCGGGGAGCCCGCGGCGCTTGACGCCGTGCGCGAGGGGCGCGCCGGGGTCCAGGACGAGGGCAGCCAGCTGGTGGCCCTCGCGCTCGCGAACGCCCCGCTGGACGGGCCGGACCGGCGCTGGCTGGACGGCTGCGCCGGACCCGGCGGCAAGGCCGCGCTGCTCGGCGCGCTCGCCGCCCGGCGCGACGCCTCGCTGCTCGCCGCCGAGAAGCAGCCGCACCGTGCCCGGCTGGTCGGCCGGGCCCTCGCGGGCAACCCCGGCCCGTACCAGGTGATCGCCGCGGACGGCACCCGGCCGCCGTGGCGGCCGGGCACCTTCGACCGGGCGCTGGTCGACGTCCCGTGCACCGGGCTCGGCGCGCTGCGCCGCCGCCCCGAGGCGCGCTGGCGGCGCCGCCCCGAGGACCTGGCCGGATTCGCCCCGCTCCAGCGCGGGCTGCTGCGCGAGGCGCTCTCCGCGGTACGGATCGGCGGCGTGGTCGGCTACGCGACCTGCTCACCGCACCCGGCCGAGACCCGGGCCGTGGTCGAGGACGTCCTCAAGGGCCGGGGCGGCCCCGCGGCCGCGGCCGAGTGGATCGACGCCCGCCCGCTGATGCCCGGTGTGCCCGCGCTCGGCGACGGCCCCGACGTCCAGCTGTGGCCGCATCTGCACGGTACGGACGCGATGTATCTGGCCCTGCTGCGCCGTACCGGCTGACGTCACGTGCCCGGCACCGCCGGAAGCGTCTCCTGCGGGTTGTCGGTCGGCAGGTGGAGCTCCGTGCCGCGGGCGCCGGGGTTGAGGTCCCGGTGCACCGCGCGGGAGACCGCCTCGATGGTGGTGACCCCGGTGGCCATCTCGGCGTTGTCCTGGGTCAGCACCGTGATGGTGTGTAGAGGTGGCCGCCGCCGGTGAAGGCCCCGATGCTGTGCACCCGCCAGCCGTGGGTGGTCCGTTCCAGCCAGCCGTTCTTCACGTGGATCTTCGCCCCCTGCGGGGCCCCGGCCGGGGTGCCCCAGCGCTGCGAGGGGATGACCCCGCCCATCAGCTTGAGGATGTAGGCACGGGAGTTGTCGCTGAGCACCCGGTTGCGACGGGTCACCAGCTCCAGCAGCTTCTCCTGGTCATTGGCGGTGATCTGGGTGAGCCCCCAGTAGCCGTCGCGGCCGGGGACGGTGCGGTTCATCCCGGCGGCCCGGACGAACGCGCTGACCTTTCCCCGGCCCAGCTGCCGCCAGAGCTTCGTGGTGGCGTCGTTGTCCGACTTGGTGATCATCTCGGTGGCGAGTCCGGACTCGCGGGCGGTCAGCCGCCGGTGGTGCTTGCCCGCGTCCCACAGCAGCGTGGCCAGCACGGTCACCTTGACCACGCTCGCGGAGTCGAACGTCTGGTCCGCACGCAGGGTGCAGACGGTGCCCGTGGTGCGGTCGCGGAGGCTGACCGCGGTGGTGGCGGCCTTCCCGTGCAGCGCCGCGGTGATGTCCCCGGAGAGCTTGTCGGCCAGTCCCGCCCGGTCGGAGGTGCAGACCGCCCGCGGCGCCGCGGCCGCCGCTGACCCCGCCCCGGCCACCGGAGGCGCGAGCACGGCCGCGGCCAGTGCCACGGACAGTGCGGCGCGGGGGCGCCGGGGTGTTCGGTGTCGCGTCATCGTCGTATGCCCATTTCCCTTGTCATGTCGCGCATGCGTCATGGGGTGCGTCATCTCTGGTCTCGAGCGCACATCGGATGCGCTCGACCCACATGACCCCCATGCGACAGCCAAGGGTTGTGTCGTCTGTGTTCATGTTTTCGTATGGACGGGATTTCGCATGTTGTGAGTAGTCGCGATCGTCCCGGCTCCAAGGACCGGCACCGGTCGTGGGAGGCTGGGGGCATGGCCGCGCAGATCAATCCCAGCATCCTGTCCGCCGACTTCTCCCGCCTGGCGGACGAGGCGAAGGCCGTCGAAGGCGCCGACTGGCTCCATGTCGACGTGATGGACAACCACTTCGTCCCCAATCTGACCCTCGGCGTGCCGGTGGTCGAATCCCTGGGGAAGGCCACGGACACCCCGCTGGACTGCCATCTGATGATCGAGGACCCGGATCGCTGGGCCCCGCAGTACGTGGAGGCCGGAGCCGGTTCGGTGACCTTCCACGTGGAGGCAGCGGCCGCGCCGGTACGGCTGGCGCGCGAGATCCGGGCCCAGGGCGCGCGGGCGTCGATGGCGCTCAAGCCCGCGACCCCCATCGAGCCCTACGAGGACCTGCTGCCCGAGCTGGACATGCTGCTGGTGATGACCGTGGAGCCCGGTTTCGGCGGCCAGGCGTTCCTCGACATCATGCTTCCCAAGATCCGCCGCACCCGCGAGCTGATCGCCAAGCACGGTCTGGAGCTCTGGCTCCAGGTGGACGGCGGGGTCTCCGCCGCGACCATCGAACGCTGCGCCGAGGCGGGCGCCGATGTGTTCGTGGCCGGTTCCGCGGTCTACGGTGCCCAGGACCCGGCCAAGGCCGTCACGGAGCTGCGCGCGCTCGCCGAGAAGGCGACGGGCGCCACCGGACTGTGCGGCCACTCCGCTACGGGGCGGTGAACTGAAGGGTAAAGGCCGGACCAACTCCACCGTTTCTGACAGGATGAACGGTGAGTCCAGAACATTGACAAGTGAGGAGACCGCGGTGTCGACGGGCCGTTCAGCCACGCGGATGGGACCCGCCGAACTGGTGCAGGCGGCGGCCATGGCGCGCCGCTTCTACCTCGAGGGCAAGTCCAAGATCCAGATCGCCGAGGAATTCGGGGTCAGCCGCTTCAAGGTCGCGCGCGTCCTGGAGACCGCGCTCGAGCGCGACCTGGTGCGTATCGAGATCCGGGTTCCCGCCGAGCTCGACGCGGAGCGCTCCGACGCGCTGCGCGCCCGCTACGGGCTGCGGCACGCGGTGGTCGTCGAGTCCCCGGCCGACGCCGAGGCCGACACCCCCGACCCGGAGAACCTGGGCGAGGTCGCCGCCGACCTGCTGGGCGAGCTGGTCACCGAGGGGGATGTGCTGGGGCTGGCCTGGGGGCGGTCCACGATCCACATGGCGGCCGCGCTGCACCAGCTCCCGCCGTGCACCGTCGTCCAGCTCACCGGTGTCTACGACGCGGGCACGGCCGAGCGCGGTTCGGTGGAGGCGGTCCGCCGGGCCGCCGCCGTCTCCGGCGGCGAGGCGCACCCCATCTACGCGCCGATGCTGCTGCCCGACACGGCCACCGCGGACGCGCTGCGCGGCCAGACCGGGATCGCCCGGGCCTTCGAGTACTTCGACAAGGTCACCGTCGCGGCCGTCTCCATCGGCTCGTGGGAGGCCGGTATCTCGACCGTCTACGACATGCTCAGCGAGGAGGAGCGGGCCCACTACGCCGGGCTCGGCGCCGCCGCCGAGATGTCCGCCCATCTCTTCGACAGCGAGGGCCGCCGGATCGGCCGCGACCTCGGCGAGCGCTGCATCACCGTCGAGGCCGACCGGCTGCGGCGGATCCCCGAGGTGGTGGCCATCGCGGGCGGTGGCCGCAAGGCCGCGGCGATCGGCGCGGTGCTGCGGTCCGGGCTGGTCACCAGCCTGGTGACGGACACGGCCGCGGCCGACCATCTGCTGCTGGAGACCGGCCCCGGGCCGCGTCCGGCGCTGGACCGCGCCGATCCGGACGGTCCGTAGCCGCTTCCCGCCCCGGCGCGGATTGGACGATCCGACCACCGGGCCCGGTACGGACTGGATGATCGTCCGGGCCCCCGCGCCGGGGGCGGCATGGGAGAATGAAGTACGTGCGTTTTCCTCGGCTTCCTGCGTCGAGGGCTGATTCCGAACGACTGGGAAGTTGAGCACGTGCGTTTCCTGAATGATCAGAAGCCCCCGTACGACCTGACCTACGACGATGTGTTCATGGTGCCGAGCCGCTCCGCGGTCGGCTCCCGTCAGGGGGTGGATCTGAGTTCGCCGGACGGCACCGGCACCACCATCCCCCTCGTCGTCGCCAATATGACCGCGATCGCGGGCCGCCGGATGGCGGAGACGGTCGCGCGCCGCGGCGGGCTCGTTGTCATCCCGCAGGACATCCCGATCGACGTGGTCACCGATGTGGTCCGCTGGGTGAAGTCCCGCCATCTGGTGCTGGACACCCCGATCGTGCTCGCGCCCACCGGGACCGTCGCCGACGCGCTGTCCCTGCTGCCCAAGCGGGCTCACGGGGCGGGTGTGGTGGTCGAGGACGGGCGTCCGGTGGGCGTGGTCACCGAATCCGACCTCACCGGTGTCGACCGCTTCACCCAGCTCTCCGAGGTCATGTCCCGGGAGCTGCTGGTCCTGGACGCGGACATCGACCCGCGCGAGGCGTTCACCCGCCTCGACGCCGCCCACCGCAAGCTGGCCCCCGCCGTCGATGCCGACGGCCGTCTGGTCGGCATCCTGACCCGCAAGGGCGCGCTGCGCGCGACCCTCTACCAGCCCGCCGTCGACGCGGAGGGCAGGCTGCGGATCGCCGCCGCCGTCGGGGTCAACGGCGATGTGGAGGGCCGCGCCGAGGCCCTGCTGGAGGCCGGGGTGGACGCCCTCGTGGTGGACACCGCCCACGGCCACCAGGAGTCGATGGTCAGCGCGCTCAAGGCCGTTCGCGGCCTCGGCCCGCGGGTGCCGGTGGTGGCGGGCAACGTGGTCGCCGCCGAGGGTGTGCGCGACCTCATCGAGGCCGGTGCCGACATCGTCAAGGTCGGTGTCGGACCGGGCGCGATGTGCACCACCCGGATGATGACCGGCGTGGGCCGCCCGCAGTTCTCCGCGGTGCTCGAATGCGCCGCCGAGGCGCGGAAGTTCGGCAAGCACGTCTGGGCCGACGGCGGTATCCGGCACCCGCGCGACGTCGCCATGGCGCTGGCCGCCGGAGCCTCCAACGTGATGGTCGGCTCCTGGTTCGCGGGCACGTACGAGTCGCCGGGGGATCTCCAGCACGCCGCCGACGGACGGCCGTACAAGGAGAGCTTCGGCATGGCCTCCGCGCGCGCCGTGCGCAACCGCACCAGCGAGGAGTCGGCCTACGACCGCGCCCGCAAGGGGCTGTTCGAGGAGGGCATCTCCACCTCGCGCATGTTCCTGGACCCGGCCCGGCCGGGCGTCGAGGACCTGATCGACTCGATCATCGCGGGCGTCCGCAGCTCCTGCACCTACGCGGGCGCGGGCTCCCTGGAGGAGTTCCACGAGCGCGCCGTGGTCGGCGTGCAGAGCGCCGCGGGCTACGCCGAAGGCAAGCCGCTGCACGCCAGTTGGGATTGAGCGTTGCCCACTGGCGAGTGAGCCGAAGGGGCGCGTCGCTGTCGAAAGGGAGAGCGCGCGGAGGCCCTGAGGGACGAAGGGCCGAGCACGGTCGACCGTCGACAGGGACTTGAGCGCCCCGGAGGAGAACCGAGCCCCCAAAAGGGGGAGGTGGCCCCCACTCGGCTCGGGTGAGTGGGGGCCACCTGCCGTTCAACCGGCCGGTGTCACCGCGGCATTCCGCGCTGCTCACCGCGGGTGCGGGGCAGGGCGTGACGCGGCGGGCTGTTGAGCGTGATCTGCCGAACCAGCTGGTGGAACGAGACCAGCGCGGCAACCGGCGGCAGACCGGCGACCGCCATGCTGGGCGCGTTCTTGGGGGCGTGGGCGACACACAGGAAGACCGCGATGGTGGAGAAGAGCACCACCACGGCCCAGGAGTGCGCGGCGCCCCTCCGGTGCAGCGCGGCCCGCAGCACCGACAGCGAGGCGACCAGCCACGGTCCGTAGACCAGCAGCGGCCACCACGCGGCCATGGACTCCGAGGTGCTGGGGGAGGCCAGATAGCGCAGCGGGGGATAGGAGATCATCCCGCCCAGGACACTCAGCATGGCGACGATGACCGTGGTGACCGCCGCGAACAGCAGGCTGGTCAGCTGGATCCAGGGCATCGTCGGCAGCCGGAAGCGCACCCGGCGCCGCTTGCCGCGGCCCGCGCGGACCTGGGCGTGGGAGGACGGAGGAAGGGGGCCGGCGGGGTGCGGCGGCTCCTCGGGGGAGGACGTCTGGAGCAGCCGTGCCAGATCCCCTTCCAGGTCCCAGCGGCCCTCGATGGTCTCCGGGTCCGGGAGGGGAAAGGGGTTCATCTCGTAGTCGACGTCCGCGTCGAACCGCTCTCCGGGAGCGGGGGCGGGTCGGTGGCCGGTGGGTGGGGGCCCGTAACCGCCCGGCCTCGGCTCGGTGTACGTCATGCCTTGACGCCCGGTTCCGTGGTGCCGGAGCGCTGGAGGAAGTCGGCTTCGATCCGGTTGAGCGCCCGGAGGAACTCCTCCCACACCCTCGAACAGTATTCGAGCGGGTAGCGTTCGTCCTCACCCCCGTGGTCCCGGGCCCGGAACACGGGTTCGGGACGGAGCGCTGAGTGTTCGGGCGGTTGCAGACTGTCAGTGGTCACGTCCCCACCAACGACCGCTAAAATGGTGCCGTATCGCGGCATTCGGGTGAATCGCGCGCTCACGCGCGCAGTATCCCGCAACAATTCCCCGCCGCACGCCCCCGCGCGCAACGTTCATCCACTCATGCGCAAGAGTGGTGCATTACGGCCGTGGGCGGACGGCTCATAGGGTCTTGCGCTGACGTGGAGTGTCGGGGACCGACTGCTCGGCGATCCCCACCTGCGGGTTTGTCGTCGGGCAGCCGCATGTCCGCCGTCGGTCGTCCCGTCACCCGACCCGCAGTGACATAAGGAGCCACCCAAGTGTTGGAGCACGGCGCAGCCCCGCCCACGATCCCGCGCCCGGAGCCAGAACCTCCGGCGTCCGGGTTCGGCGCCCGGCTGATGCGGCGCAAGCCCGTGGAGCGGCTGGTCGCCGAAGGCGGTCAGGGTGCGGGGGGATCCCTGCGGCGTTCGCTCGGAATGTGGCAGCTCACCATGATCAGCATCGGTGCCACCCTGGGCACCGGCATCTTCGTGGTGCTCGGCGAGGCCGTCCCGGACGCGGGTCCCGCGGTCGTCGTGTCGTTTGTCATAGCGGGGCTGACCGCCCTGTTCTCGGCGCTGTCCTACGCGGAGCTGGCGGGCACCATCCCGGTCTCCGGGTCCTCGTACTCGTACGCCTACGCCACCATGGGCGAGCTGATCGCCTGGGTGTGCGGCTGGTGTCTGATCCTGGAGTACGGCGTCTCGGTGGCGGCCGTCGCCGTCGGCTGGGGCGAGTACCTCAACGAACTGCTCGACGGCACCCTCGGCATCACCATCCCCGACGCGCTGTCCGCCCCGCCCGGCGACGGCGGGATCTTCAACCTGCCCGCGCTGCTGGTGGTGCTGCTGGCCATGGCGTTCCTGCTGGGCGGCGCCAAGGAGAGCGCCCGGGCCAACACCGTCATGGTCGGGGTGAAGATCGCGGCGCTGATCCTCTTCTGCGCCGTCGCCTTCACCGGTATCCGGGCGGGCAACTACACCCCCTTCATGCCGCTGGGCATGGCGGGCGTCAGCGCCGCCGGCGCCACCCTGTTCTTCTCCTACATCGGCTTCGACGCCGCCTCCACCGCCGGTGAGGAGGCCAAGAACCCGCAGCGTGACCTGCCGCGCGCGATCATGCTCTCGCTGGTCATCGTCACCGCCCTGTACTGCGTGGTCGCGGCGGTGGCCGTGGGCGCGCTGCCGTGGAAGCAGTTCGACGGCTCCGAGGCCGCGCTGTCCGGGATCATGGAGAAGGTCACCGGCCAGAGCTTCTGGGGCGTACTGCTGGCCGCCGGTGCGGTCGTCGCCATCGCCTCCGTGGTGCTGACCGTGCTCTACGGCCAGACCCGCATCCTCTTCGCGATGTCCCGCGACGGCCTGGTGCCCAAGGTGTTCTCCACCGTCCACGCCCGGACCGGGGTGCCGCGTGCCAACACCGTGATCGTCTCGCTCTTCTGCGGCGTCCTCGCCGCCGCCATCCCGCTCGGCCAGCTCGCCGACGCCACCAGCATCGGCACGCTGTTCGCCTTCGGGCTGGTCAACATCGCGGTGATCGTGCTGCGCCGGACCCGGCCCACCATGGAGCGCACCTTCCGGGTGCCGCTCTCGCCGCTGTTCCCGCTGATCGGCCTGGGGCTCTGCCTGTGGATGATGGGCAGTCTGGAAGTCGTGACCTGGGTGGTCTTCGGTGTGTGGATGGCCGTCGGCCTTGTGTTGTACTTCGGATACGGCATGCGCCGCTCCCGACTGGCCACAGCAGAAAAGTGACTCCCCCGCAGTGCGACTGAACGACCTCGACGAACGCATCGTCCACGCCCTCGCCGAAGACGCCCGCCGCAGTTACGCCGACATCGGCGATCTGGTCGGCCTGTCCGCCCCCGCCGTCAAACGGCGGGTGGACCGGCTCCGGTCCGAGGGGGCCATCACCGGCTTCACGGTGCGGGTCGATCCAGCGGCGCTGGGGTGGGAGACGGAGGGCATCATCGAGCTCTTCTGCCGCCACAACACCTCGCCCGAGGACATCCGACGGGGTCTGTCGCGCTATCCCGAGGTGGTGTCCGCGTCGACCGTCACCGGCGACGCGGACGCCGTCGTCCAGGTCTTCGCCGCCGACATGCGCCACTTCGAACGGGTCCTGGAGCGCATCGCGGGGGAGCCGTTCGTGGAGCGCACCAAGTCGGTGCTGGTGCTCTCGCCGCTGCTGCGGCGCTTCGGCTCCGGCGCTCCGGCCTGACCCGGCCGGGGCTCTCCGGCCCGTGTGCAACAAATCCACGGGACGGGCCGGAAACACGTAATGAATCGACGGCGGATGCGCAACGGTCGCGCCTTGTCGGTCGTTCTCGGCCGGACGTACCGTTTTTGGTGTCGCTTCCTCCCCCTGGATCCCCCAAGGTCTGCCCATGCCGCCGCTGCGCACCGCCCTGCTCCAGAGCTCCGGTCACCCCGGCGACCCCGCCCGTAACCTCAAGGTCCTCGACGCGGCCGCCGAGCGCGCCGCGGCCGACGGCGCCGGACTGCTGATCGCCCCGGAGATGTTCCTCACGGGCTACGCCATCGGCGACGGCGTCCAGGAGCTGGCCGAGCCGGCCGACGGGCCCGGCGGGCAGGTCGCGGCCGCCATCGCCGCCGCGCACGGCCTCGCCGTCCTCTACGGCTACCCCGAGCGTGACCAGGCGCGGCCGGAGGTCGTCTACAACTCCGCGCGGCTGGTCGGCCCGGACGGCACCGAGCTCGCCAACTACCGCAAGACCCATCTCTTCGGCTGCTTCGAGCGCGACGCGTTCACCCCCGGTGACACCCCCGTCGTCCAGGCCGACCTGGGCGGGCTCACCGTCGGCATCCTGATCTGCTACGACGTGGAGTTCCCGGAGAACGTCCGGGCCCACGCCCTGGCCGGAACCGATCTGCTGGTGGTGCCCACCGCGCAGATGCACCCCTTCCAGTTCGTGGCCGAATCCCTCGTCCCGGTGCGGGCCTTCGAGAGCCAGATGTACATCGCGTACGTCAACCGCACCGGACCCGAGGGCGAGTTCGACTTCGTGGGGCTGAGCTGTCTGGCGAGCCCCGACGGCACCACCCGCACCCGGGCCGGCCGGGCTGAGGAACTGGTGATCGGCGACGCCGACCCCGAGCTGCTCGCCGCCTCGCGCACCACCAATCCCTATCTGCGCGACCGCCGCCCCGGGCTGTACGGGGCGCTGACCTGAGCACCGGCGCCCCCCGCGCCCGCCCCCTCCCCACCCCGCGTACACCCCCGCACGACCGCAAGGAGTCCGTACCGATGACGTCCATGCCCAACGCCGTGCCCGGCGAGCACGAGCCGCAGCACGCCGACGCCCTCCCGCCCATCACCATGTTCGGGCCGGACTTCCCCTACGCCTACGACGACTTCCTGGCCCACCCGGCGGGCCTGGGCCAGATCCCGGCCACCGAGCACGGCGCCGAGGTCGCGGTCGTCGGCGGCGGTCTGTCCGGCATCATCACCGCGTACGAGCTGATGAAGATGGGCCTGAAGCCCGTCGTCTACGAGGCCGACCGGATCGGCGGACGGCTGCGCACCGTCGGCTTCGAGGGCTGCGACGAGTCGCTGACCGCCGAGATGGGCGCGATGCGCTTCCCGCCGTCCTCCACCGCGCTCCAGCACTACATCGACCTGGTGGGTCTGGAGACCCGGCCGTTCCCCAACCCGCTGGCGCCCGAGACCCCCTCCACCGTCGTCGACCTCAAGGGCGAGTCCCACTACGCCCGCACCATCGACGACCTCCCGCAGGTCTACCGCGAGGTGATGGACGCCTGGAACGCCTGTCTGGAGGAGGGCGCGGACTTCTCCGATATGAACCGCGCCATCCGCGAGCGGGATGTGCCGCGCATCCGTGAGATCTGGTCGCGCCTGGTGGAGAAGCTGGACAACCAGACGTTCTACGGCTTCCTCTGCGACTCCTCGGCCTTCACCTCCTTCCGGCACCGGGAGATCTTCGGCCAGGTCGGCTTCGGCACCGGCGGCTGGGACACCGACTTCCCCAACTCCATCCTGGAGATCCTGCGCGTCGTCTACACCGAGGCGGACGATCACCACCGCGGTATCGTCGGCGGCAGCCAGCAGCTTCCGCTGCGGCTGTGGGAGCGCGAGCCCGGGAAGATCGTCCACTGGCCGCAGGGCACCTCGCTGTCGTCCCTGCACGGCGGCGATCCGCGCCCGGCCGTGACCCGGCTGCACCGCGCCGCGGGCGACCGCATCGTGGTGACGGACGCGGACGGGGACATCCGCTCGTACCGGGCGGTGGTCTTCACCGCGCAGTCCTGGATGCTGCTCTCCAAGATCGACTGCGATGACTCGCTCTTCCCGATCGACCACTGGACGGCGATCGAGCGCACCCACTACATGGAGTCCAGCAAGCTCTTCGTCCCCGTCGACCGCCCGTTCTGGCTGGACGAGGCCGTCGACGACAAGGGGGAGCCCACCGGACGCGACACGATGAGCATGACGCTCACCGACCGGATGACCCGCGGCACCTATCTGCTGGACGACGGCCCGGACCGCCCGGCCGTCATCTGCCTCTCGTACACCTGGTGCGACGACAGTCTCAAGTGGCTGCCGCTGTCGGCGAACGAGCGGATGGAGGTCATGCTCAAGTCGCTGTCGGAGATCTATCCGAACGTGGACATCCGCAAGCACATCATCGGCAGCCCGGTCACCGTCTCCTGGGAGAACGAGCCCTACTTCATGGGCGCGTTCAAGGCCAACCTGCCCGGTCACTACCGCTACCAGCGGCGGCTGTTCACCCACTTCATGCAGGACCGGCTGCCCGCGGACCAGCGCGGCGTCTTCCTCGCGGGCGACGACATCTCCTGGACGGCGGGGTGGGCCGAGGGCGCCGTACAGACCGCGCTCAACGCGGTGTGGGGCGTGATGCACCAGTTCGGCGGCGCCACCGACCCCAAGAACCCGGGGCCGGGCGACCGTTACGACGAGATCGCGCCGGTGGAGCTGCCGGAGGACTGAGCCGGACCGTCCGCACCGCGAGTCGCTCCGGCCGGCAGCGGGGTGAGCAGAAAGCGCCCGACCAGACCCACGCTCGCGCCGATGCGCTCGGTGAACTCCTCCGCCAGCTCCGGGAGTCCGCGCAGCCCCCACAGGGCGCGGAACGCCGCCCACGCGGCGTCCCGCGCCCGGTCCAGGCTCCAGGAACCCACCAGATGGGTCAGCGGATCGGCCACGTCCAGCAGATCGGGGCCGGGCATCAGCTCCTCCCGGATCCGCTCCTCCAGCCCGGTGAGCAGGGCCCCGACCCGGTCGAAGTCCCCTTCCAGCGCGGCCGGTTCCGCATGCCGGGCCCGGCAGGTGTCCACCAGTGCGAGCGCCAGGTCATGGCCGATATGGGCGTTGATCCCGGCGAGCGCGAACTGCACCGGGCGCACCTCCGGATGGCACCGCAGCTCGAACAGCGGCCGCCAGCAGGCGGGCGGCCGACGGCCCGCCGCCGCCGCGTCCACCGCGGCCAGATAGCGCCCGGCGAAGCGCACGTCCAGCTCCTCGGTGGCGGCCGGATCCTGGAAGTACCCGGCCGCGAGCCCCCGGCCCACCTCCTCGGTGACCGACAGATACACCCGGTTGAAGACCGCCACCCCGTCCCCGGGCGGCAGCGCCGTGCCGAGCGCGCGCATCCGCGCCACGACGCTCCTCACACTCCGCGGCGGTGCGGGCCGCGCGCCGGTCGGCATCGTCATGGACGCAAGCGTGGCAGCCCGGACCCCTCTACGTCCGGCCGAGTGCCACCGCTTCCCCGGATCGGCCTAACGCCGTCAACCGCGGTACAGGGCCGCCCCGTGCCGGTGGACCGCCGCCCATCCTGGGACCGGCAGACCCTGGATAGCGGCCGGGGGCGCGGTGACGATGGAGGAGTGCCCCGATCGGAACTCGCCGACTTCCTGCGACGCTGCCGAGCCCGGCTCACCCCCGCCGACGTGGGGC
This sequence comes from Streptomyces sp. NA02950, assembly GCF_013364155.1. Lineage (NCBI taxonomy): Bacteria > Bacillati > Actinomycetota > Actinomycetes > Kitasatosporales > Streptomycetaceae > Streptomyces > Streptomyces sp. NA02950. The sequence goes on along the minus strand of NZ_CP054916.1, from coordinate 1,767,190 downwards.
TGACGCCCGGCCCGCGGCGCCGTACCCCCGGACTGCGCCGGGAGGAGGTGGCCCGGCTGGCCGGGATGTCAGCTGACTACTGCACCCGGCTCGAACAGGGCCGCGGCCCGCGCCCGTCCCGCCGGATGCTCACCGCGCTGGCCCGTGCGCTGCGGCTCACCGACCCCGAGCGCGACCACCTCTTCCGGCTGGCGGGGGAGGAGCCCCCGCACGATCCGGCCACGTCCGGACATATCCGCCCCGGACTGCTGCGCGTCCTGGACCGGCTGTACGACACCCCCGCGCAGGTGGTCACCGACTGGGGCGAGGTGCTGGCCCAGAACACCATGGCGGCCGCCCTGTTCGGTGACCTCACCGCACGGCCGCCGGGGGACCGCAATCTCGTCCGGTCCTTCTTCACCCGGCGGACCGGCCCGGGACTGCCCGAGACCGCCGGGGAACGCGAGGAGCGTGAGGAGCGCCAGGATCGCGCCCGGAACCTGGTCGCCGATCTGCGGGCCGCCCTCACCGCCCGCCCCGACGACCCCGGCCCCGCCGCGCTGGTGGCCGAACTGCGGGCCGGGAGCCAGGAATTCACGGCGCTGTGGGAGGCCGGCGCGGCGGCGGTACGGCGCTCATCGATACGGCGGTTTCGGCATCCGGTGGTGGGGGATCTGGAGCTGGAGAGCGAGGTGCTGCTGAGCGCGGACCACGCCCAGCGGCTGATCGTGTACACCGCCCGTCCCGGCAGTACGGCCGCCGAACGGCTGGAACTGCTCGCGGTCGTGGGCCTCCAGGACCTCGCCCCGAGCGGATGAGTCCCCGGTCGCCCGGCCGCGTCGCCAGTTGTGCCGGTCGCGCGACGGTCGCGTCCCCGCGGCGGCGTCTGACGGCTCTGGCCCCGCTGCCGGTGGACGAACCGGCCGACCGCGCGCGCCGGGGCGCTCGGCCGGACCCACCCCACGCCCCGCCACGAGGCGTACCGCGGCGTCAGCCGGAGGTGCTGCGCTGCGCCGATTCGGGCTTGTGGGCCGCGTCGCCCGGCGCGTGCGCGGTTTCCCGGGCCGCTCCGCGCAGCACGCCCGCACCCGCCACCAGGCCCAGCGCGCCCACCGTGACCAGGCAGAACGACACCGTCAGCGAGGTCATGTCCGCGATCGAGCCCATCGCCGCGGGGGCGATCAGACCGGAGGTGTAGGTGATCGTGGCCACGCCCGCGATGGCCTGGCTGGGGGCCGGGCCGCTGCGGCCCGCGGCGGCGAACGCCAGCGGCACCACCACCGCGATGCCCAGCCCGATGAGGCCGAAGCCCGCGATGGCGAGCCCCGCGTTCGGTGCCGTGACGACCAGGAGGCCGCCGAGCGTGGCGAGCACCCCGCCCGCCCGTACCGTGCGGACCGAACCGAACCGGCCCACCACCGCGTCGCCCGCCAGCCGGGCCCCGGCCATGGTGCAGGAGAAGGCCGTGGTGCAGGCGGCGGCGACCCCGGGGGAGGAGTCCATGACGTCCCGCAGATAGACCGCCGACCAGTCCAGGCTCGCTCCCTCGGCGAACACCGCGCAGAACCCCACCGCGCCGATGATCAGCGCGGAGCGGGGCGGAAGCGCGAAACGGGGCGGCGGATGCTCCTCGGTGGCGCTGTGCAGATCCAGCACCCAGTGGCAGGCGATCGCGCCCAGCAGGGTGAGGGCCCCGGCGGCGATGGCCAGATGCGGCCGGGCGTCCGCCTCGGCGTGGGCCGCGACCGTGCCCGCCGCCGAGCCGATGAGCGCGCCCGTGCTCCACATCCCGTGCAGCCCGGACATGATGGGCCGCCCAAGCCGGGTCTCGATCTCCACGCCGAGGGCGTTCATGGCAACGTCGGACATCCCGGCGGTCGCGCCGAACACGAACAGCGCGCCGCACAGCCAGACCGGGCCGGGCACCAGCGGGGGCACCGCGAGCCACAGGCACCACAGGGCCAGCAGTCCGCGCAGTGCCGCACGGGCGCCGAAGCGGTGGCTGATCCGCCCCGCCAGCGGCATCGCGAAGGAGGCCCCGATCGCGGGGAAGGCGAGCGCCAGGCCGAGTTGGCCCGCGCCGATGTCCAACCGCTCCTGGATCCAGGGGATGCGGGTGGCGAAGTTGCCGGTGACCGCGCCGTGCACCGCGAACACCGCCGCGACGGCCCTCCGCGCCCGCCGTATCGGGACCATCTGAAGGGCCCCGGATTCCGTACCACTGCTCATGGCTGTCGCTCCCTCCCCGAAGCGCGGCCCTTCCCTTGTCCTGCCTGTCCTGTCTTTCCCCGCCCTGTCCTGGCTGTCCTGTCCTGATGCCGGTGGGAAACTATCAGGGAGCCTGCCTGATAGATAGGCGATGTCTCCGGACGTCCGTCTGGAAGGATTCCGGCATGACCTCGACGCGTGGCCCCGCCATGGGCCGCACCGCCTCTCCGCGTACGGCACGGGCCATCAACGACCGCCTCGCCCTGCATCTGCTCAAGGACGAGGGCCCGTTGACCGCGGGCCAGCTCAAAACGCTGACCGGTCTCTCCCGCCCCACGGTGGCGGACCTGGTGGAGCGGCTGCGAGCGGCCGGACTGATCGCGATCGTGGGGGAGGCGGGGGCGGAGCGGCGCGGGCCCAACGCCCGGGTGTACGGGATCGTCGCGGAGGGCGCGTACGTGGCCGGGGTGGATGTCCGCACCGACAGCGTCGCCGTCTGCGTCGCGGATCTGCTCGGCCGGACGCTGGCCGAAGCGTCGCTGCCGGTCGCCCCGGACGCCGACCCCGCGCGGACCGTCGCGGACGCGGTGGCCCTGGTGGAGCGCACCGCCCGGCGGGCCGGGGCGGACCGGCTGCACCACATCGGGGTGGGCGCACCCGGTCTGGTCGACCCGGCCACCGGGGTGCTCAACTCCCCGGCCGGACTGCCCTCCTGGCACCGCGAGCTGGCCGACGCGCTGCACGGCGGGCTGGCGGCGCCGGTGCTGCTGGAGAACGAGGTCAACCTCGCCGCGGTCGCCGAACAGCGGCTCGGCGTGGTGCGCGACCGGGACACCTTCGTCCTGCTGTGGCTCGGTCACGGGGTGGGCGCGGCCGTGGTGCTGGACCGGGTGCTGCGGCGCGGCGCCTCCGGCGGCACCGGCGAGATCGGCTTCCTGCCGGTGCCGGGGACGACGGGACTGCCCTCGGCGACCGGCTGCGACGGCGGCTTCCACGCTCTCGCGGGCAGCCGCGCGATCTGCGCGCTCGCCCGGGAACACGGTGTGGACGCGGCGTCGGCGGGCGGTACGGACGACGCGGGGGCGGCGGAGGCGGTACTGCGGGCGGCCGTCGCGGCGGGGGAGCGGGCCGCCCCCTTCCTGGACGCACTCGCGTCGCGCGTCGCCCTCGGCGCCGCGGCGGTGACCGCGGTGCTCGACCCGGGCTGTGTGGTGCTCGGCGGTGAGATCGGCCGCGCGGGGGGTACGGCCCTCGCCCATCGCGTCGAAGCGCACGTCGCCCGGATGTCCCCCCTGCGCACCGAGATCCGCCCCGGAACCGTCGGCGGCGGGGCGGTCCTCCGCGGCGCGGTCCTCACCGCGACGGACGCGGCCCAGAACGCCCTGTTCGGCGCGGACCACGCGGACTAGCTGCCGGTCGGGCCCGGCCTCGGCCCCGTCCACACACGCCGGTACGGCACCGCCATCGCCCCTGTCGCGGCCGATCCGCGACCGGTTGGGACGCGGCGGCGGCCCCCGGTCTTGCTCCACGCGCGGTAGGGCACCGCAACCGACCTCCTGCCGCGGCCGGTCCGGCACGGCCCTCGCCTCGTCGCAATCCCGCGCGGCCGAGCCGCGGCCCGAGCGGCGGGCCGCTGGTCACCGGCCTGCCGCGGTGGCCGCCCCGGTCGGGCCCCGGCTTCGCGGACCCGGGCCACCCCCCGGGGGTGAGGGAGGCCACAGGGGGTGGGCCTCCATGTCTGCTGATCGTCATGGCAGACTGGGCGCGTACCAGTGACGTCAGCGCACTCCGGGGTCGGTGAAAATCCGAACCGGCGGTTACAGTCCGCGACCCGCCCGCCGCCAGCGGCCGGTTGACCAGGTGAAATTCCTGGACCGACGGTGAAAGTCCGGATGGGAGGCAGTGCGCGGCGAATGCGACATCACCGGTGCGCCGCCATCGGCGGTCCGCGCTGTTTGGGTGTGGGCCCGTCTGCCGAGCCCGGCGTGCCGACGGCGCCGTTGTTCGCTTGTGTCGTTTCCGACAGCCCCGGAGTCCGTGCCCGAAGAGGCAGGAGGACCCGGTGGCCACCGCAGCCGAAGCCGACGCGATGCGCCATGCCGTCGCGCTCGCAGCCCGCGGCCTCGGCCACACCAGCCCCAACCCCGTCGTCGGCTGCGTCATCCTCGACGCTCGGGGCCGCACCGTCGGTGAGGGCTGGCACCAGCGGGCCGGCGGCCCGCATGCCGAGGTCCACGCGCTGCGCGCCGCGGGTGAGCGGGCCCGTGGCGGGACCGCGCTGGTCACCCTCGAACCCTGCAACCACACCGGCCGCACCGGGCCCTGCGCCCAGGCGCTCATCGACGCCGGGGTCGCCCGCGTCCGTTACGCCGTCGCCGACCCCACCGCCGCGGCCCGGGGCGGTGCCGCCACCCTCGCGGCCGCCGGAATCGATGTCGCGGCCGGACCGCTGACCGACGAGGCCGAGGCGGTCAACGAGGCCTGGCTGACCTCGATGCGGCGCGGCCGCCCCTTCGTGCTGTGGAAGTACGCGGCCACCCTGGACGGCCGCAGCGCCGCGGCCGACGGCACCAGCCGCTGGATCACCTCCGCCGCGTCCCGTGCCGATGTGCACCGGCTGCGCGCCGAGGCGGACGCCGTGATCGTCGGCTCCGGCACGCTGCGCGCCGACGACCCCCATCTGGCCGTACGTGACCGGGACGGGGTCACCCAGCCGCTGCGGGTCGCCGTCGACACGAACGCGACCGCCCTGAAGCCCGACGCCCGCATCCTGGACGACGCCGCGCCCACCCTCGTCGCCGTGGCCGAGGACGCCGACACCGGACACCTCCCGGCCGGCACGGAGAGCGTGCGGCTGCCCCGCGCCGCGGCGGGGCGCGGCCTCGACATCGCCGCGCTGCTGACCGCCCTGCACCACCGCGGGGTGCGCTCCGTACTGCTGGAGGGCGGGCCCACGCTCGCCGGGGCGTTCCTCGCCGCCGGGGTCGTCGACAAGGTCGTCGGCTATCTGGCCCCCGTTCTGCTCGGCGCGGGCCCCGCCGCCCTCGCCGACGCCGGAATCACCACCATCGCGCAGGCGTTGCGCCTTACCACGGCCGACATCACGCGGCTCGGGCCCGATCTGCGCGTCACCGCTGTTCCCGCAGCCCCCCTCGCCGAGGAGAACTGAAGTGTTCACCGGAATTGTCGAAGAACTGGGTGAGATCGTCGCCATCGAGAACCTGGGCGACGCCTCCCGCTTCCAGGTGCGCGGCCCCGTCGTCACCGACGGTGCGAAGCACGGCGACTCCATCGCGGTCAACGGCGTCTGTCTCACCGTCGTGGACCTCGACGAGGGCTCCGCGGGCGGCGAGTTCAGCGCCGATGTGATGGCCGAGACCCTGAACCGCTCCAGTCTCGGCGCGCTCGCCGTGGGCTCCCGCGTCAACCTGGAGCGCCCCATGGCGCTCGGCGGGCGGCTCGGCGGCCATATCGTCCAGGGCCATGTCGACGGCACCGGCACCATCGTCGAGCGCAAGCTCTCCGAGCACTGGGAGACCGTCAGGATCTCGCTCCCCGCCGATCTGAGCCGCTACGTCGTGGAGAAGGGCTCCATCACCGTCGACGGCATCAGCCTGACCGTGGTGGACGCGGGCCTGGACTACTTCACCGTCAGCCTGATCCCGACGACGCTCGCCCTCACCACCCTCGGCGTCAAGCAGACCGGAGACCCGGTCAACCTCGAGGTGGACGTGGTCGCCAAGTACGTCGAGCGGATGCTCGGCGACCGCGCCCACGGCCCCGCCGCCACCCCCGGCCCCACACCCGCCCGCGCGTCCGGAACCACCGACGGGGAGGCCGTCTCATGACCGCCCTCGACCGGCTGGTCGCCGGGTCCGGACCGATCCACCGCGAGGCCACGGGCGTGCCCGTCCCGAGCGCGCCCGTCCTTGGAAGGAGTGCCATGAGCGAGGCATACGCGGAGACCGAGCCGCACACCGCCGAGCCGCAGCCGACCACAACCCCCGCGCCCCTGCGCGCCGCCGGGGCGTGGCCCGACGAACTGGCGCTGGACTCCGTCGAGCGGGCCGTCGCCGACATCGCCGCGGGCCGCCCCGTCGTGGTCGTGGACGACGAGGACCGGGAGAACGAGGGCGATCTCATCGTCGCCGCCGAGAAGATCACCCCCGAGATCGTCGCCTTCATGATGTCCGAGTGCCGCGGGCTGATCTGCGCCACTCTTGCGGGCACCGACCTCGACCGGCTGGAACTGCCCCAGATGGTGGAGCAGAACTCCGAGTCCATGCGTACCGCGTTCACCGTCTCGGTCGACGCCACCGCCGAGCACGGCGTCAGCACCGGTATCTCCGCCGCCGACCGGGCCACCACCCTGCGGCTGCTGGCCGATCCGCACAGCACCCCCGGCGACTTCGCGCGCCCCGGCCACATCTTCCCGCTCCGCGCCCGCCCGGGCGGGGTGCTCGCCCGCGACGGTCACACCGAGGCCGGGGTCGACCTGGCCCGGCTCGCGGGGCTGCGCCCGGCCGCCGCGATCGTCGAGATCGCGGGCGAGGACGGCGCGATGCTGCGCCTGCCCGACCTGGTCACCTTCGCCCGTAAGCACGATCTGGCGATCATCTCCATCGAGAACCTGATCGCCCACCGCAAGGCGCTGGAGCCCGCCGTGCGGCGCGAGGCCAAGACCCGGCTGCCCACCGCCTTCGGCGACTTCCAGGCGTACGGCTACCGCTCCACCGCCGACGGCGTCGAGCACATCGCCCTCGTCCACGGCGAACTCGGCGACGGCGAGGACGTGCTGGTGCGGGTCCACTCCGAATGCCTCACCGGCGATGTCTTCCACTCGCTGCGCTGCGACTGCGGCCCCCAGCTGCACGCCTCGCTGGAGCGGGTCGCCGCCGAGGGCCGCGGTGTGGTGCTCTATCTGCGCGGCCACGAAGGGCGCGGTATCGGGCTGCTGTCCAAGCTGCGCGCGTACCAGCTCCAGGAGCTCGGCCGGGACACCCTGGACGCCAATCTGGAGCTGGGGCTGCCCGCCGACGCGCGGGACTACGCCGCGGGCGCGGAGATCCTCACCGACCTCGGGGTGCGCTCCCTGCGGCTGATGACCAACAACCCCGAGAAGACCACGGCCCTGGTCCGCCACGGACTGCGGGTCCTCGGCCGGGAGCCGATGCCGGTCCAGGCCGGGGAGCACAATCTGCGGTATCTGCGGACCAAGCGGGACCGGATGGGGCATGACCTGCCCTGGCTGGACGGCGATCGCGCCGAACCCGTGTCCGCGTGCGGTAACCAGTAGCCGGGCCGCGCCGCATACGGCAACACCGGTAAAAATCCGATCAGAACGACCCGTACATCCCCGTACGAGGGCAAGAAACGCACCGAGGAGAGACGTGAGCGGTAAGGGTGCCCCCGAACTGTCCGTGAAGAACTGCGGCGACCTGCGGGTGGCCGTCATCGCCGCCCAGTGGCACGAGAAGGTGATGGACGGGCTGGTCGACGGCGCCCTGCGCGCCCTCGGTGAACTCGGCATCTCCGAGCCCACCGTGCTGCGGGTGCCGGGCAGCTTCGAGCTGCCGGTGGTCGCCAAGGTCCTGGCGGGACGCGGCTACGACGCGATCGTGGCCCTCGGGGTGGTCATCCGCGGCGGCACCCCCCACTTCGACTACGTGTGCCAGGGCGTCACCCAGGGCCTCACCCGGGTCAGCGTGGACAGCGGGGTCCCCATCGGCTTCGGCGTGCTGACCTGCGACACCGAGGAGCAGGCCCTCGACCGCGCCGGGATCGCCGGATCCAGCGAGGACAAGGGCCACGAGGCGGTCACCGCCGCCGTCGCCACCGCCGCCACCCTGCGCTCGGTCGCCGAACCCTGGCGCTGAACCGGACCGGCCCGCACCAGTAGGATGACGGGCATCATGGCCAACAAGACGTTCGAGGAGCTCTTCGCCGAGCTCCAGCAGAAGGCCGCCACGGCCGACCCCGCCACCTCCCGCACCGCCGAGCTGCTCCAGTCCGGTGTGCACGCCATCGGCAAGAAGGTGGTGGAGGAGGCCGCCGAGGTGTGGATGGCCGCCGAGTACGAGAGCGACGCGGCGGCCGCAGAGGAGATCTCGCAGCTCCTCTACCACCTTCAGGTGATGATGGTCGCCAAGGGCATCTCCCTCGACGACGTCTACGCTCATCTCTGAGCCGTCCGTCCCTGAGCCTCGGGTGTCCGGGACCCCGGGGCCCGTGCCACCCCCTCGCAACCGATCGCTACCGAAGGAAAGAACTCTCATGCTGCGCATCGCCGTCCCCAACAAGGGTTCACTGTCCGAGCCTGCGTCGGCGATGCTCCATGAGGCGGGCTACCGGCAGCGCAAGGACCGCAAGGAGCTCGTCCTCGTCGACTCCGACAACGACGTGGAGTTCTTCTTCCTGCGCCCCCGTGACATCGCCGTCTACGTCGGCTCCGGCCGGCTCGACATCGGCATCACCGGTCGCGATCTGCTGCTGGACTCCGGCTCCCAGGCCGAGGAGATCATGCAGCTCGGCTTCGCCGGGTCCACCTTCCGCTACGCGACCCTCCCCGGCACCGCCAAGGACGTCAGCGAGTTCGGCGGGATGACGGTGGCCACCTCCTTCGCCGGACTGGTCACCAAGCACCTCGCCGACCACGGGGTGGACGCCGCGGTGGTCCACCTCGACGGGGCCGTCGAGACCGCCATCCAGCTCGGGGTCGCCGAGATCATCGCGGATGTCGTCGAGACCGGGACCACCCTGCGCAACGCCGGTCTGGAGATCATCGGCGAGCCGATCCTCCAGTCGGAGGCCGTGGTCATCCGCCGTACCGGCGCCCCCGCGGACGACCCCAAGGTGCAGCAGTTCCTGCGCCGGATGCAGGGCGTCCTGGTGGCCCGGCGCTACGTGATGATGGACTACGACATCCGCGTCGAGCACGTCGAGCGCGCCGTGGCGCTCACCCCCGGCCTGGAGTCGCCCACCGTCTCCCCGCTGCACCACGAGGGCTGGGTCGCGGTCCGCTCGATGGTCCCCTCCAAGGACGCCCAGCGGATCATGGACGAGCTGTACGACCTGGGGGCCCGGGCGATCCTCACCACCGGGATCCACGCCTGTCGGCTCTGACCGCGGCCATCACGGCCACCGCGCCCGCCCCGCCCACCCGCTTCCCACGAGAGACCGACCACGTGTCCTCCGCCGCGCCCCTGCCCGCCCTGCCCGTCACCTTCCGGCCGACCAGGACCCGGGCGGTCCTGATGACCGTCGGCACCGCCGTTGTCATCGCGCTCACCGCGGTCGGACTGCTCCTGGAGCGCCTGAGCCCGGGGGAGAAGGCCAGCTTCGTCATCACCGGCCTGATCTTCTTCGGGGTGCTGGTGCTGCTCAGCCGCCCCAAGGTGGTGGCCGACACGGACGGGGTGACGGTGGTCAACCTCACCACCAAGCGCCGTCTGGAGTGGGCGGAGGTGCTCCGGGTCAATCTGCGGCCCGGCGATCCATGGGTCTTCCTGGACCTCGCGGACGGCACCAGCCTGCCCGCCATGGGCATCCAGCCGGGCATCGCCAAGGAGCGGGCCATCAACGACGCGCGGGCGCTGCGGGCCCTGGCCGAGAAGCACGGCACGGGCGGTGAATCGGCCTGATCCGGGCCTCCGCGGCCGGTCCGCGGCGGCCGGGCGGCGCTCCGTCGGCCCGAGGGGCCTGCCCGTGACGCCCCATCCTTGATTACCCTGTTGCCGGGGCCGAACGGTGCCCCGCCCCGCCATCTCCTGTTCGCGCGCCCCGCGCGGCCGGCGGGCTCCCCTGCGACCCGAGGAGTGACTCCCTCCGCAGATGGACGGATCGTCCTGTAGTACCTGCGCCGCCGCCGGCCAGAAGGCGGCGGCATGAGCACCACCCAGTCCCTTCTGCTGCTCTCCGCGGCCCTCGTTCTCATCCTCGCCAACGGCTTCTTCGTAGCGGCGGAATTCGGCCTGGTCACCGTCGAGCGACCGGACGCCGAACGCGCCGCCGACGAGGGCGACCGGCGCGCCCGCACCGTCGTCGAGGCGCTCCGCGAGCTGTCCTTCCAGCTCTCCGGCACCCAGCTGGGCATCACCATCACCTCCCTGGTGGTCGGCATGCTGGCCGAGCCCGCGCTCGGCCATCTGCTGACCGTGCCGCTGGAGGCCGCCGGACTGCCGCACGGAGCCGTGTCCGGGGTGGCCGTTGTCATCGGCATGCTGGTGGCGTCCGCCGTCCAGATGGTCATCGGCGAGCTGGTGCCCAAGAACTGGGCCGTCTCGCGGCCGCTCCAGGTCGCCCGGTTCGTCGCGGGCCCGCAGCACGCCTTCGCCCGCTTCTTCCGGCCGGTCATCGCCCTGCTCAACACGGTCGCCAACCGGCTGGTGCGGATGCTGGGCGTGGAGCCCACCGAGGAGCTGGCCTCCGCCCGCACCCCCGGTGAGCTGGTCTCGCTCGCCCGCCACTCGGCGCGGGCCGGCGCGATCGAGCAGGACACCGCCGATCTGTTCGTCCGGACCCTGTCGCTGGGCGATCTCACCGCCCAGCACGTGATGACCCCGCGGGTCCGGGTGAGCGCCCTTCAGTCCACGGCGACCGCCGAGGACGTGCTCAACCTCACCCGCGCCACCGGGCTCTCCCGCTTCCCGGTCTACCGCGAACGCCTCGACGAGGTCATCGGGATGGTGCACCTCAAGGACGCCCTCGCGGTGCCCGCGCACGACCGGCTGCGCACCCCCGTGGGCGGGATCGCCCAGCCCCCGCTGCTGGTGCCGGAGACCCTGCCGGTCCAGCCGCTGCTGGAGCAGCTCCGCAGCGAGCAGCCGATAGCCGTGGTCGTCGACGAGTACGGCGGTACGGCGGGCGTCGTCACCCTGGAGGACATCGTCGAGGAACTGGTCGGCGAGGTCCGCGACGAACACGACGACGAAGACGCCGATATGCCCGACCTGATCCAGATCGTCACCGAGGACGGCCGTCACGCCTGGGACGCCGACGGCGGCTGCCGCGTCGACGCCCTGCGCCGGATCGGCCTGGAGGCACCCGACGGGCCGTACGAGACCGTCGCCGGACTCGTCGCCGACCTGCTGACGCGGATCCCCGCCCCCGGCGACACCGCCGAACTGCCCGGCTGGAAACTGGCCGTCCGGCAGGTCGGCCACCACCGGGCGGAGCTGGTACGCATCGTCCGCACCAAGACGGGTACGCCGGTGGGGCAGGCGGGCACCGCCGCCACCGTCACCTGTCCGGCTGCCAGTACGGCCGCCGGTACCGCCGCCGGGAAGGGGACCGAGCGATGAGTCTCGTCCAACTGCTCTTCGCCGCCCTGCTCGTCCTCGCCAACGGCTTCTTCGTGGGCGCCGAGTTCGCCCTCGTCTCGGTGCGCCGCAGCCAGATCGAGCCGCGTGCGGCCGAGGGCTCCGGTCGCGCCCGTACGGTGCTGACCGGTCTGGAGAACCTGCCGCAGATGATGGCGGCCGCCCAGTTCGGCATCACCGTCTGCTCGCTGACCCTCGGCGCGGTCGCCGAGCCGACCGTCGCCCATCTGCTGGAGCCGGTCTTCCACGCCGTCCATCTGCCCGCCCAGTTGGTCCACCCCTTCGGCTACGCCATCGCGCTCGCCGTCGTGGTCTTCCTCCATCTGGTCATCGGCGAGATGGTGCCGAAGAACCTGGCCATGGCGGCGCCCGAGAAGACCGCGCTGTGGCTCGGCCCCGGCCTGGTCGGCTTCGCCCGGCTGTGCCGCCCGGTCACCGCGGCGCTCGGGGCCTGTGCCCGGCTGGTGCTGCGGCTGTTCCGGGTCGAGCCCAAGGACGAGGTCGAGGCGGTCTTCACCAGTGAGCAGCTGACCCATCTGGTGGAGGACTCCCGGCAGGCCGGACTGCTCGAGCCCGGTGAGCACGAGCGGCTCGCCGACGCCCTGGAACTGGGCAGCCGCCCGGTCACCGATGTGCTGCTCGACCGGGCGGGCCTGGTCACCGTCGACCCCTCGGTCACCCCGCGGCAGATCGAGGAGCTGACCGTACGGACCGGCTACTCGCGCTTCCCGGTGCGCGGCCCCGGCGGTGCCTTCATGGGCTATCTGCATGTGAAGGACGTCCTGGACCTGGAGTTCCCGGAGCGCGCCGTACCGCAGCGGGTCTGGCGGCCGATCGAGACCCTGCGCGCGGAGCTGCCCCTCGACGACGCCCTCACCGTGATGCGCCGGGCCGCCTCGCACCTCGCGGCCGTCACCGACGCCTCGGGGAAGGTGCTGGGTCTGGTGGCCCTGGAGGACGTCCTGGAGATACTGGTCGGCGAGGTCAGGGACCCCGCCCACCGGGCCGTGAAGCGCCGCCGGGTGGCCGTGCCGCGCGGTGCCTCGGCGGAGCCGAAGGGAACGGAACCGGCGGAGCGGCCCGCCATGGTGGCGCGCTAGCGCGCTGACGCGCCGCGGCACGTGCCATGAGGGGCGCGCCCGGCTGCGGCGGCGTCCGTGGCTGGTCGCGCCCACGCGGCGGAGCCGCACATCGACACAGCCCCGCGCCCCTGAGGGGCGCGGCGGGGCGGTCAGGACAGCGGGTCCTGCGGGTCGCGGTACATCGGACCGCGGCCCGACAGGACCTCCCCGTACGCCTGCATCAGATCCGGCAGCCGCAGTGTGGCCAGATCGTCCCGGGTCGGGGTGCCCGTCCATCCGGACAGCCGCAGATCCCGGTACGCACAGCTCTTCTCGTACAGCGTGCGCAGGAAGCGGCCGTTGCCCAGCTCGTCGATCCAGCCCTGGTCCACCACATGGCCGCTGATGCTGCGCAGCTCCTCCACGGCCTCCTCGTCCCACACATCGCCGTTCTCCGCTGCCAGCACCTCGCCGATGCGGGTCAGCTCCAGCGGACGGTAGCTGGGGAAGTCCACCCGGGTGGTGAAGCGCGAGCCGAGGCCGGGGTTGGCGGCCAGCAGCCGGTCCATGCCCTCCGGATAGCCCGCCAGGATGACCACCAGCCGGTCGCGGTTGTCCTCGGCGCGCTTGAGCAGCACCTGAAGGGCCTCGTCGCCGTACGCGTCGCCCTTGCTGTAGCCGGAGTTGGACAGGCTGTACGCCTCGTCCACGAAAAGCACTCCGCCCAGTGCCGAGTCGATCAGCTCATTGGCCTTCACGGCCGTCTGGCCCAGGTACTCGCCGACCAGATCGGCGCGCCCTGCCTCCACCAGATGGTCGCCGCCCAGCAGCCCGAGCGCGTAGAAGACCCGGCCGAGGATGCGGGCCACGGTCGTCTTGCCGGTGCCGGAGGGGCCGGAGAAGACGAAGTGCCGCTTGGGGGGCTGGACCGGCAGGCCCTGCCCGGCGCGCAGCCGCGCCATGTGGAGCTGTGCGGACAGCGCCCGCACCTGCCGCTTGACCGGCTCCAGGCCGACCATGCGCTCCAGCTCCTGCAACGCGCTCTCCAGCAGCGCCGGATCGGAGGGCCCGGGCTGGGCGGGCGTCCCGGACCGCTCACGGGTGCCGCCGGAACCCGCCACGGCGGCGCCGAGGAGCGCCGCGCCACCGCCGGGTCCGGGCTCGCCGCCCGTCCGCAGCTCACGGCCGTCGCCCGGGTCGGCGGCGGGCAGCGGGTCGGGGTCGGCCGCCGCGCCGTCGCGGAGGTCGCCCGCGTCCTGGCCGCCGACTCCGGCCAGCGAGACGGCCGCCAGGTCCGCGGGCTCGTCCAGCCCGTCGGACTCGGCTATCGCCGCGAGCCGCGCCGAGGTGTCCATGAAGGTGGGATCGATCCGGTGCACCGCGCGGTACAGGGGGAGCGCGGCGGCGCTGCGCCCGGTGCCCTCGTGGGCGCGGGCGAGCCAGTAGCGCAGCTCCTTGCGCTGGGGCTGTTCGCTGCGGCAGCGCATCAGGGCGGCGGCGAGCAGCGGTTCGGCCTGGCCGAACATCTCCAGCCGGACCCGGGCCATCCCGCCGAAGAGCCCGGCCTCGATGCCGAGGAGCGGATCGTCCAGCAGTGGTTCGGTGTGCCGCACCAACTGCTCCCAGTCCTTGACGAGATAGGCGCGGCAGGCGTGCAGAAAACGGGCCTGGGGGTCCGCCTCCACCGGCGGGCAGCCGGCCAGCGCCCGGTCCAGCTCGGGGACATGGCGGCCGTCCAGCCAGTGGGAGGCGTGGGCGAGTAGCAGATCACGGCTGGTCTCCAGCACCGGCTGGACCCACCAGCCCAGCCAGTACCAGGAGTTGAGGGTACGGCGGTGGCGGGCGCGCTGTTCACCGAAGCGGTCGCGGTGGCGGTACATCCGCAGCAGCGCGGTGGCGGTGTCGGCGCGCAGTGCGTGCAGACCGAGCCAGGCGTCGGCCATACCGGGGTCGTGCCGCACGGCGGCCCGGAACTCCTCCTCGGCCTGTGCGTAGGCGCCCATCGTGTAGGCGTCGACGGCCCTCAGCCAGGCGAGGTCGGCCGGGGCGTGCGATCCTTGCGAGCCGAAATCCATCACGTCCCCCACCACCCCTGCCCCCGTGGATGCCGCAGGGGCGACTGCCCCTTGGGCATCGTACCTGCGCAGGCGGCACCGGCCGAGGGTGCCGCACTGTTGTTCGTCGCAATCGCACAATGCCGAGCGGGTGTGCACGGGGGCGTATATGGGGCGCGAACAGCCACGCCCCGCCACACAGCGCATGGTCACCGAGGGTGAGCCGGGCTGTGCGCAAAGCACCGGAAAACCGGCGCCAGACAGGACGAAGCCCCCGATCACGGGGGAACAACCGGGGGCTTCGCGTTGTGGGGCGACTCGTACGAGTCGCACATTGAGAACGTAAGACCTGTATGGCCCCCAGGTCAAGCCGAGTTGGGGCACGCGTCGCACCTCGGGCACCGAGTGGCGGACTGGTCGGCCAGGCTAGCTCACGCTGTGTGAGCCGGGGGGTCGTTTCGGTCGACCACTGCCGGTCCCGGCAGCAGCGCGTACCCCTTCGTTCCCTGCGCCACCAGGGTGTCGGCGTGCGGACGCGAGGGGTCGGCGGCGAAGTGCAGACGTTCGGCGTGTCGCCAGCCGTCCCAGAATGCGGACAGCTCCGGTCCATCGCGGAGCTCGCCACGCCGCCAGGAGAGATGGTCGGGCAGCTCCATCCACAACAGATGGGCCAGCCGTGGGCGTACGGCGCGACGGCCGCTGCCCACCCCCTCCAGCAGGACGACCGGAGCGGGATCCAGCCGCCGCCGGTCCGCCGCGAAGCGGCGCGCCACCCAGTCGTACGGGGCGTACCGGGCGGCGGTGCCGCGGGCGAGCGGGTCGAGGACCTGCCGGTGCAGCCGCTCCGCCCACCCGAACAGCTCGTCATGGGTGGCGAGGTCGTCGGTGTGCAGGACCGGGGCGCCGCCGAGCGCCGCCGCCAGCCGCCCCGCGAAGGTCGTCTTCCCCGAACCGGCGTGTCCGTCCACGGCGACGATCCGCACCGCACCGCAGGAGGCCGGCAGGGCACGCAGCCGCCGGGCCAGTACGCCGAGCGTGTCGGTGCTGCCGGTGCTGCCCGGGGTGCCGGTGGGCTCGTTTGTACCGGGTGTGCCGGTCGGTTCGGGTGAGTCCATCGCCGCCCAGCCTACGGCGCCCGCCGTACACGTTCACTCCACTGGTCCACACCAATATTGATGAGCGAACGGGGTGGGAATCACTGGTCTGAGACCACCCGTGGCGGCCATAGTTGTGCGACTGTCACGCACCCGCCGCCCCATGGGACGACTGGACGACGACTGGGGGAACCCCGTATGAGCAGATCCGGATCCACGCCCCGCCGTTCCGTACTCGCCGCCGCGCTCGGTGTCGCGGGCGCCGCCGCCGTCTCCACCGCCGGCGCCTCCGCGGCCCCGGCCGGGACCGCCCGCCCGGCCGGGGCGCCGCGGCCGGAGGCGGGCGCGGCGCGGAAGCCGAAGGGCAAGGCCGCGGCGGTCGCGGAGTACCACGGCTGGAGCAGTGCCGCCGACTGGAAGGCCGGGACCGCCAAGGGCGTCCGCGCCCAGTCCGGCACCCGTCCCGGCATCGTGATCGCCACCCCCGCGGGCACCGCGGACTACACCGATCCGCACACCGGCACCAAGGCCGCGTGGGAGTACGCGACCTGGACCTCCCCGGTGCGCAAGCTCTCGATCCCCGCGACCGAGGCCATCGTCTCCTGGAACGCCCGCACCCCGGCCGGTGCCTGGATCCAGGCCGAGCTGAAGGCCACCTACTCCGACTCCACCAGCACGCCCTGGTACGTGATGGGCCGCTGGGCCTCCGACGACGGCACCGCATCCATCCGGCGCACCTCGGTGGACGACCAGAGCGACGGCAAGAGCTCGGTGTGGACCGACACCCTCTCCGTCGACGCCCCGGAGAGCGGGCTGCGGCTGGTCTCCTACCGGATCCGGCTCACCCTCTACCGCAAGCCCGGCACCACGCTCACCCCCACCGTGTGGCGGGTCGGCGCGATGGGCTCGGACGTCCCCGACCGCTTCGAGGTGCCCGCCTCCGAGCCGAGCCCGGGCGGCGTGCGTGAACTCACCGTCCCGCGCTACTCGCAGGAGATCCACAAGGGCCAGTACCCCGAGTACGACAACGGCGGCGAGGCGTGGTGCAGCCCCACCTCCTCGCAGATGATCATCGAGTACTGGGGTCGCAAGCCCACCGCCGACGACCTCGCCTGGGTCAACCCCGACTACACCGACCCCCAGGTCTGCCACGCCGCCCGCGCCACCTTCGACTACCAGTACGACGGCTGCGGCAACTGGCCCTTCAACGCCGCCTACGCCGCCACCTACCGCGACCTCCAGGGCGTGGTCACCCGGCTCGGCTCGCTCACCGACGCCGAGAAGCTGATCAGCGTCGGCATTCCGCTGATCACCTCGCAGTCCTTCCTCAAGACCGAGCTGGACGGGGCGGGATACGGCACCTCGGGCCACCTGATGACCGTCATCGGCTTCACCGCCGACGGCGATGTCATCGCCAACGACCCGGCCTCGCCCACCAACGACGCGGTCCGCCACGTCTACAAGCGGCGCCAGTGGGAAAATATCTGGCTGCGCACCAAGCGCTACAACGCCGACGGCAAGGTGGTCTCCGGCACCGGCGGCGTCTGCTACCTCTACTTCCCGGCCAAGCCCACCGCCGCCCAGTGCCGGGTGCTGAAGGAACTCGGCATCGGCTGAGCTCCCACCCCCGCGCCCTGGTCCGCTCGCGGCGCTCCGCCTAGTCCGCTCCACCCCGCGTGATCTTCCACATCCGGGTGGCCACCTGGAGGTTGAGCCTGCTCTCCACATCCGCGAGATCCATCCCGGTGATCTCGCGGATGCGCCGCAGCCGGTAGCGCAGGGTGGAGCGGTGGATGACCAGGGCCGCCGCGGCCTCGCTGTAGTGTCCGCCGCAGTCGAAGTACTGGGACAGCGTCTCCACCAGGGCGCTGTGGTGCCGGGCGTCGTAGTCCAGCAGCGGGCCCAGCCACTCCCGGACGAACCGGTCCACCTCCCGGTGGTCACCGCCGGGCGGCAGGATCCGGTAGAGCCCCAGGTCGTCGAAGAAGGTCATCCCGTGCGCGGGGCGCGAACGGCTGCGCACCTCCAGCGCCCGCAGCGCCTCCTGGTAGGAGCGCGGCACCTCGTGCGGACCCTCGCAGCGCCCGCCCACCCCGATCGCCCCGGCCCCGCTGCCGACCTCCCGGCTCAGCGCCCCGTACAGCGAACGCGCGCCCGGCACGCCCCGGGCCACCAGCACCGCCGTACCGCCGCGCCGGGTGGGCAGCACCGGCAGGCCCAGGCCCGCGGCCGTCCGGACCACCGCGTCCAGGAACGCGTCGTCCACCGCCCGGCCGGACCAGCGCACCGCGATCACATGGTGCGGACCGTGCAGATCGTGGCCCACCGCCTCGGCACGGGCATGGGCGCCGGGTGCGTCCGTGTCCGCGAGCAGATCGTCGACCAGTTCATGCCGCAGCCGCAGCTCCACCTCGGCCAGTTCCCGCAGATGCGCCAGCTCCAGGGCGAGCGAGGTCGCGGCGTGGTCCAGGGCCCGTACCGCCCGCTCGTCGGCCCGGCCCCCGGGATCCACCAGCGACAGCGCGCCCAGCACCTCACCGCGCCGGGCGGCCACCGCCACCAGCCGGTCCCTGGCCCGCACCGGATGCGGCCGCCGGGCGGCGTCGCGCAGCAGCTCCTCGCGGTGGGCCGGGTCGGGCTTGGGATACGGATCCGGGCGGCCCGGCCCCGCCCAGGCGCGGAGATTGCCGAACCGGTCCTCGATCGCCGCGGGCAGACCGGTGACCCGGTGCAGCGCCCGGACGATGCCGTCCTCACCGTCGCCCCGGGCGGCCGCGCGGGCCAGGGCGTCATGGACCGCGCGCAGATGCCCCAGGTCGGACAGGGAGGAGTGGAGTCGCCGCCGGATCTCCTCCCGCTCGTCCCGGGCCCGGCGGGCGTCCGCGGCATGGGCCCGCTCCCGGCGGTGGGCCGCGGCGATGGACAGCGCCGCGGCCGTCTGCCGCACCAGCACCGAGAGCAGGAACCGCTCGTCGTCACCGGGCCGGTCGCGTGAGCTGACCACCAGCGCACCGCGCAGCCCGCCCGGCTCACGCAGACCGAACGCCCAGCCCCAGGCCCGCCGGGGGAACCGCACCGGCCCGTCCCGTCCCGCCAGCTCCCGCACCTGGGCGTCGAGGGCGGCGGTGGCCCGCGGCCCGTTGTGCGGACAGCGCACCAGGGCATCGCCGAGCAGCAGATAGCCCGCCTCGGCACGGCCCGGCCCGACCGCGCTGACCTGCGCCATCGCCCGGCGCAGTATGTCGGCCTCGTCCCTGCTGTCGAACATCGTCAGACAGCGCGACAGCAGATCGTGGATGACGCCTGAGGGAGCCATGGACGGCGGAGTACCCATTTCCTGAAGAATCACCCCATACAGCGTCGAGTCTTCTGTATCCGCGGGGTGGCTCCCGCGGGGCACTCTCGACCCGCCAGGTGCAGGCGCACCGACCTCCACTCTTGTCACACTTGTCACCAGTGGCGGTCCACCGCCACTGGTGACACCGGTGGCGACGCCATGCCGACGGCGGCGGCGAAGGGCGAAGGCGATGACCATCGAAACGGATCCGCATCTGGAGATGGTGCGGGACGTCACCCCGCGTACCCTCGAGGGGTGCGAGGAGTGTCTGCGCATGGGTTCCCTCTGGGTCCATCTGCGGCTCTGTCTGACCTGCGGGCATGTGGGCTGCTGCGACTCCTCGCCGCTCAAGCACGCCCGCGTCCACGCCGCCGATCAGGGCCACCCCGTCATGGCGTCCATGGAGCCGGGGGAGGACTGGCGGTGGTGCTACGAGCACCACGCGCCGGTCTGAGACCGGGGGGAACGCGCGAGGATGTGAGCCGCCCAACATCCCCGCGCTCCACCGGAGATGGGGGACGACGGGCACAGCTCCGCCCGGGCCGGGGCGGATTGGCGGACAGTGTGCTCAGCATCACCGTCCCCGTTCCGGGTGGCCGAACCCCGCCGTATCGGCCCCGCCGCTGCCCCCGGCCGTCATGGGTCCGGACGCCGCGGCATACGCCGCCTGAGCACCCCGGTCACCGCCTCCGCGGACCGCCGCATTCCCGCGCCGTCCTGCGGCGGGGCCCGATCCGGAGGGGTGCGCGATGGCGCGATCCGGACGGTGGCAGGTGCCGCTGACAGGTGCCCGGCTTCTCCCGGCTTCTCCCTTCTCCCCGGCTCGATACGGACTGTCGATTTCCGTTTTTCCTTTCCCCGCCGAGCGGTTGATCAGTAATCTCGCCTCAGCAGCGGGTTGCCCTGCCGCTCTTCGTCGTGCTCCACTTCCCCGAGGACGCGGACGACCCGAGGGCGGCCCCGGAAGCCGGAAGAGGGCGAAGGAAGTGCAGGACGTGGACTGGCGGCCGGAGGGAACGAGCGCCGCGGACAAGGGCGGAACGGGCCGGGCGGGCCATTCCGCGGAGCATGCGATATGACGTCGGAGCCGGGCGGGCCGAGACGTGACGGCGACGCCGGAGAGGGCGCCGTCGAGGAGCGTACCGAAGACGCCGCCCGCGCGGCGGACATCAGGCTGAAACGCTTCGCGGCGCTCTGGAGCCGCGCTGTCCACCCGGTCGCGGCCACGACCGTGACCCTCGAGGAGTTCGAGGACCATCTGCTGCCGCTGGCCCGCCAGTTGGCCACGGCGCTGCACACCCGTCCCTTCGACACCGCGGCGGCCTACGAGGTCGGGGCCGCCCTGGTCGACGCCCAGTGCACCGAACCCGAGGCGCTGCCCGCCGTCCTGGGCGCCGTCGACGCCCATCTGGTGGACCACTGCCCGCCGGACGAGCTGGACGAGGCCGAGGCGCGCGCCCGCTGCGCCCGGTTGCAGCACGCGCTGGCCGCCGGGTTCGTCCGCGAGCTGCGCGCCCGCGAACGCGACGCCCAGCAGGCCATCTCCCGGGCGGCGCTGGCCGCCCGTACCGAGGCCGAGAGGGCCCTGCACGCCAGCGAGGCCAAGTTCCGGGCGGTGTTCGAGGGTGCCGTCATCGGCGTCGGTATCGCCGCGCTCGACGGCGAGATCCTCGTCGTCAACGACCCCATGGCCGCCATGTTCGGCGGACGGGACTTCTTCCGGCCCGGCCGCAACGTCAACGAGTTCGTCCACCCCGACGACGCCCCGGGCGCCCATGAGCTCTACCGCCAGCTGGTGCACGGCGAGCGCGACCACTTCCGCATCGAGAAGCCGCACTACCGCGACGACGGCAGCGTGCTGTGGACCAATCTGACGGTCACCCTGCTCCGCGACTCCACCGGTGCCCCGCAGTACCAGCTCACCCTCGCCGAGGACATCACCGAGCACCGCGAACTCCAGGAGCGGCTGCGCTACGAGGCCACCCACGACGAACTGACCGGACTGCCCAACCGGGCCCTGTTCCTCGAACGCCTCGACCAGGTGCTCGCCGCCGACGCGGACGCCGAGCGGTTCGGTGTGTGCTACCTCGACCTCGACGGCTTCAAGGCCGTCAACGACAGCCTCGGCCACTCCACCGGCGACCGGATGCTCATCGCCGTCGCCGAACGGCTGCACGCCTGCCTCACCTCCCCCGACGAACTCATCGCCCGCGTCGGCGGCGACGAGTTCATGGCCCTGGTCACCGGCCCCTCCGCACAGGCCGACGGCACCGCGCTGGCCCGCCGGATGCTCGCCGCGCTGGCCGAGCCCGTCCGCGTCGAGGGCCGCGAACTCCAGGTGCGGGTCAGCATCGGCGTCGTCGACGGCCGGGCCGGTGAGATCGGACGGGCGGAGGTGCTGCGCAGCGCCGACATCACCATGTACCGGGCCAAGGCCGCGGGCGGCAACCGCTACGAACTCGCCGACGCCGACTCCAACGCCCGGGTGATCGCCCGGCACAGCCTCACCAACGGTCTGCCCTCCGCCCTGGAGAAGGGCGAGTTCTTCATCGAGTACCAGCCGCTGGTACGGCTCGCCGACGGCACCGTACGCGGCGCCGAGGCGCTCGTCCGCTGGCTGCACCCGGTGCACGGGGTGCTCGGCCCCGACCAGTTCATCCCGCTGGCCGAGGACACCGGCCTGATCGTCCCGCTCGGCCGCTGGGTGCTGGAGCAGGCCGCCCGGCAGGCCCGGAAGTGGCGGGACGGCGCCGAGGACGACGGCGAGCCGCTGCGCGTCAACGTCAACCTCTCGCCGTGCCAGCTCAGCCACCCCACCCTGGTCTCCGACACCGTGGCGGTGCTGGAGAACGCCGGGCTGTGCCCCAGCACCCTGTGCCTGGAGGTCACCGAGAACGACCTCATCGGCGCCGACGAGGACGCCCTGCGGCCGCTGCGCCAACTCGCCGACCTGGGCGTGGACATCGCCCTGGACGACTTCGGCACCGGCTACTCCAACCTCTCGTACCTGCGGCGGCTGCCGGTCAGCCAGCTCAAACTGGACCGCTCCTTCACCCGCGGTATGCAGCGCGCGCCGGCCGACCCCGTCGACGTCAAGATCGTCGAGGGGATCGTCTCGCTCGCCCACACCCTCGACCTCGCCGTGACCGTGGAGGGCGTGGAGACCGCGGTGCAGGCCGAACATCTGCGGATGCTCGGCTGCGACACCGCGCAGGGGTGGTACTACGCCCGCCCCGGCCCGCCGGAGCGGCTGCACACCCTGGCACTGGCCGACGCCAGCTGAAAGGCGCCGGAGCCGCAGTCGACCGACAGCGGCGGGGGCCGGGCTCCGGAGCCGCTATCCGGCGTCCAGCAGCCGTGAGCGGATCAGGAACCGGACGCCCTCCGGCGCCTCCAGCGAGAAGCCGCCGCCCCGCCCCGGCACCACGTCCACCGTCAGATGCGTATGCCGCCACCGCTCGAACTGCGACGCCGACATCCAGAAGCCCACCGGCCGCTCGACCCCGTCCACCACCAGCTCCCCGAGCAGTACGTCGGACGCACCGGTACGGAACTCGCCCAGCGGATAGCACATCGGCGCGCTGCCGTCGCAGCAGCCGCCCGACTGATGGAACATCAGCGGCCCGTGGACCGCGCTCAGTCGGCGGATCAGGTCGGCGGCGGACGGGGTCAGCGCGATCCGCGACACCTCGGACATCCTGCGGCTCCTCTCCTGACCGGCACCCCACGGTACCGACCCAGCCAACCCGCTCCCACGTTGCGAGATGGTTGCACGGGTGCGTGCCCGGCCGCGCGGGGTGCGCCGACGGCGCCCCCTCGGCCGCTCGGCCGCTCGGCCGCTCGGCCGTTCCGTCACGCGGACAGCAGCTGCCGCAGATGTCTGCGGTCGGTGGCACCGGTCTTCTGGTAGATCCGGTACAGGGTGTTGCTCACGGTCCGCGGTGAGATCACCAGTTGGCCCGCGATCTCCTTGTCGGTCAGCCCCTGGGCCGCCAGCCGTGCCACCGTGCGCTCGCGCGCCGACAGCGGTGTGCTCTCCCCGAGGAAGTCCAGGGGCGGGGTGACCACGTCGTCGCAGCGCTTGAGCAGCGTACGGGCCTGGGCCGTCGCCGCGGTCGCGGCCCGGCCGCGGCCCGCTCGGTGGTGCAGCCGCGCGAGTTCGGCGTAGCCCTCGGCCGCGTACAGATGGGCACCGGTCTCGGCCAGCGTCCGCGCCGCCTGCCCCAGGAGCCTGGCGTCACCGTCGGCCACCGCGCGGGCGTAGAGCAGCCGGGCGCGCAGCGACGGCCCCTGGACGGGGTGTTCGCGGTGCACCGCGGGATGCTGCTCCAGGCCCAGGCGCGCGCACTCGTGCAGCACCGCCACCACATCCGCGTAGCCGTCGTGGGAGAGCGCGTCCTCGACGGCGTCGTGCAGGACGCGGGTGGCGCCCTTGACGTCCCCGGCGCGGTGGGCCCGGCGTGCGCGGGCCAGCCGCAGGGCGCCGCGACAGTGGCCGCCGAACAGCCCGCCGAGGGTGTCGTCGCCGCTGACGTCGCCCTCGGCGGGACCGGCCCCGGACGGCAGACAGCTCATGGCCAGCTCGGAGTAGACGCGGGACATGGCCTCCCACGGCTGCCAGCCGACCTGGTAGGCGGGGGTGAAGGTGAGGTACGCCAGGGCCTGGCGCGGGCGGCCGCGCTCGTACAGCACCGCGCCCAGGGAGAGCCCGCGCTGTGCGTCGACCCGGGTCGCGTACTCGCGGGTGGCCGCGTGGTACTCGCGGGTCAGCAGGATCTCCGCCTCCTCGAGCCGGCCGGCGAACAGCAGTGCCACCGCGTGCAGTTCCTCCAGGGAGTCCTGGATCAGCGGCCAGGCGGTCGAGGAGGGCAGCTCGGTGTCCTCCCGCAGCCGCCTGTAGTGCTCCAGGGCGTCCGACGGCCGCCCCTGGTAGCACAGGGTCGCCATGGCGAAGAGGCCCGACTCCAGCCGGTGCGTGGCCAACGGGGCGCGCAGCAGCGGCGCGCAGTGCTCCAGCGCCTCGCCGAAGTGCCCCCGGAAGAAGCACACCATCCCGCTGACCAGCGCCGCGTCGGCCGCGGGCAGCCCTCGCGCCATCTCCTCGGCGTCACCGGGACGCCCCTGGAAGACGAAGGCGCGCGCCCGGACGGGATCCAGCGCCGCGCCGTACTCCGGGTGTTCGGCACGCACCGCCGTGACGAAGGCGTGGAGTTCCACGAACTCGGCGCGGGCCAGGAGTGTACGCGCCCTGACCTCGGCCGCCTCCGCCGTGCCGTAGTGGTCCCAGGCCGCGGCGGCCAACCGGACCGCGGTCGGCAGCTCATGGGCCCTCAGGGCGTCCTGTGCCGCCTCCAGCAGCGCGTCCTGGGCGGGCACGTCCCCGGCGTCCAGATGCCACTGGGCCAGCAGGATCCGCTCGGCCGGGAGCCGCACCCCGGGACCGGGCAGCGCGCCGGTCCAGGTCCGCAGATAGTGCTTGCGGCGCAGCGGCGCCACGCCCTGGCGCAGCACATGCCCCAGATACGGGTGGGCGATGCGGACCGCCGCGGCGGTGGGCCCGGCGGCCCGGCGGCGCGGGTCGGGGACCTGGATCAGCCCCCGGTCCTCCAGGTCCAGCAGGGTGGGCAGCCCGACGAGACCCTCCAGGACGTCCAGCCGGGCGGGCTCGGCCAGCGCGATCAGCTCCAGGGCGCGCCGGGACTCGGTACCGAGCGGCCGGAGTCTGCGGTCGGCCAGGTCGCGCAGCGCGTCGGAGGTGGGCAGGGCGTCGTCGAGGTGCCACCAGCCCCCGTCCTGCCGCAGTACGCCCTGGGCGAGCGCGGCGCGCACCAACTCGCGCAGCAGCAGGGGGTTGCCCGCGGACATCCGGGCCAGCCGGGCGACACCGGTCTGGGCCAGCCGGTCGCCCAGCAGGGCACCGGCCAGCCGCCGGGAGGCCGGGACGTCCAGCGGTGCCAGATCCACCCGGGCGAGGTGCTGGTCCTTCCACAGCGCGTGCAGATGCGACGGGGCCTCGTCGGGGTTGACGGCCAGGAGCATCTTGTCGCGGCGCCGCCGGAGCAGGAGCAGCAGCGGTTCGATCGCCTGCGGCGACAGCAGATGGGCGTCGTCGATCCACAGCAGACGTGGCCGCCGGGCCTCGGCGTGCAGCAGCCGCCGGACGGTGGGCAGTACGCTGCCGGGCGCCAGCCGGTCGACTCCGGTGACGGCACCGGCCGTGGGCACCGGCGCGCCGCCGGGGTGCGGCGGGAGGATCGCCGCGGTGAGTTCCTCTCCGAGACGGCTCTTGCCGATCCCGGCGGGTCCGGTCAGCAGTACACCGCCGGGTCCCTGGCGGCGGCCGAGCACGGTGAGGCCCGCGGTCAGCTCGCGCTCCCTGCCCACGAGGGGCGGCTCGCTGGTCAGACCGACCGTGTGGAGTGCGTCCGCCTCGTCGGGGGACGAGGGCGTCGGCCCTCCGGAGTACGGGGGCGGCGGGGACGGTGCCGCGGGAACTGCGGTAGCCATCGAGATGTCCTTCAGCGTTCGGAACGGGCAGCGGGTCCGCCGTACGCAGCCGTCGGCATGCGGCACCGCCAGCTTGGGCCCCGGGGCCCGTCGCCCGAATCCGTGACATCACTGGTCCGTCCCCGAGGACCGGCTCGGCTCCGTGGGCCGAGCCGGTCCTTCCTCGCAGAGGATCCCCCGGCCGCGGGGCCCGGACATGAGCAAGTCGTACTCAACGGGCGACCGAAGCCGCCGGGACCGGCCTCCCACGGCGGGGAGTAGCGACTACTCGCGGAATGGCGCCGCGGCGGAGTGACGATGCTTTCCTCGCATTGCGGATCCGCGATGCGGAAAACCCGGTGAGGAGATAGCCATGACCGAGCCCGATGGCATACGGAACGATGAATTGCCGAACGGTGACATGCCGGACAAGGGCGCCGAACGCCGTCGCGTGATGATCTGGGTCGCAAGCGCCGTGGTGGCCGCGATCGTCGTCCCGGCCGGGGTGTACGCGCTCGACTCCGATGACCACGGCCGCTCCGGCCCCGCCACGTCGGAACGGAGCGGCACCGGAAAGGAATCCGGCTGGATCGAGGAGTCCTTCTTCGCCCGAGTGCCCAAGGACGGTGTCTTCGAGACGCACCAGGGGAATCTCCCGCTGGCGGTGTTCCCCTCCGGGATCGCGAAATTCACCGAACCCGAACTGCGGAAGGCCTTCGCCCTGGGCGGGAAAATCCGCGACAAGAACGGCAAGGTCGTCGGTTTCTCCACCGAGATCGAGGAGGTGCTGCCGAAGACCGACTTCGAGTCCGGCACGATGCTCACCCACACGGTCTGGACCCTGTTCTTCCCCGGCCGCGGGTCCCTCGTCCTCGACCAGATCGAGAACTCGACGAAGGTCGCCACCAAGGTCTTCAAGCCCGCCTTCGCCGGCAGGAAGCCCTGGGTGGGCAGGCTGAACGCGACCACGACAGCGGGCCCCCGGAAGGACGGCCGCGGGGTCATCCTCGGCGGCACCGGGGAGTTCGCGGGCATTCGCGGCAGCGGTATCGAGATCGCCGACCTCAGGCGCTTCGACCCGGCGACCGGGAGCCTCAAGGGCGTCTTCGAGCTCCGTTTCCGCTACAGGCTGCCCCGCCGGTGAGGGCGCAGGTGGCGCGGACGTCATCCGTCTGCCGATGATCCGCGACGGATCGATCGTCGTTGCGCCGGCGGACATGGCGGCTACCGCCTGGCCAGGGACGAGCGGGAGGTCTGCCTCAGCGTCCGGTGACGGCACTTCGCGGTGCGGGGCCGTGGATGTCGGGCGTCGACGGCTGATTTCGTCACTCGAACCGCGCGGTGTCCCCAGCCCCTCGGCGGATGATCTCGGCTTCGCCGCTGGAGAAGTCGATGACCGTGGTCGGCTCGGTGCCGCAGTCGCCCGAGTCGACGACGGCGTCGACCACGTGGTCCAGCCGTTCCTTGATCTCCCAGCCCTGCGTCATCGGTTCCTCCTCGTCGGGGAGGAGCAGGGTGCTGGAGAGCAGCGGCTCACCGAGATCGGCGAGCAGGGCCTGAGCGACGACGTGGTCGGGAATCCGGACCCCGACCGTCTTCTTCTTCGGGTGCAGCAGCTGGCGCGGCACCTCCTTCGTCGCGGGGAGGATGAAGGTGTAGCTGCCGGGGGTGGCCGCCTTGACCGCGCGGAAGACGTCTTTGTCGATATGCACGAACTGGCCCAGCTGAGCGAAGCTCTGGCAGACCAGGGTGAAGTGGTGGCGGTCATCGAGGTTCCGGATCGACCGGATCCGGCCGAGCCCTTCACGGTTGCCCAGCTGGCAGCCCAGGGCGAAGCAGGAGTCCGTCGGGTAGGCGACGAGCGCGCCGGAACGGATCCGGTCGGCCACACTGCCGATGGTGCGCGGTTGGGGGTTTTCGGGGTGCACATCGAAATACTTCGCCATCCGCCGAGCCTACGGGATCCGGCCGAACCGCTCATATAAAATAGTGTGCCAAGCGGCTCGGGGGCGTCTGCCGGGCAGCTGCCCGGCAGACGCCCCTTCGGGTCTCTAGAAGAAACCGAGCTTCTTGGGGGAGTAGGACACCAGCAGGTTCTTGGTCTGCTGGTAGTGGTCCAGCATCATCTTGTGGGTCTCGCGCCCGATTCCGGACTGCTTGTAGCCGCCGAAGGCGGCATGGGCCGGATAGGCGTGGTAGCAGTTGGTCCAGACACGGCCCGCCTGGATGGCGCGTCCGGCGCGGTAGGCGGTGGAGCCGTCGCGGGTCCAGACGCCCGCGCCCAGGCCGTAGAGCGTGTCGTTGGCGATCTCGATCGCGTCGGTGAAGTCGGCGAACCGGGCGACCGCCACCACCGGGCCGAAGATCTCCTCCTGGAAGACCCGCATGTGGTTGGCGCCCTCGAAGATCGTGGGCCGGACGTAGTAGCCGCCCTCCAGCTCACCGCCGAGCTCCGCGCGGGTGCCTCCGGTGAGGATGCGGGCGCCCTCCTGCTTGCCGATGTCCAGATACGAAAGGATCTTCTCGAGCTGGTCGTTGGAGGCCTGGGCGCCGATCATGGTCTCGGTGTCCAGGGGGTGCCCCTGCACGATCTTCTCGGTGCGGGCCACGGCCGCGTCCATGAACTCCTGGTAGTGGCCGTCCTGGACCAGCGCCCGCGACGGACAGGTGCACACCTCGCCCTGGTTGAGGGCGAACATGGTGAACCCCTCCAGCGCCTTGTCCCGGAAGTCGTCGTCCGCCGCCCAGACGTCGTCGAAGAAGATGTTCGGGCTCTTCCCGCCCAGTTCGAGCGTGACCGGCTTCAGGTTCTCGCTCGCGTACTGCATGATCAGGCGGCCGGTGGTGGTCTCACCGGTGAACGCCACCTTCGCCACCCGCGGACTGGACGCCAGCGGCTTTCCGGCCTCCACACCGAAGCCGTTGACGATGTTGACCACACCCGGCGGCAGCAGATCGGCGATCAGCCCCATCCACACATGGATCGAGGCGGGTGTCTGCTCGGCGGGCTTGAGGATCACCGCGTTGCCCGCGGCCAGCGCCGGGGCCAGTTTCCAGGCGGCCATCAGGATCGGGAAGTTCCACGGGATGATCTGCGCGACCACGCCCAGCGGCTCATGGAAGTGGTACGCCACCGTGTCGTCGTCGATCTCGGAGAGACTGCCCTCCTGGGCCCGGATCACCCCCGCGAAATAGCGGAAGTGGTCGATGGCCAGCGGGATGTCGGCGGCCAGCGTCTCGCGCACCGGCTTGCCGTTCTCCCAGCTCTCGGCGACCGCCAGCTCCTCCAGGTGCTGTTCCATCCGGTCGGCGATCTTCAGCAGGACCGACGAACGGTCCCCGGGCGCGGTACGGCCCCAGGCGGGGGCGGCGGCGTGCGCGGCGTCCAGGGCCCGTTCGACGTCCTCGGCGGTGCCCCGGGCGATCTCGGTGAACGTCTTCCCGTCGACCGGACTCGGGTTCTCGAAGTACTGCCCCTGGGCGGGCGGTACGTACTCCCCGCCGATCCAGTGGTCATAGCGTGGCTGGTAGCTGACGACCGAACCCTCGGAGCCCGGGGTTGCGTATCGCGTCATGGGGCGGCCCTCCCGTGGTGGTTCCTCTTCTCGGCCGCCCACCCCGGGAAGCCGCCACCCCTCGGCGGCGCTCCTCGTGGCGGCGGCACTCCTCGTCGAAGACGGAACGAGGCTAGGCACCGGGACGTTGCGCGGACGTTGCGCACCGACGGCCGGTTCAAGCCAGCGGCTCCACGGCGGCTCGTGTCGGCGGTGCACACCGGTTCGGGCCCGGTCACGCCAGCCCGTACACCTCGCGCAGCCGCCGCACCCGCGCCGCCGGGACCGCCCGGCCCGGCGCCCCCTCCGGCACCGCCGCCACCAGTGCCTCCGCCACCTCCAAGTCGTCCTCGCCCCACGGTGTCTGCGCCCACCGCCGCAGCAGCTCCGGATCACCGTGGGACACCACGGCGCGCCGCAGACCGTCCTCCAGCACCTGCCGCATCCGGCACACCCCCGGCGCCTCCGACAGCGGCAGCAGCGGACCCGGATAGGCATCGAGCGCCGTGCGCGTATCGCCCGCCGCCAGCGCGTCGGCGGCCACCGCCACATCGGTGCGCACCGGCGCGCACAGCCGGTACGGACGCGAGCCCAGCAGCGGCCCCACCAGACGGCGCAGCCGGGACAGCTCCGCGCGCAGCGTCACCGGGGACCGCCGGTCGGCCCGCTGCCCGTACAGCTCCAGCGCCAGCCGGTCGCCGCTCAGCCCCTCCGGGTGGCCCGCCAGCAGCACCATGATCTCGCTGTGCCGCCGCCCCAGCCGCAGCCGTCGTCCGTCGGCCACCAGCAGCGCTTCGTCCCGGCCCAGTGCCGACAGACTGACCCGCGGTCCGCGTGTCCGTGGCGAAGTGGCGGCGAGCTGCGCCTCGGCGGCGCGCGCGGTCGCCTGCACCAGGGCCAGGCTGTGCGGGGCGGCCAGATGGTCCCCGCCGGTGATGTCCACGGCGCCCAGCAGCCGTCCGGTGTGCGGATCGTGGACCGGGGCAGCGGCACAGGTCCACGGTTGCACGGTGCGGTTGAAGTGCTCGGTGGCGAAGATCTGCACCGCGTGGTCGATGCTGAGCGCCGTCCCCGGCGCGTTGGTGCCCGCGTGGCGCTCGTCCCAGCGCGCCCCGGCCACGAAGTTCATCCGCTCGGCCCGGTCCCGTACGCCGGTGTGCCCCTCCACCCACAGCAGCCGCCCCTGCTCGTCGCAGACCGCCATCAGATGGGCCCCGTCGTAGGCGATCGCGCCCAGCAGCTCCCGGAACAGTGGCATCACCCGCGCCAGCGGATGTTCCGCCCGGTACGCCTCCAGCGTGTCGTCCGCCAGTTCGATCGGCGCCACGCACTCCTGTGTCACCCGGGCGTCGGCCGAGCGCCGCCACGAATCCGCCACCACGGGACGGACGGTGGGATCCACGGCCCCCTCCGTCAGGAACTCCTCATGGGCGCGGCGCACGGCACGGGTGCGCTCCGCCGGGTTCGTGCCGGGTGCCATCGCCAGCCAGGGGTTGACCACGGGGGGCCTCGCTCAGCAGTACGGACGGAGGGGTCTGGGGCCGGGGGCTCAGGTGGGCAGGGACGGGGCGGGTGCGACGCCGGGCGGCGAGGCATAGCCGCAGGAGTGACAGATCTTCCACCCGTCCTGGTTGACCGCGAGATGGCCACCGCAGTTCGGGCACTGCTCGGAGCTCATGATCGATCCTTTGGTTCACACACGGGCGGTGTGGGGCCGCCTGCGTTCAGATTTCCTTGTGAGGCGGATGCCCCGCAATAGTCGGAACAAGTCGCGTTCAGGTACGGCGTGGCGCCTCTCCGCGTT
Organism: Streptomyces sp. NA02950; assembly: GCF_013364155.1. Taxonomy (NCBI): domain Bacteria; kingdom Bacillati; phylum Actinomycetota; class Actinomycetes; order Kitasatosporales; family Streptomycetaceae; genus Streptomyces; species Streptomyces sp. NA02950. The sequence continues at coordinate 1,736,296 of NZ_CP054916.1, read as the reverse complement.
CATGGGACGGTGGGGTGCGTCAGTGCGCCCCCGGCGTCGGCGCGGACGCCACGAATGCGACGATGAGGGCGTCATGGAAGCGGGGCACGGGCTACGGGCGTAGCGGGCAGCACTGTTCGCGGCGGTCTGTGTGCTGCTCGCCGCGCTCGGCCACGCGGTGATGTCCGGTACGGGTGTGCCGTGGTGGGCCATCGGGGTGGCGGTGCTGGTCACCGGTGGTGCCGCATGGGCCGTGGCGGGGCGGGAGCGCGGGCCGCTGCTGATCACGGCGGCGACGGTGGGGGCGCAGTCGGCGCTGCACATGGGTTTCACACGTGCGCAGGAGCTGACGGCGGGGGCGGCCGGGGCAGCGGGTTCGACGCCGGGGGCCGGTGCGATGTCCGGGGCCGGACATGCCCGCCACGCCACGCACATGGCCCACGGCCACCTTCACGCACATGACTCCATGGACACGATGTCCATGGACGCCATGTCCGCGCACGGCGCCATGGGCCACGGTGTCATGGGCCACGGCGCGCCCGGCATGTGGTCCGCCCACGTCCTGGTGGCCCTGGTGTGCGGGATGTGGCTCTCGGGTGGCGAACAGGCCGTGTTCCGGCTCTTCCGGCTGGTACGCACCCTGGCCACCCGGCTCTTCGCGCCGCTGCTGGCCCTGCTCCTCGGCACCCCGCTGCCACCCGGCCCACCGCGTCCGCGCGCCGCGCGCGAGGGCACCGCGCAGCGGCTGCGCCGACTGCTGCTCGTCCATGTCATCGCCACCCGAGGTCCGCCGGTGCGGTCCGCCGTCCCCGCCCTCTGAGGGGCGCCACGCGACGGCACCCGCACACCGAACCGTGTCACCGGACCGACCGCCCAGCGGCGGTGTCCGGACTCCAGGAAGGACCGCAGGCGATGACCCCTGCCCGCAGCCGCCCGGCCGTGCCACGACGGCATCCGGCCCCGGCCACTCTCCCCGCCCCGGCCCCGGGGCGCTCACTCCCGGTCGAAGCGCACCTCGAGCCGTGCGCCGTCGAACCGCGCATCGTCGATGCGTGCCGCCAACTCCCGCAGTTCCCGGGCTCGTTCACCCCAGCCACGGCACTCCGGGCACACCCGCAGATGGGCGTCGAGCGCCCCCTCCGGCATCTCCGGCGGGAGCGCCTCGCCGTCGACACGAGCGGAGAGGGCGGTACGGAACGCTGCGCAGCTCACTCCCTCATCGTCCCCGATGGTGTCCGCCGCGCGGCGACCGGAGGTGCCCGTGCCGGAGCGTGACGACGAGACCGTGACGGCCTGGGCGCTCGCCGCGCGCGGTGGCGACCCCGACGCCGTCGACCGCTTCATCCGCGCCACCCAGCGCGATGTGTGGCGCTATGTGTCGCGGCTGAGCGACGATCCGCAGTCGGCCGACGACCTCGTACAGGAGACGTATCTGCGCGCGCTGGGCGGTCTGCCGCGCTTCGAGGCCCGGTCCTCCGCGCGCACCTGGCTGCTGTCGATCGCCCGCCGCACGGTGGTCGACCGGCTGCGCCGCAACGCGGCCCGTCCGCGGCTGTCGGACACCGACGACTGGCAGGCGGCGGCCGAACGCACCCAGAGCCGGGGGCTGCCGGTCGTCGGCTTCGACGAGGGCGTGGCGCTGACGCAACTGCTGGCGCTGCTGCCGTACGAGCGGCGCGAGGCGTTCGTGCTGACCCAGATGCTGGGTCTGCCGTACGCCGAGGCGGCCGTCGTCGCGGGCTGCCCGGTGGGCACGGTCCGCTCCCGGGTGGCCCGCGCCCGCGAGGCCCTGATCGGCGAGCTGACGGCGCCGGACCAGCCCGACGGGCTCCCGTCGGCCCTGTGCGAACCCGAGTTGGCGGGCACCGGGTAGCGGCCGACCGGCCGGTCACGCGACGGTCGCGTGACCGGCCGGGGGCGCGGGGACGGCGCCGTGGCCGGGGCCGCTGGAGAGCTCGCCGAGCGGGCCGCCACGCACTGCCGGAGAGCCGCCGGGGGTGCGTCGGCGTGCTGCCGGGTTGCCGCTGGAGAGCTCGCCGAGCGCCGTTCGGAGAGTGGCTGCGGGGGCCGGCCAGGGACGTGGCCGAGGGCCGCCCCAGGGACGGCTGAGGACCGCCCCAGGGGCGCCGGCGTCCGGCCGTAGGGCCCGTCGACGCCCGGACGCGCCGAACGGAACACCGTGGCGCCGTGTGCCAATCGCCCGGCGCCCGTTGCCAACGACGCGTCGCGCGGGAGACGGCAGCATCGTCTGCGCGGCGTGGCGACCCCGTGTCGGCCGCCGCGCACCGGCCGGCGGGGGGCGGCCGGTGCCGAACGCCCCGGTGCCACGCCGGGCGGTGTGATCACGGGCCCTCCTCACACCCGAAGAGGGCCCTGATCACCGCCTCATGTGCCGGGCATGCGAGGAGACGCCGCTCGGTCCGCCGCGGTGCCCGGCCGGACCGCAACAGCCGCCACCCGAACCCGCCCGCTCTCACGGAAGTGCAGCACGAACGGCACCCGGTCACCGGCCCGCAACCGCCTCGGCGCGGGCCGGAGCATCACATCCAGCTCCTCCGCCGACATCCGCAGGGTGCCGTGGGCGGCGATACGCGCCGAGGACACCATGCGCATCGAGCCCGCGCCACGCCGTACGACCCGGCGGCTGAGCATGGCGCGATCGGTCAACGGCGTGGTGACGCACAGGAGTTCGTCGTCCGCGCCACCTGTATTGCGCAGGTCGAAGAAGGCGGCGGTGGCGTCGGGGTTCGAGGGCAGCAGCACTCGGGCGCGGGTGACGTGGACGTCGGCGGGGGAGCCCGCGGCACCGGTCACCGTCCAGGCGACGAGCCCGACGAGGGTGAGCGCACACGCGACGACGGGCGCCGGCGCGGCACGCAGCAGGGAGCTCATCACCGGCCGGACCTCCCCAGCGACCCGCGCATCCCGCGCATCCCGCGCATCCCGCGCGATCCACGCGCCCCCGACGGCTCCCAGCCGCGCAGCCGCAGGCTGTTGCCGACCACCACGACCGAACTGACGGACATCGCGGCGGCGGCCACCATCGGGCCGAGCCGGCCGACGGCCGCCAGCGGCAGGGTGAGGAGGTTGTAGCCGAACGCCCACAGCAGATTGGCCCGTACGGTGCCCAGGGTGCGACGGGCCAGCCGGACCGCGTCGGCGAGCGCGTGGATGTCCTCGCGCACCAGTGTCACATCGGCCGCGCCGATCGCCGCGTCGGTGCCGCCGCCCATGGCGATGCCGAGGTCGGCGTGGGCGAGGGCGGCGGCGTCGTTCACCCCGTCGCCGACGACCGCGACCCGGTGCCCACGTGCCCGCAACTCCCGCACCAGCTCGGCCTTGCCCTCGGGCGTCATCCGGGAGCGCACCTCGTCGATGCCGAGTTGCCCGGCGGCAGAGCGGGCGGCGGCGGGTCCGTCGCCAGTGGCGAGCACGGGCCTCAGGCCCAGCCGTTTGAGATGGTCGACGGCGCGGTAGCCGCCGGAGCGGAGGCCGTCCCCGAGCGCGAAGACCGCCTCGGCCCGTCCGTCGACCCACAGCACCACGGCGGTGTGCCCCTCCCGTCCGGCGGCCTCCGCGGCGTCGCCGAGTTCGGGTGGAAGGGGCTGGTCGTCAGGACGGAGCAGTTCCACGTGGTGGCCCTCGACCCGGCCGGTCACCCCGCGTCCGGGCGTCGCCACGAACTCGGTCACCGGCGGCAGTGCGGTACCGGCGTACGCCACCAGGGCGCGGCCGATCGGGTGTTCCGAGCCGTGTTCGGCCGCGCCGGCCAACCGGACCGCCTCGGCCCGGCCGAGGCCGTCGGGCCGGGCGCGGGAGGTCACCTCGGCCACCTCCATCACCCCGTGGGTCAGCGTGCCCGTCTTGTCGAGGACCACGGTGTCCACCCGACGCAGCCGCTCCAGCGCGCGCGGACCGCTGACCAGGATGCCGAGTTGGGCGCCGCGGCCGGTGGCGGCGAGCAGGGCGGTGGGGGTGGCAAGACCCAGCGCACAGGGGCAGGCCACGACCAGGACGGCCACCGCGGCCGTGACGGCCGCCTCGGGGGCCGCGCCCGCGCCCAGCCAGAAGCCGAGCACGCTGACGGCGACCGCGAGCACGGCCGGTACGAACACGGCGGCGATGGCGTCCGCGAGCCGCTGCGCGCGTGCCTTGCCGGACTGGGCGTCGGCCACCAGACGGGCGATCCGGGCCAGTCGGGTGTCGGCCCCGACCGCCTCGGCCCGTACCTCCAGCAGTCCGCCGGAGTTGACCGCGCCACCCACGACCGGCGAGCCCGCAGCCACCTCGACCGGTGCGCTCTCGCCCGTCACCAGCGACAGATCGAGGGCCGAACCGCCCGCCGTGACCACGCCGTCGGTGGCCACCCGTTCCCCGGGGCGCACCACGAACCGGTCGCCGACGCCCAACTCACCGATGGGGACACGGCGTTCCGGTGTGTCCCCGTCCGCCGCGAGGACGACGTCCTTGACCGTGAGCGAGGCCAGGGCGCGCAGCGCGGAGCCGGTGCCGTGCCGGGCGCGCGCCTCGAGCAGCCGTCCGGTGAGGACGAACAGCGGGACGCCGACGGCCGCTTCCAGATACACATGCGGTGTGCCGCCCGGAGCGCTCGGCAGCGGCGAGAACGGCATCCGCATCGACGGATCCCCGGCGCCGCCGAGGAACAGGGCGTACGCGGACCACGAGAACGAGGCGAGGACGCCCAGCGAGACGAGCGTGTCCATCGTCGCCGCGCCGTGCCGCAGCCCGCGCAGTGCACGGGTGTGGAACGGCCAGGAGCTCCAGACCACCACCGGTGCTGTCAGGACGAAGCACAGCCACTGCCAGTTGCGGAACTGGAGGGCCGGGACCATGGAGAGCACCAGGACCGGCGCCGAGAGCAGCGCGGTGACCGGTACGCGGTGCCGGTCGGCCGCCTCTGTCCCGGCTCCCTCTGCCGTGGCCCGCTTCGCGGACGGCCCCGGCGGCGGCCCCGGCGGCGGGCCCGGGGGCGGCACCGGCCGGGCGGTGAAGCCCGCGCCCTCCACGGCCGCCACCAGTTCGGCCGTCGGCACGGCGGCCGGGTGGGTCACCCGGGCCCGCCCCGTGGCCAGGTTGACGCTCGCCTCGACGCCCCCGACCCGGCCGAGCCGCTTCTCGACGCGTCGCACACACGCAGCACAGGTCATCCCGCCCACCACCAACTCGGTGGTGAAGGACGTGGATCCGGTGGCCGGGGGAGCGCTCATCGGGCTGTCCCCATGCCGTGCATCCCGCCCATGCCACCGCCGTCCGCCCCACCGCCGTCGTGCCCGGTACGGCCGTCACCAGGACCGGTCCCGGACCCGGAACCGCCGCCGTCGTGCATTCCGGGGGCGACGGGGCCCACCGCCGCCCCGACCGCGTAGGCCGCGCCGAACATCGCGGCGAGCAGCAGGACGAAGGCGGTCAGGAGCACGAAGGGGCTGTGCTGACGTGAAGTCATCGCCGCATCGTGGCACGGCCGGAGCCACCCCGGCCGCCCTCCGGGCCCCTGCCGCCGGGTGACATTCCTCCTGTCCGTCCCGGGGAACCGGAGCGCTCCCGCGGACGACGCGGCGCATGCCACGGGCGGGGAGCCGGAGCGCGGCTCCCCGCCCTGGGGGGGTGGTGCGGAGGGTCAGCTGATGGACTTGATCAGCTCACCGTTGGTGGTGTCGCCGCTGAGCTCCCAGAAGAAGGTGCCGCCCAGTCCCTGCTGCTGCTTGTAGGTCATCTTCCCGGCGATGGTGGCGGGGGTGTCATAGCTCCACCACTGGTTGCCGCAGTGGGCGTAGGCCGTACCGGCGACGGTGCCGGTGGCCGGGCACGAGTTCTTGAGCACCTTGTAGTCCTCGATGCCCGCCTCGTAGGTGCCGGGGGCGGCGCCGGTCGCGGTGCCGCCGGGGGCGCTCTGGGTGACGCCGCTCCAGCCGCGGCCGTAGAAGCCGATGCCCAGCAGCAGCTTGGAGGCCGGGATGCCGAGTCCCTTGAGCTTCTGGACGGCGGCGTCGGTGTTGAAGCCCTGCTGCGGGATACCGCTGTAGGAGGTGAGCGGGGAGTGCGGGGCGGTCGGGCCCTGGGCCGCCCAGGCGCCGAAGAAGTCGTACGTCATCGGGTTGTACCAGTCGACGTACTGGGCGGCGCCCGCGTAGTCGGCGGCGTCGATCTTGCCGCCGGACGAGGCGTCGGCGGTGATGGCCGCGGTCACCAGGTTGTTCTGGCCGAACTTGGCGCGCAGCGCGGACATGAGCTTGGGGAAGGCGTCCTTGCCGCTGGTGTCACAGCTGTTGCCGCAGGCGTTGGGGTACTCCCAGTCGATGTCGATGCCGTCGAAGACATCGGCCCAGCGCGAGTCCTCGACCAGGTCGTAGCAGGACTGGGCGAAGGCGGCGGGGTTCTTCGCGGCCTCGCCGAACCCGGCGGACCAGGTCCAGCCGCCGAAGGACCACAGCACCTTGAGCCCCGGGTGCAGCTTCTTGAGCTTGCGGAGCTGGTTGAAGTTGCCGCGCAGCGCACCGGCGTCCCAGGTGTCGGCCTTGCCGTCGACGCTGGTCGTCGCGTCATACGCCTTGTCGTAGTCGGCGTAGGCGTCGCCGATGGCGCATTTGCCGCCCGTGACGTTGCCGAAGGCGTAGTTGATGTGGGTCAGCTTGGCGGCCGAGCCCGAGGTCTCGACGTTCTTCACGTGGTAGTTGCGCTGGTATATGCCCCATTCGGTGAAGTAGCCGACGACCTTGTTGCCGGCGGCCTTGTGCCCGGCCGCCTTGTTTCCGGCGGCGGTGGCGGCCGGGGCGGTGGCGGCCTCGGCCTTGGTGCGCTGTTTGGTGGCGCCCGCGTCGGCCACGGCCGAACCCGCGAGCAGGGTGGCGGCCAACACCGCCGTACAGAGCGCCGCGAGAGCGGCGAGCAGTCCGCGTGGTCTGAGCATGGAATCTCCTCGGTGGGGGGTGAGGGGAGAAGTGAAGTGCCCGACGACCTGCCCAAATCTTGACATGCACGCGCAGGGCGCGGTGCAGAAACGTTAGATGGACTAGACCAGTGGGGTCAATGGTCTGGGCCAATGCTCTTCTGTTCGGCGTCCCGTTCCGCACCGTTCCGCACCGTTCCGCACCGTCCCGTGCCCCGCCCGGCGTGCCGCCCCGCGCGCTGTCCGAGAAGCTGTCCGAGAAGGTGGTTGAAGATCGATCGACCGGTGACGGACCGCTGCCGATCGGGCATACTCCAACCGCCGCGGTGCAGGTCATCACCCGCTCGAGACCCGACGGGAACCGGCCGGCCAGCGGTGACAACGGCGGCGCCGCCACATCCTCGGCCGCCCGCCGCCGCCGTGCCCTACAGGGAGAGGAGAGCGCCGCCATGACCGACCACGGCCCGCAGCCGGTGGAACGCGAACTGCCCACCGATGAGGCGCGCGATCTGATCGCGCTCGTACGTGAGCTGATCGACCGCGAGATCAAGCCTCGTGCCGCCGAGGAGGAAGCGGCCGGCCGCTTCCCCCGCGAGCTGTTCACCCTGCTGTCCGAGTCCGGACTGCTGGGGCTGGTCCACCCCGAGGAGTTCGGCGGCGGCGACCAGCCGTACGAGGTCTACCTCCAGGTGCTCGAGGAGCTGGCCGCGGCCCGGCTCACCGTCGGTCTCGGCGTCAGCGTGCACACCCTGGCCTGCCACGCCCTCGCCGGTTTCGGCAGCAAGCAGCAGCTGGCCGAGCACCTGCCCGCGATGCTGGGCGGCGGACTGCTCGGCGCGTACTGCCTGTCCGAGCCCTCCTCCGGCTCCGACGCCGCCGCCCTCACCACCCGTGCCACCCGCGACGGGGACACATGGACGCTGGAGGGCACCAAGGCGTGGATCACCCATGGCGGTATCGCCGACTTCTACACCGTGCTCGCCCGCACCGGCCCCGAGCGCACCCGTGGCATCAGCGCGTTCCTCGTCCCCGGTGACGCACCCGGGCTCAGCGCCGCCGCGCCCGAGCACAAGATGGGCATGAAGGGCTCGCCCACCGCGCAGATCCACCTCGACGGCGTCCGGGTCCCCGACGCCCGGCGCATCGGCGACGAGGGGCAGGGCTTCGCCATCGCCCTGTCCGCCCTCGACGCGGGGCGGCTGGGCATCGCGGCCTGCGCGATCGGCGTCGCCCAGGCGGCCTTGGACGAGGCGCTCGCGTACACCGCGCAGCGCCGCCAGTTCGACCGCCCGATAGCCGATTTCCAGGGGCTGCGCTTCATGCTGGCCGACATGGCGACCCAGATCGAGGCCGGGCGCGCGCTCTATCTGGCCGCCGCCCGGCTGCGGGACGCGGGCCGCCCGTTCTCCAAGCAGGCGGCCATGGCCAAGCTGTTCTGCACCGACACCGCGATGCGCGTCACCACCGACGCGGTCCAGCTGCTCGGCGGATACGGCTACACGGCGGACTTCCCCGTGGAGCGGTTCATGCGCGAGGCCAAGGTCCTTCAGATCGTGGAAGGCACCAACCAGATCCAACGGGTGGTCATCGCCCGCGCTCTCGCGGGCCCGGAGAGCCACTGATCAGGTCGCGGTTCCGGGGGCGCGGCAGCGCCGGGCCCCCGCCGCCCGGCCCGCTACACGCGGGGTGCCGGGCCCCGCCGCAGGACCGGCATGCTGATCGGGCGCGACCCGGGTCCGCCGATGTGCGAGAACGGCTGCATCCGCCAGTCGAGGCCCTCCGGCAGCGTCAGCAGTAGCGCCGCGTCCTGCTCCTGGGCGTCGAGCGACGCGTCGGCGGGGGAGGCGTCGGCCACCCCGCGCCCCGTACCGGCGCACACCGTGAGCCCGAACGGGTCCCACGGAGACGGGCACAGCGCGTGCTCCGGGAGTACGTCCTCGTCCGCGAGCAGGGCGATGGGCCGCGCGCAGTCCGGGCAGACGACCCGGAACATCTCGTAGGTCTCGTTCTCGTGAGAATCGATGTCGCCTTCGTCGAGGCGCTCAAGGTAGGGCATGAGTTTCCCCCTCGGGTGGGCTGGTCAGGCGCGTCGGCCTCGACCACAGCAAGCATTTCCCGCGCCGCCCGGGAGGTAATCTCCGCACTTTCGCGGACCCCCCCGACGGGATGTGGCGTTCGTCACATGCCCCGCGCGGATGCGGTGAACAAGGGCCGTCCGGCCCACGCTCCGGGGCCGGTGACCCGCTGTGCCGGAACGCCCGCGACCACATAAGGTGATCGGCTGTGGAGGAGTTGGACAGACAAATCGTGGAGCTGCTCGTCAAGGACGGGCGGATGAGCTACACGGACCTGGGCAAGGCCACCGGCCTGTCCACATCGGCCGTGCATCAGCGGGTCCGCCGCCTCGAGCAGCGCGGGGTGATCCGCGGCTATGCCGCCGTTGTGGACCCGGAGGCCGTGGGTCTGCCGCTGACCGCCTTCATCTCGGTCAAACCCTTCGACCCCAGCGCGCCCGACGACATCTCCGAGCGGCTCGCCGAGGTGCCCGAGATCGAGGCGTGCCACAGCGTCGCGGGGGACGAGAACTACATCCTCAAGGTGCGGGTCGCCACCCCACTGGAGCTGGAGCACCTGCTCAGCCGGATCCGCTCGCTGGCCGGGGTCTCCACCCGCACCACCGTGGTCCTCTCCACCCCCTACGAAGCGCGTCCGCCGCGCGTCTGACCGCCACCGGACGCGCCCGCCGGGCGTGTCCCGTCCCGACCCGACGCGCCCGGCGCGCGTGAGTGCGAGAACCGACCCCATGAGGCAGCCCGCCGTGAACGACCCCACCCCTGACCGGACCGCTGACCGGACCGACGAGGGCCGCACCGTGCTGCTGCGCGGCGGCGAGGTCCACAGCCCCGCCGATCCGTTCGCGACCGCGATGGTCGTCGAGCGGGGCGCCATCGCGTGGGTCGGCTCCGAGGGAGCCGCCGACAGCTTCGCCGACGGGGTCGACGAGGTGATCCAGTTGGACGGGGCGCTGGTGACGCCCGCGTTCACCGATGCGCATGTGCACACCACCGCCACCGGACTCGCCCTCACCGGACTGGACCTCGCCGGGGCCCGGACGCTCTCCGACGCCCTGGCCCGGATCCGGGCCCATGCCGCCGCCCGCTCCGAGGACCGGGTCCTTCTCGGCCACGGCTGGGACGCCAGCGGCTGGCCCGAGGGCCGTCCGCCCGGCCGCGCCGAACTCGACGAGGCCACCGGCGGCCGCCCCCTCTATCTGACCCGCGTCGATGTGCACTCCGCGGTCGTCACCACCGCACTGCTCGATCTGGTGCCGGGCGTGTCCGGCCTGGCGGGCTACCACCCCGACGCGCCGCTGACCGGCGCCGCCCACCACGCCGTACGCGCCGCCGCCCAGGTGAGCGTGACCGCGCGGCAGCGCGCCGACGCCCAGCGCGCCGCCCTGGCCCGCGCCGCCTCCCTGGGCATCGGCTCCCTCCACGAGTGCGCGGGCCCCGAGATCTCCGGCGAGGACGACCTCACCGGACTGCTGGCGCTGGCCGCCGAGGAGCCGGGGCCGCGCGTGTTCGGCTACTGGGCCGAGGCCGCGGAGAGCGCCGCCGACCTGGAGAAGGTGCGGGCCCTCGGCGTCCTCGGCGCCGCCGGAGATCTCTTCGTGGACGGCTCGCTCGGCTCCCACACGGCGTGTCTCCACCAGCCCTACGCCGACGCGCCGCATACCGGCACCGCCTACCTGGACCGCGCGGCCGTCACCGCCCATGTCGCCGCCTGCACCGAGGCCGGTGTCCAGGCCGGGTTCCACGCCATCGGCGACGCCGCCGTCACCGCCGTCGTCGAGGGCGTGCGGGCCGCCGCCGAACGGATCGGACTCGCCCGGGTGCGCGCCGCCCGGCACCGCGTGGAACACGCCGAGATGCTCACCCCCGAGACCATCGCGGCCTTCGCCGAACTCGGCCTCACCGCCTCCGTCCAGCCCGCCTTCGACGCCGCATGGGGCGGCGAGGACGGCATGTACGCCCAGCGCCTGGGCGCCGAACGGGCCCGGACCCTCAACCCCTACGCGGCCATGCTGCGTGCCGGAGTGCCCCTCGCGCTCGGCTCCGACAGCCCGGTCACCCCGCTCGACCCCTGGGGCACCGTGCGCGCCGCCGCCTTCCACCGCACCCCCGAGCACCGCGTGTCGGTCCGCGCCGCCTTCACCGCCCATACGCGCGGCGGATGGCGGGCGATCGGCCGCGACGACGCGGGCGTCCTGGTGCCCGGCGCGCCCGCCGACTACGCGGTCTGGCGCACCGGCGAGCTGGTGGTGCAGGTTCCCGACACGCGCGTCGCCGGATGGTCGACCGATCCGCGCTCGGGCACACCCGGCCTGCCCGACCTCACCCCCGGCGGTCAACTGCCCGTGTGTGTGCGCACGGTGGTCGGTGGACGCACCGTTTACCTCCGGCCGGACGAGTGACGCGCGGGCGCCCCGTACCGCCGAACGATGTGCCCCCGGCCTGTCGCGGCATCTGAACACCGTCCGTACTGACCTGGTCATTTGAGGAAACGGCGCAGGTCATGCGGCTGTTGACAGGGTGCGGTCGGTGGCCGGTAGGTTCGGCCGAGTCCACCACTGGACGCCCGACCGGGGAATCTTCACGCAGTCGTCGAACGCCGCTGGGCCAGAGGGAGACGCACCGCACCGGTGCGCCACCACTGGGAGCCAGGTCCAGCGCACGGGGGCGAGGGAGGGATCGCCGGGTCGGCAGGTGCGACCCGGGAGGGGCCCGGACGCTCAGTAGACAACGGCTCTCGGTCGACCCGCAGCCAGCGGGTCCCAGGTCGGCCCGAAGGGCGTCGGGCCCCCATCCGCACGCACACGGCGGACCGCCCCCGGCCGCGGGGGCGGCGCCGCCGAGCCCCGGGAACCCTGGCCGTGGCCGAAGCGTTCCGCACCCCCAGGAGCACATTCCGTACCTCGGGACCACTTCCGCGTGCCCGCGTTATACGGTCACCTCACTACAGCACGCATTGCAGGAAGGCCGCACCGTGCCCTCGGGTTCCGACACCACCGCCGAAGCCGCCTCGCCCGGCCCGGCCGCAGACCGACCGGGCGAGACGCCCGGGCCCGCCGCCGCCCCGCCCTCCGGCGACGGCGAGGCCGCAGCGCCCGTGCCCGCCGCCGGGGACCGGCCGGGCCGGTTCCGCCGGCTGGCCCGGCTGGCCCGCCGCGAGGCGCGCCGCAGCCTGCTCGCTGCCCTGAGCGGCCTCGCGCTCGGCTTCGCCTTCCCGCCGTTCGGCGTGTGGCCGCTGTCCCTGCTCGCGGTGGCCGCCCTGGCGCTGCTCACCCACGGCCGCACCGCCCGCCAGGGCGCCTGGACGGGCTTCGCCTTCGGGCTGCCGTTCTTCGTGCTGCTGCTGAAGTGGCTCAGCGTGGTCGGCTGGGACGCGACGGTGGGCCTGTCCGTCATCGAGGCGGCCTTCATGGCGCTGCTGGGTGCCGGGCTCGCCCTGGTCTCCCGGCTCCCGGTGCCGGCCCTGTGGCCGCTGTGGACGTCCTGTCTGTGGGTCGCCGAGGAGTGGGCCCGCGACCGGACGCCGTTCGGGGGCTTCCCCTGGGGCCGGCTGGCCTTCGCCAACACCGGCTCGCCCTTCACCCCGCTCGCCGCACTGGGCGGTGCCCCGCTGGTCACCTTCGCGGTGGCGCTGGTCGGCGGACTGCTGGCCTCCGTGCTGCTCGTCCTGTGGCGGCTGCGCGGTGCCTTCTCCCCGCGGGCGGTGCTGCCCGCCGCCGCCGCTCTGGTGGTCGCCGGGGCGGTGACCGCGGCCGGGTCCGCGGTGCCCATCCCGACCGGTGCCGTGAAGTCGGTCGACATCGCGGTCGTCCAGGGCAATGTGCAGCAGCCCGGCATGGACTTCCTGGGCCGCCCCATGAAGATCCTCAACAACCATGTCAAGGCCACCCTCGCACTGGCCGAGGACGTGAAGGCAGGCCGGATCAAGAAGCCGGACCTGGTGATCTGGCCGGAAAACGCCTCCGACCTCGATCCCTTCCAGTACAGGGAGGCATACGCCCGGATCGACGAGGCCGTGAAGGCCATCGACGTCCCGGTGCTGGTCGGCGCCCTGGTGGACCACCCCACCAAGGACGGCTACGTGGAGAACCAGGGCATCGTCTGGGACCCGAAGAAGGGCCCCGGCGCCTCGTACACCAAGCAGCACCCGGTGCCCTTCGGTGAGTACGTGCCCTTCCGCCAGCAGCTCAGCAAGGTCATCACCCGGCTCCAGCGGGTGCCCCGCGACTTCTACCCCGGTGACCACACCGGTGTGCTGAACGTCGGCCCGGCCCGGCTCGGCGATGTGATCTGCTTCGAGGTCGCCTACGACGAGATCGTCCGCGACACGGTCAACGCGGGGGCCCGCGCGATCGTCGTGCAGACCAACAACGCCACCTACGGCCGCAGCGGCCAGCCCGATCAGCAGCTGGTCATGTCCCGGCTGCGGGCCATCGAGCACGGCCGTCCGGTGATCACGGCGGCCACGAGCGGGATCAGTGCCGTGGTCTCCCCGGATGGCACGATCGAGCAGCGGACGAAAGAATTCACGCAAGATGTGCTCACCGCGCGCATCCCCCTGCGTGACGGCAAGACCCTCGCCGACCGCGTCGGTGCGACCCCGGAGTGGGTGCTCGCTATGGTGGGCCTTCTGTCCTGCGCGGCCGCGATCATGATCGGCCGTCGGGGACGTACGGACGAGAAGGGGCAGTAGCCGTGAGCGACGCACGCGAGGCCGACCAGCCGCGCCGGAGCAGCGACCGTGAGGATGCGCCTCGCGGGCGGAGAAGCGAACAATCCGACGCCGTGAGCGACGCACGCGAGGCCGACCAGCCGCGCCGGAGCAGCGACCGTGAGGATGCGCCTCGCGGGCGGAGAAGCGAACAATCCGACGCCGTGAGCGACGCACGCGAGGCCGACCAGCCGCGCACCGAGGCGGATGAGCCGGTCACCGGGGCCGAGGAGCGGCCGGGCACCGGGGACACGGCCGCGGAGCCGCGCCGCACCACCCAGGAGGAGGGCGGCCGCCGGAAGTACGGCCCGCTCGGCACCACCTTGGTGATCATTCCGACCTACAACGAGGCGGAGAACATCAAGCCCATCGTCGCCCGGGTCCGTGAGTCCGTCCCGGAGGCGCACATCCTCGTCGCCGACGACAACAGCCCGGACGGCACCGGCAAGGTCGCCGATGAGATCGCGGCCGAGGACGACCACGTACGGGTGCTGCACCGCAAGGGCAAGGAGGGCCTCGGCGCCGCCTATCTGGCCGGGTTCCGCTGGGGCATCGAGCACGGCTACGGCGTCCTGGTGGAGATGGACGCCGACGGCTCCCACCAGCCCGAGGAGCTGCCCCGGCTGCTGACCGCCCTCAAGGGCGCGGACCTGGTGATCGGCTCGCGCTGGGTGCCCGGTGGACGGATCGTCAACTGGCCCAAGTCCCGCGAGTTCATCTCCCGGGGCGGCAGTACCTACTCGCGGCTGCTGCTCGACGTCCCGATCCGCGACTTGACGGCGGGTTTCCGGGCCTTCCGCAAGGAGACCCTGGAGGGCCTGGGCATGGAGGCGGTCGCCTCCCAGGGCTACTGCTTCCAGATCGACCTGGCCTGGCGCGCCGTCAAGGCGGGCTTCCACGTCATCGAGGTCCCGGTCACCTTCATCGAACGCGAGCGCGGTGAGAGCAAGATGAGCCGCGACATCGTCACCGAGGCGGCGTGGCGGGTCATGACCTGGGGTGTGACCAGCCGGGTCAACAAGCTGCTGGGCCGCAGGAACGCCTGAGCTCCGCGGGACGTGCCGCGAGGTGCGGTCGTTCGTCTGCGGCTGCGGCATGGCTGCTCGCGCCCCACGCGGCGGAGCCGCACATCGGCACAGCCCCGCGCCCCCGGCCCTACCGCTCGGAGTAGTCCCACGGGCATCCGGCCGCCCTGTCCCCGAGACTTGAGGCGGAAGGAGGCGGAACATGCCTAAAACGCCCATGAGGAGCAGCAAGAGCACCTCGCGCCGGACGATGCCCCGCCGGGGTGCCAAGTCCGGCACGATGGAGTCGCAGACCAAGGAAGAGCTCTACCGCAAGGCCAAGAAGGCCGGTATCGAGGGCAGGTCGCAGATGTCGAAGAGCGAGCTCATCTCGGCACTGCGGCAGCGCTGACACCGGCCGCGGGCGGTTCCCCTGCCCCTGCCCCCCGCCCGTGGGAGGGGCGGGGGGCAGGGGACCACCTTCCGGCGGCTTTCCGGCTTCCGGCGACCTGGCTCCTCGAACTCCACCGGCTCCTTCACCTGATCCCCGGCAGGGCCAGGGCGGCGAGCAGCGCCGTACCGGCGACCGTCCAGGCGACGTAGTCGCCGATGTGCCCCGACTGGAGCCGCCGCAGGGGCGCGAGCACCGCGGCCGCCCCGCCGGCGGCGGGCCCCCGCCGTACCGCCACCTGGGCCAGCGCGACGGCGAGTGCCGTGGACAGCAGACCGAGCAGCACCCCGGCCGCCGACCAGTGCGGCGCCGTGAACGAGGGGGCGGCCGCGGCCCGCCCGTCGAGAACCGCACCACGGTAGCCGGTGCCGTCGGCGAAGAGTGCCCCGGCACGGCCCGCACCGGCCGCGACCGCGGGGGCCAGCCCCACCGCCAGCGCCGCGGCCAGCAGGGCGACCGATACCCCGAGCATCGTCACCGGAACGCGGCCGAGCCTGCCGCGGGTCTCGGGCTCCTCCTCGCCCGTGGTCTCCGGTCCGCTCTGCGGCCCGTTCCGGGGCCGCCGCCCCGCCCCGGCGAACACCCGCAGCGCCGCGCGCAGCACCGCACCGCCGGTCACGGCCGACACCAGCACGAACAGGGCGGGCAGCCAGCCCGCCGTATGCCCCGCCGCCTCCTCCGCGACGGCCTTGCCGAGGCCCGTCCCGAACGGCGGCAAGCCGCACAGCGCCAGGCCGCCCACCGCGAAGACCGCACCCGCCAGCGGAAGTTCCCGGGCCCGGCCGAACAACTCGTACTCGTCGACGGAGGAATAGCGGTCCAGCAGGATGCCGGTGCACGCGAACAGGGCGGCCTTCACCCCGGCATGGCCCAGTACGTACAGCGCCGTGCCCGAGACGCCCTCGGGGGAGAGCACGGCGACACCGACCAGGAACAGCCCGGTGTGGGCCACCGTGGAGAACGCCAGCAGCCGTTTGAGATGGCGCTGCTGCCAGCACATCACCGCGCCGAGCAGCGCCGTGCCGGTGCCGATGACGAGCAGCGCGTGGCTGAAGGCCGGCTGCGCGATCCCGCCCGGCCCGGAGAAGACCGTCCGGTGGACCCGGGCGACTCCGTAGACCCCCAGCTCCACCATCACCCCCGACAGCAGCATGCACACCGGGGTCGGGGCGACCGCGTGGGCGTCGGGCAGCCAGAAGTGGAAGGGCACGGCCGCGGCCTTCACCAGCAGACCGGTCGTCACGAGCACGAATGCCGCCAGCACCAGGGCGTCCGGCGCGCGGGTGTCCAGGCTCCGCCCGATCGGCGCGAACCCCAGCTCCCCGGTCCGCGCGTAGAGCAGGGTGATGCCCAGCAGGGTGCTGTAGCCGCCGAGGGAGTTGACCACGCCGAAGGCCAGCGCCCCTTGCAGCGGTTTGGGCTCCTCCACCCGGAAGCCGGTCAGCGCGTAGGCCACCACCCCCATCAGCTCGAAGAAGACGAAGGCGTCGAAGAGGTCGCCGGTGAGCGCGAATCCGGACATGCCCGCCTGGAACAGCAGGATCAGCGCGGGGAAGGAGCCGGCGTGGCGGCGCGGCGGCTCCGCGAAGTAGCGCCAGGAGTAGACGAGCACGGCGACGACGAGGAGTGAGACCAGGGCCGCGAGTCCGACGCCCAGCGGATCGCCGACCAGCACGATGCCCACGCCCTTGCCGTCCACCGGACGCCAGCCGCCCACCCACTCCACCGGGCCCCGCCGTCCCGGACCCGCCGCGGAGCCGCCGGTCCCGGCCAGCAGCACCAGCGTCAGCGCGGCGGTGGCGGCGGCGAACGCGGTGCCCAGCACATCGGACGCGATCCTCGGCAGCCGTCGCCCGCAGGCCACCAGCACCGCCGCGCCGAACAGCGGGACGGCGACCACCAGCGGCAGCAGTCTCGCGGTGTCCACCCGGTCAGCCCTTCAGCTCGGACAGGGCGTCGGGGTCGACCGTCCCGTGGCGTTTGCGCAGCTGCACGACGAGCGCGAGGAGCAGTGCGGTCACGGTGGCGCCGACCACGATGTCGGTGAGGGCGAGCGCCTGGACGACCGGGTCCACGACCCGGCTGCCGGTGGGCGCGTCGGCGTAGACCGGGGCGGTGGCGTGGCGGCGGTAGCCGACGGCGAGCAGCAGCACATAGGTGGAGGACTGGGTGACGGCCAGACACCCCACAGCGTGGATCAGGTTCCGGCTGGTCACCAGCCCGTACACGCCGATCAGGAAGATCCATCCGGCGACCGGGTAGGGCAGGACCGTCATGTGGGCTCCTCCTCGTCCGTTCCGTCGTCCGTTCCGTCGCTGTTGTCGTCGCTGTTGTCGTCGCCCGGGTCGCGGCCGCCGCCCGCGCCGTCGTCCGGCAGCACGATCTCCACGGCCTGGTCCAGGAAGCGGGCCAGCAGCACCACGACCCCACTGGCGACCTCCACCCCGACGGCCGCGTTCAGCACGATGACCGTGCCGCCGGAGGACAAGGTGGCGAAGGTGCCGAGCGGGAGGACATTGGCCAGGAACGCCGATCCCGCGAGCACCGCCGCGAACCCGGTGACCACATAGGCGAATTCACCGGCCGCCTCCCCGATCTCGTACAGCGCCAGCGGGCGGATCCGCTCCAGCGCCCGGTAGTCGGCGGCGAGATAGAGCAGATGCAGGGCGGTGGCGGCGACCACCCCGCCCTGGAAGCCGCCACCCGGACTGATCTGGCCATGGGCGATCACATAGAGGCCGATGAGCAGCGCGACCGGCAGCGTCAGCAGGGCGAAGCGGCGGACCGGGGGGTGGACGGCGGCGGGTGCCGGAGGCGTACGGCGCTCGTCGGCGGTCTGACGCAGCAGAACCACCGCGCCGAGCACCGCGGCGAACAGGATGCTCTCCTCGCCGAGGGTGTCGAAGGCCCGCAGATCGAAGTTGACGGACGCGATGGCGTTGGCCGTGTGGTGGCCCAGGGCGGCGCGTACGGCCCGTTCACCGTACGGGTGGTGCTCGGCGCCGAACGACGGCAGACCGAAGCACGCGGCGGTGAACAGGGCCGCGAAGGCGGCCGCGCCCACGAGGAAGAGCCCCAGCCGGCCGCGGGCGCTCACCGCTCACGGTCCCGCGGCCGGGGACCGGTGTCGCTCCCGCCCGTACCGCGTCCGTCGCCTCCGTCGCCCGGCCGGCGACGCACGGTGCGGACGGTCAGCAGGATCATCAGCGGAGTCACCGCCGAGCCGACCGCGAGCTGGGACAGCGCCACGTCGGGCGCCTGGAGGAAGGTGAACAGCAGTGCCAGCGCGAGTCCGAGGAAGGAGAGAACCAGTGCCTGCCGCACCGGGTCGCGGTTGAGGACGGCGGCGGTGGCGGCGCCCGCGACCAGCAGCAGTGTCACGCCGATCAGCACGTCGGTCATCCCGTCCCGCTTCCGCCGTGGCGCCCGGCCGGACCGCCGGGGCGGCCCGCGAGCACCCGGTGGCCGCCGTACCCGCTGGTCACCAGGCTGCCCGCGATCAGCAGCGCGCCGATCAGCAGCAGCTTCAGCGCGGCCCGGCCGGGCCCGGCCGCCACGCACAGCGGCACCACGGCGGCGGGCACGCCCAGCAGGGCGGTCCACCGCACCAGCGGGGCGTCGGGCAGGACGTCGAGAAAGCGGGCGTAGATCAGCGTCCCGGTCGGCCCGAGCACGGACAGCACCAGCGCCACATCGACGTACGAGGGGCGGCCGAAGCCCTGGGCGGCCAGCAGCAGCGACAGACCGGCCAGCAGCGAGGTGAGGTTCTGGGCGATCAGCCGGCCCTCCGTACCGCCGAAGGCGATCCACCCCAGCACCGGGCAGAGCGCCACCAGCGGCACCAGTGCGGCCAGCAGCCAGCCGTCCGCGGGGCTCACCGCCCCGCCACCGCATGGCGCGCGGCGCGGACCAGCAGGGCGGCGGGGAGTGCGGCGCCCGCACCCACGACGACCTCCAGCGGGTCCACGGTGCTGATGAGCACCAGCCACACCCCGGTCAGCGCCACCCACCAGGCGAGGATCTCCAGCACGACGGCCATGTGCGACACCTCCGCGGCAGCGGGTACCCGGACCGCCGCCGCCGACTCCCTGTGGATTCCGCAGGCGTCCCGTGGGAGCCCTGGCCCCGGGGTCCGTGTCCGCCGCGGGCCCGGGCACACTTGGAGGCATGATGACCGGCGCATCGCAGCAGAGCGACCCGACCCGCCCGAAGCGCTCGCGCGCCCGCACCTTCGTACCGCTGGGGATCGCCGCCTGGCTGGTGCTGGAGATCTGGCTGCTGACCGTGGTGGCGCGCGCCACCGGTGGGCTGACCGTCTTCCTGCTGCTGGTGGCGGGGGTGGTGGTGGGCGCGGCCGTGGTCAGGCGCGGCGGGCGCCGGGCCTGGCAGAGCCTGGCCCAGTCCATGCAGCCGGGCGCCGACGCCTCGAAGCCCGCGGCGCGGCCCGGGTCCTCGTTCACCATGCTGGGCGGGCTGCTGCTGATGATGCCGGGGCTGATCTCCGACGTGGCCGCGCTGGTGTGTCTGTTCCCACCGACCCGTGCGCTGCTGCGGCGCCGTGCCGAGGGGGCGCTGTCGCGCCGGATGGGATACGTCCCGGGGGCGCCCGGCGATCCGTTCCGTCAGGGCCGGGGCCAGGGCCGGGAGCGCGCGAGGGAGGGTCAGGTCATCCAGGGCGAGGTGATCCGTGACGACCAGCGTGGAGACGGCGACCGCCGTGCCGACGGGGGCCACGGCGGCCCCGACACCATCCGGGGTGAGATCCGGGGCGACGAGGACGGCCCGCGCTCGGCGCGCCGCGACTGAGCCGCGGCCGGGCCCGGTGGGTCCGGCGACAGCCCGGGGCAGGCCGTGACGCCGTGACATGGACGCACGAGGGCCGGGGCCACCGCTCGGCGGTGGCCCCGGCCCTCGTGCGTCCATGCTTCCGCAGGCCTGCGGATCAGGCAGACTTGCGGGTGTCCCGCGGATGCACGGCGATGTTCATGGCGCCGGAGCGCAGGACCGCCAGCCGCTCGGCCAGCACCTCCTCCAGCTCTTCGCGGGTGCGCCGCTCCATGAGCATGTCCCAGTGCGTGCGCGCGGGCTTGCCCTTCTTCTCCTCAGGACCGTCGCCGTCCACCAGGAGTGCCATGGCGCCGCACGCCTTGCACTCCCACTCCGGCGGGATCTCCGCCTCTACCGAGAACGGCATCTCGAATCGATGTCCGTTCTGGCATGCGTACTCCACCGCCTGGCGCGGGGCCAGATCGATGCCGCGGTCGGTCTCGTAGCTGGTCACCACGAGTCGCGTGCCGCGGAGAGCTCGCTCACTCATGAATCGTGCCTCCCGGGCTTGTCGCCCACAGGACAGGTGTCGCTGTCGTCGTCATCCGGTCAACGTCCGGTCGGCGGTGAAGATTCCCGTGTTGGGACATGCGTCGCCCGTCGTGCCGCCCCGTTGTTCTACCCACAGGCGCCCGGTTTGTCACATCTGGCAGCAGATGTCACCCAGCGTTTCTGGTACTTTAGCGCGCAGTAACGGTCCGCCTGGTAGGCCAAGGGCGTACACTACCGCTCCACTGCCGTGAGCTCGAAATCAGATCTCCGATCTGTCCGGGATCTGGTCTTCGGCGCCGCCCCGCGCGACCACCTCGGAGCCCGCTCCGGTGGCGGTGGGGATCGCGAAGAGACGCAGGAAGAGCTGTGACAGCGGCCCGATGGCCAGCGCGAAGAGTACCGTGCCCGCGCCCACGGACCCGCCCAGGATGAATCCCGTCACCAGCACCGCCACCTCGATCCCGGTCCGGACCAGACGGATCGAACGGCCGGTGCGCCGGTGCAGCCCGGTCATCAGCCCGTCCCGCGGCCCCGGGCCGAAGCGGGCCGAGATGTACAGCCCGGTGGCCGCGCCGCACAGCACGATCGAGAAGGCCAGCAGCGGAATCCGCACCGCCGGCGCCTCGGGGGCGGGCACCAGCCACAAGGTGGCGTCCGCCGCCGGTCCCACCACCAGCACATTGGATACCGTGCCCAGCCCCGGCCGCTGCCGCAGCGGTATCCACAGCAGCAGGACGGCGGCGCCCACGACGACCGTCACCGTGCCGAACGAGAGCGGGACGCGCTTGGCGATGCCCTGGTGGAAGACGTCCCAGGGGTCGAGGCCGAGCGTGGCCCGCAGTTGCAGTGCCATGGACGTGCCGTACAGGACGAGTCCGATGTAGAGCTGGACGAGACGGCGGGTGAGGCGGCGGGATCCCCCCGGTGGGTCTGCGGACAACGCGTACTCCTTCTTTGTTGCTTCGTCCTGTTTCGTCGTGCCTGCTTCGTCGCGCCCTGGTGGCGGTGGGCGGTGGCATGTCACTCTGTGATCCGGGACCAGTCCAGTTCCATGGCCAATCCGGGAAAGGTGGACCGCTTTCGATGAGTCCGTGGACTTCCGCGGTGGGGGCACCGCAACTCGCGCGGCTGCTCGGATCGCAGCACACCCGTGACCGCGTGCCCGCGGCCGCGGTCACCGCCCTGAACGGCGGCCGCCGGGTGCCCGCCTACCGGGCCCTGGCCGACGGGGTGCGGCTGCTCATCCTGGAGGGCCGGGTTCCGGTCGCCGCCCGGCTCCCCGCCGAGCGTGAGCTGGCCGCCGCGCTCGCGGTCAGCCGTACCACCGTCGCCGCCGCCTACGAGGCGCTGCGCGGCGAAGGGTTCCTGGAGTCACGGCGCGGCGCCGGAAGTTGGACCGCCATGCCGGCCGGGAGCCCGCTGCCCACCCGCGGGCTCGATCCGCTCCCGCCGGAGGACGCCGCCTCCGTGATCGACCTCGGCTGTGCCGCGCTGCCCGCCCCCGAGCCCTGGCTCACCCGCGCCATGCGCGGTGCCCTGGACGAACTCCCGCCCTACGCCCACACCCACGGTGACTACCCCGCCGGGCTGCCCGCCCTGCGCCAGGCGCTCGCCGACCGCTACACCGCGCGCGGCATCCCGACCATGCCCGAGCAGATCATGGTCACCACCGGTGCCATGGGCGCGGTGGCCGCCGCCTCCCGGCTGCTGGTGCGGCCCGGGGAGCGGGTCGCCGTCGAATCGCCCTCGTACGCCAACATCCTCCAGCTGATGCGGGAGGCGGGCACCCGCCTCGTCCCCGTCGCGATGGCCGACCGGCTCGGCGGCTGGGACATCCCGTCCTGGCGCCAGGTGCTGAGCGCCGCCGCCCCTCGTATGGCCTATGTGGTCGCGGACTTCCACAACCCCACCGGCGCGCTCGCCACCGAGGAGCAGCGCCGGCAGCTCGTGGACGCCGCCCGGTCGGCCGGGACCGTGCTGGTCGCCGACGAGTCCATGGCCGAACTGCGCCTCGACGACAGCGTGGAACTGCCGCCTCCGCTCTGTGCCTTCGACCCGGCGGGCAGCACCGTGATCACGGTCGGCTCGGCCAGCAAGAGCTTCTGGGCCGGGCTGCGCATCGGCTGGGTGCGCGCCGCCCCCGAGGTGATCCGCAGCCTCGTCGCCGCCCGTGCCTACGCCGACCTGGGCACCCCCGTCATCGAACAGCTCGCCGTCGCCTGGCTGCTGACCACCGGCGGCTGGGAGGAGGCCGTCGCGATACGCCGCGAGCTCGCGCGCGGCCACCGCGACGCGCTGGTCGACGCCCTGCGGCGGCACCTCCCCGACTGGGAGTTCACCGTGCCGCACGGCGGTCTGACCCTGTGGGTCCGCACCGGCGGCCTCTCCGGATCGCGGATCGCCGAGGCGGGCGCACGGCTGGGGGTGCGGGTGCCGTCCGGACCGCGCTTCGGGGTGGACGGGGCCTTCGAGGGCTATGTGCGGCTGCCGTTCACCGTCGGCGGCGCGGTCGCCGAACAGGCCGCCACCCGGCTGGCCGCCGCGGCCGAACGGGTCGCCACGGGCGCCGTCACCGAGGCCGAGGCCCCGCGGACGTACGTCGCCTGAGCCCCGCCGTCCCGGCGTCCCGGGCCCTCGGCCGGAGGGCCCCGGGACGGCGCGGGAACGGCTCAGGCGCCGGACGGGGCCGAGGTACGGGGCTGCTCCGCCGTCCGCGCCGCGGGAGCGCCCTCCGGCCGCGGCAGCAGCCTGAGCACCGCCTGCCGCTGTGCCTCGCTCGTCGCGTCGTCGTACGGATCCGGGGTGGCGGGCACCTGGAGCCGGTGCACCGGGCCGGTGCCGAGCCGGGCGTAACCGCGGCCCGCGGGCATCTCCGGGGTCGGTGTGGTGTGCGGGGGCACGCCGAGGACGGCAGCGGCCTGGTCGAAGGAGGCCGGGCCGAGCAGCACCCGGGCCCGGGTGTGGGTCCGTACCGCCTCGGAGAGCCCGTCGGCCGCGTCGAGCTGGTCGGCCACCACGACCCGCACGTTCGCCGCCCGGCCGTGCCGCAGCGGTACGGCCAGCAGTTCCTGCGGATCGGGGCGGCCGTCGGCGGCGGCGAGATGGCTGAGCACCGAGGGGCGGTCCAGCAGGATCCACAGCGGGCGCTGGATGTCGTCCGGCAGCGGATGGCCCAGCTGCCGCGCGCGGTTGGCGGCGATCAGCCGCCGCTCGGTCTCGTGCCCCGCCCACTCCAGCGTCGCCAGCGTCCCGGCAAGACCGCACTCCACGGCCAGCACCCCGGCCCGTCCGCCCAGGCAGGCGTACTCGCTGGTGCCGCTGCCGTCGACCACCAGGACGTCCCCGTGGTGCAGCGCCTGGAGCGCGATGGAGCGCAGCAGGGTCGTGGTGCCGCTGCCGGGCTGGCCGAGCGCCAGCAGATGCGGTTCGGTGGAGCGGGGGCCGGTGCGCCAGACCACCGGGGGGACGTCGCGTGTCGCGGGTTCGGCGGGCGTGCCGCCCCGGCCTCCCCGGGAGCGGTCGCCGCCGGTCACGGCCGGGCCCGTACCGCCGTCACCGCCGTCACCTCCGTCACCGCCCTCGACACCTTCGACGCCCTCGAGCACCGGGAGGGTGCGCTGCACGGAGGAGGTGTCGGTGAAGCCGAGCACGGTCTCGCCGGGGGTGGTGACGAAGCGCTGGGCACAGATCGCGGTGGACAGCGGGGGCAGCACCGTCAGGGTGAGCCGGTTCGCCTCCTCGTCCCATGCGAACAGGTACTCCCGGCCGCGTCCGGACTTGGCGTGCAGGAGCTGCTCGATCCGGGCCCGGGAGCCGGGCTCGCCGTCGGTGAAGTACGCGGGGTAGCGCAGATGCAGCCGGGTCAGCCGTCCGCCCTCGTCGAACGCGTAGGAGTCGAAGGCGCGCGACCAGTCCCCGCCGTGGGCGTACAGCGGGCTGGGGTCCTCGGCGGCCGAGAAGTACGGCACCAGTGCCTCGTAGAGGGTGCGCAGCCGCTCGGTGCCGTCCGGACCGGGGCCGCCCGGGGCGGCGGTGGCGCGCTCCCGGCCCGCCCAGCAGGCCGCTCCTATCAGGCAGACCGCCGCCGCCAGCGGCCCGTACGGCAGCAGGAAGACGACGAACACACCGGCGGCCGCGAGGAACAGCGCGGGGCCGCGGCGCTCGCCCGGCAACTCCACCCACTTCCGCCGCCCGGCGGCGGCCATCACGCGCAGCCCCCGGGTGAGCGCGATCAGCGGGTGGAGCACATCGGCGGCGCTGTCGGCGGCCGTGCGGGCGAAATCGCGGCCGCGCAGCAGTGGGGCCGGGGCACTGCCGAGACGGAGGCGGGGGAGCGGTCGCCGGGCCACGTCAGATCTTGATTCCGCCCAGCAGGCTGGCCAGGCTCGCGCCGCCCGCCTTGATGCTCGGGGCGATCGCGGTGCTCGCCAGGTAGAACCCGAAGAGGGCGCAGACGACGGCGTGGGAACCCTTGAGGCCGTCCTTGCGGAAGAACACGAAGACGACGATGCCGAGCAGTACGACACCGGAAATGGAGAGGATCATCACGGTCTCCTGGCTGGTGGGGGACGGTCACCATGAGTTGTTCCAGGCTCACAGCATGTATCCATCCAGGCAAAGGTGCAAATGGGTGGATTATCGGTGTAATCATCACAATGGGTGTGTGGTGAGGGTGCGCGGCGGCCCGGTGCGGCTCCGGTGCGGGGTCCTCTCCGGGCCCCGCCCTTCCCTAGGGTGTATGTGATCACGTAGAGAAGTGATCGCAAGAAGAGTGATCGCGTGCACGGACAAGCCGGAAGCCGAGCCGGAGGCGAGACGCCATGAGCGAACCGAACCCCGAGACCGAGCCCGCCCACGACCCGGAGGTGCTGCAACTGGCGGCCAAGGTCTTCGACCTGGCCCGGCACGGCGACACGGACACCCTCGCCGCCTATGTGGACGCGGGCGTCCCGGCCAACCTCACCAACGACAAGGGTGATTCGCTGCTCATGCTGGCGGCCTACTACGGCCACCCGGCGGTCGTATCGGCCCTGCTGGAGCGCGGCGCCGACCCCAATCGCGTCAACGAGCGGGGCCAGACCCCCATCGCCGGGGCCACTTTCAAGGGGGAGGAGGAGGTGCTGCGGGTGCTGCTCGCCGGGGGCGCCGATCCGCGGGCAGGATCGCCCTCGGCCGTCGAGACGGCGCGGATGTTCGGACGGCAGGACCTGCTCACCCTGTTCGGGACGCCGGAGGCCGAATAGACCCCCGGGGGCGCTTCCTTCAGGGCATGAGTGAAGGGGTGTGCGGCGGACTGCGCCACGGGGCGCGGGGCCGGTAGATTCGGCCGGGGGGAGGGAGCCCGATGGCCGAAAACCGGCGGACCGTAGGCGATCTGCGGCGCGGCAACCGTTCGACGCTGCTGCGCGCGCTGTACGTCCAGGGGCCGGTGAGCCGTCAGGAACTGGGGGCGGTCACCGGGCTCAGCGCGGGCTCGGGCAGCAATGTCGTCGCCGAGCTGTTCGCCGACGGGCTGGCGGAGGACGCCGGTTCGGTGGACTCCGACGGCGGCCGCCCCCGGACGCTGCCGCAGGTCGCCCCCGGCAGCGGTCACCTCATCGGGTCGACGTCGGTGAAACCCGCATCCGGGTGGAGTTGTTCGACCTCGCGGGTCGACCGAACTCACCCGATGGGAGCATCCGCTGCTCCCCGGCCGCTATGAGATCGGACCGATCGTCGATCACATTCTGACCGGCCTCGACATGGTCCTGGCCACGGGCGAGGTGCGGCCGGAAGCGGTCATCGGCGTGGGGGTCGGGGTCCCCGGCGTCGTCGAGCGGAAGCCCGAGGCCGTCGTCCACGGCCAGACCTTCGGCTGGGACGCGGTGCCGCTGGAGCGGCTGCTGCGCGCGGGCACGGCGCCGCCGCTGTTCCTCGACAACGGCGCCACGGCGCAGGGCCAGGCCGAGATGTGGTTCGGCGCCGGGCGCGGCGCGGACACCGCGGTCATCGCGCTGATCGGCTCGGGCGTCGGGGCGAGCATCGTGACCGGCGGGGCACCGTACCGGGGCGCGACCAGCAGCGCGGGGGAGTGGGGCCACACCGTTGTCCAGGTCGGCGGGCGCACCTGCCGGTGCGGGGCGGTCGGCTGCCTGGAGGCGTACATCGGGGCGCGGGCGGCGTCGGTGGCCACTGGCCCGGTGACCCGGACGGCAGCACCTCCTTCCCGCAGCGGCTCGTCGTCGACTACGTCAGGGTGACCGGCGGCAACTGACCCGCCGTGACCCACCGGGCCCACCCCCCACACCGGCCGCGGTCCCGCCCTCGCGGGGCCGCGGCCGAACTGTCCCCCTGCCCGGCCGCGGCCGAACCGCGCCGCACGCCGGGCGCGTCTTCCTGGTAGTTCATCGAACGCTTATCAGCGGTGCGTGTACTGCTGCCGTGCGCACCGGAGGTCGGCGGCACACCGCGCAGGGCACATCAGGGGGGAACCGGCAATGATCGAGACGGTGTTCCACGGCGACCGGCTGCCGACGGCCGAGCGCTTCCCGAGCTGGCGCGACCTGGCCTTCGAAAGCCATTCGCCCCACGAGATCCACACCGACCACGCGGCCGACTTCCGCGCCACCCTGCGGGTGCTGGATCTGAAGGCGGTCCAGGTGTCCGCGTTCACCTGCCCGCCCCTGGACTCCGCCCGGACCGCGAAACTCATCCGGCGCTCCGACCCCGAGATCTACCACCTCTCCGCCCCGCTGCGCGGCGCCATGCGGATCACCCAGGGCAACGGAAGCCTGGTGGTGCGCACCGGGGAACTGGTGCTGGTGAGCAGTTCCCACCCCTACGAAGGCCATCTGCACACCCGGCAGGACCTGGTCGCCGCGGCCGAGATCATGATCCCGAGGGCACTGCTGCCGCTGCCCGCCCACCTCGTCCACCGGACGACCGCGGTGCGATTACCCGGCCGTGAGGGCATCGGTGCCCTGCTCCTGCCGTTCCTCACCCGGCTGTCCCGCGACACCGTCCACTACGGTCCGCTGGAGGCCCAGCGGCTGGGCAGTGTGGCGCTCGACCTGGCCGGGGCGCTGATCGCACACCACTTCGACGCCCCACTGCCGCCCGAACCCCATCAGCGTGCGCTGACCGTCCGCGTCCAGGGCTTCATCCACCGGCATCTGGGCGATCCGCGGCTGACGCCCGAGCGGATCGCGGCGGCGCACCACATCTCCGCGCGGTCGCTGCACCGGCTGTTCCAGGGGCAGGGACTGACGGTGTCCGCGTTCATCCGGCGGCAGCGTCTGGAGCGGGCGCGCCGCGATCTGGCCGACCCCCGGCTGGGCGACCGGCCCATCCACGCGATCGCCGCCCGGTGCGGCTTCCCCCGCCCCGCCGACTTCACCCGCGCCTTCCGCGCCGAGTACGGCATTCCGCCCCGCGACTACCGCCGTACGGCGCTGCGGTCGTCCGCCACCACCTCCGGTCCGGAAGGAGCGACCGTTCGATGATCACCACACGTCTCACCACGGACGCGGTGGAGCGGGCCGACCGATTCACCTGGTGGCACGACATGACGGTGACCACGCTGATCCCCACCGTGCTCAACAGCGCCCATACGGACGACTTCCGGGCGACGGCCGATGTGGTGGACCTCGGCACCGCGCAGATCACCTCCATGACGTATCTGCCGATGACCAGCACCCGGACACCGAAGCTGATCCGGCGGCACGACCCCGAGTACTACCAGCTGTCCCTGACCGTCCGGGGGCGCATGCACCTGTCCCAGGCGGGCCGGGACACCACCCTGGGCCCCGGCGATCTGGTGATCTACGACTCCTCCCGTGCCTTCGACGGCTGGACGGCGTGCGACCACGGCAGCCTGGGCCATGTGGTCGCGCAGATCCCCAAGCGCCTGGTGCCGGTACGGCCGAAGCTGATGGACCGTCTGATCGCCCACCGGATCCCTGCCGACGGGGGCTTCAGTGACCTGCTCGCCCAGTACCTGACCCATGTGACCACCCGGACCCACCACTACCGCACCTCCGACGCGGCACATCTGTCCACCGTCCTGGTCGATCTGCTCGCCGCGACCGTGGCGCACCAGCAGCTGGAGAACCCGGGCGCCCTCACCCCGGAAAGCCGCCGCCACAGTCTGTTCCTGCACATCCAGGGCTTCATCCACCGGCATCTGGGCGATCCGCGGCTGACGCCCGAGCGGATCGCGGCGGCGCACCACATCTCCGCGCGGTCGCTGCACCGGCTGTTCCAGGGGCAGGGACTGACGGTGTCCGCGTTCATCCGGCGGCAGCGTCTGGAGCGGGCGCGCCGCGATCTGGCCGACCCCCGGCTGGGCGACCGGCCCATCCACGCGATCGCCGCCCGGTGCGGCTTCCCCCGCCCCGCCGACTTCACCCGCGCCTTCCGCACCGAGTACGGGCTCCCGCCGCGCGACTACCGCTCCGCGGTGTGCGCCCGGCCCGCGCGCCGGGGACCGCACCCACCGGGTCACCCGGGTCATCCGGGGCCCGAGTAGCGTGCTCCCATGGACATCGGTGATGTGGTCGAGGACTTCGAACTTCCCGACGAGACCGGCACGGTCCGTACGCTGAGCGGACTGCTCGCGGACGGGCCGGTGGTGCTCTTCTTCTACCCGGCGGCCATGACCCCGGGCTGCACCAAGGAGGCGTGCCACTTCCGCGATATCGCGGCGGAGTTCACGGCCGTGGGCGCGCGGCCGGTGGGCATCAGCGCCGATTCGGTCGAGCGGCAGGCGGAGTTCGCCGACCGCCACTCCTTCGGCTATCCGCTGCTCTCCGACCCGGAGGGGACGGTACGGGAGCGGTTCGGCGTCAAGCGCGGACTCGCCGCGGTACCGACCAAGCGGGTCACCTTCGTGGTCGGTACCGATCGCCGGGTGCTGGAGATCGTCAAGAGTGAGTTCCGGATGACGGTGCACGCGGACAAGGCGCTCGAGGCGCTGCGGAGCGCGACGGGCTGAGCGCCGGCCCGCCCACCGTCCGACCCCCCGGCGGGCCGCCGCGGCGGCGGCCCGCCGGGTCCTCTCATCTCACCCCAACGGGCTGAAGACGAAGGTGAATGCGGCCGGTGCGACCCGAAGGCGATACGGCTCGAGCACCCCGGGGCCGCACGACTGACTCCCGATGCCCTGCTGACCGTGGTCGAGGTTGACCCACACCGTGTCCTCCGACGCCACCAGATCCGGGGTGTGCGCGGCGGCGGCGAGCTGCTCACTGGTCCAGCGGCGCGCGGTGAACCAGAACGGCGGGGCGCCCTCGATCCGCACCCCCCGCCCCTCGGGCCCGGACAGCCGCGCCCAGCGGACGTCCGGCCGCGCCCCGTTCTCCTGCGGCCGTACGTACGGCGTCTGCATCGCGTCGACCGACAGGGCCCAGCGCCCCAGCCGGCACGCGGTGCGGGTGTCCGGGTACCCCTCGCCGGGACCGCCGCCGAACCACTCGGCGTCGCCCAGCGAGGCCGGGACCCCCAGCCGCACACCCAGCCGCGGCAGCGGACAGCGCCACTCGCCGCGCGGGGTGACCGAGACCGCCAGCCGCAGCCGGTCCCCGTCCGCGGTCCAGCGGTAGACCGTCTCCAGGGCCAGGTCGCTCGCCGCGGCGGCCACCCTCGTACGCACCGTCAGCCCGGTGTCGTCCGGCTCCACCGCGTCCACCCGGTGCCGCATCCGGTGCAGCCCCAGCTCCCGCCAGATCAGCCCGTAGCGCTCATCGGGTTGCCAGGACGCGCCGTTGTCGTTGTCGGTGGGCGCCCGCCAGACGTCCAGCCGCGGTCCGGTGACCGCGAGCGCGCCGAGCGCCGTGAGGGTGCCGGTGGCGGTGTCGAAGACGCCCGGGCCGAGGACGATCCGCCCGCTCTCGCGGCGCGGCGCCTCCGTCGGGCCGGTGGTGTGCGGTCGCTCGGTCCGCACCCGGGCGGGCAGCTGGGCCCAGGCCACCGGATGGCCCGCCGCCGCCCACGACGTCGTCGCGGCGAGCCGTGCCTCCAGGGTCCACCGGGTCTCCTGGCCGGGCTCGGTCTTCGGCGGCGTGGGCAGTTTGAGGTCGGCGGCGAGCCCCGGGCCGAGCGGAGGCACCGCCAGCTCACCCGAGGCCACCACATCGCCCTCGGCCTCGTACGCCCACGAGAAGACAAGATGGGACAGATCCGCGAAGTCATGGCGATTGGCGATCCGCACCGTGCCCTCGGCCCCGTCGCCGTCGATCCGGACCGGCTCGATGACCTTCTTGTACTCGATCAGCCCCGGTGAGGGGGTGCGGTCGGGGAAGACCAGACCGTCGCAGACGAAGTTCCCGTCGTGCAGCTCCTCGCCGAAGTCCCCGCCGTACGCGTACCAGGGCGTGCCATCGGCGGTGCGCCGGGCCAGCCCGTGGTCGATCCACTCCCAGACGAAGCCGCCCTGGCAGCGCTCGTACGTGTCGAACGACCGCTGGTACTCGCTGAGTCCGCCCGGTCCATTGCCCATCGCATGCGCGTACTCGCACTGGATGAACGGCAGCCGTCGGCGCTTGGCGTCCAGCTCCGGATCGCCCCACGGCGGCTCGGCGCGCCGCCCGATCCGGTCCACCTCCTCGTGCGGCGCGTACATCCGCGAGTAGATGCCGGTGTCGGCACAGGACAGATCGCCCTCGTAGTGGATCACCCGGGACGGGTCGCGTTCGCGGATCCAGTCGGCCATGGCGGACAGCCCGCGGCCGGTGCCGCACTCGTTGCCCAGGGACCACATCACGACGGACGGGTGGTTCTTGTCCCGCTCGACCATGCGGGCGGCGCGGTCGAGCAGCGCCGGGATCCAGCGGGCGTCGTCCACCGGGTTGTCCCGCCAGTCCTGATCGACGAAGCCGTGGGTCTCCAGATCGCATTCGTCGATCACCCACAGCCCCAGCTCGTCGCAGAGCCCGAAGAAGGCCGGATGCGGCGGATAGTGGCTGGTGCGCACCGCGTTGATGTTGTGCTGCTTCATCAGCGTCAGATCGGCGCGCATGGTCTCCGGGTCCACCGCGCGGCCGGACTCCGGGTGGAACTCGTGCCGGTTGACACCGCGGAACAGCACCCGCCTGCCGTTGACCTTCAGCACCCCGTCCTCGACCACGACGGTGCGGAAGCCGATGCGCAGCGGGACGCTCTCGCCCAGGGTGGTCAGCCATCCCTCGTACAGCCGCGGGGTCTCCGCCGTCCAGGGCTCCACGGGCACGGTGGCGCTCTCCCCGGTGGCCAGGTCCAGGCCCAGTTCGGGCACGGTGACCCGGCCACCGGGGTCGGCGTCGACGCGCAGGGTGCCCTCGCCCCGCACATGGTCGTACCCGGCATGGACGAAGTAGTCCTCGAGACTGCCCTCGGGGCGGTGCTCCAGTGTGACCTCACGGAAGATGCCCGGCAGCCACCACTGGTCCTGGTCCTCCAGATAGCTGCCGGAGGACCACTGGTGCACCCGGACCGCCAGTACGTTGCCGCGCGGGCGCAGCAGCCCCCCGACGGCGAACTCGTGCGGCAGCCTGCTGCCCTTGAACGTGCCCAGCTCCTCCCCGTTGAGCCAGACCCGCGCACAGGACTCCACGCCCTCGAAACGCAGTACCGCGTCACCGCCGTCCGGCCACCCGGTGGGCAGGTCGAAGACGCGCA
This sequence comes from Streptomyces sp. NA02950, assembly GCF_013364155.1. Lineage (NCBI taxonomy): Bacteria > Bacillati > Actinomycetota > Actinomycetes > Kitasatosporales > Streptomycetaceae > Streptomyces > Streptomyces sp. NA02950. The sequence continues at coordinate 1,704,222 of NZ_CP054916.1, read as the reverse complement.
GATGGTCACCGGTGGGGTTCTCGGTGGGGACCCGCGGCGGGTCCACCGGGAACGGATAGCGGTGGTTGGTGTAGATCGGCGCGCCGTGGCCGTGCAGCACCCAGTGCGCGGGCACCGGGATCTTGTCCCACCCCGAGGCGTCGTAGCCGGGGCGGGCGAAGGAGTCGTCCTCGGCGGTGGCGGTCGGCGAGAGCCGGAAGGCCCAGGTGCCGTCCAGGCCCAGCCGCGCCGCGTCGGTCTCGGCGGACCAGGCACGGGGCGGCAGCCCTCCACTGCCGGGGGAGACGTCCTCGTAGTACGGAAGCGGCCTGTGCTGCGTGGAGTTCATCCTTCTCCTCGGTCAGCCTTCGGTCGGATCAGTCGTGGGCGCGCTGCCAGCCGGCCCTCCAGGGCGAAGGTGGCGGCGCCGAGGCTCACGGGGTTGGTCGGTATCGGGGACAGAACGATCTCGGTGCTCGCGAGCGGACGGCGCAGCGCACGCCCCGCCACGCCGGCGCGCACCTCGGCGAGCAGCGGCTCACCGAGTCCGGCCGCCACCCAGCCGCTGAGCACGATCACTTCGGGGTTGAGCAGATTGACCAGGTCGGCCAGGCCCGCGCCGAGATAACGGGCGGTGTCCCGCACGGTCTTCACAGCCACCGGATCGCCGTCGGCGAGACCGCGGCCGAGCGCCTCGACGGTGGCCGTCTGGTCATCGGGGCGCAGCAGCGGGCTGCCGGGGCTCAGCTCGCGCAGACTCTGCATGATGCCGGGGGCGCCGACGTAGGACTCCACACAGCCGTGGGCGCCGCAGTGGCACGGCCGTCCGTTCAGCACCAGGGTGGTGTGTCCCCATTCGCCCGCACTGTTGCTCGTCCCGCGGTGCAGGGTGCCGCCGAGCGCGAGCCCGGCCCCCACGCCCGTACCGAGGTTGACCACCACCGCGTCCTCCCGCCCACGGGCCGCGCCGAACCACAGCTCGGCCACGGTACAGGCGCGCAGCGGATTGTCCAGGTGGAGGGGGTAGGGGAGGTGTTCGGCCAGCAGGTCGAGCACCGGGACGTCGTACCAGTCCCAGTTGGGCCCGAAGACCGACACCCCGCCCTCGCGGTCCACCTGCCCCGGCATGCTGACGCCGACCCCCAGCACCCGGTCCTCGGGAATCGCCGCCGTCGCGACGACGGACGCGACGGCGGCGGCGATGTGCGCCACCACCGCGGCCGGTTCGTTCTCCTCGGGACGCAGCTCCGCTTCGGCACTGGCGAGGACGGTGAGGGAGAGGTCGAACAGCGCGACATGGATGTACGTCTCGGCGACATCCACGCCGATCAGCGCGCCGCCGGGGGCGTTGACGGCCACCAGTCCACGCGGCCGTCCGCCGTCGGAGTCCTCGTAGCCGACCTCCGTGACCGCTCCGAGGTGCAGCAGCTCACCGATGAGCGTGGCGACGGTGGCCAGGCTGAGGCCGGTCGCGGCGGCCAGGTGCTGCCGGGACACGGCGGGGGCTCCGGCGATGACATGGCGCAGCACTTCATGGCGGTTCGCCGTGCGGATGTCGCGAGAGGTGCGCCTCACGCCGTGATCGCCTCCGGAGGGGTCAGGGGGAGTCGGCGGTGTGGCGTCAGAGTAGGGGCGCGGATCCGGCGTGAACAACCCCTTTGCGCAACCCTTGTACGAAGTACCCGTACGGCGGACCCCCGGCGGTGATGGCCGGTCGCGGCTCAGTGAGCGGTGAGGACCTCACGGACGACGGGGCCCGCGGCGTCGCCGCCGTGGCCGCCCTGGGTGACCACGGCGGCCGCGGCCATGTCGTTCCGGTAGGCGGTGAACCAGGCGTTGGTCTTCGGCTGGCCGTCGATCTCGGCCGAGCCGGTCTTGGCGCCGATGTCCCCGGTCAGCCCGGACATCGCCCGTGCGGCGGTACCGCTCGTCGCCGTCAGCCGCATCATGCCTTTCAGCTGCTGGACGACGGCGGGGCTCAGCGCGCGGTCGCTGGTGGCGAGCTGCCGGTGGCCCACCGAACGCGGCACCAGGACGGGCTGTTTGAACGCGCCCGTCCGGGCGGTGGCGGCCACCGAGGCCATGGTGAGCGGATTCATCTGCACCGTGCCCTGGCCGATGACGGCCGCGGCCTTGTCGTCCCCGCTGCCGTCGGGCACCGCTCCGTCGAACGTCGACACCCCCACCTGCCAGTCGCGCCCGATCCCGAACACCGACTGCGCCTCCCGCGCCACCGCGCCGTCGGGGATCGCCCCGGCCAGCGAGATGAACGCCGTGTTGCAGGAGGCCGCGAAGTCCTGCGCGAAGGTGGCGCTCGGATTCTCGCTGTGCTCGATGTTGTGGAACGTCCTGCCCTGCTGGTACGCGGCCGTCCTCGGACAGGGCACCCGGCGGCCGGGTGTCACCTTGCCGGTCTCCAGCAGGGTGGCGGCAGTGACGATCTTGAACGTGGAACCGGGCGCCGTCTGCCCCTGCAACGCCGCGTTGAACTCGCCCTTGTCGGAGTTGGCCACCGCCAGGATCTCGCCGGTGCTGGGCCTGAGCGCCACCACGGATGCGCCGAACCGCTGGGAAACGGCCTTCTCCGCTCTCTTCTGCACGGCCGCGTCGAGCGTGGTGCGGAGCGTGCCGCGCTTGCCCTCCGTCACCACGTGCAGGGTGTCCCCGGCCGTCCCGTCCGGCCGCACCGCCCACACCTCGACCTGCGCCGTACCGCCCACGTCGTCGCCGTACCGCGCCCGCAGCGAGATCAGCAGCGGATCGAGCGAGGGATAGCGGCCCTGCCGCAGCTCCTTGCCATGCCGGTCCAGCACCCGGATCGGCGGATTCTCCGCAAGGTCCGTCCGGACCGTCTGGCCCTTCGTCAGCTTGGGATGGATGACCGCGGGCGTCCAGTCGACCAGCGGCTTGTTGGTCGTCCGGCCGCGCACCACGGTCAGCCGCGAGCCATAGCTCCAGGTCGAACGGGTCTTTCCGTAACGGATCTCCGCCGTGACCCGGAACGGCACCGTGGTGCCCTTGGCCGCGCCCGGTGTCAGCGTCACCTTCTTCACCCGGGCGTCGTCCCGGAACCCGCTCAGCGCGCCGACCGCCGCTTGTGCGTCATTGGTGAAGCCGGACGCCCGCAGGTCGTTGCCGTCCGCCCACGCGTGAAGGAAATGCCGTGCCGTGTCCCGGACCTCGGACGCGGTCACCTGCCCGTCACGGGTCGCGGTGGTGTCGCCACCGGTCACCCCGGTGTACAGGTTGTACGCCCCGAAGCCGGCGGCGCCCACCAGCGCAGCCACCGCCGCCCCCACCACGACCTTGCCCACTGCGCGCACGGCGCCCCCCGCCCCCCCCAGGTCTGGTCGGCGCCGGTCCACCCGGCGCCGCTCCGCTCAGGCCGCCTTCTCCATCTCCCCGCGCAACGCCCGCGTATACACACTCAACAACCGCCCGTACTCAGCGCGCTCCGCCGGACACAACGCCCGCCCGGACCGTGCCCGCAGAAACACGCGGATGGCCTCGTTGGCCTGGTCGGTGGAGGGGGACGCGGACAGTAAAGCGGGCTGGGGAGGAGTAGGAGTCGGACACATGACCCCCACAATAGAGGCAGCCACTGACACCGCGCACGGGTCTCAACCTCTTCAACGCCTCTCAACTGGCCTGATGAGGCCGTGATGTGAGGAAAACCGCATCCTCGGCAGGGGGGTTGGCAGCGGTGACGAGGACGACCTCCAGGGTGCGGGGGCCGTGCACGCCCTCCACGCGGTCCAGTTCGATGTCGCTGGTGGCGGAGGGCCCGGAGATCCAGGTCTGGGGGCGGGAGGGGTCGAGGCGTTCGAGGGCCTCGGGGACGGAGTCCACCACCTGGACGGGGACACCGATGACACAGATGTGGTGGTCGGGGACCAGGGTGATCCGGCGGCGGCCCTGGTCCGGGGATGCGTCCAGGACCACCGTGCCGGTTTCGGCGATGGCCACCGCACAGCCGGTGACCACGCTGGACACCGCGTCCAGGTCGTGCGGGGTCAGTTCGGCGGTGTCCGGGACCCGGCGGACCTCGGTGGCCGAGAGCCAGTCCGCGGGCAGGCCGGGCGGGACGACCACCGTGGTGGCGTTGCGGGCCGTCAGCAGGCGGGCGATCAGGGCCGGGAGGGCGGCGGCGTCCGTGCGGTGGACCACGGCGCGGTAGTCGGCGAGGTTCTCGGCCAGCAGGTCCGCGGTCTCGGCCGGGGTGCGGTCGCCGTGGCGGCGCAGATACGTACGCTCGACCGCCACCTCCGACGGGGCCTCGGTGCGCGGGACATCGGCCAGTGCGCGGCGGATCCTCGCCATCACGAGGGCGCGTGAGCTCATGGGGTGTTCCTGTCGTCGCCATGGCGGGGTGTGGTGGTGGTGCGGGTCCGTTGCCACCAGTCGCGGAACGACTCCGCCGGCACCGTGGGCAGTTCGCGGCTGTCGCTCCAGGCCCGGCCCGGGCCGGGCAGCCGGCGCGGATGGAAACGGCGGGTGCGGGAGGCGAGGCGCTGTCCGCTGCGCAGCACCCGTGGGTGGTCCAGCGCCCAGCTCGCCGCCCGCATCGCGGCGCGCTCGGCGGCGTGGCCCTTGGCGGGCTTGATGACGGCGCGGGTGCCGCGGACGGAGGCCGGGCCGCCCTCGACGACCCGTTCGCGCAGGTGGAGCAGGACCTCGGGGATGTCGATGGCGACCGGACACACCTCGTAGCACGCCCCGCACAACGACGACGCGTACGGCAGCGAGGCGTCCAGCTCGCTCTGGGTACCGCGCAGTTGCGGGGTGAGGATCGCGCCGATCGGGCCGGGGTAGGCCGAGCCGTACGCATGGCCCCCCGCGCGCTCGTACACCGGGCACACGTTGAGACACGCCGAACAGCGGATACAGCGCAGCGCCTGGCGGCCCACGGTGTCGGCGAGGGCGTCCGTGCGGCCGTTGTCGAGGAGCACGAGGTGGAAGGCGCGGGGGCCGTCGTCGTCGGTGGTGCCGGTCCAGGTCGAGGTGTACGGGTTCATCCGCTCGGCGGTCGAGGAGCGGGGGAGGAGCTGGAGGAACACCTCCAGGTCCTGGAAGGTGGGCACCACCTTCTCGATGCCCACCACCGAGATCAGCGTGTCGGGGAGGGTCAGGCACATCCGCCCGTTGCCCTCGGACTCGACGACCACCAGTGTGCCGGTCTCCGCCACCATGAAGTTCGCGCCCGAGACGCCCACCTTGGCGTTCAGGAACTTCTCGCGGAGGTGCAGCCGTGCCGCCTCCGCGAGGTCGGCGGGCGCGTCGGTGAGGCCGTCCGGGGCCGGTCGGCCCCACCGCGCCATCTTCGCCGTGAAGATGTCCCGGATCTCGGCGCGGTTGCGGTGGATCGCCGGAACCAGTATGTGGGACGGCAGATCGTCGCCGAGCTGCACGATCAGCTCGGCGAGGTCCGTCTCGTACGCGGTGATGCCCGCCTCGGCGAGCGCGTGGTTCAGCCCGATCTCCTGCGTCGCCATCGACTTGACCTTGACGACCTCCCGTTCGCCCGTCGCCCGCACCAGCTCGGTGACGATCCGGTTCGCCTCGTCCGCGTCCGCCGCCCAGTGCACCTGGCCCCCGGCCGCCGTGACCGCGCGCTCCAGCTGCTCCAGATAGTGGTCGAGGTGGCGCAGCGTACGGTCCTTGATGGCCGCGCCCGCCGCGCGCAGCCGCCCCCAGTCGTCCAGTTCGGCCACCGCGGTGGCGCGTTTGGCGCGGATGGTGTGGGTGGCGTGGCGGAGATTGGCGCGCAGCTGGGTGTTGTGGGTGGAGGTGTCGGCCGCCTTCGGGAAGGCGGGCATCCCCAGGTAGGTGGCTCGGTGGGTGCCGCTCACCAGATGTCCCCTTCCGTGCTGGCCAGGATCTCGGCGATGTGCACCGGGCGCACCGTCGAGCCCTGCCGGGCGAGGGTGCCGCCGATGTGCATCTGGCACGAGTTGTCCACCGCGCACACCGCCTCCGCGCCCGTCGCCGTGATGTTGTGTGCCTTGTCCGCGCCCATCGCCGCCGACACCGCCGGGTTCTTCACGGCGAACGTACCGCCGAAGCCACAGCACTCCTCCGCGCCCGGCAGCTCCACCAGCTTCAGCCCCCGGACCGCGGAGAGCAGCGCCCGCGGGCGGTCGCCGAGGTGGAGCATCCGCAGTCCGTGGCAGGTGGGGTGGTACGTCACGGTGTGCGGGTAGTACGCGCCGACGTCCGTCACCTCCAGCACATCGGTCAGGAACTCGGTCAGCTCGTACGTCCGGGGGACAACGGCGGCAGCGGCGTCGGCGAGCTCCCGGCCACGGCCCTCGGCGGCGGCCTTCGCACCGATGCGGGGGTAGTTGTCCCGCACCATCGCGGCACAGGACCCGGACGGGGCCACGATGCAGTCGTAGTCCCGGAACGCGGTGGCGTAGCGGCGGACCAGCGGCTCGGTCTCGTGGCGGTAGCCGGTGTTGAACTGGGGCTGGCCGCAGCAGCTCTGTTCGGGGGGAAAGCCGACCTCGACACCGAGGCGTTCGAGGAGCGTGACCACGGCCTGGCCGGTGTGCGGATAGAGGGTGTCGTTCACGCATGTGATGAAGAGCCCTACGCGCACGGTTCCTCCTCCAGCCGGGGCCAGCCGGACCGGCCGTGTCCAGCCGGGCAGTGGCCCGGTCCACGCCGATCGATCACCCGTGGGCTCATACTGCCGGAGCGGTTGGGTGCTGTGAAGGAGCCGCCGTGGTGGGTTGCGGTGGTCGCTCGGGTGCGGGGTCCGGCCCGGTTCCCCTCCCGCACGTGCCGCTGCGGGATTCACCCCGTTCAGCCGGGTTTCCAGTTCGCGGGCGGTGGCGCTGGTGAGGCTGCTGCCGGGCCGCCTACCGGCCGGTATGGGGCACTACCATGGTTCCGCGACCGCGGTGGGTCGCGGAAGCCGGAGGGCCGAGGCCGTGGGGCGCATGGTGGGGATCAAGGACGTCGCACGCCAGGCGGGGGTGTCGGTGGGGACGGTCTCGAATGTGATCAACCGTCCGGACATGGTGGCCCAGGGGACTCGGGACCGGGTGCGGGCGGCGATCGAGCGGTTGGGGTATGTGCGCAGCGAGTCCGCGCGGCAGTTGCGGGCGGGGCGCAGCCGGATCATTTCCCTGCTGGTGCTCGACATGGCGAATCCCTTCTTCGTGGATGTGGCCAGTGGCGCGGAGCGGGCGGCGCGTGAGGCGGGGCTCGGGGTGATGGTGTGCAACAGCGCGCAGAGCCCCGATGAGGAGGCCGACTATCTGGCCCTCTTCGCCGAGCACCGGGTGCGCGGAGTGCTGGTCACCCCGGCCGATGCCACCGGGGCGAATCTGCGCGGTTTCCGCCGCCATGACATCCCGTTCGTCTTCGTGGACCGCGAGGTGCCCACCGCGGAGGGGTGCTCGGTGTCGGTCGACGACGTCGAGGGCGGGGCGCTCGCCGGCCGCCATCTGCTGGCTCAGGGCCACCTGGGGCTGGTCTATGTGAGTGGCTCGATGCGGCTTCCGCAGTGTCAGGACCGGCGCGCCGGGGTCCGCGCCGCGCTCGCCGAACACGGGCTGCCGCCCGAGGCGTTACAGCACATCGAGACCGAGCGGCTGGATGTGGCGGCGGGCCGGGACGCGGGGGCGCGGTTGCTGGGGCTGTCGCCGCGGCCGACGGCGGTGTTCTGCGCCAATGACCTGCTGGCGCTGGGTGTGCTCCAGGCGCTTTTCGCGGCGGGGGTGTCGGTGCCGGGGGAGCTGGCGTTGGTGGGGTACGACGACATCGAGTTCGCGGCGGCGGCCGCGGTGCCGTTGACATCGGTGCGGCAGCCCGCGTTCCGGATGGGGCGTACGGCGGCGGACCTGCTGATCGAGGAGACGGGCGAGGACGCGGCGGTCCATCAGCACCGGCGGATCGTGTTCCAGCCCGAACTGGTGGTCCGTGACTCGACGTTGCGGGCGTAGGCCGCCCGTCCTCAGACGGCGGCCGGGACGGGGTCCAGCAGCGCCCGGATCTCCCGTACCGCGGCCCGCCCGGCGCGGTTGGCGCCGACCGTGCTGGCCGATGGCCCGTAGCCGACCAGATGGATCCGGGGGTCCCGGACGGCACGGGTGCCCTCCAGGGCGATACCGCCGCCCGGCTCGCGCAGCCTCAGCGGTGCCAGGTGGTCGATCGCGGCGCGGAAGCCGGTGGCCCAGAGGATGGTGTCCGCCTCCACGACCCGGCCGTCGTCCCAGCTCACCCCGGCCGGGGAGATCCGGTCGAACATCGGCAGCCGGTCCAGGACCCCCTTCTCCCGGGCCCGCCGCATGGCCTCCGTCATGGGCAGCCCGGTCACCGACACCACGCTCCGCGGCGGCAGCCCGCGCCGTACCCGCTGCTCGACCAGGGCGACGGCCGCACGCCCCCGGATCTCGTCGAACCGCCCCTCACGGAAGACCGGCGGCCGCCGGGTCACCCAGGTCGTCTCCGCCGCCACCTCGGCGATCTCCAGCAGATGCTGCACCCCGGAGGTGCCACCGCCCACGACGATCACCCGCTGCCCGGCGAACGCCTCGGGGCCGGGGTACTGCGCGGTGTGGAGCTGACGCCCCCGGAAGGTCTCCTGCCCGGGGTAGCGCGGCCAGAACGGCCGGTCCCAGGTGCCGGTGGCATTGATCAGGGCACGGGTGGCCCAGGTCCCGGCCGAGGTCTCCACCACCAGGTGTTCGCCGTCGCCCGCACGGACGGCGGTGACATGGACGGGGCGGATGACCTGGAGGCCGAAGGTGCGCTCGTAGCGGGCGAAGTATGCGCCGACCACCTCGGACGACGGCCGCTCGGCGTCGGCGTCGTCGCTGGTCAGCCGCATCCCCGGCAGGTCGTACAGCCCGTGCACCTTGCCGTACGTCAGCGACGGCCAGCGGAACTGCCACGCACCGCCCGGTCCGGGGGAGCGGTCGAGCACCACGAACCCACTGCCCGGCTCGTAACCCGCCCGCCGCAGGTGATACCCCGCGGACAGCCCAGCCTGCCCGGCGCCCACGACCACCACATCCACGTTGTTCATGCTTCCACCAACCCGTTCCGGCCGCGGGATCTTCCCGGCCGGGCGGTAGGGTCCGGTGGCCGGGGGCGGCAGACATACGGGGAGGACACCAACAGTGGCGAAGTGTGCACGCGGAACGGCGGGGTGCGGAACGGCGGTGGCACTGCTGATCGCGGCGGTGGCGGGCTGCGGAGCCGGAGGCGGCTCCACGGATCACACACCGCCGAAGGAAGAGCCACGGCTGCCGATCGACCGGTACCGGCAGGACGACGACTTCCAGCGGTACAGCCAGGCACACGACCTGCTGGTGCAACGCTGCATGGTGCGGCTGGGGTTCACCGGCTTCCCCCGCCATCCGCAGCTCCCGAGCATGGGCATGCGGCACATCACCATGGTGGCGGTCTCGGCCTCCACCCCGTACGGCCGACTCGACCTCGACCAGGCTCGCCGGTGGGGATACGGCTGGGACCCCAAGAAGAAGGACGGCCGGGAGCCGGACGGCCGCCCCATGACCGAGAAGGAGTACGCCGCGGTGCAGGGCGACCCGCCCCGCAAGGGACCCAAGGGCGGCTGCAACGGCCAGGCGGACCGCCGGCTCTACCGCGGTGTCAAGGACGAGCAGCGCATGTGGAGCTACGCCACCGGGCGCGAAGTGCGGCTGGAGAAGGCGGCCCAGAGGGACCCCCGGGTGCGGCGGGCCCTGAAGACCTGGTCCCGGTGCGTCGAGGACAAGGGCTTCGCGCGGTACGCGACTCCGCGGGACGCCTTCCGGGACAAGAGGTGGTCCCGCGCCTCGGACGGCAACACCACCCGCACCAAGCGGGAAGTGGGCACGGCCGTGGCCGATGTCGAGTGCAAGGGAGAACACCACACCGTGGAGGTGTGGTCCTCCGTGCTCGCCGAGCGCCAGCGCACCGACATCGCCCGCCACCGGGCCACGTACGACGCGGTACGGCGCGATCTGGACACGATGAGATCCAATGCGGGGGCGGTGCTGGGCCGTTAGGGCCGTGACGCCACGGCTACGGGGTGATGGGCGTTTCGTGGAGCCGGGTACGAGGATGGAGGTATGACCTTCCGTACTCACCTCATCGAGATCACCACCGGCTCCCGCGAGACCGTCGCCGACCTCACCGCCGACTGCGCGGCCTATCTGCGGGAGGTGGCGGACGGCCGCGACGGACTGCTCAACGTGTTCGTTCCGCATGCCACCGCCGGGGTGGCGATCCTGGAGACCGGGGCGGGCAGTGACACCGATCTGCTCGCCGCGCTCCACGATCTGCTGCCCGCCGACGACCGCTGGCGCCACCGCCACGGCAGCCCGGGCCACGGCCGGGACCATGTGCTGCCCGCCATCGTCCCGCCGCATGCCACGCTGCCGGTCGTCGGAGGACGGCTCGCGCTCGGCACCTGGCAGTCGGTGTGCCTCGTCGACACCAACAAGGACAACCGCGACCGTCAGGTGCGGCTGAGCTTCCTCGGCTGATCAGCTTTCGCGGCGCTCCGCGTTCTTCTCCCTGATCCGCGCCGCTTCCTTCCGTACCTCGGCCTGGGTGGCGCGTTCCTTCTCCAGCCACTCGGGACGGTCCCTCTTCAAGGCCTCGATCTGCTCGGTGGTGAGGGCTTCCGTGACGCCACCGCGCGCGAGACCCGCGATGGAGGTGCCGAGCTTCGCCGCGACCACCGGCCGGGGGTGCGGGCCGTCGCGGCGCAGGTCCCGCAGCCACTCGGGCGGGTCGGCCTGGAGCGCGTTCAATTCGGCGCGTGAGACAACACCCTCCTGGAACTCGGTGGGGGTGGCCTGGAGGTACACACCCAGCTTCTTCGCCGCCGTCGCGGGCTTCATCGTCTGGGATGTCTGGTGCGACTTCATGGTGTCAAGGGTATAGAGCGTGTGTGCGGCCTCCGACCACGGCCGGTAGCCTGGCGGAGTGACCAGCTCGGAAGTATCCCCTTCGTTCCGGCTCGCGTACGTCCCGGGGGTGACGCCCGCCAAGTGGGTGCGGATCTGGAACGAGCGGCTGCCCGAGGTGCCACTGACCCTCATCCCGGTGTCCGCCGCCGAAGCGTCCGATGTGCTGCGCGGCGGCGGCGCCGACGCGGGGTTCGTGCGGCTGCCGGTCGACCGGACGGTTTTCAGCGCGATCCCCCTCTACACCGAGACGACGGTGGTCGTGGTTCCGAAGGACCACGTCGTGGCGGCGGTCGACGAGGTGTCCGCCGAGGATCTGGCCGATGACATCGTGCTGCATCCCCTCGACGACGTGCTCGACTGGGAACACCGGCCGGGGCGGCCCGCGATCGAGCGCCCCGCCACGACGGCGGACGCCATTGCGCTGGTGGCGGCCGGAGTGGGACTGCTGGTGGTACCGCAGTCACTCGCCCGTCTGCACCACCGCAGGGACCTCACCTATCGGCCGGTCACGGACGCCCCCGCGTCGCGGGTCGCGCTGTCGTGGCCGGAGGACGCGACCACCGGCCTGGTGGAGGACTTCATCGGGATCGTCCGCGGGCGGACCGTCAACAGCTCACGGGGACGTACCCCGCCCCCGGCGCAGCCGAAGCGCAAGCGTCCGGACACCGGCGGCGCACGGCGGCAGCCCACGGCGGGCAGGGCGACCGGCAAGAGCCCGCGCAGGGGCTCCGGCGGCGCCAGGGCCGGCAAGCGCGGCAAACCGCGCCGCCGGTCGTAGCCCCCACCGCCGGCTGCGGCTCGGCTATCCCGGCTGATCGGCGGCACCGTCCTCCCACAAGGCCGGGTCGTGGGCGCTCACGAGGGCGCCGATCCGGGCCAGGACCTCATCGGCGGGGCGCGGGTCGAGGCGGCGGCCGTCCCGCAGACGCAGGCTGATGTGCGCGTCGGCGGCTTCCTTGGCGCCGATGACGGCCTGGTAGGGGACGAGCCGGGCGGCCCGGATCCGGGCGCCGAGGCTGCCGCGTTCCGGCCCCGCCACCTCGGCGCGCAGTCCGAGGGCGGCGCACCGCCGGGCGACCTCTTCGGCGTACGGCAGCTGGTCGCCGTGCACCGGGAGGACCGCCAGCTGGGTGGGGGCCAGCCAGGCGGGGAACCCGCCGCCGTAGGTCTCGATGAGATGGGCCACCGCGCGTTCGACACTGCCGATGATGCTGCGGTGGACCATGACCGGCCGGTGCTTCGCCCCGTCCGCCCCGATGTAGTGCAGATCGAACCGCTCCGGCTGGTGGAAGTCGATCTGGACGGTGGACAGGGTGAACTCCCGTCCGGCGCCGTCGGCCAGCTGCACATCGATCTTGGGCCCGTAGAACGCGGCCTCGCCCTCGGCCGCCTCGTACGGCAGACCGCAGTCCTCCAGGACCTCGGTCAGCAGCGCGGTCGCGCGCCGCCACATCTCCGGGGCGGCCACGTACTTCCCACCGGGGCCGGGGAGCGAGAGCCGGTAGCGGGCCGGGGTGATGCCGAGTGCCGCGTACGCCTCGCCGATCAGTTCCAGCGCGGCCCGCGCCTCGCCGGCCGCCTGGTCCAGGGTGCAGAAGACATGGGCGTCATTGAGCTGAATGGCCCGGACCCGGGTCAGCTCGCCGAGGACACCGGACAGTTCGGCGCGGTGCATACCGCCCAACTCGGCCATGCGCAGGGGGAGTTCGCGATAGCTGTGGGAGCGGGAGCGGTAGATCAGCGCATGGTGGGGACACAGGCTCGGACGCAGGACCACCTGTTCACCGCCCACGTCCATCGGGGGGTACATGTCGTCGCTGTAGTGCGCCCAATGTCCCGAGATCTCGTACAGCTCCCGTTTGCCGAGCACCGGGGAGTACACGTGGCGGTAGCCCGCCCGCCGCTCGACGGCCCGGATGTACTCCTCCAGGGAGTGCCGCACCGCCGCGCCGTCGGGCAGCCAGTACGGCAGCCCCGAGCCCATCAGCGGGTCGGTGTCGAACAGGTCGAGTTCACGGCCGAGTCTGCGGTGGTCGTGCACACCGTGGTCGTTCATGGCGGTCTCCTCGCGGACAGCGGGCGAGTGACCACAGCGCGAAGCCCCGGGGCACTCGCCCCGGGGCTTTGGATCAGGACATCGATCAGCGCGCCGGGACACTCTCCGGCGTCGTCGTCATCGCGATCGCGGCACGCTGCATGGCGGGAATCCTAGCAGGACCGGTCAGTCCTGCGGTGTGCCCGCGGGCAGCTTGCGCCAGGTCACCTGGGTCCGCGTGTGGTACGCCCAGTCGAGCATCTTCTTCGCGTCCGGGTACCGCTTGGCGTCGTTCAGCACCACACCGACGACCGTGCGGCCGTTCCGCTTCGCCGCGAAGACGATGCACTTGCCCGCCGCGCTGCCGGTGCCGGTCTTGATGCCGATGGCGCCGTTGTACGAGCCCAGCAGCTTGTTGGTGCTGGACCAGTAGTAGGTGCGGGTCCGGCCGTTGGCCGCCGGGGCCTTCTGCTCGGTGTCCGTCGACTTCACCACCGTGCGGAAGGTGGCGTTGCCGAGCGCGTGCCGCGCCAGCTTCGCCAGGTCCCGGGCGGTGGTGTAGTTGGCGTTGTGGTCCGAGATCCCGTCGAAGGAGTCGTAGTGGGTCCTGGACATCCCCAGCGCGTCGGCCTTCTTGTTCATCGTGGAGATGAACGACGCGGTGCGCTTGGCGGTGGTGCTCCCGGTGCCGAAGGTGTCGGCCAGCGCCATCGCCGCGTCGCACCCCGACGGCAGCAGCATCCCGTAGAGGAGCTGTCGGACCGTCAGCTTGTCGCCCTTCTGGAGATCGGCCTTGCTGCCGCCGCTGCGCTCGATGTAGTCCAGGTACGCCTGCCGGACGGTCACCTTCTTGTCGAGGTTCACCCCGCGGGTGTCCAGCACCACCACGGCGGTCATCATCTTGGTGATGCTCGCCATCTGGCGCTTGGTGTCGGCGCCCTTGGCCCACAACTGCTTGTTGGGGCCGCTGTCGAGCAGATACGCGCTCTTGGCCTGGATCCCCGACGGCCCGGCCGCGGTCGTGCGCGCGGTGGCCTGTGCGGTGGCCGCCGGTACGGCGACCGACAGCGCCGCCGTGGACGCGATGACCGCCGCTCCCCAGCGGCGCACCGCCTTGCCCCCATGTCGTCCCATACGCCCTCCATCTCCTCAGGTGACTCTTCGGGCGCGCGTATCCTCTCACTGGGGGCAACGGTACGATATGTCGGGGTGTCAGCCGCGCCCGGTGGTCCAGGCATAGGCGGTATCGGCGTCGAACTCGCCCTGGCCACCGGGGAAGACGAGCCCCGCGGAGGCGAACGCCGACGGGTCGGGACCGCCCCGCCCGGTGTCCGCGGCGTACGGCACGGCGATACAGCGCATCCCGGCCCGCCGCGCCGCCTCCACGCCCGGTGCGGCGTCCTCGACCACGACACAGTCGGCCGGGTCGGTGTCCAGCAGCCGTGCGGCGGCCAGGAACACATCCGGCTCGGGCTTGCCGCGGCCGACCTCCTCGGCGGAGACCGAGACGGGCAGCAGCGCGCTCAGCCCGGTGGCGGCGAGGGCGGCCTCGATCGCGGCGCGGGAGGAGCCGGAGGCGACGGCCAGCCGGTGTCCCGCCGTGTGCAGCCGCTCGACGAACGCGCGCATCCCGGGGAAGACATCGGTGGCGGTGCCGGCCAGTTCCAGATAGTGCCGGTTCTTGACGGCCAGCAGCTCGTCCACGGAGGCGTCGATACCGTAGCGGTCGCGCAGGGTCCGGAGCGTCTCGCGGGTGCCTATGCCGATGAACTGGGAGTGCTCCTCCCAGGTGAACCCGGTGACCCCGTACGTCTCGAGGGTGCGCCGACCGGCCTCGTAGTAGTGCGGCTCGGTGTCCACGAGGGTGCCGTCGAGATCGAAGATCACGGCGGGACTGCGCGGCGGGGACGGGGGCTGGGCCGGGGGTGGCGTCGGACGGGGGCTCATGGCCTCCAGCATGCCAAGCCGGTGATCAGGGCTGTCGCCGGGGCTCCTGGGCGCGGGCCGCCGGAGCCGCCCGGCCCACCGCCTCCACCAGCGGCAGCATCCGGTAGCGCACCCGCTCGCGGAGGGCCATCTCGGTGCGCGTCCGGACCACACCGGGCATCCGGATCAGCTCCTGGACGACGTCCTCCAGATGTGCGTTGTCCCGCGCCACCACCCGGGTGAACAGATCCCCGCCACCGGTGATGGAGAACGCCTCGATGATCTCCGGGAGCGCGGCCAGCGCGTCGCCGACCTCGTCCAGATGGCCCTGGGTGACCTCGATGTGGACGAACGCCAGGACGGGGTGGCCGAGCGCGGCGGCCGACAGCGAGGGACCGAAGGCCGTGATGACCCCGTCCCGCTCCAGCCGGTCCAGCCGCGCCTGCACCGTGCCCCGGGCCACGCCCAGGATCCGCACGTACTCCCGGACACTGGTGCGCGGCTGCTCCAGCAGCAGCCGCAGGATCTTCGCGTCGAGCGCGTCCACCGCTGTCGCCATCGGCCGCCGGCTCCTCATGTCTGTGTCGTTCCCGGGGCGCGCTGGTGTCGGTCTGCGGTGCGGCCCGGTCGTTCCACGATACTCACGGTTGTGAGCGGCGCGATCAGCATCGGACAGGCCATGGTTCTCGGTCTCGTGGAAGGGGTGACCGAGTTCCTCCCGGTCTCCTCCACCGGACATCTGAAGATCACCGAGGGGTTGATGGGTATCCCGGTGGACCACCGGTCCGTCGTCGCGTTCACCGCGGTGATCCAGGTGGGGGCCATCGCCGCGGCCCTGGTCTACTTCTCCCGGGACATCGTGCGCATCAGCGGGGCCTGGGCCCGGGGTCTGGTCCGCCCGGAGGAGCGCTACCGCCACGGCTACCGGTTCGGCTGGTGGGTCATCTTCGCCACCCTCCCCGTCGTGGCCGTCGGACTGGCGGCGAAACCGCTGATCGAGGGGCCGCTCGCATCGCTGTGGGTGGTGGCCGGGTCCCTGATCGCGGGAAGCGGGGTGATGTGGGCCGCCGACCGGTGGGGCCGCCACAAGCGCGGTGAGGACGACGCCGGTTTCCGGGACGCCATGCTCGTCGGCTGCTCGCAGATCCTGGCGTTGCTCTTCCCCGGCTTCTCCCGCTCCGGCGCGACCATGTCCACCGCGCTGCTGCTGGACCTGGACCGGGTGGCGGCCACCCGGCTGTCGTTCTTCCTGGGGATCCCGGCCCTGACCGGCGCGGGGCTGTACGAGCTGAAGGACGCGGTGGGCGCCGGGGCGGCCGTGGCACCCCTCGCGGTGGGCACCGCCGTGTCGTTCGCGGTCGCCTACGCGTCGATCGCGTGGCTGCTGAGGTATGTCGCCCAGCACTCCTTCAACGCGTTCGTGGTCTACCGGATCGCCGTGGGGGTGCTGCTGTTCGGGCTGCTGGGCGGCGGCGTGCTGGGCGCCTGAGCCGCCGCCCGGCGGCCTGCCGCCCTGCCTAGCGCCGGAACTCCGCGTCGGGGCAGGAGTCGGGGTCGTCCTGGTCGAAGACCACCGGGTCCTCCGGGGTGCCGCCGACGTACAGGTGCTGCGTCTCGGACGGGACGTCGTTCGCGGGAGTGCCCTCGTCGAAGTCCACGTCGATCTGGGGAATCCGGTCCCCGTTGGTGGCCTCGGTGACGCCGTAGTACCAGCCGCCCCGGCCGTCGAACCGGCGGTCCCCGTCCTCGAAGAGGTCGTACGGCCAGTTCTTCACCTCGACCCGGCCATTGGGATGGAGGGTGACCCGCATACCGTCCGGACCCCGGTAGGCGCCGGGCAGATCGTTCTCGGACACCGAGAGGCTGGTCTTCAGGCACTCCGGTGACACGGCGTTGAGCACGCCGATGCAGCCCGCCGGAAACAGCAGGGACACCGCCCCGATCAGGGTGAACCTGAGGGGGCGGTTGCGCCAGATCCGGCGGAGTGTGCCTGCTTCGTTCGCTGTGGTCATCATGTCGGGGTGGGGTCAGTGGTCGGCCGGATCAATGCGCTCGGTCCAGACCATGCGTTCCTTGATGTCGGCGCCCGGGCCGGAGCCGTGGTTCAGTTTCTCCTGCCACTTGGGATAGCCGGGCAGGAATGACTCCATGTCGGTGTCGTTCTTCAGGGTGTACTGCACCACGAGCTTGCCGTCGGGATCGGTGCCCTTGACGACGTAGTCGACGTCGTAGGAACCGAGAAGGGACTGCGCCTCGTTGGTGTCGCCGCCCCACAGATTGTCGAGCCCGGACAGCCCCGCCATGTCCTTGGCGTAGGTGCCCACCTGGCCCATGAACGACTTGCCCGAGATCCGGTGGTGGAGTGTGCCCTGCGCAAGGCCGTTCTTCCAGTGCTCCATGGTGTCGCTGCGAATTTTGTCCATGCTCTCGCTCTTGCGGATCTGTTCGACGAACGGATCGTGCTGCGAGAAGTGGTACATGTCGTCGCCCGTCCCGGCTGCCCAGTTGGCCAGCAGGGTGCGGGGGGTGAGGTGGTTCTTCCGCGGGTCCGGGTCCAGGCCCTGGAGTTCACGGCCGAGCTGGTCGAAGCGGTCCGTGCCGATGCTGCCGGTGTGGTTGATGTCCGTGCGGACCTTCCCGCTGTTGAACCAGATGTCCAGGCCGACGTTGGCCATCAGCGTGATGGCCAGGTTCTGGTCGGCCTCGAAACCGTCCCGGAGGATCATATTGAGCTTCCGCTGGGCGGCGTTCCTCTTCTTGGCGTCCTTTTCAGAGAGATTTTCCCGCACGTCACAGGCGCTTCCCACGATCACCCTGCCCTTCGGGCCGACGTACATCCCCTCCTCACCGAACCCCTTCACCGCTGCGTGCAGCCGCTTCTGCGCGGCCTTCAATTCCCCTGCCCCGTCCTCGAGCGACCTGCGCACCGCGTCCACGACCTTGGCGGCGGCCGTGGCCTGGCGCTGGATGTCATCGATCTGGGCCCACGCGTAGGGGGCGGCCATGCCCTCCCAATACCCCTTGTCCCTGAGGGGTTTGAGCACCTCGTCGCGAATGGTGTCGTCAAGGCCCTTGATCTTCTCGTGGACGGCCTTCCACTTGTCGGCGAGAGTGTCCAGCGCCCCGAAGTCGGCCGTCCGGAACGACTCGTAGTAGTCTTCGCCATAGCGGGCGGTCACCGGTACCTCCAGATCGACGAGGCGGACGGATCCAGGGGTGGCGTGGACTGATCCTTCAGGAACGGGCTCTTCTTGTGCTTGTCGAAGGTGTCCCCCGTGCCCAGGTCCTGTTTCACATGGGTGTTGGCCGCGAGCCGCAGGCTCTCCGAGATATGGGCCAGCCACGCGGTGACCGTGCCTGCCTGCTCCTCCCAGTGCTTGTGGGAGTGTTTCAGCGCACTCTCCACCGCCAGTCCCTCCACCGCCTTGGCCGCCGTCTTCGTCGGCTCCTCCAGGGACGCCGCCTGCTTGTGGAGGGTGTCGTAGACGTCGTCCGCCTTGCCCGCCGCGCCGCGCAGCACACCGGGCGCGATCGCCAGGTTCTGCGGTACGGGCCCCTGGACACCCGGGGCCAGCGGCCGCTTGGGAGCGGGAGAACTGGGGTCGTAGATGTTCGGGTCGCCGGGCGGTGCCAGCAGGGGTGGCGGAGCGAAGAGTCCGTCGGTGATCGGCTTGCCTGGAGGCAGCGGCAGTTCGTCGTCCTTCGGCTCCGGTAAATCGTCCTTGCTCATCAGGTCCCCCGGTTCTTTGTCGCAATGACCTTCGAATGCTAACCGAATGCCCTAGGCAGAACCGCTCTTTATAGCCATAGCGTAGGGGTAGCGGTATCGGTGCTTTGTGTCTAATCGATGGCTAGACGCAGGGCGTAGCGCGGACGTAGTCCAATGGCTCGCCCCGGCCGCCCCGATCCACCCACCGCTGGGCCATTGGCCCAGTGGATCCGGGCTCGGTTGAGCCAGGGGCCCTCCGGGTGCTGTGATGGGTCCGTCGATGGCGCTGCGGACCCCCGCGGCGCCTTTTTCATGCGGTGACATCGCGCCACGGCGCGAGGGCAAGGGGAACGGGACGCAGTGCTGAAGAGGATGTTCATGGCGCCGGATCCGGGGCGCGCGCGGCTGCGTGTCTCGACGCGGGCCGTCCTCGGCGTCGGGCTCGCCGTCGCGGCCACCGCGGTGGCCGGTCTTCCGCTGCCCGCCGTGATCGCGGCCGGGCTCGCCGCGCTGCTGACGCTCTTCACCGTGGCCGACCCGACGGTGCGGCGACAGGCCGTGACCACCGCCGCGCTCCCGGCCGTCGGTCTGCCGGTGCTGGCCCTGGCCGCCGCGCTGCACGGGCGGGACGGGACGCGGGACGCCGCCTTCCTCGCCGTGGTCTTCTGCGGGGTCGCCGCCCGGCGTTGGGGGGCGCGCGGCAACGCCCTCGGCATCTTCGCGTTCATGATGTTCTTCGCGGCGCAGTTTCTGCATGCGCTGCCCCGCGAACTGCCCGTACTGACCGCGGCGGTGCTGACCGGTGTGCTGGCGGCGGCCTTCGTACGGTTCGCCGGATGGCCGCTGGAGCGGCGCGATCCGCCGCCCGCGGTTCCCGCGCCGCCGGGCGGACGCGGTCTGACCCGGCCCGCCACCCGGCAGGCGTTCCAGGCGGTCGTCGCCTGCGCCTTCGCGCTCGCCGTCGGCCAGGCCGTCTCCGGTGAACGCTGGTACTGGGCCGTCGGCACCGCCTGGTGGATCTTCGTCAACACCGCCTCGCGCGGCGAGACGCTGGTCCGCGGCTTCCGCCGGGTGCTCGGCACCGGCTGCGGGATCGCGGCCGGGCAGGTGGTGGCCGTACCGCTGCACGGCGCGCCCGCGCTCACCGCCGCCCTCGTCGCCGTGTGCGTCTTCGGCATCTTCTACACCGCCGCGCTGTCCTACAGCTGGATGATGGTGTTCGTGACCCTCATGGCCGGGCTGCTGTACGGGCTGCTCGGTGTGCTCCACCCCGGGCTGCTCACGCTGCGGCTGGAGCAGACCGCCGTGGGCGCGACGGGTGCGGCGCTGGCCGTCGCCGTCGTCCTGCCGGTCACCACGCACGCCGCCAGCGACGCCTGGGTGCGCAGCGCCCTGGAGTGCGTACGGCAGTGCGCGGCCGCGTCCGCGCGACGGCTCGCGGGGGATCCGGCCGCCGATCCCGCACCGCATGTGGCCGAGCTGGAGTCGGCGCTCGGGCGGCTGCGGATGTCGGTCGCCCCGCTGCTGCACCCGCTCAGCCCGCTGCGCGCCCGCCGGAGCCGTGCCCGGCAGATCATGGTCGGGCTCGACGACTGCGCACGGCAGGCCCGCGGCCTCGCCGAGCTGGCCGCCGACCCGGACGCCTGCCACGACGCACGGCTGATCACCGCCTGCCGCCGGGTGGAGACCGCCGTGGGGCGGCTGATGACCCCCGGCGCCGGTATCGCACCGGCCGCCGAGCCCGCGGCCCGCGCGGCCCACCCCGTCCCGCATCCGAGCGTGGACCGGGCCCTGGCCCATCTGCACGACCTGGAGCGGTCACTGGCCACCCTCGCGGCCCCGCTGCGCGGCCACACCCCGGCACCCGCGCGGGCCTGACGGCACCCATGGGCCGCACTGGCCGCGCGGGACATCTACCCCCGGGGGTTCCGCACGTTCGTCGACGGGCTGCTCGCGCACGCCACGCCGACACCCCCCGTGACGTCGGCTGAGCGAAAGCGTCGCTCGCCTGGTCCAGACCTGACTGTTACCGTCGGCCCGGCAGCGGAGTCGGCGGAAGGGCGGCGGGATGGCCGGGACGGACACGGCGCAGCGGGCGTACATCGGCTCGTTCACCTCGGCGGGCGGCGCCGGAATCACCGTGGCGTCGCTCGACGCGGAGTCGGGTGCGCTGCGCCCCCGGCACAGCACGGACGCGGTGGCCAACCCCTCGTACCTCGCCCTGTCCGCCGGCGGGGACATCCTCTACGCGGTGTGCGAGACGGACGACGGCGCGGCCGCGGCGCTCTCGGTGGCCGACCCCGCCCGGCCGCCCGCGCTGCTGGCCGACCCGGTGTCCGTACGCGGCGCCGGGCCCACCCATCTCGCGCTCGCCGCCGGGCATCTGCTCACCGCCAACTACGTGTCCGGCAGCGTCACCGCGCTCCCGGTGCGCGACGGCGGCGTGCTCGGGGAGCCGACGGCCCTGTTCCAGGACGAGGGCGGCGGACCGCACCCCGAACGGCAGCGTGGCCCCCATGCGCACGCCGTACGGCCCGATCCCTCGGGCCGCTGGCTGCTCACCGTGGACCTGGGCACCGATGCCGTACGGAGCTACGGGCTGCCCGGGCTGCGGCCGCACGGCGCGGTCCGGATGCGGCCCGGCAGCGGTCCGCGCCATCTCGCGTTCCATCCGCGCGGCGATCGGGTGTATGTGATCAACGAGCTGGAGCCGACGATCACGATCTGCCGCTGGGACGCGGCGGACGGCACGCTCGAACCGCTCGGGGAGACACCGGTGCTCCCGGACGGTTTCGCGGGGGAGTGCTTCCCGTCCGAGGTGGTGGTCTCGGGGGACGGCCGGTTCGTCTGGGCCGCGGCCCGTGGCGCCGACACCGTCACCACCTTCGCGCTCGACGCCTCCGGTGACCGGCTGGATCCGGTCGCCACCACCCCCTGCGGCGGAAGCTGGCCCCGGGACCTGGTGCTCGGCCCCTCGGGGCGTCATCTGTACGCGGCCAACGAACGCTCGGGCGACATCACGTGGTTCACCGTCGACGACGCGACGGGGGTGCCCGGCCGGGCCGGGTCCATCGAGGCGCCCGCCGCCTCCTGCGTGGTGTTCGGCTGACGCCGATGGGCGTGGACGCGGTGGGGCGGCGGCCCGGACCGGGCCGCCGCCCCACCGTGGTGATCGTGTCGCGTCAGCGCGCCGCCGAGGCGTCCGGGAGCGTCAGGCCCAGCGACGCCGCGTACTTCGCCAGCACCAGCTTGCCCACGGCCGGGTAGGCGCCGAGCGCCTCGGCCGCGGCGCAGCCCGCCTCCTCGGCGGCGGCTGCGGTCAGCCCGGCGGAGACCTCCGGGCCGATGAGGTACGGCGCGAGCGCGAGCCGGGCGGAACCGGCCGAGCGCAGCTGCTCGGCGACGCGGAGGACCGCGCCGTCCTCGTCCAGCGCCGCGGCCATCACCGGGACGGCGAGGCGTGCGGAGAGCAGCATGCCGGTGATGCCACCCGCCTGGGCCGCCTCCTCACCGCCGACCGTGGCCAGGATGATGCCGTCCGCCGCGGTCGCGACCGTGAACAGCCGGGCGCGGTCGGCGCGGGCCAGACCGGCTTCCGACAGCCGTACGTGCAGACCCTCGGCGAGCAGCGGGTGCGGGCCGAGGACATCGGTGAGTTCGGCGGCGGAGCCGCTGCCCATGACGGCCTGGCGTATCCGGCGCAGCAGCGCGTTGTCCGGGCCCGCGAGCAGCGGGACCACCACGGCGGCGGGGCCGTCGGTGGGGATGCCGGGCTCGGGCGGCTGCGGCGGGATCTCCTCGCCCGCGGCCTCGGCGGCGGCGATGGCCTCCGCGGTGGCGGCAGCGGCGGCCTTGGCGGCCTCGGTCGCCTGGCGGACGCGCTCGGCGCGGTCCTGGGCGGCCAGCGTCAGCACACCTTCGAGCCGCGGGAACTCCTCGCCGTCGCCGTCCACGTAACCGATGTGGACGTCGAGGCCGGGGAGCTCGGATCGCGCGATGCTCACGACCTCCTCGGCCAGGCTCCGGGTGGCCGCCTCCGGGGTGCCCGGGACGGCCAGCACCAGCGGAGGCGCGCCGAGGGGTGCGGCGGCGGGCTCCGGTCGGCGGTGCCGTCCGGGCTGGCGGGGACGCGGCATTCGTACAGGCAGGCCGGACGCGGGCCCAGTGGGGGAGCTCATGGCGCCGCATGTTAGTCGCTTCATGGGCTCGGCTGTTCGGGAGGGGTGTGACAGGGCGTAATCTGTCCCCTTTTGCCGAGCCGCGCTGTTCATTGCTGTGCGCTGAGCGGTCAGGGATGTACGGAGAACCACCCCTGTGTCCGGAATACGGATCCAAGCACCCGGAGGCCGGACGGATCGGTGGGGCCGGGCACAGAGGTTCGGTGATCGCGAGGTGCCGGGGCGGGCATAACGGGCCACGCGCCGAGGCGTTGGTGCGGGTACCGCGAGGTGCGGTCGTTCGTCCGCGGCCGCGTCGTGGCTGGTCGCGCCCACGCGGCGGAGCCGCACATCGACCAGCCCCGCGCCCCTTCGGGGCGCAACCGAACCGCACCGGACTCCGGCGAGGCCGCTCAGCCCAGGTCGATGACGTTCAGCAGGGCCGCGTCCCGTGGCAGCCGCAGGTCGTCCGCCGCCAGCGCCGCCGCCACGCACAGCGCGCCGTCCAGCGGATCCCCGGCCGCTTCCGTCACCCGGACCTCCGGCAGCCGCGCCGTCAACTCCGCGTGCAGCGGCGTCAGTAGCGGGGCGCCCATGCGGAACAGCCCGCCGGTGAAAGCCACCTCGCTGGACTCCACGCGCGGGCAGACCGCCTCAGCCGCCTGTGCGACATGGCGTGCGGCGTCCCGCAGGATGGTGTCCGCGACCGGATCCGCCCCGGCCAGGCGGCCGACCTCGGGCGCGAAGGAGGCCAGGACGGCGGGTCGGTCCGGGCGCGGATACAGCTGCCCCGGCAGCTCCCCCGCGGGTCCGAACACCGCCTCCGCCCGGTCCAGCAGCGGCCGTGAGCCGCCCTCGCGGCCGTCGTACGCGCGCATCGCCGCCTCCAGGCCCGCGCGGCCGATCCACGCCCCGCCGCCGCAGTCGCCCAGCAGATGGCCCCAGCCGTCCGCCCGCCGCCAGCCGCCGGGGTGCCCGTCCGCGCCCCGGTTCTCCGGCAGCGCGCCGAGCGCGATCATGCCGGTGCCCGCGGCGACCACCGCACCGGGCCGCTGGCCGAGCGCCCCGGCGTACGCGGTCACCGCGTCGGCCGCCAGGGCCAGTTGGGGGGTGCCGAACGCGTCGGCGAGCGCACTCGGCAGGGTGGCGCGCAGATCGTCACCGAGCGAGGCCATGCCCGCCGCGCCGACGCAGACGGCGGCCACCCGCCGTACCCCGGCCTCGCGCAGCAGCTCCCGGGCGGCGGGGAGGACCCGGGACAGCAGTCCGGCCGCGTCGATCCCGCGTTCACCCACGGCGGCCGGAGTGGGCGAGGACCAGGTCAGCGGCTTCTCCGCGGAGCCACCGGACACCTGGGCGCGCGCCACACCCACCCGTACGCCCGACCCCCCGGAGTCGATGCCGAGGACATACGCGCCGGCCACCGGCTCAGCCGAACCCTCGGGCGTCCTGCTTGAGCGCGGTGTCCACGGTCAGCGCGGTGGCCACCACCAGGCTCAGCAGCGGGTCGGGCAGCTGGCGGTGGATCTGGAGGACATAGTTGTCCGCCGTGGTGAACATGGTCTTCGCCAGGCCCTCCCAGGTCTTGGTGATCCTGGCGATCTCGGAGTCCGTGTGGTCGACGATGGCGAAGTTCCAGGCCCGCCAGTTCTCCGCCTTGATGGCGCCGATCTGCTGGCCGTTGACGTGGATACCAAAGTTGATCTTGCCGATGGCGTTCTGCTGGACGATCTCGCCGACCGGCTGTCCGTCCGGGCGCGTCACCAGGACCTTGGACTTGATGAACTTCGCGGGGCGGGTGAGCACCAGATGCGGCTGCCCGTTGGCGTCCCGGATCTCCAGTTTGTGGGTCATGAACTGGTCGAGGCTGGAGACGAACCGCGCGACCTTCTTCAGCGTGCTCTGGCCGACCTGCACCACCGAGCCGATGGTGCGGCCGTGCTGGTCGAACACGCTGTACTCGTTGGTGAGCTCGATCAGCTTGGCCTTCTGGTTGACCACGAGCACCGGCTCGGAGAACAGCGTGCCGCCGCCACCCGCGGCCGGGGCGACATGCGCCTGGTGCTGCACCTGGTGCTGGACCTTGGCCGGGTTGGGGTGGGGCTGGGCCGCCTGCTGCGGCGGGACCTGGCCCGGCTGGCCGGGGTGGGTGTGCTCGGTCCACTGCGCGCCGTCCCACCAGCGCAGCTGGTTCGGCGTGCCCTGCGGGTCGGCGTACCAGCCCGCAGGGGTGTTCGGATGTGTCGTCATGGCGGGCAGACTACCTGTCGGCCACCGGGGCCGAAGCCGTCAGGGAAGGCGCCAGTCCACGGGTTGCGCTCCCTGCTGTACCAGGAGGTCGTTGGCGCGGCTGAACGGCCGCGATCCGAAGAAGCCGCGGTCGGCCGACATGGGGGAGGGGTGGGCGGACTCGACCGCCGGAAGGCTGCCCAGCAGCGGGCGCACCGCGCGGGCGTCCCGGCCCCACAGGATGGACACCAGGGGGCGGCCGCGCGTGGCGAGGGCCCGGATGGCCTGCTCGGTGACCTCCTCCCAGCCCTTGCCGCGGTGGGCGGCGGGGCGGCGGGGCGCCGTGGTGAGCGCCTTGTTGAGCAGCAGCACGCCCTGCCCGGTCCAGGGCGTCAGATCGCCGCTGGCCGGACGCGGCAGCCCGAGGTCGGTGTGCAGCTCCCGGAAGATGTTCTCCAGACTGCCGGGCAGCGGCCGGACCTCCGGCGCCACGGAGAAGCTGAGCCCCACCGCGTGACCGGGGGTCGGATACGGGTCCTGCCCCACGATCAGCACCTTCACCTCGTCGAAGGGCTGCTGGAAGGCGCGCAGGACGTTGGCTCCCGCGGGGAGGTAGGTACGGCCCGCCGCGATCTCGGCCCGCAGGAAGTCGCCCATCGCCGCGATGCGCTCTTCGACGGGCTCAAGTGCCTTGGCCCAGCCCGGTTCGACAATTTCGTTCAAGGGTCGCGCTGCCACCCGCGTCACTCTAGTGGCTCAGCCGGTGACCGTGTGCCGCCCGGTGGATCACTTCCGGCCGCGCGCGTCACCCGTCCGCTCAGCCGATGACGGCGGCCCGGACGCACAGCACATCCGGCAGGTGCCGGGCGATCTGCCGCCAGCTCTCGCCCTCGTCGGCGCTGGCGTACACCTCGCCGTTGCGGTTGCCGAAGTAGACCCCGGCCGGGTCGGCGTCATCGGTGCGCAGCGCGTCCCGCAGCACCACTCCGTAGTGGTGCTCGCCGGGCAGTCCGGCGGACCGCTCGGTCCAGGACGCGCCCGCGTCGTCGGTGCGGTAGACCCGGCAGCGGTAGTCGGGCGGATAGCGGTCCCCGCCGTCGATCACCGGGAAGACGTAGGCGACCCCGCCGCGCCGCGGATGGGTGGCGATCGCGAAGCCGAAGTCGGCCGGGAGGCCCTTGGTGATCTCGGTCCAGTGCGCCCCGCCGTCGTCGCTGCGGTACACCCCGCCGTGGTTCTGGAGGTAGAGCCGGTCCGGATCGACCGCGTCCTGGGCGATCTTGTGCACGCACTGACCGAAATCCGGATACGGATCGGGCAGGAACTCCGCCTTGAGGCCGTGGTTGGACGGCTCCCAGCTCGCCCCGCCGTCCGCGGTGCGGTACACCCCGCCCGAGGAGACCGCGACCACGACCGCGTCCGCGTTCCGCGGGTGGGTGACCACGGTGTGCACCGCCTGGCCGCCGAACCCCGCGCCCCACCGCGGCCGCTGTGGGTGGTCCCACAGCGCGCGGACGAAGTCGAAGCTCTCCCCGCCGTCCCCGGAGCGGAACAGCGCACCCGGCTCGGTGCCCGCCCACACCACCTCCGGTGCCGCGGGGCCCGCCGGATGCAGCTGCCACACCCGCTCCAGCGAGGTGTCGGTCCCCTCGGGGAACCGCACCGCGGGCCGGGCGGACTCGTGCCAGCTCTGCCCGAGGTCGTCGGAGCGGAAGACCGAGGGGCCCCAGTGGGAGCTGTCGGCACCGGCCAGCAGCCGGGGGCGGCCACGGCGGGTGTCGACGCCGACGGAGTACACCGCCTGCATCGGGAAGTGCGGGCCGGTGAACTCCCAGTCCCCGCCGGGGGATCCGGTCCGGCGGGCGAGGAAGAGGCCCTTACGGGTGCCGATGGCGAGCAGGACGTCGTCCATGACGGCTCACTCCTTGAAGCGCGGACGTGCGGACGTGCGGACGTGCGGACGGTGGGACGAGGTGGATGTGTCCGTCATCACAGAGTCTGCACCCCGCCACCGACATCGGCGCCCCGGAGGAAGCAGTGAATCACCGGCGGCGGGCGCCGGACGCCGTGGCGCGAGAGGCCTTGTACGAGAGAGATCGTTGTACGAAGAGCTTCGTAATTTGGCGGTCATCGTAATACGATGCGTATCGTACTAGCGCGGTCCGGCCCGGTCGCGCGAAGTCGATTGGAGACGTTCATGAGTGCCCTCTTCGAGCCCGTCACCCTACGGTCGCTGACCATCCCCAACCGCGTCTGGATGGCGCCGATGTGCCAGTACAGCGCGGAGAGCGGCGAGGGCGCCGGAGTCCCGAACGACTGGCACTTCGCGCACTACGGCGCCCGCGCCACCGGCGGCACCGGCCTGATCCTGGTCGAGGCCACCGCGGTCTCGCCCGAGGGCCGGATCAGCCCCGCCGACCTCGGCATCTGGAACGACCGCCAGGTCGAGGCGTTCCGCCGGATCACCGGCTTCCTCAAGCGGCACGGCACCGTCCCGGGCATCCAGCTCGCCCACGCCGGGCGCAAGGCGAGCACCGACGCCCCCTGGCGGGGCGGTGCGCCGCTCGGCCCGGAGGAGCGGGGCTGGCAGCCGCTGGGCCCGAGCCCGATCGCCTTCGACGATCCCTACCCGGTGCCCGACGAGCTCACCGAGGAGCGAATCGGCGAGGTCGTCGAGCAGTTCGCGGCCGCCGCCCGGCGCGCCCTCGCCGCCGGGTTCGAGGTCGCCGAGATCCACGGCGCCCACGGCTATCTGATCGGCGAGTTCCTCTCCCCGCACAGCAACCACCGCACCGACCGCTACGGCGGTTCCCTGGAGAACCGCGTCCGCTTCGCCCTCGAGGTCGTCGACGCGGTCCGCGCGGTCTGGCCGGAGGAGCTTCCGCTGTTCTTCCGTGTCTCGGCCACCGACTGGCTGGAGCGCGACGGCTGGACGCCGGACGACACCGTCACGCTGGCCGCGCTGCTCAAGGAGCACGGCGTGGATCTGCTGGACGTCTCCTCCGGCGGCAACGCGGCCGGGGTGCGCATCCCCGTCGAGCCCGGCTACCAGGTGCCGTTCGCCGCCCGGGTGCGCCGGGAAACCGGGCTGCCGGTCGGCGCCGTCGGACTGATCACCGAGACCGGACAGGCCGAGAAGATCGTCGCCAACGGTGAGGCGGACGCCGTGCTGATCGGCCGCGAACTGCTGCGCAATCCCTCCTTCGCCCGCCACGCGGCACGGGAGCTCGGCGCCCGGGTGCACGCGCCCGAGCCGTACGGGTACGCGATCCGCTGAGCGCCGGCCCGGCTCAGCCCGCCGCGCCCGGCCCCGGGGACGTCCCCCCGGCCGGGCGCCCGGGGAGGGAGCGGAACTCCCCGTCCACGAAGAGCAGCGGCTCCGCCGAGGACGGGGCCTCGCACTCCTCCACCGACCCGATGACGATCACATGGTCGCCCGCCTCGACCAGCCGGACCGTACGGCAGACGAAGTGCCCGACCGCGCCCGCGATCCGCACCCCGCCCGCCGCCGGGGCCCCGGCCGTCTCGACGGCGAGGAAACTGTCCGCCCCCGTGGGCCGGTTGCGGTCGGCGAACCAGCCGGCCAGACCGGCCTGTTCGGCGGCCAGCACATTGACCGTGAAACCGCCGGTGCTCTCGATCAGCCCTCTGATCCGGGCGGTGTGCCGCACCGAGAAGGACACCAGGGGCGGTGTCAGCGAGAGCGTGGTGAAGGAGTTCACCGTCATCCCGTGGGTCTCCCCGCCCCGTCCGCCGGTGACCACGGTGACCCCCGTCGGCAGCCGCCGGGCCACGGTCCGCAGATCCGCGGGGGTCACCTGGCGGGCGTCCGTGGTGCGGCCGGTCAGGACGATCCCCCCTCGAGCCGGGGGAGCGGACGGGCGTCCAGCAGCACCGCCGCCACATGGGAGATCCCGGCTCCCAGCAGCACCAGCCGCTCCGGATCCACCGCCCGCCCCGCGGCCGCCTGCCCCGTTCCGGAGGGCTTTGGCTCGGCCGGCAGATCGGCGAGGGTGATCAGCGGATCGCTGCCCTGGCAGTGCGCCAGCCGCCCCACCCCCTCCAGCACGATCCGGTCCGCCGGGAACCCGACGTCCGCGAGATACATCCGCATCACATGACGGGCGAAGTGGCTCGGCAGCACCAGGGATCCGGCCGGATCCACCGGATGGCGCGCCGCCAGCCGGCCGAACAGCTCGCGATAGGCCTGGATCCGGGCCGCCAGCTGCCGCTGGGGCGGGCCGCCGCCCCACTCCTGCTCCGGGTCGGCGTGGTGGGCCATGGCCAGCACCGGACGACCCGGCGCGTCCGCCGACACCAGGGCGGAGGCCGCCCCGTCGCTGGCGATCGCCGCGCCGCCCGCCACCACCCGCTGCCCGCCGGTGGACAGCTCGGCCAGATCCCCGCTGACCACCATGACCTGACGCGCGGTGCCGTCCCGGACGAGAGAGGCCGCCGTGCCCACCGCGGCCATCGCCGTGGCGCAGTCCATCAGACCGAGCGTGGACACCGTGGCCCGGGACATTCCGGTCTCCTGGAGGAGTTCGGCGACGTCCCGGTGCGCGGCGCGTCCCCCGGGCAGCGAGTCGGTGGCCAGCAGCACCATGTCGATGTCGCCGCCCGGCACCCCGGACGCCGCCAGGGTGCGCTGGACCGCGGCGGTCATCAGCTCGGCCACCGGCGCCTCGGACCAGCGGTAGCTGACGAACCCCGCGGCGGGCGAGGTCAGATCGGCCGCGATCCGCGGCGCCGCCCGGAGCTCCGGCAGTTCGCTCACGGGATCGGCGTACTCGCCCAGTTCGTAGGCGGGACCGCAGAGCCGTGGTGTGATCACCGCGCGGCCTCCCGGGACATCCGCTCGGCCGCGGCGACGAACCGCTCGGCCAGCCCGCGCGCCGTGGCCTCGTCGTACAGCCCGGTGTCGTACTCCAGCCAGCCGGACACCCCGTCCGCACCCGGGTGGACCGCGAGCGTCAGGTCGTAGCGGGCCACGCCCTTGTCCAGGTCGGCCGTGGTGACCTCGGCCCCCTGCACGGTACGGGTGCCCTCGCCGAGGTTGTCGAAGACGAACACCGCGTCCAGCAGCGGATGGGTGCCCGGCACCCGGCGCGGGGCGTCGATCAGCTCGCCCGGGCAGACGGCGTGCCGCAGCCCGGCCCGGGAGACCGCGCGGGCGGCCCGGATCCGCGCGGCGGGGCCGCCGTCGCCCGGGTCGCGCAGCCGCACCGGCAGCACATTGAGCAGATAGCCCACGGTCGCCTCGGCGCCCGGCCGGTCCCGGCCCGCGGTGAAGGTGCCGAGCAGCACGTCGGACGAGCCGCCGAACTCCTCGAACGCGGCCCACGCCACGGCCAGCCAGCCCGCGTAGGCGGTGGCGGCCTCCTGCTGGGCTGCTGCCGTGATCCCCTTGGCCACCGCGGCGGGCAGGCTGAACTCCACCCGTCCGCCGTCGCGCCGGGTCGCCCCGCCGCGCGGCCGGTCGGTGGGCAGCGGCGCGGGCGGATCCGCGACCTCGGCCGCCCAGTACGCCGCCGCCGCACGTCCGGCCTCGCTCGCCGACCACGCGGCCTGCTCCTCCGCGAACCGGCTGAACGGCACCGCCTCGGGCTCCGCCGTCCCCGGCGCGCGGCCGAGCTCGTCCAGCAGCAGTTCGAACGACCAGGCGTCGAAGACCAGATTGTGGACGACCACCAGCAGCCACGCCTCGTCGCCGGAGGGGCCCTCGGCCAGCACCACCCGCAGCAGTGGACCGGCCGCCAGATCGAACGCCTCGTGCGCCAGCTCGCGGGCGAGCGCGTACGCCTCCTCCGCGTCCGGGCACGAGGTGCGCAGCAGCCGGGGCGGCAACTCCGCGTGCACCACCGGCCGGACACCGTCGGCGGTCTCCTCGAAGGTGGTGCGCAGCGCCTCGTGGCGCCGGACGAACCCCTCGATCCGCTCCGCCAGCAGATCCAGGTCGACCCGCGCCCCGGTCAGCCGGACGGCCTGGCAGACCACGTCCACCGGGCGGCCGCCGGTGGTGTGATGGGCCTCCCACAGCCTGCGCTGGCCGGGTGTCAGCACCCGCTGCCGGGGGCGCCGCTCCTGGCGCACCCGGTCCCGCAGCCGGGCGCGCTGCTCCGGGGTGAGGGCCGCCAGCCGGGCGGCCAGCTCCGCCGGTACGGACGAGCCTGTCATGCGTAACGCCTCCTCAGTTCGTCCAGCTGGCTGAGGCTGCGCACGACCAGCTCCTCGTCGACGCCGAAGTCGATGAGACAGGCGATCTCGGTGACGCCCATGCCCGTGAACCGGTCGACCACGGCCACACACGAATCAGGGGTGCCCAGCAGGGCGCCCTTCTCGAAGTACTTGTCGAAGGCGAACTTGATCAGCTGGTCGGTGTCGCCCTCGGACATGTCCCGCACCCCCGCGCCCGGTGCCAGGTTCTTCTTCTGCGAGTCGATGACGGTGAGGAAGGACTTCAGGTACGTGGTGAACGGCGGCCACACGGTCTCCCGCACCTCGTCCAGGTCGGTGCCGATGAAGGTGTGCAGCATCAGCGTGACCGTCACGTCCTCGCGGTCGTGCCCGTACTCGTCCAGGGCCTTGAAGTAGATCTCGAGCTTCTCCTCGAGCTCCTCGTTGGTCATGTCGATCAGGGCGGTGAGCACATTGCAGCCCAGCCGCCCGGCCGTCTCGAAGGTCTCCGGGCTCTTGGTGCAGGTGAGCCACATCGGCAACTCGGGCTGGACGGGCTGCGGATGCAGCTCCACCTCGACGTGGTTGCCGAGGCCGTCCTGCACGAACACCGGTTCACCCTCCCAGAGTTCGCGGATCCGGGTCACCGCGTCGAAGGTGCGCCGGCGGCGGTCCTCCCAGCCGGTGGGGTTGATGGCGAAGTCCACCGGGCTGAACCCGGTGGCCAGCGCGATCCCGGCGCGGCCCTGGGAGAGGTTGTCCACCACCGCCCACTCCTCGGCCACCCGGATCGGGCTGTGCAGCGGCAGGATGACGCTGCCCGCTCGGATCTGGAGCCGCTGGGTGGCCTGGGCCAGCGCGGCGCCGAGCACCGAGGGGTTGGGGTACAGGCCGCCGAAGCGGTGGAAGTGGCGCTCCGGGGTCCAGATGGCGGTGAAGCCGTTCTCGTCGGCGAACCGGGCGGCGTCGAAGACGAAGCGGTATTTGTTCTTCTCGTCGCCGGAGAAGAAGATCAGGCTGAAGTCCACGGGTCAGCTCTCCTTGGGCTGTTCTGCCAGGGCCGCCTCGGACAGCAGCCGTTCGGTGACGTCGGGGTCGAGCGCGGCCAGCTCCGCCGCCAGCGCCTCGAGTTCATCGGCCTCGCCGTCCCCGCCGGACCGTGCCCCCTCCTCGCGGGCGTCCAGCCGCCGCTGGACGAGCCCGGCCAGCGCGGCCGGGGTCGGCTCGGCGAGCACATCGGCCAGCGGCACCTCGACGGAGAAGAACTCCCGGACGTCCGACAGCAGCCGGACGATCAGCAGCGAGTCCCCGCCGAACTCGAAGATGTCCCCGTCCACGGGCATCTCCTCGGCTCCCAGCGCGTCCCGCACCAGTCGGGCCACCTGCTCGGTGAGCCCGCCGGACTCGGTGTCCGCCGCCTCCTCGCCGAGCGCCGCGGCCCCCGCGCTGGGCCGGACGATCCGCTCGTCGCGCACCCACTGGTCCAGCCGGTAGCCGATGTCCCAGGTGGAGACCGCCACATGGGAGACATCGCGCAGCGACAGCAGTCTGCGGATGGCCTCGAGCCCCTCCTCTGGCTGGATCGCCTTGTCGTCCATGCTGCGGCCGATGGCCGAGATGGCCCGCTTCTCGTCCTGGTGGTGCTGCCACACATCCCAGGCCGCGCTGATCCACACCGTACGGTCCAGGCCCCGGTTGGCCCGTTCGGCGGCGGCGTCCATGAAGTGGTTGGCCGCGCCGTACGCCAGCAGCCGCAGTCCGCCCAGCACACCGGCCAGCGAGGACAGCATCAGACAGAAGTCCACCGGGCGGTCGGCGAGCACCTGCTCCAGAGCGATCTGGCCGTGGGCCTTGGGGACGAAATGCCACTGGCACTGCTCCACGTCGGCACTGGTCAGGGCGCGGTCCCACTGCTCGCTGGGCAGCCCGGCGGCATGGACCACCCCGTGCAGCGCGCCGAAGTGCTCCTCGACCTTCGCCACCGCCGTCCGCAGCCCGTCCACATCGGCCACATCGGTGTGCACCAGGAGGGTTTCGGCGCCCGCCGCCTCCAGCTCCCGCAGCCGGGTGATGCGCAGCGAGGTCTCGTCGTCGTCCTCGTGGCTCTCCAGCCAGGTGTCCCACTCCTCTCGCCCGGGCAGCGCGTCACGGGTCAGCAGCGCCAGCCGGGCCCGGGTCTCGCCGTGCAGCCAGCGGGCGATCAGCGAACCGATCTCGCCGAGGCCGCCGGTGATGAGATAGACGCCCTCGTCCCGCAGCCGGGACCGTGCCTCGGCGGTCCAGTCGGCGCGCACCGGCTCCAGATCGGCGACCCAGCGGGTGCCGCCGCGCAAGGTGACGGCCAGCTCCGGCGGCTGGACGGAGGTCAGTTCGGCCGCCAGGGTGCGCAGCGAGCGCTGGTCGACGGCCGCGGGCAGATCGATGTGGCGGGCGCCGATGTTGCCGTGCTCCTGGCCGATGACCCGCGCGGCCACCGCCAACGTCACCAGTTCGGCGGCCGGTTCGGGCTCGGTCGGGCTGATGGCGTACGCCCCCGCGCTGATCAGGTCCAGCTGGAGCGGGCGGGTCACATCGTGTTTGCCCAACGCTTTGACCAGGGCGATCAGACTGTAGACGCCCCGGCGCTGGGCCACTTCGAAGCGCTCGGTACCGCGCTCGGGCGGCAGCGGGTCGGTGGACCAGGCGTGCAGTATCCGGCCCGGCAGCCGGTTCTCGGCGAGCAGTTCGCCGATCAGCCGGCCGTGGTCCTGCTCGGAGTCGGGGCGCAGGGTGAAGGTGTCCCCGTGCCGTCCGTACGCCTCGCCCGCGATCACGGTCAGCACCTCACCGGCGATCGTGTGTCCGGCGACCCGGGCGGCGGTGCCCCGGGCGTCGGCGAACAGCAGCACCGGTTCGGTGATCGGGGCCACGTCCGTGTCGAGCGTGCCGACCGCGGGCCGCCACACCGGTACCGAGAACCACGCGTCCAGCGGGAGTTTGCCCACCGCGCCGGAGCCGGTACGGCCGCCCGCCCCGGTCAGCGGCCCCGAACCGGGCTCGACCCAGTACCGGGTGGCCTCGAAGGGGTAGGTGGGCAGCGGTGCCTTGCGGCGGCCGCGGCCCGCGTAGTAGCCCGCCCAGTCGGGGGTGAGCCCCATCGCCCACAGCCGGCCGAGCGCGGCGGTCAGCGCGGTGAGATCGGCGGCCGGGTCCTTGGCGCGTGCGGTGGAGGTGACCACCGGGACACCCGTCTGCCGGTCCGAGTGGCGCCGGGTGAAGGTGGCCAGGGTGTGGCCGGGGCCCACCTCCACGAAGACCTGGACGCCCTCGGCCAGCGCGGTGGCCACGTCGTCCGCGAACCGCACGGTGTCCCGCAGATGCGCGCCCCAGTACGCGGGGTCGGTGGCCTCCTCGTCGCGGATCCAGGTGCCGGTGCGGTTGGACAGGAACGGGATCCGCGGGCGGCTCAGTCCGACCCCGCGCACCACCTCGGTCAGCGGCTCCACGGCCGGGTCCATCATCGCGGAGTGGAAGGCGTGAGAGGTGGACACCTTGCGGTGCGGCACACCATCCGCGGTCAGCTGGTCCGTCAGCGCCCGGACGGCCTCGCGCGATCCGGCGACGGTGCACACCGCCGGTTCGTTGACCGCGGCCAGGTCCACGCCGTCGCCCAGGTACGGCGCCAGCTCCTCGGGGGTGGTCATCACGGCCCGCATCACCCCGGCGGGCAGTCCGTCCACCAGCCGCCCGCGTTCGGCGATCACCCGTAGCGCGTCGGGCAGCCGGAACACCCCGGCCAGGGTGGCCGCCACGTACTCACCCACGCTGTGGCCGATGAGCGCGGTCGGGCGGATGCCCCACGCCATCCACTGCCGGGCGAGGGCGTACTCCACGGTGAACAGGGCGGGCTGGGTGAGCCGGGTCCGGCCCAGGTCGTGGCGTTCGCCCTGGTGGCCGCGGAGCGCGGGGTAGAGCGCGTCCCGCAGATCGAGCCCGAGACGGGGTTCGAGCAGTGCGGCGCACTCGTCCACCGTGTCGCGGAAGACCGGCAGGTGTTCGTACCAGCCCTGGCCCATGGCGGGGTACTGGGCGCCCTGGCCGGGGAAGAGGAAGGTGACCGGGCGGTCGGCGGGGTGGCCGGAGTCCTGGAAGACGAACCGCGGATCGGCGGTGCGCAGCGCCCGGACGGCGCTCGCCCGGTCCGGTGCGGTGACCACGGCCCGGTAGTCGAAGGTGTGCCGGGTGGTGGCCTGGGTGTACGCCACGTCGTCCAGATGGATGTCGCCGAGTGTGTGCGGGGCGTCCTCCGGCGCTGTCTCCTCCAGGGCGTCGGCGAGGGCGAGCCGCGCGGTCTCCAGCGCGGCGGGCGACTTGGCGGACACCGGGAGCAGCACCACCGGCGGGGCGGGCGCGGCCCCGTCCGTCGACACGGCGGCCTCCGGTGCCTCCTCCAGGACGACATGGGCGGTGGTGCCGCCCATCCCGGTGGAGGTGACGGCGCACCGCAGCGGGCCGTCACCGCGCCGCCACGGCTCCACCGCGGTGCCCATCCGGAAGCGGGTCCCCTCGACCTCGCACTCCGGGTTCCACTCGGTGAAGTGCGGGGTCGGCACCAGTGTCCGGTGGCGCAGCATCAGCACACACTTGATCAGTCCGGCGACACCGGCGGCCGTGCTCAGATGCCCGATGTTGGCCTTGACCGAGCCCAGGGTGAGCGGGGGAGCGCCGTCCACCTGGTAGACCTGCGCCGCGGCGGCGAGTTCGATCGGGTCGCCGATCCGGGTTCCGGTGCCGTGGGCCTCCAGATAGCTGACCGAGGCCGGGTCCACCCCGGCCACCCCGAGCGCCTCGCCGAGCACGGCGGCCTGGCCGGAGATCCCGGGCGCGGTGAATCCGGCGCGGTCGTTGCCGTCGTTGCCGACCGCCGAACCGCGCAGCACCGCCCAGACGGTGTCCCCGTCGGCGAGCGCGTCCTCCAGCCGTTTGAGCACCACCACCCCGACGCCGTTGCCGAACACGGTGCCGTCCGCGCCCGCGTCGAAGGGCCGCACGGTGCCCCCGGCCGAGGCGATGCCGTCGGTCTCGTGGACGTATCCCGCCTCCTGCGGGAAGCGCAGCGCCACTCCGCCGGCCAGCGCCACATCGCACTCCTCGGCGAGCAGGCTCTGCGCCGCCACGTGCACCGCCACCAGCGAGGTGGAACAGGCCGTCTGTACCGCGAAACTGGGCCCTGTGACCTTCAGGTGGTACGAGGCGCGGGTGGTGAGGTAGTTGGGGTCGTTGCCCATCAGCGTGGCCATGTCCTGCTGCAACCGGGGCAGCGAACCGTTGAAACCGCGCTCCCCGGTCAGGACGTTGTTCAGCAGATAGGTGCTGGTCAGCGAACCGGCGAAGATACCGATCCGGCCCGGGTAGACCTCCGAGTCATGGCCGCTGTGCTCCAGCGCCGCCCAGGAGGTCTGGAGGAACAGCCGCAGCTGCGGGTCCATCCGCTCGGCCTCGCGGGAGCTGAGGAAGAAGAACGACGCGTCGAAGGCGTCGGCGTCCTCGACCACCGCCGCCCGGCGCACATAGCGGTCGCCGGTGAACGTCTCCTCCGGCACCCCGGCGGCACGCAGGTGCTCCTCGTCCAGATCGGTGAGGTGATCGGTGCCCGCGAGGAGGTTGCGCCAGTACTCGGTGTGGTCGCGGGCGCCGGGGAACCGGCAGTCCATGCCGACGACGGCGATCCGCCCGGACAGGGGGGAGTCCTCCAGCTGCTCAGTCACGTATGCCTCCTGGGGCGGGGTCGCGGGTCTCACCGAAGGGCGGGCGGGGGTCGGGCGGGGCGATCCGGGCACGGACCTCCGACCGGCGGGCGGAGCGCGCGCCGCGGCGGCGCTCACCGCGGTCCCGCCCCGGAGCGGAACCGCCGCCCGGGGCGGCCCGCGACGTGGCGGCCGTCTCCGGGGGAGCCGTGGCCGGGGCGATCAGCCGGGCCAGGGCCCGGACGGTCGGCGCCCGGTACAGATCGGTCATCCGCAGCGCGGGGGCCACCGTCCGGGTCAGCCGCTCGTGCACGGCGGCCATCCGCAGCGAGGTGCCCCCCAGATCGAAGAAGTTGTCGTCCGGACCGGGCCGGGCCACGCCCAGTACCTCCCGCCACGCCTCGAGCACGGCCCGTTCGGCGGGGCTGCCGACGGGCGGCGGCTCCCCGGTTCCGGTGCCCGTCGTGGCGGCGGTGCTCGGATGCGGCAGCGCCGCCCGGTCGATCTTGTGATTGGCCGTCAGCGGCAGTTCGTCCAGCGGGACATAGGCGGTGGGCACCGCATGGTCCGGCAGGGTGCGCCGGAGCGCGGTGCGCAGCGCGGCGGGCTCGGCCCGCGCCCCGTCGGCGGCCACCACGTACCCCGCCAGCTGGCGCTCGCCCAGGCCGTCGGTGAAGGGCATCACCACCGCCTCGCGGATCTGCGGCAGTTGTTTGAGCGCGCTCTCCACCTCACCGGTCTCCACCCGGATGCCCGAGATCTTGACCTGGAAGTCCCGGCGCCCGATGAGCAGCAGGGTGCCGTCGTCCAGCCGCCGGGCGAGATCGCCGGTGCGGTACGTCCGCCCGTCCGGCACCGAACCCGGCGCCAGATACCGGCTGACCACCACGATCTCGCCCTCGCCCGGCCCCTCGACGGTACGGCCCCCGGCGTCCTCCAGCCGCACCTCGGTCTCCGGCACCGGGTCGCCCAGCGGGAACACCCCGGTGGGCGGCCGGTATCCGGGGTCCGCGACCCGCAGCAGCGCACAGGAGCACTCGGTGGAGCCGTACGCGCCGGCCACCTGGCACCCGGACTCGAAGTGGCGTCGGGCAGCGTCCAGATCGGCCAGATGGAGCGTGTCCCCGCCCAGCGCCAGCATCCGCATCGCGGGCAGCCGGACACCACGGCCCGCCATCGCCCGGACCAGCGCCCGGAAGACCGGCAGGGTGGAGTGGTAGACGGTCAGTTCCTCGGCGGCCATCCACTCCAGCAGCCCGGTCACGCCGAGCGCCTTGAGGTCCACCGGATACAGGGCCGCGCCGGTCAGCAGCGCGGCGAAGGTGTCCTGGACGGCCGAGTCCCAGCTGTATGCGGACTGGAGGGTCAGCCGGTCCCGCGGGCCGATGGCCAGCCCGTCGGCCCAGGCCCGGGTGTGGTGCAGCACATTGCGGTGCCACTGGGCCACCGGCTTGGGGCGCCCGGTGGAGCCGGAGGTGTAGAGGACGTACGCCTCCCCCTCCGGCACCGCGTGGACCCCCGCCCCCGCCGCCGCGTCACCGCGTACGACGTCCTCGTACGCCAGCACCGGGAACGCCCCGCCCGCCAGCCGTTCCGCGAGCGCGGTGTGCGCGGTGCCGGTGACCAGCGCGCGGACCCCCGCGTCGGACGCCATGAAGCCGAGCCGCTCCGCCGGGTACGCGCCGTCCAGCGGGACGTACGACACTCCGGCGCGCAGGGCGCCCAGCAGCGCCGCGATCATTTCCGCGCCGTGCGAGAACAGCAGCCCCACCCGGTCCCCGGGGCGCAGCCCGGCCGTGCGCAGCGCTCCGCACACCCGGGCGGATCGTTCCTCCGCCTGCCGGTAGGTCCAGCGGACCTCAGGGGTCACCACGGCCTCGCGGTCGGGGCGGGCCCGGGCGGTCTCCAGGAACCGGTGGACCAGTGTTCCGGCCGACTCGGCGGTGGGGAACGGGCGGTGGCCGGTGTCCGGGGGCGGTGCGCTCGTCATGCCCGGCTCCCCTCGTTCGCCTCGCCGCTTCCGTAGGTGAAGATCACGGCGGGGTGCGCCGGGCGCTCGCGCAGCTCGGCGTAGACCTCCGCGGCCCGCTCCAGCGGCACCCGGGGCAGCCCCATCCGGGCCGGCTGGACGGCGCCGTCCTCGATCAGGTCCAGGGCGCGCTGAAGGTTCTCCGTGACGGTGCCCTCGCCCTCGGGCGCGCTCACGTCGGACAGCCCGCGGGCGTAGGACGGATCGCGGTAACCGGCGCCGCAGCGGGCGGCGTAGCGGATGTCCAGGTTGCCCAGCTCGACGCTGAAGTCCACCCGCGCCGAGAAGCGGCCCACCCCCACCAGCCGGGGGCGGCCCGGTGCCCGGCCCGCCCAGCGGGCCGCGGCGGCGAGGGTCTCCCCGGCCTCCCCGGTGCCGCACAGGAACACACAGCGGCCGCCCTCGGGCAGCTCCGCCCCCTTCTCCTCACGGTCGAAGAAGTCCCGGCCGGTGGCCGCGGAAAGTCCCAACGAGGCGGCCGCGCCCACCCGTTCGGGCCGCAGGTCCAGCACGGTGGCGCGATGGTCCCGCACGGCGGCGATCTGGGCCACCAGCAGCCCCACCATCCCCGCGCCGACCACCGCGGTCTCGTCGCCGGGGCGCAACTCCGCCCGGTCCACGGCGTGCACGGCGGTGGCGGCCAGATTGGCCACCACCGCGTCGGCCAGGTCCACTCCGTCGGCGACCCGGCGGCACAGCCGGTAGGGCACCGTGACCACATCGCCGTGCACGGCCTCGCCCCAGCCCATCGCGGTCACCCGGTCGCCGACGGCGAACCCCGGCGCCCCGGGCCCGACGGCGTCCACCACTCCGGCCGAGCAGTAGCCGAGCGGCAGCCCTTCCCCGGTGCCCGCCCAGCGGTCCAGATAGTGCAGTTCGGTACCGGGGCTGACCAGGCTGTACGCGGCCCGGACGCGCAGCTCGCCGCGGCCGGGCGGACCGGTGCGCACCGTGACGGTGTCCGGCAGCGCCCGGTCCCCGGCCACCAGCCGCCGGGAGGTCAGGGCCGGTGGCGCGGTGATGGAGGTCACCGGCGCTCACCCCGCTCCGCGGTGTCCCGCGCGGGCTCGTCCGGAGCGGCGATCCACTGCTCGTCGGGGATGATCTCCAGCTCCTCCCGGTGGTGCGGAATGGGCCCGGCGGGTATCGGCGCGCCGGAGCGCTCGTACGACGCCCGCCGGTTGCGCTTGCGCTCCAGCCCGAGGTTGAGTCCGCGCAGCTCCACCGGGCGGAACGAGAGCAGCCCGTGGAAGTCGGCCGCGGCCACCGCCTCCGATCCGCTCTTGGTACGGACGAACACCCGCCCGTGCTTGGGCTGTTCGACGCCATTGACGCTGGCGGCGAAGATATTGGGGTCGCCGTCGCTGACACTCACATCGGCCAGGCCCGACATCCAGTCGCCGCAGGCCAGACAGCGGTGGGTCTTGTTGCTCGCGAAGTCGCGCACCGCCTGCCAGAACGGCACCTGGTGGGTCTCGCCGTCGTCGGTGCGGATGGCGATCTCACCGGGGTAGTCGCCCTCGCGGTAGCGCAGCCGGACCACCGACTCCACCGGGACCTGGGCGCGTTGCTCGATCACCGAGGCGGTGCCCTCGGGACGGGTGTTGGAGGAGCAGGCGGGCTCCATCATCAGCACCACGTGGTCCCGGGCCCAGCGCCCCGCAGCGGTGTCCATCGCCTGGAGCTTGCGCATCGCCTGGATGTGGCAGGCCACTCCGGTGAGCGCCACCATGGCGTCCGGCTCGGACTCCATGATCGTACGCAACAGTCCCAGGTACGGGGCGAGTTGATAGGTGGACTGGGCGGTCTCGGTCAGCTCGGCGGGGTCGCGGACCAGCCGCGGGGCGGCCCGCCACGGCTGCTCCGGGTCGCGTCCCATCGACAGCACCAC
The DNA here is from genome assembly GCF_013364155.1 of Streptomyces sp. NA02950. Lineage (NCBI taxonomy): Bacteria > Bacillati > Actinomycetota > Actinomycetes > Kitasatosporales > Streptomycetaceae > Streptomyces > Streptomyces sp. NA02950. The sequence continues at coordinate 1,663,436 of NZ_CP054916.1, read as the reverse complement.
ATCCGCTTCCAGCGCCACCAGCGCGGTCTGGAGCAGCGCGCTCAGGCTCCCGCCGCTCGCGGACGCCTCGTACAGCTCGGGCGAGAGCGCGTGCCCGGCCAGCACCTCCGAGAAGATGCCGGTCCACCGCTCCTCGGGGGTGCGGGTCCGGCCGAACAGCCGCTCCTCGGCGTGCGGGGTGGCCGGGTCGGCCCCGGGGCACACCGTGAGGCAGTCGTTGCAGGTGCCGCAGTCGGACGCGGTCCAGGCGGGTTCGGTGAGCACCGGCTCGAGACCGTCGAAGCCGATCACCCCGGGCGGACAGGCGAGTTGGCAGGCCCCGCACACGGTGCACAGACCGGACTCCAGGACATCCTCCGACAACTGCTGGAAGGTCATGACCGCGCCTCCTCCCCGTGGTCGGCCGCGGCGACGGCGGCGGCCAGTCCCTCGGCCAGGAACCGGTAGTCCCGCTCCTCCAGCAGCGCCGGGGGCACGATCTTGATGCTGGCGCCCTCGGGCCCGCCGCCGAACAACAGCAGCCGCCCGCGCAGTGCCGCGCCTCTGACGGCCTGCGCGAGTGCCGGATCCGGCCGGCCGTCCGTCACACAGTCGAAGGCCGCCAGGGCTCCGGCCGTGCGGACCGCGGCCATCCAGGGGAAGCGCACCGCCAGCTTGGCCAGGTCGGTGGCGAGCCGGTCGCCCAACTCCTTCGCACGGGTGGGCACTTCCTCCGCGATCACGGTGTCCAGCACCGCTTCGGCCGCGGCGCAGCTCAGCGGTGAGCCGGAGAAGGTGGAGGTCTGCACCCCGGCCGGAAGCGCGTCCAGCACCGTGCGCTCACCCACCACGGCGCCGATGGGGAACCCGTTGCCCAGTGTCTTGCCCACCAGGGTCAGATCGGGGGTCTCGGCCATCAGCTCGGCGGTGAACATCCGCCCCGCCCGGCCGAGTCCGGTGTAGATCTCGTCCAGCACCAGCAGGGCGCCCCGGGCGTGCGCGGCGCGGGCGATCTCGTCCAGCAGCGGCGGCGGAACGATCAGCAGCCCCTCGGTGACCTGGATGGGCTCCAGGACCACCGCGGCGGTGCCGCCGAGGCGGTCCGCGGCGTCCAGCGCCGTGGCCAGGTCCGCCCGCAGGGCGGCCACCGCCTCGGGGCCGTCGGCCCTGCCGGTGCGCGGATCGGGCAGGGTGGCGGTGACCACCGTGCCCGACGGCAGCGCGCTGTACTCCTTGAACTCCGCGCGCCAGGTGAGCCCGAGGGCACCGGTGGTCTTGCCGTGATAGCCGTGGGTGAAGCCGACCACCGCACGGTGGCCGGTGGCCGCGCGGGCGATCTTCAGGGCGGTCTCCACCGCCTCCGCGCCGGTCACCGTGGGCAGGACGGCCGGGACCCGGTACGGGCTGAGCCCGCCCAGCCGCCGGACCATCCGGGTGCGTGCGTCCGAGCCCAGTTTGCAACCGGTGTGCACCAGCCGGTTCAGCTGGGCGGTGGTGGCGGCGACCACGGCCGGGTGCTGATGGCCGAGGGTGGCCGCGCCGCTTCCCGATGTGGCGTCGAACCACACGGTGCCGTCCTCGGCGGTGAGCCAGGGGCCCCGGCCGGAGTGGAAGGCCGGACCCAGGGTGGTGCCGGTGGACCGGGCCTCTTCCGCCGGTGTCTGCTGCGTGGTGTTCATACCGTGGCGACCTCGGTGATGTCCGCGCCGACGGCGCGTTGCACCTCGGCGAAGTCGGGGAAGGACGTGCGGTGGCAGCCACCGCCCAGCACGGTGGTGCGCCCGGGAAGGCTCATGGCCAGGGTGGCGGCGGCCATGGCGATGCGGTGGTCCTCGAAGCCGGGGACCTCTCCGGCGGCCAGCGGTGCGCCGCCGGTGACCCGCAGTCCGTCGTCCGCCACCTCGACGCGCGCGCCGAACGCGGAGGCCATCCGCGCGGTGGTGGTCAGCCGGTCGGTCTCCTTGAACCGCAGCTCCTCGGCGCAGCCGATCCAGGAGGTGCCGGGCAGCCGGGCGGCGACCAGGGCGAGCAGCGGGACCTCGTCGATCAGCGTGTGCAGGGTGGCGGGGTCGTCGACGCGGACCGCGGTGACCCCGTCGAGACCGCCGCGGGCCACGATCGTGCCCACCGTCTCCCCGCTGGAGCCGGGCCGGGTGTCCTCGTAGCCGAGGTCCGCGCCGGCCCGGCGCAGCACCTCGAAGAAGCCGAGGCGGGTGGGGTTGAGACAGACGTCCGGTACCCGCAGCTCACCGCCGCCGTGGCCGAGCAGCTGAGCGGCCACCGGATAGGCGGCGAGGGACGGATCCGCGGGGATGTCCACGACCGGCGGCACGGTGTACGCACCGCCGTCGTAGCCCACCGCGCCGGGGCCCTCCGTCAGCCGGGCGCCGAACGCGGAGAGCATCCGCTCGGTGTGGTCCCGGGAGCGCACCGGATGGCGGATCTCGACCGCGAGCCGCGCCGCCACGGCGGCCAGCAGAACACCGGAGCGGGCTTGGGCGCTGCCCACCGCGAGGTCCACCGCGCCCGGCCGCCGGACCGGTGTGCGGACCAGCGCCGGCAAACGCCCCGGCTCCGCCAGGTAGCGGATGTCCGCGCCGAGTTGGACCAGCGGGGTGACCAACCAGTCCATCGGCCGGTGGCGCAGGGTCTCGTCGCCGTCCACCACGGCGCTGCGCCCGGTCCCGGCGAGCAGTCCGATGAGCAGCCGGGCCGCGGCGCTCGAACCCCCGGTCTCCAGATACGGCACCCCCTCCGGCCAGTCGGTCACGGTGGGGTGGGGGCGTACCGGTTGCGGAACGGGAGCGCCGTCGCGCTCCACCGTGAGGGTGTCGCCGTCGGTGTGCGTCCGCAGGCCCAGCCCGCGCAGGGCGGGCAGCAGCGCACGGACGGCGCCACCGAGGTTGGCCCCGCGCAGGGTGAGCCGGGACGGTGCCCCGGGGAGCAGCGCGGCCAGCAGGGCGCGATGGCTCACCGACTTGTCGCCCGGTACTTCGACGGTGAGCGCGGCCGGGTGGCCGGGCGTCCGTGCGCCGCCGTCCACCACGAGGTCCGCCGATAACGTTGTGGGCTGGTCGAAATCCTGCACCTCAGGCACCAAAAAACTCCAGCTCGCGGGGGGTGAAAGACGGATGTGCTCTCGAATGCTTCCGGAGTTACCCGCACGAAGGCACCACGACGGGTGGGCGGGATACGGGAATGGGGGGTGTGCCGCGGATCGTGAACCGGCCCTGACGCACGATCGGCGTGCCAAAAAATTTCTCTCATACGTTCCTTCGCTCGTCAACATCATTGACCGGAAGTGTCCAGTTGTGCGGTCTGTCAAAGATGTGCATGCCAAAAGCCGAGGTCAGGGCGTGACGGGTGGTTCGACGCGTCAACTCGGCGCTCTGGGTGCAGTGATCAAGGGCACTGCCACGGACTCTGTCCCACTCGGCCGCGGTGGCTGAAATGCATAACCCAAATCTCCGTCGGTAAAAACGGAATCCCTCATTACAGAAGAACCGAGACTCCGGCTTGGGTGCACCGCGCACTGATCGTCAACCAGCCGGGCCACCACACAGAATGAGCCATACCTGAGAATCACGCAGAATCTCTTTCGCCGTGTCCGCTACGGAACAGGTACTGTCGGCCCCATGGCTGATTCGGTCTCCGGCCCCATCCATGCCCTCTGCGACCGCTATGTCGACGACTACGCCGCTCTCGACCCCAATGCCGCGACCCACCTGGGTGTCCCCGGTCATGACGACCGGCTCACCGACTACTCACCCGAAGGCCACCGGGCGCGTGCCGAGCTCCATGCCGCCACCCTCCGCGCCATCCGGGCCGCCACGCCGCGGGACGACTCCGAAACAGCCGCGCGCGCGGTCTTCACCGAGCGCGTGGGTCTCGACCTGGAGATCCACGAGGCCGGGCTGGACAGCGCCGAACTCAACGTCATCGAGAGCCCCGTACAGAACCTGTGCCTGGTCTTCGACCTGATGCCCAACCGCACCCCCGACGACTGGTCGCTGATCGCCGCCCGGCTGGCCCGGATGCCGGAAGCCATGACGAACCTGGAGGCCGGGCTCCGCCACGCCGCGGCCGGGGGCCGGGTGTCCGCGCTGCGCCAGGTCACCAAGACCGCCGCCCAGTGCGACACCTGGGCCGACGGCCACTTCGCCGGCCTGGTCGCCCCCGCGGAGGTGCCGCCCGGGCTCCGCGCCGATCTGGACGCCGGCGCCGCCGCCGCGTCCGCCGCCTTCGCCGGGATGGCCCGCTTCCTGCGCGAGGAGCTGGCTCCCGCGGCCCCGGCCGGGGACGCCGTGGGCCCGGATGCCTACGCCCTGTGGCTGCGCTTCTTCACCGGCGCCGAGCTGGACCTCAAGGAGTCCTATGCCTGGGGCTGGGAGGAGTTCTGCCGGATCGAGACCGAGCTGAAGCAGGTCGCCGGCCGGATCGGGCCGGGCGCCACCCCCGCCGAGGCCGCGGCCGCCCTCGACGCCGACCCGGACCACCGGCTGCACGGTGCGGACGCCCTGCGGGAATGGATGCAGCGGCTGTCCGACGCGGCGCTGGCCGATCTGCGCGGCAGCCACTTCGAGATCCCCGACGCGCTGATGGCGCTGGAGTGCCTGATCGCGCCTCCCGGCGGCATCGTCGGCGCGTACTACACCGGGCCGTCCGACGACTTCTCACGGCCGGGCCGGATGTGGTGGTCGATCCCCCCGGGCCAGACCGACTTCCCGACCTGGCGCGAGGTCACCACCGTCTACCACGAGGGCGTTCCCGGCCACCATCTGCAAGTGGCCACCGCCGTCCACCAGTCGGGGCGGCTCAACCGCTTCCAGCGGCTGATGGCCCATGTCTCCGGCTACAGCGAGGGCTGGGCGCTGTACGCGGAGCGGCTGATGCGCGAGCTGGGCCGGCTCGACGACGACGGCGATCTGCTGGGCATGCTGGCCGGGCAGCTCTTCCGGGCCGCACGGGTGATCGTCGACATCGGGATGCATCTGGAACTGCCCATCCCGGTCGGCACCGGATTCCACGAGGGCGAGCGCTGGACCCCCGAACTCGGGCTGGAGTTCATGCTCACCCGGACCATCACCCAGCAGGACCAGGTGCGCGACGAGATCGACCGCTATCTGGGCTGGCCGGGCCAGGCGCCCTCGTACAAGCTGGGGGAGCGGCAGTGGCTGGCCGCCCGCGACGACGCACGCGCCCGCCAGGGTGCCGCGTTCGACCAGAAGGCGTTCCACACCGCAGCGCTGAAGCTGGGCGCGATGGGCCTGGACACCCTGCGCGACCGCCTCGCGCTCCTGTGAGGCGGAGCTCCAGGCCGGGGCGGCGGCCCCGGTCCGGAGCGAGAAGAATCACCGAGAAACGAGCGATACGTCCGTTGACTATGCAATGTGACGAATGTGATAGTGGGTAACGGTATATCGGGGGAAGTACCACGGGGGAGTAGATGTCTGACTGCATCGCACGTGATGTCCTCGATCACGCGGAACGGACGCCGGACGCACCGGCGTTGTGGTGGCGGGAGAGCACCGTCAGTTATGCGGCGCTGGCGGAGCTGACCCGCCGGGCCGGTGCCGCACTCACCGCCGCCGGTCTCCACCGGGACGCCCCGATCGCGTTACGGGCCGTCAAGTCGCCCGCGTCGATCGCGATGACCCTGGCCTGTTTCCGGGCCCGCCGCCCGGTTTTCCTGGTCTCGCCCGACCTCGGCCGGGAGGTGCTGGCCACGCTGCTGCTGCGGTCCGGCTGCCAGGCCGAGGCGACGGCGGACGAGGCGGACGGAGGCGGGACCTTCGCGTTACACCCGCCCGCCACCGCGGAGTACTCGGCGACGCCCGCGCCCGCCGACCCGGCCGCCGAGCCCGCCGAGTCTGCGGAGTCCACGGCGAAGGCCGCGCCCCCGCTCCCCTCCGGCACCGGCCTGCTGCTCACCACCTCCGGCTCCACCGGTATCCCCAAGATCGTCCCGCTGGGGCGGGAGGCCCTCGGCCGGTTCACCGACTGGGCCATGGGCACCTTCGGCCTCGGCCCCGGCACCACGGTGCTCAACTACGCACCCCTGAACTTCGATCTGTGCCTGCTGGACATCTGGGCCACCCTCCGCGGCGGCGGCCGCGTCGTCCCCGTCGCCCCGGACCTCGCCACCAACCCGCATCAGCTCGAGCGGCTGCTGCGCCGGACCCGCCCCCAGGTGGTCCAGGCCGTGCCGATGTTCTTCCGGCTGCTGGTCCAGGCGGCCTCCGGCGGCGATCCCGTCCCCGGTGTCCGGCATGTGCTGCTGACCGGTGAGCACACCCCGCGTGGCCTGCGCGCCCAGCTCGCGCCGCTGTTCCCCGAGGCGGTCTTCCACAATGTCTACGGGTGCACGGAGACCAACGACAGCCTGGTGCACTCCTTCCCCGCGGCGGAGGCCGCCGAGCGGGAGACCCTTCCGCTGGGCCGGCCCCTGCCGGGGGTGACCGTCCAGCTCCGGGACGGTGAGCGGACCGTCGAAGGCCCCGGCACCGGCGAGTTGATGGTGACCACCCCGTTCCAGTCCACGGGCTATCTCGGTGCCGCGGGCACCGAGGACCGGTTCGTCCCCGTGGCCACGGACACCGGCGAGCGTGTCTGGTACCGCACCGGCGATTTGGTGCGCCGCGGGACCGACGGCGAGCTGACCCTCGTCGGCCGCAATGACTTCCAGGTCAAGGTCGCCGGAGTGCGGGTCAACCTGGAACAGATCGAGACAGTGATCCTCAGCCATCCGAAGGTGCTCGACGCCGTTGTTGTGCCCCTTCCCGACCCCCTCGCCGGTACCCGGCTGTGCGCCGTGGTGCGCACCGCCCCCGACAGCGATCTCACCAGCCTGCGACTGCTGGGCCACTGCTCCGCCGGACTGGCGCGGGCCGCCCTGCCCACCTTCCGGCTGACCCGGGAGCCGCTGCCCACCGGGCCCACCGGCAAGGCCGACCGGGCCCGGATCAAGGAAGAACTTCTCAAGGATCCGGCCCTCACCTGACGCCCTGTCCAGGAGTGGACACGGCCGTTCCCGCCCTGCCACGGGGCACGCTCAGCGAACTGACATCCGAGCCGCCTCGGCGTCGCGCGACCGCGTACACGCCGAACAACACCCAGGGTCTGCTGCCATGAGCTTGGAACACGAGATCAGCGAGTACATCGTGACGACCTATCTGCCCGGCACACCCGCCGGAGACCTGGATCCGTCGCTCGATCTGTTCGACAGCGGAGTGATGAGCAGTCTCCAGCTGCTCCAGCTCATCGACTGGCTCCGCGGCCGCTACCGCCTCCCGATCGAGGACCTGGAGATCTCCCCGGAGTCCTTCCGCTCGGTGACCGCGATACGGCAGTTCATCGAATACGCCCGCAGGACCGTCACGGCGGATGGAGAGGTGACCAGGTGATCGTCCGTAAGAAGACCGAGGTGAAGACCGTCGACTGGGGAAACGGGCTGAGTCACCGCTTCCTGCTCGAGGCCGACCGGATGGGCTTCACGCTCTGCCACACCATCGTCCGGGCCGGCACCAAGTCCCGGCTGGAGTACCGGCGCCACCTCGAAGCCTGTTACTGCATCGGGGGCCGGGGCTGGATCGAGCTGGCCGACGGCAGTGCCACCCACGATCTGTCGCCCGGGGTGCTCTACGCCCTCAACGACCACGACGCCCACTTCCTGATCGCCGCCCCCGACACCGACCTCGAGCTGATCAGCGTCTTCAACCCGCCACTCCAGGGCGATGAGCGGCACACCCTGGCCGAAGGCGCGTTCTCGCAGTACTGACGGAGGTCCGTGTGAGGCACTGGAGTGAGGAACAGCGGTCCTTACGGGCCGCGGTCGAGAAGGTTGGGGCGGCGATCGGCGCCGACCACCTGGAGCGGGACGGCGCGGGGGAGTTCACCTGGGACGGCTGGGCCCGGCTGCGCGACATGGGCCTGTTCGGGCTGCCGTTCGCCACCGAATGGGGCGGGCTCGGCCAGGACCTGCCGACCACCATGTACGTATTGGAGGGGCTGGGCCACAGCTGCCGGGACGCGGGGCTGACCTTCTCGGTCTCCACCCATATCGTGAGCACCGGGGTACCGCTCCAGCGCTTCGGGTCCACGGCGCTCAAGCAGCGCTATCTGCCCGGGATCTGCTCCGGCACCCTGATCGGCGCACACGCGATCACCGAACCGGACGGCGGCTCGGATGTGATGGGGATGCGCACCACCGCGGTGGCCGACGGCGAGGACTTCCTGCTGAGCGGCAGCAAGGCATTTGTGAGCAACGGCCCCATCGCCGATCTGCTGGTGGTCTACGCGCGCACCGGCACCGCGGGCGCCCTGGACGCCCTCACCGCCTTTCTCGTCCCCACCGACACCCCCGGCCTCACCGTCGGCAACCCCGTCGGCAAGATGGGGCTGCGCACCTCCCCGCTGTCCGAGGTCTTCCTCGACGGCGTCCGGGTGGCCCGCTCCCAGGTGCTGGGCTCGGTGGGCTCGGGCTTCCTGATCCTCGACGAGGTGATGAAGTGGGAGATCCTGTGCGGCTTCTCCGGCACCCTCGGTGAGATGTGCCACCGCCTGGAGCGGTGCGTCGACCACGCCCGCACCCGGACCCAGTTCGGGGTGCACATCGGCGCGAACCAGGCGGTGTCCCATCGCATCGTCGATATGAAGATGGACGTGGAGACCTCCCGCAAGTGGCTCTACGACACCGCGGAGAAGTTCACCGCGCGGGAGAGCGTGGTGTCCGACCTGGCCATCGCCAAGCTGGTGGTCAGCGAGGCCAACGTCCGGTCCGCGCTGGCGGCCGTACAGATCTTCGGCGGGGCCGGGTACACCACCGAGTACGGCATCGAGAAGGAGTTGCGGAACGCGGTCTCCGGGACCATCTACTCGGGGACCTCGGAGATGCAGCGTCAGCGCCTGGCCGTCTTCCTGGGGCTGGACCGGGCCTCCGCCGCCCGCGGCGGACAAGAGAAGAGGACGGCATGACCGAACACCTCGAATCGGCACGGAAGTGCACCGAGTTCCTCAACCACGACACCCCGGCCGTACAGGGCTTCGTCGAGACCGCCCTCGCCGGAGCGGACGCCACGAGCGAGGTGGAGAAGGCCGTCGCCCTGTACTACGCCGTGCGGGACGGCATCCGCTACGACGTCTACGACGCCGATCTGTCCCGCCGGGGCCTGACCGCCGCGGCCGTCATCGACCGCGGCTCGGGATTCTGCGTCCACAAGTCCATCGTCTACGCGACGGCGGTGCGCGCCGTCGGCATCCCCAGCCGGGTGGTCTACGCCGATGTGCGCAACCACCTGGCCTCCCCGCGCCTGCGTGAGCTGGTCGGCGGCGATGTCTTCCGCTTCCACAGCCTCACCTCGGTCCGGCTGAACGGCGTCTGGGTCAGGGCCACCCCGGTCTTCAACAAACTGCTCTGCAAGCTCTACGGCATCCGCCCCTTGGAGTTCGACGGGCTCGCCGACAGCCTCTACCACCCCTACGACGAACAGGGCCGCCGCCACATGGAATTCCTCGCCGACCGCGGCGAGTTCGACGACGTCCCGTACGACCTGGTGGTCGACGGGATCCGGCAGGCCCATCCGCGGCTGTTCGCCGGAGCACACACCACGGCCCCCGGCTCACTCGTCGCCGAGGCCACCACCGCGAAAGGGGCCTGATGATGGAGAGGACGACGTTTCCGCTGGCACAGGCGGACGCGCCGACCCACTGGTACAACCTGGCCGCGGATCTGCCGGGCCCCGCGCTCGCGCCCGCGCTCAACCCGCGGACCGGGCAGCCGCTCTCCCGTGACGAGATGGCGCACACCATGCCCGAGCCGCTGATCGAGCAGGAGACCGGCACGGCACGCGAGTTCGAGATCCCCGAGCCGGTCCGGCAGCTCTACGCCCAGTGGCGCCCCTCGCCGCTGTACCGGGCCCGGCGGCTGGAGCGGGCGCTCGACACCCCGGCGCGGATCTACTACAAGTACGAGGGCGTCGCCCCCACCGGCAGCCACAAGCCCAACACCGGGATCGCCCAGGCGTACTACAACAAGCAGGCCGGGAAGACCGGACTGGTGACCGAGACCGGCGCCGGACAGTGGGGGAGCGCCACCGCGCTCAGCGCCTCGTTCTTCGGGATGTCCGCCACGGTCTACATGGTCAGGGTGAGCGCCCGGCAGAAGCCGTACCGCACCGCGCTGATGGAGACCTACGGGGCGGTCTGCGTCCCCAGCCCCAGTCCGGAGACGGCCGTCGGCCGCAAGATCCTCGCCGATGACCCCGACTGCCCCGGAAGCCTGGGCATCGCCACCTCCGAGGCGCTGGAGACGTTCGCCCAGGACCCCTCGCTCGGCTATGTGCTCGGCAGCGCGGCCAACCACGTCCTGCTGCACCAGACCGTCATCGGCCAGGAGGCCCTGAAGCAGCTGGAGTCGGCCGAGGACTATCCGGACATCATCGTCGGCTGCGCCGGGGGCGGCAGCAATCTGGCCGGGCTGGCCTTCCCCTTCATCGGCGCCCAGCTGCGCGGTGGCCGCCCGGTGCGGGTGATCGCCGTGGAGCCCGCCGCCTGCCCCACCCTGACCCGCGGCACCGTGGCCTACGACTACGCGGACACCGGGCAGCTCGGCCCGCTGTTCCGGATGCACACCCTCGGCCACCAGTTCATTCCGCCGTCGGTCCATGCGGGCGGGCTGCGCGCCCACGGTATCGGCCCGATGATCACGCGGGTGATCGAGGAGGGGCTGATGGAGGCGGTCGCCGTACCCCAGGTCGGCTGTCTCGAGGCCGGTGTCCGGTTCGCCCGGACGGAGGGCATCCTGCCCGCGCCCGAGTCCACCCACGCCATCCGCGTCGCCATCGACGAGGCGCTGCGCTGCCGAGCGGAGGGCAGCGCCAAGACCATCGTCTTCGGCCTGTCCGGCCACGGCCACTTCGACCTCGCCGCCTACCAGAAGTACTTCGCGGGCGAGCTGACCGACGCCGAGGCCGACGAGGACATGCTCGCCCACGCCGCCGCCGGCATTCCCCGAGCGAGCGGTAGCCGATGAGGGCCGCCGTCGTCGACGCCCATGGCATCGGGGCCTTTCTGCCCGGGGCCCTGGCCCGCCACGGTGTGGAGAGTGTCCATGTGCGGTCCGACACCCCCGATGTGCATCTGTCGGGGCGGGCCCAGGGCGGTTGCGCGGTGGAGATCGAGCACCTCGGCGATGTGGCGGCCACCGCCAGGGCGCTGCGCCACGAGGGCGTGGACATCGTCCTCCCCGGCACCGAGTCGGGTGTGCTGCTCGCCGACGCGCTGTCCGCGGCCCTCGGCACCCCGGGCAACGGGATGACCAACCCCCTGGTCCGGCGGGACAAATCCGCCATGGCCGAGGCGGTCCGGGCCGCCGGACTCGCCACCGCGCGCGGTGTCACCGCGTCCTTCGCCGATGAACTCATCGCCTGGGCAAGCGAGTTGGACAGCTGGCCGGTGGTGGTCAAACCCCGCGCCAGCGCCGGGACCGACCATGTGCGCTTCTGCCACTCCGAGGCCGAGCTGCGGGAGACCTTCACCGCCATCACCACGAGCACCGACCGCTACTCCGGGGCCAATACGACCGTGCTCGGCCAGGAGTATCTGCGCGGCGACGAGTACTTCGTCAACACGGTCAGCCGCGACGGTGTCCACCACATGGTGGAGGTGTGGCGGTACCGCAAGAGCCCCGTCGACGGCGCCCATCCGATGTACGACTACGAGGAGCCGGTGCCGCCGGACGAGCCGGTGGTGGCCACCGTCACCGACTACGCCCTGGCCGTGCTGGACGCCCTGGAGGTCCGCAACGGCGCCTCGCACACCGAGGTCATCGTCACGGACACCGGGCCGGTGCTCGTCGAGTCCGCCGCCCGGCTCGGCGGATCCCACGCCCCGTCGGTGGTGTCCCGGTTCCTCGGCACCGACCAGGTGGACTGTCTGGCCCGGGCGGTGGCCCACCCCGAGGAGCTGACCGGGGGACGGCTGCCGCGCTACCGGATCCGGTCCCGGCTGCGCTATGTCACCCTGATCAACCCCCATGACGGGGCCGTTCTCTCCGACGAGCGCTTCGCCCCCGTCCGGGCGCTGGGCTCGCTCGTCGAGATCGTGCTCACCCACGCCGAGGGCGCGCCGCTGCCGCGCACCGTCGACCTGTTCACCTCACCCGGCTATCTGTACCTCAGCGCGGACGACCCGGAGCGGATCACCGCCGACTACCGGCGGCTGCGGGAGCTCGAACAGCACGGCCTGTACCGCGCGCCCCTTCCGGCCTGACCCCCGCTCCCGGCGGCCGTCGTCCGGCGGCCGCCACTCACCGCACCTCCCGAGACCACGAGAGGCATGGACCAGATGACACAGACCGCTTCCCAGCTCACCGGGCTCGCCGAATACCCGGCGGACTGGTCGCACAACCCCAAGCAGATCTTCCCCGGTGACCCCCTCGTCCTGCCCGACGCCTGTCTGAAGTGGTACGACATCCGCCGCCCCGAAGTGGCGGCCACCCCGGACGTCAGCACCGAGGCCCGGGACTTCCTCCGCGCCGAAGCGGCCGCCGGGCGGCTGGAGTTCCGTAAGGAGATGGGCTTCGTCCTGCTCCACCGGGACGGCGCCAAGTACTTCATGCTGGTGTGCGTCTGGCGCGACAAGAACGAGATGTGGCAGGGCCTGTACTACAAGGACGACGCGGGCTTCCTGCCCTATCCGCCGAAGCCGGGTTTTCTGCGGCCCACCCAGTGCGTGATGGAGCTCGACGCCACCTCACACGAGCGGCGTGCCTGGTCCCGCTATCTGCGCTCCGCCCGCGACGCCGCCGCCAAGCAGGCGTATCTGGACGACGCCTGCACCGGCGAGCTGGTCTAGCCCCGATGTCCTCGGCACACACGACCGCCGGGCGCCGTCTGGTCATCCTCGGAGTGGCCGCGAGCGACTGCCATGTGGTGGCCAACCAGCTCATCGCCTACGCACTGCGCGGACAGGGCTTCGAGGTGGTCAACCTCGGGGCGTGCACCCCGGTGGAGGAGTTCGCCAGGGCGTACCGGGAGCACCCGGAGGCGGAGGCGATCCTCATCGGCAGCCTCAACGGCCATGTCCACGAGGACTTGAGGGACCTCCCGGAGGCCCGGAGATCCGGGCGCATCGGATGTCCCGTCGTTGTCGGCGGGAATCTGTCGGTGGGCAGCGTCAAGGACCCCTCGGCCGTCTCCCGCCTGTACGACCTGGGCGTGGACCGGATCGTCGAGGACCCCGACGACCTGCCGGCCGTGCTGGACCGGCTGCGCGCCACCCGCGCGGAGGTGGCGCGGGTCGAGCGCTCCCTGGTGTCATGAGTCCGTCCGCCGCGGCTCCCGGAGTCCTTCCCGGACTCCGGGAGTCGGCCGCGTACATCGCCGGCCTGGGCAAGCCCACCGCGGCCGAGGTGCTGGCCGGGGCCCGGGACGACGGCCGGGTGGCCCTCCAGCCCCGCTGCGGGGTCGGTGGCCACGCGGAGATGAAGGCGCTGCTGCTGGCGCTGGAGGCGGAGGCCGGACCGGACGTCCTCACCCTGACCATCGACTCCCACACCCGGCTGCGGCGCTTCGACCGGGCGGCCCGCACCCTGGCCACCCGGCCGCAGGACCTCAACGGCTACCCCCTGGTCAGCCACGGCTGGCGGCGCGGCCGGGAGCTCAACGAGGCGGTCGGGGCGCCGCTGGAGATCCGGCACGGTTCACCGGATCCGCGGGTGCTGTTCGACGTGGCGGTCGCCGCCGGGATCACCTCGTTCGAAGGGGGCGGGATCTCGTACAACCTGCCCTACTCCAAAGACGTTCCGCTCAGCGCGTCACTCGCCGCGTGGGAGGCCGTCGACCGGCGCTGCGGCGCTCTGGCCGACCTCGGCGTCGTGGTCGACCGCGAGTTGTTCGGCACGCTCACCGCCGTCCTCGTCCCGCCCTCGATCAGCCTGGCGGTGAGCGTTCTGGAAGCGGTCCTCGCCACCCGTGCCGGGGTGAAGTGTCTGTCCGTGGCCTATCCGCAGGGCGGCCATCTGGTCCAGGACGTGGCCGCGCTCGAGGCGATCGAGATCCTGGCGCGGCACCACCTTCCCGCCGATGTCCAGGTGCACCCGGTGCTCCACGAGTTCATGGGCGTCTTCCCCCGGCAGCGCGGCCACGCGGAGGACCTGATCCTCTACGGGGCGCTGGTCGCCCGGCTGGGCGGCGCCTCCAAGCTCATCACCAAGACCTACGAGGAGGCGGCGGGGATTCCCGGCACCCGGGCCAACATCGACGGGCTGCGGCTGGCCGACCGCGCCAACTCCCGGCTGCTGGACTTCCTTTCGGTGGACCGGGACCGGGTGCGCGAGGAGCGCGGCTGGATCCTCGCCGAGGTCGCCGAGATCGTCGAACCGGTGCTGGAACGGGGCCGCGATCCGGCGGCCGCGATCGTCGAGGCGTTCGCCCGCGGCACCCTGGACATCCCCTTCAGCGCCAGCCGGTTCGCCCGCTCCGCGATCGTTCCCAAGCGCGACGCCGAGGGCGCCATCCGCTATCTCTCCGCCGGTGCCCTGCCGCTGTCCGGCACCACCCTGCGCCGCCACCACGAGCTGCTGCACGGCCCCGACGGCCCCGGGACGCCCCCCGGTTCGCTGCTCGCCGACCTCACCCGCGACATCAACTACTTTCCGAACCTATTCTGCGAGGAACCGACATGACGCGCCCCGACCGCATCCTGCTCATCGGAGGTCCGGGATATCAGCTCCAGAAGGCCAAGGACCTCGGACTGGACGTCGTCTACTGCCAGTTCGAGGAGGACTTGCGGCCCGAGCAGCGCCCCCTGGTGGACACCGCGATCCTCGCCGACTACACCGACTGGGAGATCCTGCGCCCCCTGGTCGAGAAGGCGTACCAGGAGCGGGAGTTCACCGCCGCCGTCTCGCTGACCGAGCCCGGACTCGACCCGGCCGCCCGGGTCAACGACCTGCTGGGCCTGGGCGGTACGTCCTACGAGGTGAGCCACCGCTTCACGGACAAGTGGCTGATGCGCACCCGGCTCGCCGAGCGGGCGCCGGAACATCTGCCCCGGGTCGGTGCCGCACTGGTGACCGGCCAGGAGAGCCTGAAGGAGTTCGGCGCAGCGCACGGCTACCCGTTCATCGTCAAACCCGTCAACGGCACCGCCAGTTTCGGCGTGATGCGGGTCCACGACGAGAGCGCCACCGACACCGCGTGGCGCCATGTCCAGCAGTTGCGCGGCGGCTCCGGCCACCCCCTCATCGACAGCTATGACGTCGACCGTTTCATCATGGAGGAGTACATCGAAGGGCCGCTCTACAGCGCGGAGTCCTTCAGCTTCGGCGGCCGCCACGTGGTGATGGCCGTGACCGAGGCGATCACCGACAAGCGCAACCACGTACACGTCGGCCACGCCATTCCCGGGCGGCTGTCGCCGGAGGACGAACGGGCGCTGGTGGACACCACGACCCGGTTCCTCGACGCCATGGGATTCCGCGACGGGCCCACCCACACCGAACTCATCCTCGGCCCCGACGGCCCGGTCATCTGCGAATCCCAGAACCGCGTGGGCGGCGCCCTGCTCACCGACATGATCGAGGCCGTCCACGGCCATGACCCGATGTCCATGGCGATCGGCTGGCCGGTGGGTCTGGTGGAGGCGCTGCCGGACCGCCCGGCGGCCCGCGGCGCCGCCGCGAGCTGGCTGATCACGGCCGAGGAGGGCACCGTCGAGCGCGTCGAGGGGCTGGACGCGGTGCACACCGCACCGGACACCCTGGCGGTCGACCTGTGGGTGGAACCCGGCGACACCGTGCGGTCCTTCGACGGTCAGTGGGACGGTCTGGGCCATGTCGCCGTCCGCGGCCCCGACACCGACACGGCCGTCGAGCGCTGCCGCGCCACCCTCGGCAAGCTCACTGTCCACACCCGGTAGCCCCGGTCGTCCCGGCCGGCCCGGTCATCCCGCTCGGGCTCAGCAGCCGGAGAGCAGATCGCCCACCGCGGCGATGCCCTCCGCGATGGCGCGCTCGCCCACATTGCCGAAGCCGAGGACGAGTTCCACCGGCTCCGCCGCCCGGTCCGCACGGCATGCGCTCATCCCGTACAGGCCCACGGACCGGGCCCGCGCGGCGGCGACCACGGCCCGTTCATCGGCCTGGTCGCCGAGATGCGCCACCGCGTGGAAGCCGGCCGCGAGACCGCTCACCTTCACATCGGGCGCATGGGTGTCCAGGGCCCGGACCAACGCCGTGCGCCGGGCTTCGTAGAGCGTGCGCATCCGGCGCAGATGGCGATCGAAGCGACCGGACTCGATCATCCGCGCCAGGGCGAGCTGATCGAGCACCGGGGAGCCGCGGTCGTTCAGATACTTGTGCTCGGTGATCCGCTCCACGACGGCCGGCGGGCACAGCAGCCAGCCGATCCGCAGCCCCGGCGCGAGCGATTTGCTGACGGTGCCGATGGCGATCACCCGGTCGGCGGCCAGCCCCTGGAGCGCGCCGACCGGCTCCCGGTCGTAGCGGAACTCCGCGTCGTAGTCGTCCTCGATGATGGTGGCGTCCCGCCGCCGCGCCCAGGCGATCAGCGCCCGGCGCCGCTCGGGCGCCAGCACCACCCCGGTCGGCCACTGGTGCGCCGGGGTGACGACCACCGCGCGGGCGTCGGTGGCCTCCAGCGCCGTGACGTCGATCCCGTGCTCGTCCACCGGCGCCGGCACCGCCGAAAGGCCCGCCCAGGCCACCACCGAGGAGGTCGCCGCGGGCGAGCCCGGATCCTCGTACGCCACCGTGCGCACCCCGCTCTGGGCGAGTGCGCGCAGTGCCAGCCCGAGCCCCTGGGCATAGCCGGAGCAGATCACCATCCGCTCCGGATCCGCCGACGCCGCCCGCACCCGCCGCAGATATCCGGCCAGCACCTCGCGCAGCACCGCACTGCCCCGCGGATCGCCGTAGCCGAGCGCCGACACCGGCATGGTGCGGCCCGCGTCCCGCATCGCCCACAGCCAGTCGGCCAGCGGAAAGCCGCTCAGCTCGGGGACACCCCACTGGAAGTCCGCCACCAGCCGCGAACGCTCCGGGGAGGGCCGGGCCGTGGCGGGCGGGGCACCCGCGCCCGCGGCGACCCGGGTGGCCGAGCCGACCCGGGTGACGAGATATCCCTCGGCCTGGAGCTGGGCGTAGGCGTCCTGCACCAGCCCCCGGGACAGCGCGAGACGGCGGGCCAGTTCACGGGAGGACGGCAGCCGCTCGCCGACCTGGAGCCGCCCGGACCGGATGGCGTCCCGGAGCTGACGCTCCAACTGCGACCGCAGGGGCTCCCCGCCCTCCCGGTCGAGGACCAGCAACAGATCCGGCGACAGACCGGACCACTCCAGCGGCATGGAAATGGAGCTTACCGGTGACCCGCCCGGTCTCTACCGTTCCGGTATGACCTCATCGACGGACCCGCAGACCCCCGACACCGGCACCGCCGCCGTCGCCCGGCCGCGGCTGGTGACCCGGGCGCTGCTGCTGCGCTTTGTGACGGTGATCGGCGCCTCGGCGAGCTTCTTCCTGCTGCTGTCGGTCGTCCCGCTCTACGCCAAGGAGTCGTCCGGCGGCGGCAGCAACGCCGCGGGCCTGGCCACCGGGGCGCTGATGCTGGCCACGGTGGCCGGGGAGCTGATCACCCCGCGGTTCGTCGGCCGCTACGGCTATCGCGTCTCGCTGGCGGTGGGTCTGGTGCTGCTCGGCGCGCCCGCGCTGGTGCTGACCGCGTTCGACGGCATGGTGTGGATCGTGGCGGTCTGTCTGCTGCGCGGATTCGGCTTTGCCCTGACGGTGGTGGCCGGTGGTGCGCTGACGGTGTCTCTGATCCCGCCCGAGCGGCGCGGCGAGGGGCTGGCGGTGGCCGGCATCGTGGCGGGGGTGCCCTCGCTGGTGGGGCTGCCCGCGGGGGTCTGGCTGGCGACCCACATCGGCTACACCACCGTGGCCGTGACGGGGGCGGTGGTGGCGCTGGCCGCGATCGTCGTGGTGCCGGGGCTGCCCGCCCGGGAGCCGACGCCGGACCGTCCGCTGGGCATCGTCGCCGGATTCCGTACACCCGGACTGCTGCGGCCCACCCTGGTGTTCGCGACCACCGCGCTCGGCGCCGGGATCGTGGTCACCTTCCTGCCGCTGGCCGTTCCGTCGACGTACACGGGGCTGGTAGCGGTGGCGCTGTTCGTCCAGCCCGCCGCGTCGACCGCGGCCCGCTGGGCCGCGGGGCGTCACGGCGACCGGCACGGGCCCGCCGGACTGGTGGTGCCCGGTCTGCTCGCGTCTGCCGCCGGGATCCTCGTCACCGCGCTCACCGGAAACCCGGTGGCCGTGGTGGCCGGGGTGGCGCTGTTCGGCATCGGTTTCGGAGTCGCCCAGAACGCCACCATCACCCTGATGTACGCCCGGGTCACGGCCTCCGGATACGGCACGGTCAGCGCGCTGTGGAACTTCGCCTACGACGCGGGGATGGGCGTGGGCGCCGTGGGCTTCGGGGCGCTGGCCGCTCCGGTCGGCTATCCGCGGGCCTTCGCCCTGACCGCGCTGCTGATGCTCATCGCCTTCCTGCCCGCGTGGCGGGACCGGGCGGCCGACCGCGCGGCCGCCCGGCCGGATGAGACCACCCAACAGGGGTGATACGGCCCGCCACGGTGCGGCGGCCCGGTCCCGATCCGGCCTGGCCTCAGTCGAAGAGATCGGGCTCGCTTCTGACGGTCTGGTCGCGCAGCGGCTGGAAGTTGGTCCACGCCATGTCGTCGGTGCCGATGTCCTTCTGTGTCATCAGGGCGGTGTCGTGGTCGATGTGCACGACCTCGCCCGCCGCCTTGGCGAGCAACTGTGCCTGACAGGACCGCTCCATGGTGATGAACCACCAGGCGGCGGCCTCCACGTACCGCCCCACGGTGAGCAGTCCGTGGTTACGCAGGATCACCGCTTTGTGGCCGCCGAGGGCGCGGGCGATCCGCCGTCCTTCCTCGAGGTCGTCCACCACGCCGTTGTACTCCTCGTACAGCGCGTGGTCCTCGTAGAAGGCGCAGACATCCTGGGTGATGGGCTCCAGCAACTCGCCGAGGGCGGAGAACGCCTTGCCGTGGATGGAGTGGCTGTGGGCGGCGGCCACCACCTCGGGGCGGGCCGCGTGGATCCGGGAATGAATCGCGAACGCCGCCTCGTTGATGTCGTAACGGCCGTGGACCACCTCGCCCCGGTGGTTCACCAGGCACAGATCGCTGACCCGGATGTGTTTGAAGGACATGCCGTACGGATTGACCCAGAAGTGATCGGTGTGCTCCGGGTCGCGTGCCGTGATGTGCCCGGCGATTCCCTCTTCGAAGCCGAACCGGCCGAACAAGCGGAATGCGATAACCAGGCTCTCCTGGCGGTGCCGCCGCTCTTCCGCGATGTCGTCGAATACCTGCGGCAGCCGTAAGCTGAGCTGGTCTCTCGGTATGGGTTTGAGATCGGAAAGACTCACTCAATACTCCACTTCGAAACGCACTGACGAGTGATTGAGACGTCACGATTTTCTCGCACCCGCTGTGGTTCATGTCAAGCAAGCCGCCTGACCAGCGGAGGTTACGGGGTGCCACCATGGTGAGCCCCCGTCAGGAGGAGCTGACAGCTATTGACTTCGATCAGTTCTGAGTTAGGATTCCAGTGTCTTTCCGTAACCCGGAGTTGAATTGACCGAACGGCACCTCTGAGAAGAGTGTGCCGCCTTGTGCGTGCGCGTGTCCAAAAATTTGGGGGGAGAGCGCGTGTTACCGTCGTCCAAGCCGCACCTCGTTCTGGTGGATGCGCCTCCCGGGCCGGGATTGCACGACATCGTGACCTCCTTGCATGGCATGGCCACATACACCGTTGTCACGCTGCGCTGGGGGTCGGAGGCGGAGCAGGCGCTCCGTAACGAACGACTCGGCGCGCTCGGGCCGGTGGAGACCGTCGACCGCCCCGACCAGGTCATCGACGAGGTGCTCCGGACGGTCGCGCGGGGCACGCCGGTGGACGGTGTGCTGGCCCTCAGCGAGATGGTGAGCTATCACGCCTCGGTCGCCGCCGCCGCGCTCGGCCTGCCCGGCAACACCCCGCAGACCGCGATCCGGTTGCGGCGCAAGGACCTCCAGCGGCTGGCGTTGAGCGCCGCGGGCGTCCACTGCCCCGCGTTCGCCGTGGTGTCCGACGAGTGCGAGCTGCGGCGGGCCGCCGAGGAGCTGACGTTCCCGCTGATGCTCAAACCGGCCGTGGGGATGGGCAGTCTGTGCGTCACCCGCGCCGAGACCCCGGACGCCCTGGTTGCCGCGTACACGGACGCCCTGGAGCGGTACGCGACCGACCGCCGGGTGGTCGGATCCCGGCCGATCTTCGTGGTCGAAGAGGTCATCGCCGGTCAGAACTGGCATGACGACGAACGTATGGGCACGCGTGTGAGCGTCGAGTCCGTCGTGGCGGACGGCGTGATCCACCATCTCGCGGTCACCGACAAGCTGCCGCTGGCCCCTCCGTTCCGCGAGGTGGGGGATGTGATGCCGTCCGGGCTGCCCGAGGGGCGCGTGGACCGGATCGGCGAGGCCACGACGGACGCCCTGCGAGCCCTCGGGGTCACCTGGGGCGCGACCCACACCGAGTTGATGCTCACCCCCTCCGGCCCGGTGGTGATCGAGGTCAACGGCCGGATCGGCGGCGGAGTCGCCGAACTGCTGCGGGCGGCGGCCGGTTACGACGTACTGCGGCAGCTGGGGCTCGCCGCGCTCGGTCGGCAGCTCGAGGAGTTTCCCGAGTTCACCGGTCACGCCTTCTACTACACCCCGCAGGCCCCGGAGGGCGAGTTCGAGATCACCGATATCGGCGGTGAGGAGGAACTCGCCGCGCTGCCCGGGGTGCTGGAGGTGGTCCGGGCCAAGTCGCCTGGTGACCGGATGGCGGCGGACGACGGGACGATCGCCCATCCGTTCCGGGTGCTGGCCACGAGCCGGGACTTCGCCGACTTCTTCGCCCAGCTCAAGGCGATCGAGGACGCCATCACACTGGAACTCGCCCCGGTTTCCCCCCGCCGCGTCCAGTAGTTCCGGAGCTCGCGGTGAGGCAGTATGCGGAACTCTTCCGTGTTCCCGGGGCCAAACCGGCCGAATTCTTCGCGCTGATCGGACGGTTCGGTTATGTCGCATGCGGACTGAGCGTGCTCTTCCTGGGCACGGCGCGGCTGGGCATCGGGGTGGGCGGACTGGGCGCCAGCGGGCTGACCGTCGGAGTGGCGCTCGGCAGCCCCGTCGCCGGGCGGCTCAGCTCGCGGTTCGGCACCTCCCCGGTCTACGCGGTGGGGGCGACCGCCGGGGTGGCCGGGACGGCGCTGGCGCTGTCCGGGGCCGAGGCCCGCTCCGTACCGGGCTTCCTCACCGGCGCGTGCGTCCTCGGCTTCACCACGCCCCCCATCGGCGCGGCCATGCGGGCGCTGTGGCCGAAGACGGAGCTGCCGGAACGGCTCCACGTCCCGGCCAACTCCTTCGAGTCCGTGGTCACCGAACTCCTCTTCATCGCCGCCCCGCCCGCGACCGGCGCCCTGGCCGCGCTCGACCCGCGGCTGGGTCTGGTGGTCGCGGACGGCTGTGTGGTGGTGGGCGGTGTGGGGTTCGCCTCGACCCGGCTCGTCCGCCGCCATCTGGGCGCGTCCGGCGCGGCCGTACGCGGCCGGGCGGCGCGGACGCTGTCGCCACCGGTGGTCTGGCTGCTGTGCGTCGCCGCGACCACCGCCGCGGTGGCGGGCGCGATGGATGTGGCCGTGGTGTCGGTGCTCGACGAGTCGGGCGCCGCGGAGTCCGCGGGGTACGTCCTGCTGGCGCCCGCTCTGGGCAGTGTGCTGGGCGGTGCGCTGTACGGACTGCTGCCCGCGGAGAAGATTCCCGGGCGCCGCCTCGGGCTGCTGCTGGCCGCCTGGCTGGCCCTGTTCGCGCTGGTGTCCTCGCAGTCCGGTCCCTGGGCGCTGGCGGGGGCGCTGTTCCTCGCGGGCATTCCCATGGCGGCCATCGGTATCGAGGAATTCACCATGCTGGGCCGTGTCCGCGGAACGGAGGACCGGCTCCAGGAAGTGTTCACCTGGGCCGGTTCCAGCGCCAATGTCGGAGTGGCCGCCGGCAGCGCCCTGTGCGGATATGTGGCGGAGCATCGGGGCGGCACTTTCGGTGGATGGATGCCCACGGCAGCGGTCGCCGCGGCATGCGTCCTCTATCTCACTGGTTTCTTGCGGTTCAGATCGGCACCGGCTCCAGGGATCAAGAGCCGGGCCGAAGCCCATCGTTGACAACTGTCTTTGGGGTAGACATGGCAATGCCTCACATCCTTGTCCTCGGCGGAATTCCCCGCATTCTCCAGAAGGCGGCCGCTTCGGGACTGCGGATCACCAACTACGAGAAGCCCGGGGTTTTCGACCCGGACATCATGGAGTACTGCGAGCGGGTCCATCTCTTCGACTACCAGGACATCGGACTGGTGACCGAGCTGACCCGGACGCTCCACACCCATGACCCGTTCTCCCGGATCATCACCCAGAGCGAGATCGGCCAGGTGATCGCCGGGCATCTGAACACCGTCCTCGGCCTCCCCGGAAACGGCGCCGAGGTCACGGCCACCCTGCACGACAAGATGGCGCTGCGGGAACTGCTCAATGCCAAGGGCATCGGCCCCGTCCCGGCCGCCCGCAGAACCACCCGCGAGGAACTGCGCGCGTTCGCCGCCGCACACGGCGGCGCGGTGGTGAAGCCCGTCATGGGTTCCGGGAGCCTGGGCGTCCGCACCGTGCGCTCTCCCGGTGAGGTGGACGAGGTATGGGAGTGGATCGAGACCTACGGGCATGGTGACTTCATGGTCGAGGAGCTGCTCGAGGGCGAGGAGATCAGCGTCGAGACCTTCACCCTGGACGGTCGGCACACCGTGCTCGCGATCACCGGCAAGGAGACCGACGGCGGGGTGATCGAGCGGGGCCATGTCATCCCGGCCGCGCTGCCCGCGCCGGACGCCGAGGCGGTCGCCGCGTTCACCCGGGAGGTGCTGGACGCGGTGGGCCTGGTGGACGGGGTGGCCCATACCGAGATCATGCTGACGGAGAGCGGACCGCGGGTGGTGGAGTCGCACAGCCGCTGCGGCGGTGACCGGATCAGCAAGCTGGTCGAGCTGGCCACCGGTGTCGATCTGGAGGACCTGCCCTTCCAGCGCGAGGCCCGTGGGGACTTCACCGTGCCGCCCCCCGAGCCGAGGGGCGCGGCCGCCATCCGCTTCCTCCGGGTGGCGCCGGGGCGGGTCACCGAGGTGAGCGGGGTCGACGCGGTGCGCGCGGCCCGCGGCGTGGCCGAGCTGAAGGTGTACCTGGAGGTCGGGGACACGGTCCGGCCGGAGCAGTGGTCGGACGACCGGCGCGGCTATGTGCTGGTGCACGCGGCGACCCGGGAGGAGGCCGTCCGCCGGAGCCGGGAGCTGGCCGAGTCGATCGTCATCCGGACCGAACCCGTCGGCACCGAGGATGTGTCCGCGGTGCCGATGCGGGATGTGCTCGCCCAGGCCCATGAAGTACTGGACCCGTTCGCATGAACCACACCGACGCCTCCGAGCTGGAGGAACAGCAGGCCGTCGTCGACGACCTGGACCGCGCCATCGCGGCACTGGTCCAGCAGCGCAGCGCGGCGGCGCGGCAGCTCGGCAAGCTGCGCGGGGCCAGGGGCGTACCGCGGTCCGAACTGGCCCGGGAGAACGGGACCCTGCTGCACTACCGCACCGAACTGGGCCCCCTGGGCAACCGGTTGGGGCTGCTGCTCCTGGAGATGGCACGGGACGCCTCGCGGGAGTGAGCCCCCGCCCCCGTTCACCCGCCCGGTGCGGCCGTCACCGGACGTATCCCGACGAACACGCCGGAACCCATCGTAGTACGAAGAGTGTCAAACTACGATGGGTCTCGTACCCTGGGTGGAATACCCCAGGTGACGAGGAGAAGCCGTGCAGACGCAGACCACGCCCCAGGCCCAGGTGACCGGCCGCTCGCTGGAGCACCCGCGGCGTGAGGAGATCCGTCTCGAGGACGTGCTGCACGCGCTGGCCGACCCGACGCGGATGCGGGTGGTGCGGACGCTGGCGGAGGAGCCGGTCGAGGTGTCCTGTTCGGTCCTCGACCTGCCCGTCAGCAAATCCACCACCACCCACCACTGCCGGGTGCTGCGCGAAGCCGGGGTGATCCACCAGATCTACCGGGGCACCGCCAAGATGAACGCCCTGCGCCGCGAGGACCTAGACGCGCTGTTCCCCGGTCTGCTCGACAGTGTGCTGGGCGCCGCCGCCCTCCAGGACGGGCGCGTCGGCGGCGACCGGGGCTGAGTCGGCGGCCGGAGCAGGGCCCGTGGCCGGGGTCCGCCCGCCCGGCAGATGGTTGAAGAGCAGATTGAGCGCGATGGCCGTCACACAACCCGCGCTGATCCCGCTGTCCATCACCGTCTGGAACCAGTCCGGGAACTCCCGGTAGATCCCCGGCACCCCCACCGGCAGCAGTCCGACCCCGACCGACACCGCCACCACCGTGAGGTTGTGGTTGTCCCGGAAGCCGACCCCGGCCAGCGTTCGCAGCCCGCTCGCGGCGACCGTACCGAACATCACCAGACCGGCCCCGCCCAGCACCGGGGCCGGGACCGCCGCCACGACCGCGCCCAGCTTCGGCGCGAGTCCGAGTACCACCAGCATCCCGCCTGCGGCCGCCACCACCCACCGGCTGCGCACCCGGGTCATCCCCACCAGGCCCACGTTCTGCGCGAAGGCGGTGTACGGGAAGGTGTTGAAGACACCGCCGAGCACGGTGGCCGCACCGTCCGCACGCAGTCCGTCCGCCAGCCGCCGGCCGTCCACCGCACGGTCGGTCATCTCGCCCACCGCGATGAAGTCACCCGTTGTCTCGGTCATCGTCACCAGGGCCACGATCAGCATCGACACCACGGCCGCCGCCTCGAACGTCGGCGCACCGAAGTGGAACGGGGTGGAGACCCCCACCCACTCGGAGTCGCCCACCCCGGAGAAGTCGGTGAACCCCAGCGGTACGGCGGCCGCGGTCCCGCCCAGGATGCCGACCAGCACCGCGACCCGGCCGAGGAAACCGGGGCCGAAGCGCTGCACGGCGATCACGAGGACCAGTACCGCCGCGGCGAGACCGATGTTCCTCGGCGCCCCGAAGTCCGCTGCGCCCTGGCCGCCCGCCGCCCAGTTGCCCGCGACCGGCAGCAGCGACAGGCCGATGACCAGGATCACCGTACCGGTCACCAGCGGGGGGAAGAACCTCAGCAGCCGCCCGAAGACCGGCGCCAGCAGCATCATCGCCAGCCCGGACACGATCACCGAGCCGTAGATCGCGGTCAGTCCGCCGCCCTCGGTGCCGATGAGCACCATCGGGGTGACCGCGGCGAAGGTGCAGCCCTGCATGATCGGCAGCCGGACGCCGAACCGCCACAGCCCGACGCACTGGAGCACGGTCGCGATCCCGCACAGCAGCAGATCGGCGTTGATGAGATAGGCCAGATCGGCGGGGGAGAGCTTCATCGCGCCGCCGACGATCAGGGGCACGGCCACCGCCCCCGCGTACATGGCCAGCACATGCTGGAGGCCCAGGGCCGTGAGCCTGCCGGGCGGTGGTATCTCGTCCACGGGATGGCGTACGGGACGTACGGATGTCATGGCTGCTCCTTGCGCGGTACGGCGGGGGAGGGGGAGGGCCGGGAACTCCGGTCCCGCGGCGGGGGCGGCGGACTCGACGCAGAGGGATTCAACAGTCTGTTGATTTCAGGGCCGTTGCCGACGTGTGTCAACCCCTGCGAACGGATCCGTGGCAGCCGGGACCGGATCCACGGCGCCCGGGGCACGGCCCGCGGCGGTGCTCGGGCTCGTCGCCGGGGCCGTATCGGCGGCGCTGCTCGGGCTCGTCGCCGGGGCCGGATCCGCGGCGGTGCTCAGTCCCGTCCGTGTGCCGCGCCGAGCAGTCCCGTCCAGTCCGGGATCTTCACCGTCGGGCGCCCCAGCGTCTCCCCGAGCGCCGCCTCCGCCGCCTCGATCCGCAGCCACCCCGGCCACTGCACCGGCTCCAGCCCGGCCGCGCGCAGCTCCCGCAGCGGATCCCCGGCCACCGGGCGGGCCGCCAGTGCCTCCGCGTCGGCCAGCAGCGAGGCCACGGTCTCCTTGGCGCAGGGGCGGTTGGTGCCGATCACCCCGGTCGGCCCGCGTTTGATCCACCCCGCCACGTACTCACCGGACGAGGACGCCCCGCCGCGCAGCACCCGCCCCGCCGCGTTGGGCACCGTGCCCCGGTCGGCGTCGAACGGCAGTCCCGGCAGCGCCACTCCGCGGTAGCCCACCGACCGCAGCACCAACTGCGCCTCGATCTCCTCGAACACCCCGGTGCCCGTGACCCCGCCGCCGTCGTCCGGGGCGGTCCGCTCGAAGCGCACGGCGTGCACCGCGTGTTCGCCCAGCAGCTCCACCGGGCGCAGGAAGAAGCGCAGATGGATCCGCCGCGGCCGGCCCAGCGGCTCCCGCTCCGCCCATGCGCGCAGCACCTCGATATTGCGCCGACCCTGCCCCGGCAGCCCGGACGGGTCGCCGTACGCGGGGTCGAGCGCCAGTTCCTCGGGGCGCACGAGCACCTCGGCGCCGGACAGCGCGCCCAGCTCGCGCAGTTCCTTGGTGGTGAACTTCGCCTGGGAGGGGCCGCGCCTGCCGACCATGTGGACATCGGTCACCCGGCTGTCGGCGAGCGCTCCGAGCGCGGCGTGCGGCACATCGGTGGGGCGCAGCTCCTCCGCTCCGCGGGCCAGGATCCGCGCCACGTCCACCGCCACATTGCCGACCCCGATCACCACGGCGGAGCGGGCGCCGAGCGCGAAGGCGTCGCCGGGGCCGAAGGCGTCACCGGGGGCGTCCGGATGGGCGCTGTACCAGGAGACGAACTCGGTGGCGGAGGCGCTGCCCGGCAGCTCCTCACCGGGGACGCCGAGCCGCCGGTCGGTCGCCGCCCCGACGCAGTAGACCACCGCGTGGTAGAGCCCGAGCAGCCGCTCGGGCGTCAGCGGCGGCGGCCCCACCGGCACATGGCCCAGGAAGCGCACCCGGGGGTGCTCCAGCACCGCGCGCAGGGTGTGCTGGAGCGACTTGATCTTCTCGTGGTCCGGGGCGACGCCGTAGCGCACCAGTCCGTACGGGCACGGCAGCCGGTCCAGCACATCGACCGTCACCTCGGGGACGGTCTGCTGCTGAACCAGCGCCTGGGCCGTGTACACCCCGCTCGGCCCGGATCCGACGACCGCGACACGCAGCACGGAGGAGCTCCTTCCGGAGGATGTCTCCAGCATCCCACCGGGAGGGTCCCGGTGGGAGGTACCCGTGCGCCGCAATGACCGGCACGGGTGACGGGGCGCCGCCGGGCGGCGCCCCGCGCTGACGGCCGGTGAGACGGCCCCGGCCGTGGCGCGCACGGCGCGGCGCCCCTGGGGCGTGTCCGCGAAGTCCCGCCCGGACCCGCGAGGACACGGCCTACGCCAGCCGCCGCATCCGCCGGATCTCGCTGCTCTGCTGGGCGATGACATCGCCCGCCATCTCCTCCACCCGGACGTTGTTGCCCTTGGCGAGCACATCCGTGGCCATGGCCACCGCGCCCCGGTGATGGGCGATCATCAGCTTGAGGAAGAGCCGGTCGAAGTCGGCGCCTTTGGCGGCGCGCAGCGCGTCCAGCTGCTCCGGGGTGGCCATCCCGGGCATCGCGCCATGCCCTTCGTGTCCGTCCGCCCGGCCGCCGCCATGGGTGGTGAGCCAGCCCTTCATCGCGTCGATCTCCGGCCGCTGGGCGGCGGCGATGCGTTCCGCGAACCGTCTGAGCCTGCCCGATCCGGCCCGGTCGGGCGCCAGGCCGGTCATCACCAGGGCTTGCCGGTGGTGCTGGATCATCATGCGGACGTAGGCCCGGTCCGCGGAGTTGGGGGAGTCGTCGTCGCCCGCCTTCGCCGCCTCGTCGGCCGACAGGGTCCGGGCCGACCCACCGGGGGCGCCCGGTGCGATGACCGCCGGACCGCCGCCCTTCCCCTTGCCCGTGTCGGCCCGCTCCCCGCCCTGTCCATCACACCCCGCGAGGGCGAGCGCCAGGGCGGCGGTGGCCGCCGCGATCGTGAGGGACGCGGTACGGAGCGACGTACGGCGGTGCGACACGTTGCCTCCCGGGGCGGTGGGAATTCTTTCTGACGATTATGTTGCTCCCTGTTGTGGTGTACATGGAAAGCGCGATACTGCCCTCGTCCGCGAACCGTTCAACCCCGAACGGAGAAAGAGGACATGGGAGGACGCAGTGAAGCCGTGGGACAGATCCCCGCATCGGCGCAGATACCTCGGAGCGGCCTTCGCAGCCATCGGCCTGGTGGCCTCGTTGCTGGTGGCCGGACCGGCGGCCGCGACCCCCGACCCCGGTGACGCCCCGCGCAGCGAGCGGGTGACGAAGGGTCAGGCGGCCGACACCCGGGCCGCCATCGAGAACGGCGAGATCCCCGGGGTGGACGAGATCGTCCACAGCGACAACATCAGCCACCTCACCAACATCCCCAAGCAGGACCTCAAGGGAACCAACTCCGACCTGGCCTTCCAGGGCCACTATGCCTTCGCGGGCAACTACGACGGCTTTGTCATCTACGACATCAGCCGGCCGAAGACCCCGAAGATCGTCAGTCAGGTGCTCTGCCCCGGTGCGCAGAACGACGTCTCGGTCTCCGGCGATCTGCTCTTCCTGTCGACCGACTCCTCGCGCAACGACAACTCCTGCACCAGCACCACCCAGCCCGCGACCGAGAAGTCCTCGTGGGAGGGGATGAAGGTCTTCGACATCAGCGACAAGCGGAACCCCAAGTACGTCGCCGCGGTCGAGACCTCCTGCGGTTCGCACACCCACACCCTGGTGCCCGAGCGCAGGGACGTCTACATCTACGTCTCCTCCTACGCGCCCAGCGAGACCTTCCCGGACTGCCGGCCCCCGCACGACGGCATCTCCGTGATCAAGGTGCCGCGCCGGGCCCCCGAGAAGGCCGCGGTGGTGGACTTCCCCGTGCTCTTCCCGGACGGCGGCAACCCCGGCGGCCCCACCAACCCCGGTGTCTCCCAGACCACCGGCTGCCATGACCTCACCACCTTCCCCGACCTGGAGCTGGCGGCGGGCGCGTGCATGGGCGACGGCATCCTCCTCGACATCGCCGACCCCGCGAAGCCCCGGGTGATCGACCGGGTCGAGGACAACGTCAACTTCGCCTTCTGGCACTCGGCGACCTTCAACGAACGCGGCACCAAGGTCGTGTTCACCGATGAGCTGGGCGGCGGCGGTGCCGCCACCTGCAACGACCGGATCGGGCCCGACCGCGGTGCCGACGGCATCTACGACATCACCGGCAAGGGCGACAAGCGCAAGCTGGTCTTCCGCGGCTACTACAAGATCCCGCGCCATCAGGCCGACACCGAGAACTGCGTCGCCCACAACGGTTCGCTGATCCCGGCCAAGGGCCGCGACATCATGGTGCAGGCGTGGTACCAGGGCGGTGTGTCCGTCTGGGACTTCACCGACTCCAGCCGTCCCCAGGAGATCGGCTACTTCGAGCGCGGCCCGCTCTCGGCCGACACCCTCGTCGGCGGCGGCGCCTGGTCCGCGTACTACTACAACGGCTACATCTACTCCAACGACATAGCCAAGGGTCTCGATGTGCTGAAGATCGACGACAAGCGCACCGACAGCGCCCGGAAGGTCCGGCTGCCCGAGCTCAATGTGCAGACCCAGCCCGACTACCGCTGACGGCCCCTGCCGGATGTCAGACGGACCCGCCGGGCGGCTCCTCGCCCGGCGGGTCACCGAGCTCCCAGTCCAGTCCGTAGCGGTGGAACAGCTCCGCCCGCAGCCGCTCCGGAGCCATCGGCGCCCCCGGCAGCAGCACCGCCACCACCGCGCCCATCAGCAGCGCCCGCAGCAGCCGGTAGTCGCCGTCGGGGTCCGCGGAGCCGTAGCGGACCACCGTCTCGCGCAACAGCTCGGCCAGCCGCTGCTGTTCGGGGCACTGGATGAACCCTTCGGCCGCGAGGATCCCCGCCATATGTGTCCGCATCAGCCGCGGCCGGTCCCGGGCCAGCCCCAGGATCGTGTCGATCGCCCGTGCCAGCAGCTCCCGGCCGGACCCCTCGCCCTCCGGGACCGGCTCCCGCTCCAGCGCCCTGGCCAGCTCGGTGTGCATCAGCCGGTGCACGGCGGTCTGGAAGAGCTGTCGCTTGCCCGGGAAGTAGTACGACACCAGCCCCCGGGCCGCCCCGGCCCGGTCGGCGATATCGCCGAGCGTCGTCGCCTCGTACCCGCGCTCGCCGACCAGTTCGACCGTCGCCTCCAGCAGACGGGCCTGGGAACGGCGGCGCAGCTCCTCATTGACCGATGCACTGCGGGGGGACATGCTTACTCCTGCGTTGGCTGGCTCCGAGCCAATATACTCAGAGCGGTATCCGGCTATCCGGTGATCACCAAAGGATGGCTTGTTGTCTCCGCCGGTTCGGGCGACGCGGGGGATCGTCCGAGCCGGCGGGTTCGTACCACGGCACGATGTGCTGGTCAACGGGGTCCGGAACGGTCCGGAAGCAGCTCCAGGACCGCCCGCAGAGCGTCCGGGCGCCGGTCCACCGGCAGATGTTCGACCAGGTGCACCCGGCACCCCACAGCCGCCGCACCACCGTCCGCGCGCCGGTCGTCACCCACCATCAGAGCCTCGTGCGGCGCCAGGGACAGCGCGTCGCAGGCGACCCGGAACAAGCGCGGGTCGGGCTTCTGCACCCCGTGCTCGTAGGAGAGCGCATACGCGTCCACCAGCGGATCCAGACCATGGGCCCGGAAGACCGGGCGCAGGTCCCAGCCGATGTTGCTGACCACTCCGATCCGTACGCCGCGCCGCCGCAGCTCGGCGAGGACCCCCGCGGCGTCGGGGTACGGCCGCCAGGCGGCGGGCTCCCGGTGGCGTGCGTAGAGGGCGTCGTACAACTCCGGGCGGGGGAGCGGCACCTGGCGCGCCAGTCCCGTGTACGCGGCCCGGTGCGACTCGGCGGTACGGTCCCGGGCGCTCCACAGCTCCGCCAGATCCGGCGGCACCGCGACCGGCGGCGCACCACCCGGCAGCGCCCCGGCCTCCTCCAGACCGCGCGCGTACCCCGCCAGCTCCTCCTCCGGCACGGCCGTCCCGGTCATCTCCAGGGCCGCCCGCAGCCAGGACTCGGCGGACTCGATCCGGAACAGCGTCCCGGAGAAGTCGAACAGCACACCGCCCAGCGGCCCGCCCCGCCCGACGGTGCTCAGCCGTTCCACCACACGCCTCACCCTTCACCGTCATCGCCCAGCGGGACCACGAGCGGCAGCCGCCGCTCCTTGATCAACCATGCCATGGGGGAACGGAGTTGCGGAACGCCACTCCGGGCCGTCCGCCACTCCGGGCCGTCCGCGGCGCCGACCCGGTCCGGAGTCGGGCGGTCCGCGTCCGTGGGGGTGCGAGGAGACGGTCCAGGGTTCCGGTGAGGTCCAGCAGCCGGTCGAGTGCGGCCGGGCGGCGGTCGAGGCGGAGACGGGCGCCGCCAGGGTGCGCCGCCGATCGGCGCCGGGCGGACCACCGAGCCGCCGGCCGTGCGCGGCGCCGCCGGTGAGGCGGCGGATCCGGAGCAGCCCCGTCAGCCCATCGAGTCGCACATGGCCAACTCCGCCAGGTCCAGACGCAGATGGCGCAGCCCGGGGTGGCGGGCGAGGGCGCCGGTGGCCGCGGGGGGGAGGAGGTCCTCGACAACGACCCTCCTGTGCCGGTGGGCGGCGGCTGACCCGCTCAGCGGATGTCGCCGGTGGCGGGCCACTGGACGGTGACGATCTTGCCCTGGGCGGTGAGCGTGACCTCCATCTGCCGGGCCAGCCGGCTGATGATGTGCATCCCCCAGCCGCCCGTGCCGTCCGGCACACCGGGACGCGGCACGGGCGGACTGCTGCTGCTGTCGTGGACATCGACGCTGAAGACGCCGTCGGCCAGTGCCGCCGTCAGCGACCAGGAACCGGAGGTGTGCCGGATCGCGTTGGTGATCAGCTCACTTATCACGGTCTTCACCGCCGCCGCGTCCACGCCCGGGCAGTGTTCGGCGAGGAACGCGCCGACGAGATCCCGGGCATCGGCAAGGGATGCCCCGTCGGATCGCAGCGTCAGCATGGTGCCTCCCTGCCCTGCTCGTACAACCCTTGCTCGTACAACATGTTCCCCGTGGCCGTCGGGCGTACGGCGACATGGTTCCCGTGGTGCGGCGGATTCGTGGCGCCGCCGTGCGGCCTGGGGTGCGGACCCGGTCAGCCGCCGCCGATCGCGGCCTGGGCGGATGCCAGGTCCGGGCACTGCGGCGGATACCCGTCGGTGCCGGTGACGGCCGGCAGCCGCAGCACATCGCCGGGCGGCGAGACCCGCCAGAAGTCCCCCGCCCGTTCGGAGCGCGCGACGCCCGCCGGGCCGCCGAGGGTGGTCATACGGCGACGCCCGCGCGCTCATGTCCCCGCGGTACGCGGGGGTGCGTGCCATGCATGAAGTGCGCTCGCCTCTCGTCGTCCGCCGTGACGGCGGGTGGATCCGGTGCCCCCGGTGCGAGGGCCAGTCAAGAATACGGCGGGGAGGAAACCGGCCTCCGGTCTCCCCGGCCCCTTCGCGCGGGCCGGCGCGGGACGGACCGCTCAGGACCGCACGTTCCCCTCGTCGGACGGGGTGCGCTCGCCGTCGCGGGACGCCGCGTACGGATACACGGCGACGGCGGCGTACACCAGTGCGGCCCCCAGCAGCCAGCCGCCCAGCACATCGCTGGGCCAGTGCACCCCGAGGTACAGCCGGGTGAGGCCCACACCGATCACCGACACCGCACCGGCCACCGCCACCGGCCACCGCCACCGGGCCCGCGCGCCGTGCAGCGCCATCACCCAGAGCACCAGCCCGCAGGCGACGGTCGCGGTGAGCGCGTGGCCGGACGGGAAGGCGGCGTAGTGCGCCGAGTCCACCGGATCGGGCCAGTGCGGACGCTCACGGCCGACCGCTGCCTTGATCACCTGCTGGAGCAGCGTGCCCAGGGCCGCCGTGGCCGCGACCCATCCGGCCGTCAGCCACTCGCGACGCCACAGCAGCCACCCCACCACCACCGCCAGCAGCGCACGCATCGCCCAGGGGTCCCAGACCCAGTCCGACAGCACCCGGGCGGTCTCGGTCGAGTCGTGGTGCGTCACGGCGGAGTGGTGGAGGGACACCGCGATGTCCCGGTCGGCGCGGTCCAGCGGAGCCCATGAGGCGGCCACCAGCGCGAGCACGAGGAGGAAGAACGCGAAGAGCACGGCCGAGGTGCGGGCGGGGTGGCGGATCGGCGGCGGCTGCATGCACTCGATGATCGCTGACGGGCGGGGCCGGGTGCCAGGAGGGTGGGACGGGCGGCGAGCGCGCGGTGGAGCCCGCGTACGGCGAGAGCGCGGTGGGGCGGGGCCCCGGCCCAGCGGCTGAGCCCAGCAGGCTCAGTCCAGCAGCCTCAGCCCAGCACCCGCAGCGCCGGTACCAGCGTCACCAGCAGAGGAACGACCGGTACGAGCAGCGCCGCGGCCGTCAGCCGCCAGCGGCGCCCCACCGGGAGGCGCGAAGCGGGGGCCAGCAGCCGGTCCACCCGCTGCGGCACCTGGGCGAGACCGCTGGGACAGGGGCCGAACACCCCGCTGTCCTCGTTGAGTTCGACCAGCGCCAGCGCCGTGGTGGTCCGGCCGAAGCGGCGCGAGGCGGAGTCGTCGGCGGCCAGCTCCACCAGCCGGTGCACCTCGTCACGGAACGCCGCGAAGACCGGCACCTGCGGGAAGCCGCCGGCCAGCGCGCCCGAGCAGTGCAGCAGCCAGTGGTGCCGGGCGCGCGCGTGACCCTGCTCATGGGCGATGACGGCGTCGAGCCGACGGCCCTTGAGACGGCGCAGCGCCGCGGTGGTGATGACCAGTTGGGGCGTGACGCCCGGCAGCAGCCACGCGTCGGGCTTGTCGCCCTCCAGGACGACAAGACGGTCCCCGGCGGGCTCCTCACCGGGCAACACCGGGGAACGCACGAGGAGTTCGGCCCGGTGCCGCTTGCGCCAGGCGCGGGCGTGGCAGATCTCGCGGGTCAGCATCACCGCGCTCCACACGGCCCCGGAAGCGAGGGCGAGGGCCACCGGCGCGGCCCACGGCCCGTAGCCGGTGAGCGCGTACGCCTCCACCACACCGTGCGGCGCGCCCGCGAAGACGTTCCTGCGTACGGCCTCCGAGGCGGCCGCGGCGGTGAGCGCCATGGTGAGCGCACAGCACAGCAGCACGGCGACGACGACGCACTGCCACACCCAGAGGGCGAGCACGGGTTCGCGGTCGACCCAGTCGGAGCGGGACATCAGGCGTGGCGCCATTGCCGCCGCCAGTGCGCCCAGGCCCATCAGTACGAGCGGGACCATCATGGCCGTCACCCTATGGGCGCGGCGTCGAACCGGGGTACGGTCCCGAAGGCGAAGTGACGTATACCACGGTGCGCCCGCCGTGCGCGGTTCTCTAGAGCGCCAGGAGCATCGCGAACATCCCGATCGCCATCGACAGCCGACACGCATGCCACAGCTCGGGCCGCCGCGACCAGGAGACGGGGCGCGCGCCGCGGTCCGCGCCGCGGTCCGCCCCGCCGTCCGTGAGCGGCACCAGCCGCAGCCCGCAGCGCACCACATAGACGGCGAAGTAGGCGAGCAGCGCCCCGGTGAGGAGCGGTACGCCCGCCGCCATCCGTTCCCGGGTCATGGCACCGGCGTGTTCATGACCGCCCGTGGTGCCCGCTGTCATCACGAGCGCCATATAGACCATGGCCAACGCTCCTATGGCGTGGTGCAGATGGTGCCCGGACCACCCCGCGCCCCCGCGCACCGGGAGCAGCAGGGCCCGTACCGCCGCGACACCGAAGACCACCGCGAAGGCGGGCGGTCCCCAGGGCCGCGGATCCAGCACGGCGGACGGCACCGCCATCACCGCCGTCCCCCACCCCATCAGCGCCTCGGCCCCCGCGCCCCGCCGCCCCGCGCCCGGCGGTTCGCCCCGCATCCGCACCAGGCAGTACGCACCGCTGGCCGCGCACAGCACCACCAGCAGCCAGCCGACAAGCGGAGGTCCGTGCACGGCACACCTCCCGGGACGGATCTGTACCGGCAGGATTCCCCGCCCCGCTCCCGGCTACGGGAGCGCACAGGGGCAGTGGGGGAGCGCAACGACTGTCCGTGCGCGCGGTACGGTCCGGCGGACGGAGAGGAGCCGCCGCGTGAGCCGTGCGGAGCACGACGAGATCGAAGCGCGCCTGACCGCCCTGGTCGAGGGGCGGGCGAGCCGGGACGGCGCCGATCGGTGGGCCGCCCGCCGGCTCACCGATGACACGCTCGCCCTGGACGGGCTGAGCCGCTGGGCGCTGGAGCTGCTGCACGGAGTGGACCTGCCCGCGGGGCCGGACGGCGGGTGGCTCCATGACGACGGGCAGGTGCGCGGATGGCTCGAGGAGTTCCGGCGGCGCCGGAACGGCGGTGGGGCGGTGCCGGGGTGTGGCACGGTGAACACGCAGCCCATGGATCACCGAAGAGGAGAGACCGTGTCGAATGCCCCGCTTCCCGAGGCCGCCGTCGCCCTGCTGAAGAAGGCCAACCCGGCCGTCGTCACCACGCTGCGGCCCGACGGTCAGCCGGTGTCCACGGCCACCTGGTACCTGTGGGACGACGGCCGGATCCTGGTCAACATGGACGAGGGGCGCAAGCGGCTCCAGCACATCCGCGACGACCCCCGGGTCACGCTCACCGTGCTGGACGAGAGCAGCTGGTACACCCACCTCAGCGTCATCGGCCGCGTCGTCGAGCTGCGGGAGGACAAGGACCTGGCCGATATCGACCGGCTGGCCCGGCACTACATCGGCCAGGACTACCCGCAGCGGGACCGGGCCCGGTTCAGCGCCTGGATCGGGATCGACCGCTGGCACGGCTGGGGTGAGATGAAGGACAGCAGCCAGCCCGGCTGACCCGTACCCCTAGCCGTACCGTGCCGCGGGTCAGGGTCGGTAGCGCAGCGGATGGTCCTCCGGGACCTCCACGACCGCGATCCGCACGCCGTCCGGGTCCAGACCACGAGGATGTTGTTATCAGGGCACACTGACGGCATGACCGTCCTACTCGGTACCGAGCGGCTTGAGGCCCTGTCGGCGATTCGCCTCAGCGTTCGAACAGTGGAAACGACGTCGCCGACACGTCAGCGGAGCGCCAACCAGCAGTCAGCGCAGGCGCTTGGAGCCCGCATCGTCGGCGAGGCGGAAGACCTCGACGTATCCGCCTCCAAGACGACGCCTTCGATCGGCCAGAGCTGAGCACGTGGCTGGCCGAACCATCGCGATTCGACATGATCCTTTGGTGGCGCCTGGATCGGGCCGTGCGGTCCATGGCGGACATGCACGAACGCAACAGGCGGTCATCGACGCGGGCCCGAGAATGCCGGGTCCGATCCCGCGGCCCGCCAACGCGTACGGCTGTACGCGGAAGCGAGGACCACGGATGACGGCGGTGGTCGTCGAGCACAAGGGGATTGCCTACGCCGTCACGTGCAATCGGTGCGGAGGGAAAGGCGTGGTTCCGTAGGTCGGTCAACAACCCGATAGCGGCCCCGTCCGTGCGCTCCCCCGTGGTGCCGGGCGGGGCTTCGTCATGTCTGCACGCTGTTAGATCCCCGGTCGGTAGCGAATCGGATGATCTTCCGGTACCTCGACGATAACGATTTTGAGTCCGTCCGGGTCCGCGATCCACATCTCGACCAGCCCCCAGGGCTCCTGTTGCGGCGGGCGCAGCACCTCCACGCCTCGCGCGGCCAGCTCCTTGTACGCCGCCGCCGCGTCCGCGACCTGGAGCCACAGCTGGAGGCCCGGCGCGGGCGGGGTGTCCGAGCGGCCGGAGAGCTCGAGGTAGCCGCCGCCCAGGAAGTAGACCGTGCCGCGCTCGGGGCCGGTCCCGAACTCGCGGTAGACCGCGAGCCCGAGTGCCTCGCCGTAGAACGCCCGGGAGCGCTCGGGGTCCGTCGGCCGCAGCAGTGTGCGGCTGCTCAGTACGTGCACCATGTCCGCGACCCTACGCACCCCGACCGGCGGTTCCGGAGGGGCACGGCGCCTTTCCCGCCGCGGGGGCGCCGCCGGGTCGCCGTCAGCGTGCGCTTACGCCGTGTAGCGCGCCGCCCGCCGGATCTCGGGGAAGTCGGTGGTGCCGCCGTCGAGACCGAGGCCGCGGGCCAGTTTCAGATGGTCGGGGGTGTTCACCGTCCAGCCGATGACCCTGAGGTCGGCGGCGTGGGCCCGCTCCACCAGCTCCAGGGTCAGCCTGCGGATGTTGAGCACCAGCATCCCGGCGCCCACCGCCCGTGCCCGGTCGATCACGTCCAGGCCGTAGCGGCTGGCGACCAGCGCGGTGCGCACCTCCGGCAGCAGGGAGCGGAACTCGGCGAGGGCCTCGTCGTGGAAGGAGATCACATCCACCCGGTCCAGCAGATCGCGCCGGGCCATGACCTCCGCCAGCGCCCGCGCGGCCGCCACGTCCTTGATCTCGGCCTGGAGCGGTGCCCGTACGGCGTCCACGACCTCCTCGAAGACCGGGATCCGCTCGCCGTCCCCGGCGTCCAGCTCGCGCAGCTCGGCGAGGGTGCGGTCGCTGATCGGCCCCGTGCCGTCGGTCGTCCGGTCCACGTCGGCGTCGTGCATCACCACGAGCGCGCCGTCCTTGCTGAGGTGCAGGTCCAGCTCGATGACGTCCAGACCCTCGTGCTCGGCGCGGACGAACGAGCGCAGGGTGTTCTCCGGCTCGACGCCCATCACTCCGCGGTGTCCGATGGTGAGAAAAGTCAACGCTGTCTCGCTCTTCTGTCGGCCGGTGACCGGGTGGTCGAACGGCAGCCTGCCCGGACGGGCGCACAGCCTAACGGCCGATCGTGTCGGGATGGCTGAAGCACGGCCGGGGCATGGCTCGGCCCGGATGGGGCAGGAAAAACAGCGGTACTGCGGGTGTAGGGCAGGACAATTTCCCGTAACGCCCCTTGAGCGAAAGAACCGTCCACAGATACGGTGGCATCACGATAGTTTCTTCGGCGAAGGAGAGGTCATGACGGAAATCCTTTCGTCCGCCATAGCGGACGGTGGTGTTCTGCCTGCGGAGCGTGTTGTTGAGCACCCCGCGTGGCCGACTCTGAAGGATGCTGTCGAAACGATTCGCCCCTGGCAGTCCAAGGACGGTTCGATCGACTTCGACGCGGAGGGCGCACCCTCCCGCGCCACCGCCGCGGCCGCCGCCGATCGGGTGATCAAAGCGATCGAGGAGCTGGCCCCGCTGCTCCCGCACAACGCCGAGTACCACCGTGCGCTGGTCGCCGATCTGCGCCGCTGGGCCGACGGCGGTTTCGGGGTGCCCGACTTCCTGGACTCGCTGCTGGCCTTCCAGCCCGCCCAGGGGCGGACCGACGGCCTCCAGCACCTGGTCGTCTTCCCCATGTACACACAGAACGGCAACCCCAACCGCAATCTGGAAGCCGTCGTGCTGCGCATGGTCTGGCCGGACTGGCTGGCCGAGCTGGAGCGCACCCGCTACGACAACCCGCTCTACATCGGCATCGCCTTCGAGGACTTCACGGCCGGCTACGACACCAACTCCGCGGTGCTCTTCCCCGAGACCATCGCCGTCCGGGAGGCCCCCGAGCGCTTCAGCTGGGGCGGTATCTTCTGCGACCGCGAGGCCGCCCGCTTCCGGCGGGTGAGCCAGGCCGCCGTACGGGCCCTGGGCATCGAACTCCCCGAGGACATCGCGGAGATGCTGGCCGACCAGAGCCGCTGCCAGGAGGCGTTCGCCCTGTGGGACATGGTCCACGACCGTACCCACAGCCACGGTGACCTGCCCTTCGACCCCTTCATGATCAAGCAGCGGCAGCCGTTCTGGATGTACGGCCTGGAGGAGCTGCGCTGTGATCTCACCGCCTTCAAGGAGGCCGTGAAGCTGGAGGCCGAGGGCGTCGCCCAGGCGCGTGACGTCCAGTACGCCGTGATCTTCGACCGGATGTTCCGCTTCCCGGTCACCGGCGACCGCGTCCGCAACTACGACGGGCTCGGCGGCCAGTTGCTCTTCGCCTACCTCCACCAGCACGACGTCGTACGCTGGACGGACAACACCCTGCACATCGACTGGTCCCGCGCCTCGCAGGTCACCAATCAGCTGTGCGGCGAGATCGAGAAGCTCTACCGCGACGGTATCGACCGCCCCAAGCTGGTCCACTGGTTCAAGGCGTACGAACTGGTGTCCACCTATCTGGCACCGCACCCCGGCTCGGTGTGGGCCAAGGGCCCCGATGCCCTGGACCTGACCCAGCCGCCGCGCAAGCTCGTCGACGACGTGCTCCCCGACGAGTTTCCGCTCAGCATGTTCTACGAGGCGCTCGCCAAGAAGCTGCGTGACGTGGTTGCCTCCACCAAGGGGATCACGGCGGACGCCGACGATGTGCGGGCGGCCGCGTGAGCCCCGTCGAGGGACAGACGGACGGACATTCGGCAGGGAAGACCGAGGAGGCAACGACCATGACCACACCGACGTCGAGCCCGACCCCCAACGAGCCGGGCGACAAGGGCCCGCTCGACGGCGCGGTCGTGGCGGTGGCGGGGGCGGCCGGCCCCGCGGGCCGCGCCACACTGCTCCGGCTCGCCGAGGCCGGAGCCA
Source organism: Streptomyces sp. NA02950 (assembly GCF_013364155.1). NCBI lineage: Bacteria > Bacillati > Actinomycetota > Actinomycetes > Kitasatosporales > Streptomycetaceae > Streptomyces > Streptomyces sp. NA02950. The sequence continues at coordinate 1,623,634 of NZ_CP054916.1, read as the reverse complement.
CCGTCGTGGCCTCCGACGCCGACCCCGCCCGGCTGGCCGAGGCGGTGGACGCCGCCCGTTACGCCCATGGCGGCGCCACCGTCACCGGCGACACCGTGGACCTGCTGGACCTGGGGGCGACCCGGGAGTGGGCCGACCGCACCGAGAAGGAGTTCGGCCGGGTCGACGGCCTGGTGCACCTGGTCGGCGGCTGGCGCGGCAGCAAGACCTTCGCCGACGCCCCGCTCGCCGACTGGGACACCCTCCACAATCTGCTGATCCGCACCGCCCAGCACACCTCGCTCGCCTTCCACGACGCCCTCCAGCGCAGCGGCAAGGGCCGCTATGTGCTGATCAGCGCGGCGGGCGCGTCCCAGCCCACCGCGGGCAACGCCGCGTACGCCGCGGCCAAGGCCGCCGCCGAGGCATGGACGCTCGCGCTCGGCGACTCCTTCCGCAAGCTGGGGGGCGAGGGCGGACCGTCGGCCGCCGCTGTCATCCTGGTGATCAAGGCGCTGGTGCACGACGCCATGCGCGCGGAGCGCCCCAACGCGAAGTTCGCGGGCTTCACGGACGCCAAGGAGCTGGCCGAGGCCATCACCGGAGTCTGGGACCGGCCCGCCCAGGAAGTGAACGGAACCCGTCTGTGGCTGACCCCCAAGCCGTGAGGACCGACGCCCGTCGCCATCACGACCCCGAGATACGCGGCTTCGCCAGTGACAACTACGCGGGGGCGCACCCGGAGATCCTCGCCGCGCTCGCCCTCGCCAACGGAGGCCACCAGGTCTCCTACGGCGAGGACGACTACACGGCGCATCTCCAGTTCGTCATGCGCAGCCACTTCGGGCCCGACGCCCAGGCGTTCCCGGTCTTCAACGGCACCGGCTCCAACGTCGTCGCCCTCCAGGCCCTCACCGACCGCTGGGGCGCCGTCGTCTGTGCCGAGACCGCGCACATCAACGTCGACGAGTGCGGCGCCCCCGAGCGCGTCGGCGGGCTCAAGCTGCTCACCGTGCCCACCGATGACGGCAAGCTCACCCCCGACCTCATCGACCGCCAGGCCTGGGGCTGGGACGACGAGCACCGGGCGATGCCGCAGGTCGTCTCGATCGCCCAGAACACCGAACTGGGCACCGTCTACACGGTGGACGAGATCCGGGCCATCTGCGACCACGCCCATGAGCGGGGGATGAAGGTCCACCTCGACGGGGCCCGGATAGCCAACGCGGCCGCGTCCCTGGACGTGCCGATGCGGTCGTTCACCAATGTGGCGGGCTTGGACATCGTGTCGTTCGGCGGCACCAAGAACGGCATGCTGTTCGGCGAGGCCGTCGTGGTGCTCAACCCGGACGCCGGGCGCGCCATGAAGCATCTGCGCAAGCTTTCCATGCAGCTCGCCTCCAAGATGCGGTTCGTCTCCGTCCAGCTCGAGGCGCTGCTCGCACGCGATCTGTGGCTGCGCAACGCACGGCAGGCCAACGCCATGGCCCGGCGGCTGGCCGAGGGCGTCCGCGAGGTGGACGGGGTGAAGATCCTCTACCCGGTCCAGGCCAACGCGGTCTTCGCCCGGCTGCCGCACGATGTGAGCGAGCGCCTCCAGAAGCGGTACCGCTTCTACTTCTGGGACGAAGCGGCCGGCGATGTGCGCTGGATGTGTTCCTACGACACCACGGAGGAGGACGTCGACGGCTTCGTCGCGGCGCTGAAGGACGAGATGGGCAAGGCGTAGCGCCGGACGACCGACGACGCAGGGGCGGGCCGAAGCGGCCCGCCCCTCATGTCATGTCCGTCGCGGGCGGCTCACGGCGCCTCGCGGCACTGGCCGCGGAGCGCTCAGCGGCCGCGGTCCAGGGCCAGCGCCTCCGCCGGGGTGGGCGCCGTACCGCCGAGGTGGGCCGGGACCCACCAGGTGTCCTCCGGACTCTTCGGCCGTACCGGATAGGCCCGCTGCGCTGCCTCCAGCAGTTCCTGGACCCGGCCGCGCAGCCGGTCGGTCAGGGTGTCCGACGGCTCGGCGGGGTCGGCCTCCATCGGCTCCCCGACCCGCATGGTGATCGGGAAGTGATGGCGGCCCAGCGCCCGCTTGTGGCCCTTGGTCCACAGCCGCTGGGTGCCCCACAGCGCCATCGGCAGCAGCGGCACGCCCGCCTCCTGGGCCAGCCGCGCCGCACCCGACTTGAAGTTCTTCAGGGTGAAGGAGCGCGAGATGGTCGCCTCCGGGAACACCCCGATGATCTCGCCCGAGCGCAGCGCCTTCAGGGCGTGCTTGTACGCGTCCATACCCGCCGCCCGGTCCACCGGGATGTGCTTCATGGCGCGCATCAGCGGTCCGGACACCTTGTGCCGGAAGACCGACTCCTTCGCCATGAACCGCACCAGCCGCTTCGCCGGAAGGGCGGTCAGCCCGCAGAAGACGAAGTCGAGGTAGCCGATGTGGTTGCTGACCAGAACCGCGCCGCCCCGCTGCGGGACATTCTCGGTGCCCTTGATGTCGAAGCGCAGGTCCAGCGCCTTGAACATGGTGCGGGCGACGCCGATGACCGGCGGGTAGACGAGCTCTGCCATAGAGGGACCCTTCGTCGATGTTCCCGGGGAGGGCTCTCCCGGCGGAAGTTACGCGGCCGTAGGTATGCGGCTTCTGGCAGATGGTGCCCGATGTCGGGTCGAGGTGCTACCGCGGGGCAGGGCCCTGCCGGGAGATCCTCATCACGTCCGGGAATCCCCGCGGCCATCGGAACGCTGCACGAAGGACGACCGAGCGGAAGGACGACAGGGGTGCGCGACGGGGACCGGAGCGGGCGGCTGAGCGCCGCCGAGCTGGGCGGGGAGCTGGGCCGGCGGGCGACGCTCGTCCAGTTCTCCAGCGCCTTCTGCCAGCCTTGCCGAGCCACCCGGCGGACGCTGGGCGAGGTCGCCGCGATGGTGGACGGTGTGGCGCACCTCGAGATCGACGCCGAGGCGTCGCTGGAGCTGGTACGGGCGCTGGACATCGACCGCACCCCCACCGTGCTGGTGCTGGACGCCTCCGGCCGGATCGTCCGCCGTGCCTCCGGGCAGCCCCGGCGGGCCGATGTCATCGCCGCGCTGGGTGATGCGGTGTGACGACCCCCATCCCGGCCCGCACTTGACGGTGTGCTCCGGGCGTCGTCAGGGTGAACGTCATGCGGCCTGGACTCCTTCTCTACGGACGCGTGCACGTGGATCTGCTGCGGACCGCGAGCGCACGCTGTCCGGGCGGGTGACCGACAACGACCCCACGGCTCCCCCCGCTCGTACTCTCCCGCAGAAGGGCACCTCCATGACGGCAACGCCCGACCTGGGCACGCCCCGGCTCGCCGCGGCCGAACCCTCCTCCGGCGCCTCCGGCGCCGTCGACCCCTCCGCCCTGCTCCGCTCGGTCTTCCGGCGGCACGCGGCCGGTGTGGCCGTGATCACCGCGCGCGGTGAGCGGCCCGTGGGGTTCACCGCGACCTCGCTCTCCTCCGTCGCGGCCGAGCCCCCGCTGCTCTCCTTCGGCGTGGGCACCGCCTCCTCGAGCTGGCCGGTGATCGCCGAGGCCGGGCATGTCGGGGTGCACGTCCTGGGGGAGCACCAGCGGGACCTGGCCGCGACCTTCGCCCGCAGCGGTGCGGACCGCTTCGGACCGGCCACCGGCTGGCGCTCGGGGCCGGAGGGAGTGCCGCTGCTGGACGGGGTGCTGGGGTGGCTGGTGTGCCGGGTGGTGGCCCGGATCCCCGCGGGGGACCACCATGTGGTCATCGGTGAGGTGACCGCGGGGGACTCCTCCGGGGCGGGTCGTCCGCTGCTCTACCACCAGGGTGGCTTCAACGGTTTGCGTGACTGAGTCGTCCCGCTGATCGTCCGTTGGCAACGTCACAGTTCGTGCGGGTTGCGTACGGGGAACGCGCTGGGTGTACTGACGAGTAATATTTCGTTCGGTGCATGGGCCGCCCCGACCGGGAACCGAGCGGGTAGCGCCCCTGGAGGCGCCTATGCTGCCAGCACAAGGCAGCTCGGAAGAGACGATGCAGTAGGAGAGCCGGCGTGAGCTTGAGGATCGTTGTCTGTGTGAAGTACGTGCCCGACGCCACCGGCGACCGGCACTTCGCCGAAGACCTGACCGTCGACCGTGACGACGTGGACGGCCTGCTCTCGGAGCTGGATGAGTACGCGGTCGAGCAGGCCCTGCAGATCGCCGACGACTACGACGGTGACGGTGACGCGGAGATCACGGTGCTGACCGTGGGTCCGGAGGATGCCAAGGACGCGCTGCGCAAGGCGCTGTCCATGGGTGCGGACAAGGCGGTGCACGTGGAGGACGACGGTCTGCACGGCACGGATGTGCTGGGCACGTCGCTGGTGCTGGCCAAGGCGGTGGAGAAGGCCGGTTACGACCTGGTGGTCTGCGGTATGGCGTCCACGGACGGGACGATGGGTGTGCTTCCGGCGCTGCTGGCCGAGCGGCTGGGTGTTCCGCAGGTGACCCTGCTGTCGGAGGTCTCGGTCGAGGACGGCACGGTCAGGGGCCGCCGGGACGGTGATACGGCCACCGAGCAGCTGGAGGCGTCGCTTCCGGCGGTGGTGTCGGTGACCGATCAGTCGGGCGAGGCGCGTTACCCGTCCTTCAAGGGGATCATGGCGGCGAAGAAGAAGCCGGTGACCTCCTGGGGCCTGGAGGACCTGGAGATCGACGGGGGCGAGGTCGGTCTGGAGGGTGCCTGGACCGCGGTCGACTCCGCTGCGGAGCGTCCGGCCCGCACCGCGGGCACGATCGTCAAGGACGAGGGCGAGGGCGGTAGGCAGCTCGCCGAGTTCCTGGCGGGCCAGAAGTTCATCTGAGCCGCGCCGTCCCTACCGCCCCCGACATCTCGCATTTCGCAGGAGAGCGATTCCCATGGCTGAAGTCCTTGTCTTTGTCGATCATGTGGACGGTGCCGTCCGCAAGCCCACTCTGGAGCTGCTGACCCTGGCCCGCCGTATCGGTGAGCCGGTGGCGGTGGCTGTGGGCGCCGGTGCGCAGGCCACTGCCGCCACCCTCGCCGAGTACGGCGCGGTCAGGGTTCTGACCGCCGAGGCGCCGGAGTTCGCCGACTATCTGGTGGTCCCGAAGGTGGACGCGCTGCATGCCGCGTACCAGGCGGTGTCTCCGGGCGCGGTGCTGGTGCCGTCCTCCGCGGAGGGCAAGGAGATCGCGGCCCGGCTGGCGCTGCGCATCGGGTCCGGCATCATCACCGACGCGGTTGATCTGGAGGCGGGTCAGGAGGGTCCGGTGGCGAGCCAGTCGGTCTTCGCCGCCGCTTTCACCACCAGGTCCCGGGTCTCCAGGGGCACGCCGGTGATCACGGTCAAGCCCAACTCGGCCGCTCCGGAGGCCGCCGCGGCCGCGGGTACCGTGGAGCCGTTGAGTGTTTCCTTCTCCGGGCAGGCCAGGGGGACGAAGGTGACCTCGCGTACGGCGCGTGAGTCGACCGGGCGTCCGGAGCTGACGGAGGCCGCGATCGTGGTTTCCGGTGGCCGTGGTGTGGGGGGTGCGGAGAACTTCCCCGTGGTGGAGGCGCTGGCCGATGCGCTGGGTGCCGCTGTGGGTGCGTCGCGTGCGGCGGTGGACGCGGGCTGGTATCCGCACACCAGCCAGGTGGGTCAGACGGGCAAGTCGGTCTCGCCGCAGCTGTACATCGCGGCGGGTATCTCCGGTGCGATCCAGCACCGTGCCGGTATGCAGACCTCGAAGACGATCGTGGCGATCAACAAGGACGCCGAGGCCCCGATCTTCGATCTGGTCGACTACGGCGTGGTCGGCGACCTCTTCGAGGTCGTCCCGCAGCTCACCGAAGAGGTCAAGACCCGCAAGGGCTGATCCCCGCCGAGCCCGCCCGTGGGCCCCGTACGCCCGCCGCGTACGGGGCCCCGCGGCTGTCCGCGCCCGTATCGGGCCCGCCGGACGCGGGTGTTGACCCGCCCGCGCCGCCCGGATACGTTCATTCAACGAATTGTTGAAAGTGTGGATCCGTGCGGTCGAGGCGTGGAGGTGCGGGAATGGTCCGGGGCGAGACGGTGGAGACCACCCTTCCGGGTGCCGTACGCGAGGACATCGCCGCCTCCCTCGCCACCGTCGACGCCGAACTCGCCCGCCGCTTCCCCGGCGACCCCGGCACCCGCCAGCCCGTCCACACCGTCTACGTCCCCGCCGACGCCTTCGCGGCCGACACCGTCCGCTCCTGGGGCGACCAGGCGCTGGCCGCCCTCGACCAGTGCGCGCCCGACGCCGCCTCCCTCGCCGCCGTCCTCGGCCTCCCCGATGAGCTCGCCGAGCCCGTCCACCGGCGGGTGCGCGCCAAGCTGGAGCGCGAACCGGTCGAGGATCTGCGCATCGACTTCGAGGACGGCTACGGCCCGCGCCCCGATGAAGAGGAGGACGCCGCGGCGGCCCGCGCCGCCTCCCTCCTCGCCGCCGCCCACGCCGACGGCACCGCGCCGCCGTACGTCGGCATCCGGATGAAGTGCATGGAGGCCGCCGTCCGCGACCGCGGCATCCGCACCCTGGACATCTTCCTCACCGGGCTGATGAACTCCGGCGGCCTCCCCGACGGCCTGGTGCTCACCCTGCCCAAGGTCACCTATCCCGAGCAGATCGCCGCCATGGTGCGGCTGTGCGAGGAGTTCGAGAGGTCATGCGGACTCACGCCGGGCCGGATCGGCTTCGAGATCCAGATCGAGACCACCCAGGCCGTGCTCGGCCCCGACGGCCGCGCCACCGTCGCCCGGATGATCGACGCTGCCCAGGGGCGCGCCACCGGACTGCACTACGGCACCTTCGACTACAGCGCCGCCTGCGGGGTGAGCCCCGCCCACCAGTCCCCGGACCACCCCGTCGCCGACCACGCCAAGGCCGTGATGCAGGTGGCCGCCGCGGGCACCGGCGTCCGGCTCTCCGACGGCTCGACCAACGTGCTGCCCGTCGGCCCGGCCGAACACGTCCACGACGCCTGGCGGCTCCACCACCGCCTCGTCCGGCGCTCCTTGGCCCGTGCGTACTACCAGGGCTGGGACATGCACCCCGGCCATCTCCCCACCCGCTACGCCGCCGTCTACGGCTTCTACCGCGAGGGCCTGGAGGCGGCCGCGGCCCGGCTGTCCGCCTATGTGCGGCGCGCGGGCGGCGCCGTGATGGACGAGCCCGCCACCGCCCGGGCGCTCAGCGGCCATCTGCTGCGCGGGCTGGACTGCGGGGCGCTGGACGCCGCCGAGGTCGAGCGGCTGACCGGACTGGCCCGCGGCCGGCTCGACGCGCTGGCCGGACGCGCGCCGGAGGGCTCCCCGCGCTGAGCCCGGCACCGGTGACCGGACCCGGCTGACGGCCCGTCGCCCGGACGCCTGACCCGCCCGGCCACATCCGCTCACCCGGACGTGTCACCCGGGATGCGGCACCGCCGGGGAGGGCGGGAGATGGTGGCATGGCGAGCGCCCATGACGACCCGCCGGGTACGCCCCCGCCGGGGCCGTCCGCCCCGGCCGGGCGGGACGGCCCCCGGGGGTGGCCGCGCGGGCCCGGACGGCTCGTCAGAAGCACCGCCTCGGCCCTGCTGATCCTGCTGGCCTGTCTGCTCGTCCCGGCGTCGGTGCTGACCGTGTGGGTCCACGACAACGTCCTGGACACCGACCGCTTCGTGGCGACCGTGGCCCCGCTCGCCACCGACCCGGCCATCCAGGACACCGCCGTGCAACGGGTCGGCGAGGCCGTCGACATGCGCCGCAACAGCCGGGAGTTCACCTCCGACATCGCCGACTGGATGCGCGCCCAGGGCCTTCCGCCGAAGGCGGCCGACACCGTCGAGGGGCTGGCACCGCAATGGGACGCCGCCCTCGACCAGGCGGTGCGGAGGATCGCCGCGCACATCGTGCACAGCGAGCAGTTCGCCGCGGTGTGGACCGGAGCCAACCGGGCCGCCCACGCGGCCGTCGTCGACGCCCTGACCGGCAAGCGCCACGGCCCGGTCGGCGTCGAGGGCGACACCGTCGTGCTCAACGTCGGCCCCGCCGTGGAACGGGTCAAACAGCAGCTGGTGGCCGCCGGGTTCCCCTCCGCCGACGGCATCCCGGACATCGACCAGAAGCTGATCCTCTTCCACTCCGACCAACTCGACACCATCAGACGCTCCGCCCGGCTGCTCGACCTGGCCGGGAACTGGCTCCCGCTGCTGACCTTCGCCCTCGGCGGCACCGGGGTGCTGCTGGCCCACCGGCGCCGCCGCGCCCTGGCCCGCGCCGCCCTGGGCGCCGCGGCCGCCTCGCTCGTGCTCGCGCTCGCCCTGGTCGTCGGCCGCCGTTACTACCTGGGCCATGTGCCGTCGGGCGTGCTCTCCCGGGCCGCCGCCTCGGTCATCTTCGACACCGTGGTGCGCTTTCTGCGGGTCACCGTGGTCACCGTGCTGGTGCTCTCCCTCGTGGTCGCCCTCGGCGCGTATCTCGCCGGGCCCGGACGGCTGCCGTGCGCGGTCCGCGGCACCGCCGAGCAGGCCGCCGACACCGCCGCCCGCTGGGGCGCCGACCACGGGATGCGCACCGGACGGGCCGGCACCTGGACGGCGGACCACCGGCGCGGGCTGACCGTCGCGGCCCTGCTGGTCCCGGTCGCGGTGTTCGCGCTGTGGAACCACCCCACCGTGCTCACCGTGCTGTTCCTGGTGCTGATCCTGCTGGCCGCGCTCGCGGTGATCGCCCTGCTGGCCGCGACCGGCCGCACCGGCGCCGCCGACCGCGGCCGCCTCAAGGGCTGACGGCCCCTGGAAAGCGCCGAGGTCCCGGCGGGGCCTCAGGTGAGGATCAGCACGATGAAGATCAGGCAGGCCGCGATATTGACCACCCAGCTGTAGCTGTTCAGCCACTCCCGCAGCCGGGGCATGGCCTCCCGCGCCCGGCGGCCGAAGAGCAGATAGACCAGCAGCGGCAGCGCGGCGATCAGCACGGTGAGCCCGATGAACGGCAGCGCCTCCACCAGCCCCTCGTCATACTGCTCCAGCGAGGCCCCCACGGTCAGCATGACCACGATGTCGGACGGCATACAGAGGATGATCAGCAGCCCGGTGACCAACGCCCTGCCGGGACCCGCCTCCATCAGCGAGCCCAGCCACTTCGGCGGCTCGACCGTCTCGCGCTTCACATAGTTCTTCACCGCGGCCGCCACCAGCAGCCCGACCAGCACCAGTTGGAGCACGGTCGCCGCCGACCCACGCTGCTCGGGGCTGCCCGGTGACACCGCGCTGCCCAGCAACGCGAAGATCCCCCGGGTGAGGGCGACCCCGGCCGTCGTCGCGATCGCCACGCCCAGCAGGAACGCCAGCGAGACCCGCACCGGCCGCCGCGTGGTCACGAGGATCACATCGGCAACGATCTGCGGACCCGCCATCATGGTGACGGCAAGCGGAAGAATCTGGAGGTCCATCAGCCGCCCTTCGTCTCTCCACTCCCCATTCCTACGCACCCGCGCCCGTCCGGCACCCCGGCTTGCGCCGACCGGGGCGGTCCGGTCCGCGGACGTAAGCTGGACACGTGGGCCCGGGTGGGACCCTCGTGGTCCCGCCGGGCGTGTCCGACGGGAGGCAGACGATGGACTACCCACTGCTGAATGTGTTCTGGACCACGATGTGGATCTTCCTATGGGTCCTGTGGCTGATCCTGCTGTTCCACGTCTTCGGCGACGTCTTCCGCGATGACTCGCTGAGTGGCTGGGCCAAGGCCGGCTGGACGGTCTTCGTGGTCATCCTGCCCTTCCTCGGAGTCTTCGTGTATCTCATGGCCCGCGGCAAGGGCATGGGACAGCGCCAGATGGCGCGGGCGGAGAAGGCCGAGGAGGACTTCCGGGAGTTCGTGCGCACGACCGCCGGAACCGGTCGCGCGGAGGAGCTGTCACGGCTGGTGGAGCTCAAGGACCACGGCGACATCACCACCGAGGAGTACGAACGGGCCAAGGCCAAGGTGCTCGCCGCCTGAGGAGTCGGTCGCGCCCCGAAGGGGCGCGGGGCTGTGTCGATGTGCGGCTCCGCCGCGTGGGCGCGGCCGGCCACGACGCAGCCGCGGACGGACGACCGCACCTCCCGGCAGATCGGCACCGCGGAGCGCTCAGTAGCGCACCGCGGTGCCGACCTGTGCGGTGATCTTTCCGGTGAGCTTCCGGTGGCTGCGCGCGGTCGCCTTCACGGGGGTGCGCGGCTTGGCCGAGGAGACGGTCACCACGACCGCGTCGACCAGATCCTTGTCGGCGTTGCGGAAGTTCACCAGGATCGCGTAGGAGGCCGCCCGCTCACCGGAGTTGGTGACGGTCAGATGGGCCACGGCCCGCCCCTGGCCGTTGAGCGACACCGAGCCCGCCTTCACATCGCGGGTGGCCTTTTCCCCACCCTTGATCTTGTCCAGCTCGGCCTGGGCCGACGCGGTGGCCGACGCCACGGCGGCGGAGGCCCGGGACACCGCGGACGACGGGGTGCCACCCTCGTCCGAGCAGCCGGCGGCGGCCGGCGCCAGCACGGCCATGAGGCTCACCGCGCAGATCGTCCGCGTCATGCGCCCGTTCATCGCGTCTCCCTCGTCCCGGCGGCCGGGTCCCGGTCCTCCGCCCCCACCCTGCGGGCGTCCGGGGGGCGCGGCAACCGGGGCGGGTCCGTTCAGGACACGGCCGGGGGCAGCTCGCCGGAGCCGCGGGGGATCAGCCGCGTCGGCAGGACGACCCGGCGGGGTTCGCCGCCCGCGCCGTCCAGGCGGCGGAAGAGCAGATCGGCGGCGGTACGGCCGAGCTGGGCCGCGTCCTGGGCGACCACGGTGACGGCGGGGGAGAGCAGATCGGCCAGCTCGAAGTCGTCGAAGCCGACGAGGGCCACCGGGGGCGCGGGCGCGGCCCGTTCGGCGAGCACCCGGACGACGGTGACCGTCACCCGGTTGTTGCCCGCGAAGAGCGCGGTGACCGGCTCCGCGGCGTCCAGCGCGGCGGTGGCCGCGGCCCGCACCCGCGCCGGGTCGGTCGGGCCCAGCGAGACCCAGGCGTCCCGGACCGGCAGCCCGGCCTCGGCCATCGCGGCCCGATAGCCGCGCAGCCGTTCGGCGGCGGTGTGGATGCTCGGCTGGTCGCCGAGGAAGCCGATCCTGCGGTGGCCGTGGGCGATCAGATGGGCGACGGCCTCCCGCGCCCCGCCGAAGCTGTCGGAGACCACGGCGTCGGCGTCGATGCGGCCCGCCGGGCGGTCGACGAAGACCGTGGCCACCCCCGCCGCTATCTCCGGGGCCAGATAGCGGTGGTCGTGCCCGGCCGGGATGACCACCAGACCGTCCACCCGCCGGGCGCACAGGGCGAGCACCAACTCCTGCTCCCGCTCGGGGTCCTCGGCGCTGGAGCCGTTGATCAGCAGTGCGCCGTGGGCGCGCGCGACCTCTTCCACGGCGCGGCTCAGCGGTCCGTAGAAGGGGTCGGCCAGATCCTCCAGCACCAGGCCGATGCTGGCGGTACGGCCCTTGCGCAGGATGCGGGCGCTGTCGTTGCGGCGGAAGCCGAGCGCGGTGATGGCCTCCTGGACGCGGCGCTCGGTGTCCGGGGTGACCCCCGGCTCGCCGTTGACCACGCGCGATACGGTTTTCAGCCCGACCCCGGCTCGGGCGGCGACGTCCTTCATCGTGGGCCGGGTGCCGTAGCGGTGTGCGGTGGTGCGGCCGGCGGGGGCCGGGGCGGTGTCGGTCACGGTGCGCTCGTCCCGTCGCTGGTCGTGGTGGCGGAAGCGGTGTCGAGCATAGCCTCTGGACAACGTTGTCAGCCGCAGGGAAGACTGGTCCCGCACACCCTTGGCGCCCGGCCCACCAGGAGAGTCGACATCCATGCCATGTGACCTCATCGCCGCACTGGACATCGGCGGGACCAAGATCGCGGGCGCTCTGGTGGACGGAAGTGGCACCCCGGTCGTACGGGCCCGCCGGGCCACCCCCGCGCGGGAGGACGGCGCCACGGTGATGCGGGAGGTCTCCGCGGTGCTGCGGGAGCTGTCGGCCACCGGCCACTGGGCACGGGTGGCCGCCGTCGGGATCGGCAGCGCGGGCCCGGTGGACGCCTCCGTCGGCACCGTCAGCCCGGTCAACATCCCCGGCTGGCGCGACTTCCCGCTGGTCGCCGGGGTCCGGGAGACCACCGGCGAACTGCCGGTCACCCTCGTCGGGGACGGGGTGGCGATGACGGCCGCCGAGCACTGGCAGGGCGCGGCCCGCGGGCGTACCGCCGCCCTGTGCATGGTGGTGTCCACCGGTGTGGGGGGCGGACTGGTGCTGGGCGGCGGGCTGCACCGGGGCCCCACCGGCAACGCCGGGCACATCGGCCACATCAGCGTGGACCTCGACGGGGATCCGTGCCCGTGCGGGGCGCGCGGCTGCGTCGAGCGCATCGCCAGCGGCCCCAACATCGCCCGCCGGGCCCTGGACGGCGGCTGGCGCCCGGGCCCGGACGGGGACACCACCGCCGAAGCCGTCGCCGTCGCCGCGCGGGCCGGTGACCCGGTCGCGCGGGCCTCCTTCGCCCGCGCGGCCCAGGCGCTGGCCGCCGGGATCGCCGCGACCGCCGCACTGGTCGAGATCGAGGTCGCGGTGGTCGGCGGCGGGGTGGCGGGCGCGGGCGAGGTGCTCTTCGCGCCCCTGCGGCGCGCCCTGCGCTCCTACGCGACCCTGTCGTACGTCCAGGGTCTCGAGGTCGTCCCGGCGCAGATGGGCACCGACGCGGGACTGGTCGGCGCCGCCGCCGCGGCGGCCCAGGAACTGCGGCTGGAGGGGTTCCGTCCCACGAGCACGTCCGTGACCGGCGGTTGAATCCGGCTGTCACCCGCTGCCCCTAAGCTGTCTGCCCGGAACCAGGCGCGATGAGCGCGATGAGGGGGAGAACGGTGGCACCGGGGGAGAGCGGCGGCGACCTGACCGGCAGGCTGCTGGGCGGGCGATACCGGGTGACGGGACAGCTCGGCCGCGGCGGTATGGGTGTGGTCTGCACCGCCGTGGACGATGTGCTCGGCCGGGAGGTCGCGGTCAAGGTGCTGCGCGCCTACACCGACGCGTCCGCGGCCGAACTGGCCGATCTGCGGACCAGGATGCGGCGTGAGGCACGGGCGGCGGCCCGGATCCGGCACTCCGGCGTGATCACCGTGCACGATGTCGCCGACGAGGACGGACTGCCGGTCATCGTCATGGAGTTGATCGACGGCCCGTCGCTCGACGACGTGATAGACGAGCGCGGGGTCATCGGCCCCCGGGAGGCCGCGGAGATCGGCGCGAAGGTGGCGGACGCGCTGGACGCGGGCCATGACGCCGGGGTGCTGCACCGGGATGTGAAACCGGGCAATGTGCTGCTGGACCGCTCCGGCCGGGTGGTCCTCACCGACTTCGGCATCGCGAGCATGGAGGCTCCCGACGACGGCGCGTCCACCAAGCTGACCCGCAGCGGTGAGCTGATCGGTTCGCTGGACTATCTCGCGCCCGAGCGCGCCCAGGGGCAGCAGCCGGGGCCGGCCTCGGACGTCTGGGCGCTGGGCATGACGCTGTACGCGGCGGTGGAGGGCTCCTCGCCGTTCCGCCGTACCTCGGTGTGGTCGACGCTCACCGCGATCGTCACCGAACCACTGCCGGAGCCGCGGCGGGCCGGACCGCTGGCGCCGGTGCTGCGGGCGCTGATGGACAAGGATCCGCACGCGCGGCCGTCGGCCGCCGAGGCGCGGCGGCTGCTGGAGGCCGTGGCCGCCGGGGAGGCACCGGCGGTGGCGCCGGGCCCGCCGCCGGGGACCCGCACCCCGACGGCGCCCGATGTCGCGGCCGCCGCGCCCGGGTTCGGCCCGCCGCCCGCCGTCGCGCCGCCGGCCGGCGGCGGGGAGCGCGGTACGACGGGCACCCGGCGGGAGACCCCGCCGGACCCCGGCACCCGGAGCCCGCGCCGCGGACGGCGCGGGGCGCTGGTCGCGGGTGCGGCGGCGGCCGTGCTGCTCATCGCCGGCGGGATCACCTACGCGCTGGTGGGCGGCGAGGGCGACACCTCGGCGGGCGGACCGGAGCGGCCGTCGCCGGAGGCCTCGCACCCGGCGTCGCCGAAGGGCGGGAAGACACGGGACACCGGTGAGGCGAAGCCGCGTGACAGTGCCGCACCGTCCGTCTCGCACACCCCGGAGGACCGGGGCGGCGGAACGGGGGACGGCGCCAAGGACGAGGAGCGCACGGGCGGCGACGGCGAGGACGGCTCCGGCCGGGGCTCGGACGGCGGCGAGGGCGGCGGCGCGACGGGCGATGGTGACAGCGGTGGGGCGGGCGGCTCCGGCGGCGGTTCGCCGGCCCCGGACCCCGGTTCGGGGACGGCCTGCCGTGACATCGGCGGGGGCACGTTCAACTGCGAGGTGTGGCGCGACGCCACGTCGTACACCAGGAGCGGTGAGACGGCCGGCACCCTGCGCCACGGGGTGAACTACTTCTACTGCCAGGAGAAGCTGGACCGCCGTGAGCGCTACGGCTCCTGGACGAACGTCTGGTGGGCCAGGACCGACGACGACAGCGGCAACCGGAACGTGTACGTCAGCGCCGTCTACGTCAAGGGCGGCGGGAACGACGAGCCCCTTCCCGGGCTGCCCGTGTGCTGAGGTGGGGCAGGGGCGGGAAGGGGCCCCGCCTGGGGGGGTGACGTCAGCGAGCTGGGGCCACTGGACGTCAGCAACTGAGCGTCGCGTCGGCCCAGTCGGCGTGATCGCTGTTGTTCCCGTCACCGGCGTCGGTCACCACGAGCCGTACGGTCCGAGCGCCGTCGACCGCGGCGGAGACCGCCTTGGCGGCGTCGGCGGTGGTCAGGGTGGCGGTCGAGGCCACCTTGGTGCCGTCGGCCCACACCTCGAAGGTGACGCTGCCCGCCTGGCTCTTCTCGTCGTCCACGCCCACCTTCGCCGTGAACGTCGAGCACCGGCCGCCGGTGTAGTACGTGATCTCACTCGGGGCGTGCGCGCCCAGGCCCTTGGCGTAGGTGGTGCCGCCGATGGTCAGCGGATGGCCGTCGCCCGCCGCCTCTTCACCGACGCTGGTGTTGCGTTCCACCGGGCCCCAGCCGTTGGTGGCGCTCACCCACGGCAGATCGCCCGCGGAGGAGTTTCCGGCGGGCGGTGCCACCACCACATGGACCGTCGAGGGCAGCACCGCTTCGCCCTTGGCGCCGCGCGGTGAGCGGTAGCCGGCCCGCAGCGTGAGGTCGTACGCCCCGGGCTTGGCGTCGGCGGGCGGGGTGAGCCGCCAGTGCGTGGTCAGCGTCCGGCCGGAGCCCAGCGAGGAAGCACCGGACGGTGAGGTGGCCCTGACGCCCCAGCCCGCCGGGCCGGTGAGCTCGACGGCGACCGAACGGGCCGCGCCGCGGCCGAGGTTGGTGAACGTGGTGTCCCACTCGGCCAAGGACCCCGCCTCGGCCAGCGTGGTGCCGTGCAGGCCGAGTTCGGCGGCGGGCGGGTAGGCGGCCCAGTCCCGGTCGGCGGAGACGCGGTAGAGTACGGTGCCGTGGGCCGGGACGGTGGCCGAGACGGTACCGGCGGTCTGGTAGTCGCGGTGCTGCCACAGATCGCGCAGCTTGTACGCCGGGGCGTCGGGCAGCCCGGCCTCGGCCGCCGTGGTGGAGATGTGCTGCGGCCGGTCGGTCTCGTTGAACAGGGCGATGGCGCGGCTGCCGTCCTTCATCTCCTTGGCGATGACCCAGCGGCCGTCCTTGGTGGAGATCACCTTCCCCTGCCTGCCCAGCCGGTCCTGGTCGACGGCGATGACCTCGCGGTTGCTGAGGATGGTGTAGGTCTCGGGGGTGGCCTTGCGCAGATCGGTGCCGATCAGCAGCGGTGCGGCCATGACCGACCAGAGGGAGAAGTGGCTGCGGTACTCGGTGTCCGTCATCCCGCCGTTGCCGACCTCGAGCATGTCCGGGTCGTTCCAGTGGCCGGGGCCCGCGTACGGGGCGAGCGACAGGTTCTTCTTGGCGATGGACAGCATGCTGCCCCAGTTGTCACTGATGTCGCCGGTGGTGCGCCAGAGTTGGCCGACGTCCGCGGCCCACTCCCAGGGCTTGTTCTCACCCCATTCGCAGAGGCTGTAGACGATCTTGCGGCCGGTGGCATCGGACGCCTTCTTCAGCGCGTCGCGCATGGCGCGGTAGCGCTGCTTGGCGTCGACGCCCTGGTTATTGCAGTTGTCGTACTTGAGGTAGTCGATGCCCCAGTCGGCGAACTGCCGGGCGTCGGACTCCTCGTGGCCGAGCCCTCCGGGGAAGCCGAGCCGGTCGCAGGTGTGGGTGCCCGCGCTGGTGTAGATACCGAGCTTCAGCCCCTTGTCGTGGACGTAGTCGGCCAGGGCCTTGATGCCGTGCGGGAAGCGCTTGGGGTCCGGGACCAGCTTGCCGTTCCCGTCGCGTTCGGGCAGCGCCCAGCAGTCGTCGAGGTTGACGTACTCGTAGCCGGCCTTCTTCAGCCCCTTGGAGACGAAGAGATCGGCGATGCCCTTGATCATCTCCTCGTTGAACTCGTCACGACAGTGGGTGGAGTTCCAGTTGTTGAAACCCATCGGAGGGGTGAGCGCGAGCCCGTCTTTGTCTGCTGTGGACGCTGGGGCCCGCGAGGCGGATAGCCCGCCCGTGGCCTTGGTGGCAGGGGACGGCTGGGCGGTGGCGGGGAGGGCCAGGCCCACCGCGGTAAGGACGGCTGCTCCCAGACATCCTATGAATCTTGCCCGGGTCCACCGGGTCGTACGAAGAGAAGAATGGCGCACCGTGCGGCTCCTCTGTCCTCGACGCGTGTCCGCGACCTGTCATGGCAGCGACATCTGCGAGCGTTTACGGTAGACCATGTTGGAGTATGTTGGAAGCGAACTGATAACAGTTGTGCGATAGCTCGCCAAAACCCTTGACGAGGGGGCTTCCGGGGGGTGTGATCCCTTCACTCGCGTTCGTTTGTGTTGGATTTAACCTCCGTGGAGGGGGACATGGCACAGTCATCGTCAGAACATCGGATCTCCCGCCGTGCGCTGCTTCGGGGCACCGCGGCCGGAGCCGGGGCGGTCGCCCTCCCGACGCTGCTCACCGCCTGCGGCGGGCCGGGCAAGGAAGTGAAGATCGGCTCCAACGCCTCGGACGCCGTGCCGCGCAAGGCGTTCGCCGAGGTGTTCAAGGCGTACGAGAAGAAGTCCGGCAAGGACGTCAAGGTCAACACCGTTGACCACGAGTCGTTCCAGGAGAACATCAACCGCTATCTCAAGGGCACTCCGGACGACGTCTTCATGTGGTTCGCCGGATATCGCATGCAGTTCTTCGCCCAGCAGGGGCTGCTCGCCGACATCAGCGACCTCTGGGACGGTTTCGACGGGTTCTCCGGGGCGCTCAAGAAGCAGTCAACGGGCGAGGACGGCAAGCAGTACTTCGTGCCGTACTACTACTACCCGTGGGCGGTCTTCTACCGGAAGAGTGTCTTCGAGCAGCGCGGCTACGAGATACCCAAGACCTTCGACGAGTACCGGGCCCTCGCCAAGCGCATGGACAAGGACGGCCTCGACGCCTTCGCCTTCGGCGACAAGGACGGCTGGCCGGCCATGGGCACCTTCGACTACCTCAACATGCGCGCCAACGGCTACGACTTCCACATCTCCCTGATGAGCGGCAAGGAGTCGTGGACCGATCCCAAGGTCAAAAACGTCTTCGACCTGTGGCGCGGCCTCATGCCGTACCACCAGAAGGGCGCCAACGGACGGACCTGGCAGGAGGCCGCGCAGAGCCTGGCGCAGAAGAAGTCCGGGATGGCGGTCTTCGGACTGCCCCACCCGGGCCAGCAGTTCTCCGACGCCGACCGGTCCGATCTCGACTTCTTCCCCTTCCCGGAGATCGACTCCGGCTACGGCCAGGACGCGGTCGAGGCCCCGATCGACGGCTTCCTGCTGTCGAAGAAGTCGAAGAAGCAGAAGGAGGCCAAGGAGTTGCTGAAGTACCTCGCGACTCCGGCCGCCGAGGAGAAGTACCTGATGCGGGACCCGAACAATGTCGCGGTCCACAAGGAGGCGTCCACCGGCTCCTACAACGCGCTCCAGAAGAAGGCCGCCGAACTGGTCTCCGGCGCCAAGCAGATCTCCCAGTTCATGGACCGCGACACCCGGCCCGACTTCGCCTCGCAGGTCATGATCCGGGCCATTCAGCAGTTCATCAACAAGCCCGACGACATCGACGGTCTCACCAAGGACATCGAGTCCCAGAAGAAGACCATCTTCGCCGCCAGCTAGGAGAATCACGCAGTGCCGCTCAAGACCGCGCGGCGTGCCGGACGACGGACGGGGCCGCGGAAGTTCTCCAACCGCGACCTCGCCGTCATCGGCGTGCTGCTGGGCATACCCATCCTGATCGATCTGGCCCTCATCTGGGGCCCGACCCTGGCCTCCATCGGCCTGTCCTTCACCAGTTGGGACGGGATCGGCGACATCAAATGGGTGGGCACGGACAATTACCAGGCCCTCTTCAGCGACTATCCGCCGTTCTGGCCCGCCGTTCGCAACAATGTGCTCTGGCTGGCCTTCCTCGGTCTTGTCGCCACACCCTTCGGGCTGCTGCTCGCGGTGCTCATCGACCGGGGCGTCCGCTTCAGCCGGGTCTACCAGTCCACCATCTATATGCCGGTGGTCCTTTCGCTCGCCATCGTGGGCTTCATGGCGCAGCTGGTCTTCTCCCGGGACCAGGGCGCGCTCAACGCCGTCCTCGGCAACGAGGACAATCCGGTGGACTGGCTCGGCGACCCCGACCTCAATATCTGGATGGTGCTCATCGCCGCGGCCTGGCGGCACACCGGGTATGTGATGATCCTCTATCTGGCCGGGCTGAAGTCCGTGGACGCCTCGCTCAAGGAAGCCGCGGCGATCGACGGAGCCGGCGAGGTCCAGACGTTCTTCCGGATCGTGCTGCCCACCCTGCGGCCGGTCAATGTGATCGTCCTGGTCATCACCGTCATCGAGGCGCTGCGCGCCTTCGACATCGTCTATGCCATCAATCACGGCCGCAACGGACTCGAACTCCTCTCCGTCCTGGTCACCGACAACATCATCGGTGAGGCCAGCAGAATCGGATTCGGATCCGCCGTCGCCGTCGTCCTGCTCACCGTGTCCCTGGGATTCATCGTGACCTATCTGGTCCAGGAGCTGCGAGGGGAGAAGAAGGGATGACCGTCACCACGCGGACGGCCCCCGTACGGGCCGACGCCCCCGCGGAACCGGCCCAGCGCAAGCGTCCCCGGGTGCGTCCCGGCAGGCTCGGCGTGCACGCCTTCCTGATGACCGTCTCACTGGCCTTCCTCGCCCCGCTGCTGCTCGCCGTCTACGCCTCGCTGCGCCCGTACGAGGAGACCGCCGAGCACGGCTACTTCTCGCTGCCGCGCCATCTGTCGTTCGACTACTACAAGCAGGCGTTCAGCGACTCGGGCATGGGCAAGTACTTCGTCAACTCGCTGATCATCGCGGTGCCCGGGGTGCTGTTGACCCTGTTCCTGGCCTCGTTCGTCGCCTTCGCGGTCACCCGGCTCCAGATGCGCGGCGGACTGGTGCTGCTGATGGTGTTCACGGCGGGGAACCTGCTGCCGCAGCAGGTGATCGTCACCCCGCTCTATGTGCTCTTCAACAAGATCGACCTGCCGTACTGGATGTCGGACTCGATGACGATGTACGACTCCTACTGGGCGGTGCTCGCCGTCCAGGTCGCCTTCCAGGTCGGCTTCTGCGTCTTCGTCCTCGCCAACTTCATGCGCACACTGCCGATGGAGATCGTCGAGGCGGCGCGGGTGGACGGCGCCGGGGTGTGGACGCAGTACTGGCGGATCACCGTTCCGCTGTGCCGCCCGGCGCTGGCGGCCCTGGGGACCTTGCAGTTCACCTGGATGTACAACGACTTCCTGTGGGCGCTGGTCTTCATCTCCAACGGGGAGAAGCTGCCGGTCACCTCCGCCCTGAACAACCTCCGCGGGCAGTTCTTCACCGACTACAACCTGCTGGCCGCGGGTTCGGTGCTCGTGGCGCTGCCCACGGTGCTGGTCTTCCTGCTGCTCCAGCGGCACTTCATCGCCGGGCTCACCCTCGGCGCCAGCAAGGGCTGAGCCGCTCCCCCTTCGCGCCGCCGCGGTGCCCGCGGCGGCGCGATCCAGCGCTCCGGTGCGATTGCGCGTTTCCGTGACAGGGTGATGCGGGCAACTGTCAGGAGGCGATGGAATAGGGGGAAATGTGATCGTCTGGCTGAACGGTGCGTTCGGCGCGGGCAAGACCGCCGCGGCCCGCGAGTTGGTGGACTTCATGCCCGGCAGCACGTTCTACGACCCCGAGCTGGTCGGGAACGGTCTGCGGCGGCTGCTGCCGCGCAAGCGCCTGGAAGAGGTGTCCGACTACCAGGACCTGCCCTCCTGGCGGCGGCTGGTCGTGGACACCGGAGCGGCCCTGATCGCGGAGGTCGGGGGGCCGCTGGTGGTTCCGATGACGGTCCTCAGACAGGAGTACCGGGATGAGATCTTCGGTGGCTTCGCCGCCCGTCGGATACCGGTCCGGCATGTCCTGCTGCATACCGATGAAACGATCCTTCGCGAGCGAATAGCCGAGCGCGAGGGGATCCCGGGCGACGCGGACGCCGGCGAGTCCGTCCGCCGCCGGTGCCTGGACCACCTCGCGCCCTACCGCGCCGCCCTGGGCTGGCTGACCACCGACGCCCATGTCGTGGACACCACCGGGCTCACCCCGCGCCAGACGGCCGCGCATATCGCGGACGCCGTCCGCGACGGCGCCGGGAACTGCGACATCGTGCAGACCCCCGAGCCGACGGCCGCCACCCTCGCGGCCGGGGTGCTGCTCTTCGACGAGGACGACCGGGTGCTGCTCGTCGACCCCACCTACAAGCCCGGATGGGAATTCCCCGGCGGAGTGGTCGAGCCGGGTGAGCCCCCGATGTGCGCCGGAGTACGGGAGGTCACCGAGGAACTCGGGGTCCGGCTCGACGCCCCGCTGCGGCTGCTGGTCGCCGACTGGGAGCGGCCCCAGCCGCCCGGCTTCGGCGGTCTGCGGCTGCTGTTCGACGGCGGCCGCCTCACCGCGGAGGCCGTACGCCACCTGCTGCTCCCCGGCTCCGAACTGCGCGGCTGGCGCTTCGTCACCGAGAGCGAGGCCGCCGGGATGCTCCCGCCGGTACGGCTGCACCGGCTGCGGTGGGCGCTGCGCGCCCGTGCACAGGGCCGCCCGCTCTACCTCGAGGCGGGCGTCCCCGCGGGTCCCCCCTTGGACGCGGCCGCCCTGGAAGCCGGCCTGGCCCGCGGACCGGCCGGTCCGCCGGCCGGGCTGCCGCGGCCGGCGGGGTGAGCGCCCGGGAACGGCCGAAGCCGCCCAGCGCGTCAGCCCCTGCCCGCCGCGTACGACGTCAGGAACAGCGCCTCGGTGAGGGACAGCTTCTCCAACTCCTCCGGCGAGACACTCTCGTTGACCGCGTGGATCTGCGCCTCCGGCTCGCTCAGCCCGATCAGCAGAATCTCCGCCTCCGGATACAGCGAGGAGAGCGTGTTGCACAGCGGAATCGAGCCACCCTGCCCCGCGGTCGCCATGTCCTGGCCGTCGTACGCCACGCGCATCGCCGCCCGCATCGCCTCGTACGCCGGGCTGCCGGTGTCCGCGCGGAACGGCTGGCCCTCGCCGACCTGCTCCATCGCGACCCGGGCGCCCCACGGCGCCGCGGCCCGGAGATGCTCGACCAGCAGCCGGTTCGCCTCGTCCGCGGCCACCCCCGGCGGCACCCGCAGGCTCACCAGCGCCCGCGCGCTCGCCTGCACCGACGGGGTCGCGCCGACCACCGGCGGGCAGTCGATGCCGATCACCGTGACGGCCGGACGCTCCCAGATGCGGTCCGCGACCGTACCCGAGCCGATCAGCTCGACCCCGTCCAGCACCTTGGCGTCCTTGCGGAAGTCCTCCTCCGTGTACTGCAACCCCTCCCACACCGCGTCCGACGCCAGCCCCTCGACCGCCGTCGAACCGTCCTCCGCGCGCAGCGAGTCCAGCATCCGGATCAGCGCGGCGAGCGCGTCCGGGGCCGCCCCGCCGAACTGGCCGGAGTGCAGATTGCCTTCGAGGGTGTCCACCGACACCCGCAGCAGCGTCATCCCGCGCAGGGTGGCCGTCACCGTCGGCAGCCCCACCCGGAAGTTGCCCGCGTCACCGATCACGATCGCGTCGGCGGCCAGCAGTTCCGGATGCGCCTGCGCGTAACGCTCCAGACCGCCGGTGCCCTGCTCCTCCGAACCCTCCACGATCACCTTGACGCTGACCGGGACACCGCCGTGCTCCTTGAGCGCACGCAGGGCGGTGAGGTGCATGATCAAGCCACCTTTGCAGTCCGCCGCGCCGCGTCCGTACCAGCGGCCGTTGCGGTCGGTCAGCTCGAACGGCGGGGTGTGCCAGGCGTCCTCGTCCAGCGGCGGCTGCACGTCGTAATGCGCGTAGAGCAGTACGGTCGGCGCGCCCGCCGGGCCGGGCAGCAGCCCGTACACGGACTGGGTGCCGTCGGGGGTGTCCAGCAGCGCCACGTCCTGGAACCCCTCGGCTGCCAGCGCCTCCACCACCCATCGCGCGGCCGCCTCGCACTCACTGCGCGGGAACTGCGCCGGGTCCGCGACCGACTTGAACGCCACCAATTCGGCCAGCTCGCGCTTGGCGCGCGGCTGGAGGGCGGCGACGGTCGCGGCGAGCGCGGCGTGGTCCGTGCGGTTCGCGTGGTCCGCGCGGTCCGCGCTGTCCTCGCGGTGTGTGGCCGGGAGGTGTGGTGCATGCTCCATGGGGGACACTCCTGTGCTGTGATGGGCACGTGTGTACGGCTTGATCCGGTGCCGCGATCATCCCACAGCGGGTTCGCGCACCACCGCGCCGTAGGATGCGGACGGTGGGGGAACGCAGGGTGATCAGGTCGGCCGAGTGGGAGCGGAAGCACACGTGAGCAGCGACAACACGGACCGGAACGGGGAGTCCCCGGCCAGGCCTTCGGCAGTGCCGGGCGACGAGTCGGCGTGGGACGTGGTGGTGGTCGGCGCGGGCCCCGCGGGTGCCTCCGCGGCCTACGCCGCCGCCTGCGCGGGCCGCCGGGTGCTGCTGCTGGAGAAGGCCGAACTGCCCCGTTACAAGACCTGCGGCGGCGGCATCATCGGTCCGTCCCGCGAAGCCCTGCCGCCGGGCTTCGAACTGCCGCTGCGCGAGCGGGTGCACGCGGTGACCTTCTCGATGAACGGCAAGCTCTCCCGTACCCGCCGCTCCAAGCAGGCGCTCTTCGGCCTCATCAACCGTCCGGAGTTCGACGCCGGGCTCGTCGAGGCGGCCAAGGACGCGGGTGCCCGGGTGCGCACCGGTGCCGCCGTCACCCGCGTCGAACAGCACGGCCCCTCGGTGCCGGACCGCCGCACCGTCGCCGTGGTGCTCGCCGACGGCGAGACGCTGCTCGCCCGTGCCGTGGTCGGCGCGGACGGCAGCGCCAGCCGTATAGGGGCCCATGTCGGGGTGAAGCTGGACCAGGTGGACCTCGGCCTCGAGGCCGAGATCCCGGTCCCGCCGACCGTCGCGGAGGACTGGGCGGGCCGGGTCCTCATCGACTGGGGCCCCATGCCCGGGAGTTACGGGTGGGTCTTCCCCAAGGGCGACACCCTGACCGTCGGTGTCATCTCCGCGCGCGGCGAGGGCGCCGGGACCAAGCGCTACCTCGAGGACTTCATCGCCCGGCTCGGCCTCGCCGGATTCGAACCGAGCGTCTCCTCCGGCCACCTCACCCGCTGCCGCTCCGACGACTCCCCGCTCTCCCGGGGCCGGGTGCTGGTGTGCGGGGACGCGGCCGGTCTGCTGGAGCCGTGGACCCGCGAGGGCATCTCCTTCGCCCTCCGCTCGGGCCGCCTCGCGGGGGAGTGGGCGGTCCGCATCGCCGAGGCCCACGACGCGGTCGACGCCCGCCGCCAGGCCCTGAACTACGCCTTCGCGATCAAGGCGGGGCTGGGTGCGGAGATGGGCGTCGGCCGCCGAATGTACGCGGCCTTCGCCCGCCGCCCCGGGGTGTTCCACGCGGCGATCACCGGATTCCGCCCGGCCTGGCGCGCGTTCACCAAGATCACGCGCGGCACCACCACCCTCGCCGAACTCGTCCGCACCCACCCCGCGGCCCGCCGCGCCCTGATGGCGATGGACCGCGGCTGAGCCCCAGTGCTCCGCGGGACGTGCCGCGAGGCGCGGTCGTTCGTCCGCGGCTGCGTCGTGGCCGGCCGCGCCCACGCGGCGGAGCCGCACATCGACACAGCACCCGCCCCTTCGGGGCGCCAGCGAACCGCACCCGGCGAGGCCGCCTCGCGGGGTAGGTTCCGGTCCGTCCCGGCGGGACGGACCGTCCGCGGAGCCCCGGGCGGTTCGTGGCGGATTGGGCCCGGGGCGCGTGGTCCCGCCGTCTCCGGTGGGGGCACCGTCGGGCGCGCCGCCGCGTGGGACCCGGCGCGCCGTCCGGCTGGTTGTGCGCCGGTGCGTGGCGGCGTCGGCCGTGCGGAGTTCGGCTGACTGCCTGCGCGGATGCGTCGCGCGCGGGCGGCAGCCGTCGGCCGGGCGGCCCGGCCGCAGCGTGGGGGTAGCAGGTGGATGGAGCCATCCATCCGGCGGCCTCGCCTGGCCCGCGGCGGCTCGGGGTGCCGTCCGTCCGCTGGCGCGGGTGATCGTCGGCCGGGCAGACCGGCGGCCCGGTGCCGCTCGGCCGCCGCCCGGGCGGGCGGGGCCCGGACGCGCCCGTTCGTTCACCCCCGGGCCCTCATCTGGCGGCCGCGGAGCCGCCGCGGCGCTCTGGCGGTGTCGGGGCCCGGAGGACGTGCGGTGGGCTACTCCCGGGGGAGTACGCCGGGGCACCGCGTCGGGTGGACGACGCGGCAGGTCGGAGCCGTCTAGCGTGGCGGGTATGCACGATTCACCGGGGGAACGCGACCCGCGCCGAGGGCGGGCCGGAGGGCGGGGCCGGGCCGGACGGGGCCGTTGGCGGCCGCCGTCCGGTCACCGCCCCTTCGGGCCCCCCTGGCCGCGTGGCCGGGGCCCGTGGTGGGCCGGGGAGGGGGCGCAGCCGCGGCACGGCGAACGGTTGCCGTGGCGTTCCTCGGCCGCCGTCGCGGTCGTCCAGCTCGTGGGCACCCGGTTCGCCGCACACGACCAGCCCGCCCGGCCGGACCTCGGTCCGCTCGGCTTCGCGCTGCTGCTCGCCGGGCCCGCGCTGCTGCTCGTACGCCATTCGCACCCGCGCCTCGCGGTGTTCGGCACGGCGGCGGTGACCCTGGTCTACCTCGGCGCCGGATATCCGTACGGCCCGGTCTTCCTCAGCGTGGTGATCGCCTGCCTGGCCGCGGTCGCCGCGGGGCAGCGGATCGCCGCGTGGAGCGCGCTGGGGCTGTTGTGGGCGGGCCACCTGCTGATCGGGCACTGGCTCTACCGCTGGCTGCCGCCGAGCGGGGACGGCCCGGCGTCCTGGGGGCAGGAGCTGGGGGTCGCGGCCTGGGCGACGGCGATCGTCGCCGCGTCCGAACTCGTCCGCGTACGGCGTGAGCAGTGGGCCCGGGAGCGGGCCGAGCGGGCGGCGGCGGCACGCCGCCGGGCCGACGAGGAGCGGCTGCGGATCGCCCGCGAACTGCACGACGTCCTCGCCCACAGCATCTCGGTCATCCATGTCCAGGCGGGGGTGGGCCTCGCCCTCCTCGACCAGGACCCCGAACAGGCCCGTACCGCGCTGACCACCATCAAGGCGGCCAGCAAGGAGGCGCTGGGCGAGGTCCGGCAGGTGCTGGACACGCTGCGGACGTCCGGCGCCGCGCCGCGTTCGCCCGCGCCCGGTCTGGACCGGCTGGGCGAGCTGACCGAGCAGGCGGCGAGCGCGGGGCTGACGGTGGAGGTGGCGGAGGAGGGCGTACGCACCGCACTGCCGCCGGGCACCGACCTCGCCGCGTTCCGGATCGTCCAGGAGGCGCTGACCAACGTCGTCCGCCACTCCGGCTCCCGGACCGCCCGGGTCCGGCTCCGCTGGTCCCCGGACGAGCTGGAGTTGCGGGTGGACGACGAGGGCCCGGCGACCGGGGACGGTGTCGGGGAGGGCGCCGTGGACCGGAGGCCGGGCGGCGGCAACGGCCTGGTCGGCATGCGCGAGCGGGCCGCGGCCTTCGGCGGCACGGTCGAGGCGGGCCCGCGCCCGGACGGCGGCTTCCGCGTCCGCGCCCGCATCCCGCTGGGCCGCCCGGCCGGTACGGTGGCGGCCACGCCGGAGGAGGAGAGACCGTGAGCGGGGTGAGCCAGGTGATCCGGGTACTGCTGGCCGACGACCAGATCCTGGTCCGCGCGGGTTTCCGCGCCCTGCTGTCCGCCCAGCCGGACATCGAGGTGGTCGGCGAGGCCGCCGACGGTGAACAGGCGCTGGCCTCGGTGCGCGAGCAGCGCCCCGACGTCGTCCTGATGGACATCCGGATGCCGCTGCTCGACGGGCTGGCCGCGACCCGCCGGATCACCGAGGACCCCGCGCTGGGGGAGGTGAAGGTGGTCATGCTGACCACCTTCGAACTCGACGAGTACGTCTTCGAGGCGATCCGCGCGGGCGCCTCCGGCTTCCTCGTCAAGGACACCGAGCCGGATGAACTGCTTCGCGCCGTACGCGCCGTGGTCGAGGGCGACGCCCTGCTCTCGCCTGGTGTCACCCGCCGTCTGATCGCCGAGTTCGCGGCCCGTTCGAAGGCACCCGCGCCCGCCTCGGTGCTCGCGGAACTGACCGAGCGGGAGCGCGAGGTGATGGCCCTGGTGGGCATCGGCCTGTCCAACGAGGAGATCGCCCGCCGGCTGGTCGTCAGCCCGCTCACCGCCAAGACCCATGTGAGCCGCACCATGGTCAAACTGGGCGTCCGCGACCGCGCCCAACTCGTCGTCCTGGCCTATGAATCGGGCCTGGTCCGGCCGGGCTGGCTGGGCTGAGAGCCTGGTGCCGAGCCCGGCGGACCGCGCGTCAGACCATCGCGCCGGCGACTCCGGTGCGGCCGTCCGGGACTCCTGCGACCGTCAGGATGACCTGCTTGCGGATGTGCTCGCCCAGTACGCCGGCCAGGGCGTCGGTGATGGCGGCGACCAGGCGGGCGGGAGAACGAGCGGTCCAGCCGCGCGCTCCGGGCACCGCGCCGAGACGGCCGCCTCGCCCACCTCGGCACCGGCCGGGCACGGGGTGTGCCGGGCGCCCCGGCGCACCCCGACGCAGAGGCGTCGCGCACCGGTGGGAAAGGCGAGCGGACGGTCCGGGTCCAGCGGGGAGACCGCCACCGTGGGCCGGGTGGCGCCACACCAGCGCGGGTCCGAGCGGTCCCAGCGCGGTCCGGCGCACCACCAGAGCCCCCGCTCAGCGTGGCTCATTCACGCCTCTTGCGGGGCTGCCACCACAGGACCTGGACGACGCGGAGGGCGAATCCGGCGGCGGCCACCGCCCCGGCGGTCCGCACCCAGACCCCTTCGTGGCCGTCGCCCAGGCCGCCGAGGAGGTGGGGGCCCGCGAGGGCGAAGAAGAGGACGACGGCGAGCAGTCCGCCGGTGACAACGGCGAAGACGATCTCCACCGTGAGCGCGTCGCGGTCACGGTGGCCACGGGGTCGGGTCATCCGTATCAGTCCTCGCCTTTCCGGTCGGCGGTCGGCGGTCGGCGGTATGCGGTCGGTCGCGGTCAGGCGGTGCCGGTCCGCTGCTCCGCACCCCGCTTACGGCGCACATAGAGCTGCTTCCGCACGCGTGCCACGACCGTACCGTCGGCGGCCACCACATCGTTCTCGAACCACGGCAGTGCCTTGCCGCCGTCCGCCGTGGCCTCGCGGATCTCGTCGAGCCGGTCCTCGGTGAGCTTGAAGTCGGCGAAGACGTCCCCGCGGCCGGGGGAGACGAACTCGATCTCCCCGGCCTTGTCCCAGACGATGTACTCCCGGCCGAGGCGGTTCATCGTCAGCAGCATCCAGAACGGGTCGCCCATCGCGAACAGCGAGCCGCCGAAGTGGGTGCCCACGTAGTTGCGGTTGTGGCGGTGCAGCCGCAGCCGGACCCGTGCGTTGCTCCAGTCGTCGGCGAGGTGCAGCACCCGCACACCGGCGAAGAGATAGGGCGGCCACATGTTCATTCCGTGGCGCAGCGTCCGTGCGGACAGCGATCGACGAGACATGGCTGGAAGCTAGCATGCTTTGTTACTCTCCGGTAACCCCATATCGGATGGCTTCGCTCACCCTCCGATGGCCGCGCGCTCCCGCCACAGTCGGGCGAGCTCGGGATCGCCCTCGGTGTCCAGCGCGCTGAGCGGCAGCCGGTTCCACAGCGCGAAATAGAGCGTGCCGACCGGCCCGGAGAGTTCGCAGTCCGCCGCCCCGTCGTCATTGCGCTCGGTGCGCGGAACCCCGTCGGACAGCCACACGGTCCACACCGTGTTCTGATCGGTGGCCCGCAGCCGGAGGGTGCGCGGGGTGTCCGTCCGCATCCCGCTGCGCTCCTGGGTATGGAATCCGGACAGCAGCTCGTCGAGCCCGTCGGCGGCGAACTCCGGGGCGACCGGTGAGGGGTCCACGCCCAGCGCCGCTTCGGCGTCGACCCGGTGGATCGCCGTCTCATGGGCCTGCCGCCGGGCCCAGAACGCCAGCGGGGAGGGCGCGGGGAAGAAGGTGAAGCACCTCAGCCCCGGATCGGCGGCGCGCAGCGTCCCGACCAGGGTGCGGTGTCCCTCGCGGAACCACTCGGGCAACGCATCGCCGTCCAGCTGAGGATCGGGGGTGAAGGGCGGCGGCCCGGCCAGGCCCTCGGCGACGAGCCGGGTCGCGAAGCGGTGCACCCGCCCCAGATGGCTCAGCAGGTCGCGGACGCGCCATTCGGGGCAGGTCGGAACGGGGGCGTCCGGCCCGGCCCCGGCCGCGGTGTCGGCCAGCAGTCGTCCCTCGTGGTCCAGGGTGTCGATCAGCGCACTGGTGTCCATGGCGGGATTCTGCCAGCCGCCACCGACACCCGGGCCGCCCGACGGCGGTCCGACGGGCGGAGGCGGACGGCGGGACGGTTGCTCAGTCGCCGCTCGTACGGGCGGCGTTGCGCGTTCCGTAGGCGATGACGGCCGAGACCGCCGCCAGTGCCGAGACCGTGGTCAGCGCGACGGACAGCGAGAGCCAGTCCGCGAGGAAGCCGATCGTCGCCGGGCCGAGCAGCATGCCGACGTAGCCGAGGGTGGAGGCCGCGGCGACCCCGGCCGGTCCGGTCAGCGCACCCGCCCGCGCGATCGCGACCGGGAAGATGTTGGCCAGGCCGAGTCCGGTGACGGCGAAGCCGAGCAGGGCGAGCCAGACCGTCGGGGCGAGCGAGCCCAGCAGCATCCCGGCCGCCGCCGTGGATCCGCCCATGACCAACGTCCGTGTCCGGCCGAGCCGTTCGACCAGTGCTGTGCCGGACAGCCGGCCGACGGTCATCGTCAGGGCGAAGACCGAGTAGCCCGCCGCAGCGACCCCGGCGGAGGCGTCGAGGTCCTGGCGCAGATGGAGTGCGGCCCAGTCGGCCATCGCGCCCTCGCCGTACGCCGTGCACAGGGCGATCAGACCGAAGACGGCCACGAGGCGGCGCGCCGCCTTCGGCCGCCCGGGGGAATCCGCCGGTGTCCCGGCCGTCTCCGGTGCCTTCCGCGAGGGCGCCGGGAGGGAGGTCAGCACCCGTCCGGCGACCGCCGTGAGCAGCAGCCCGACGGCCGCCAGCAGTGCCAGGTGGCGGACGGGGGAGGTGTGGTTGGCGATCAGCCCGCCCAGTCCCGCCCCGACCACACCGCCGAGACTGAAGGCCGCGTGGAAACTGGGCATGATCGGGCGGCGCAGGGCGGCGATGAGGTCGACCGCCGCGCTGTTCATGGCGACGTTGAGACCGCCGAACCCGGTGCCGAAGACGAGCAGTACCAGTCCCAGGGCGGGTACGGAGTGCGTCAGCGGCGGCAGGGCGACGCTCAGCGAGAACAGGGCGGCCGCGGCGACCGTCGTGGCATGGCTGCCGAAGCGCCGGCAGAGCCGCCCGGTGGCCATCATGGTGGCCGCGGCACCCGTCGATATGCACAGCAGGGCCAGTCCGAGCGCACCCTCCGACGCGCCGGTCTGCTCCTTGATAGCGGGGATCCGCGCCACCCATCCGGCGAACACGAAGCCGTCGAGGACGAAGAAGACGGTGATGGCGGCCCGGAGCCGGGCGAGACCGCGATCCGTGGTGACGGAAGCTGGCATCCCCGAAGCGGCCGTCCATGTTTTGTTTAGTGTCGGCACAAAGTGAGAATAGGACCGTGACCCAGACACGGACAAGGCTTGAGCGCGGCCGAAGCGCTCTTGGACCTGCGCTGGAGCTCGTCCACACCGGCCGCGCACCCACCCGCGCGGTGCTGACGGCCGAGCTCGGGGTGACGCGCGCGACGGCGGGAGCCGTCGCGGCCGAACTGGAGGCGCTCGGACTGATCCAGGTCGACTCCCGCCCGCTCGGCTCCGCCGGCGCGCAGGGGCGGCCCTCGCACCGCCTCGAGATCGCCCCGCGCGGCCCCGTAGCGCTCGCCGCCCAGGTGCACGCCGACGGGTTCCGCGCGGCGCTCGTCGGACTCGGCGGCACGCTCGTGGCCACCGCCCCGGGCTGTATGACCGTCCCCGCAGACCCGGCGCATGTCATCGACGCGGTGGTCGAGGCCGGGGTCGAACTGCTGCGGGAATCCGGTCGCCGCTGTATCGGCGCGGGGCTGGCCGTCCCGTCCGCGGTCGCCGAACCGGAGGGCACCGCCCTGAACCCGCTGCACGTCGCCTGGCCCGCGGGCGCCCCGGTGCACGAGCTGTTCACCCGCAGCCTGGCCGCGGCGGGCGTCACCAGCCCCAGCGGGGAGCCGGTCGAGGGCCTGGCGGGCAACGATGTCAACCTCGCCGCACTCGCCGAACACCGCCACGGCGCCGGCCGCGGCGCCCAGCATCTGCTGTGCGTCGGCACCGGCCACCGGGGCGTGGGTGGCGCGCTCGTGCTCGACGGGAGGCTGCACACGGGCAGCGCGGGACTGGCCCTCGAGGTCGGCCATCTGACCGTCAACCCCGAGGGCCGGCCCTGCCATTGCGGCAGCCGCGGCTGCCTGGACGTCGAGGCCGATCCGCTCGCCTTCCTCACCGCGGCCGGGCGCGAACCGGGTCCCGAGGTCTCGCTGCTCCAGCAGGCCCGCGACCTGCTCCGGGACGAGTACGACGACCCGTCCGTACGGGCCGCGGCCGACCTGCTCATCGACCGCCTCGGCCTGGGCCTGGCCGGACTCGTCAACATCCTCAACCCGGACCGCATCATCCTCGGCGGCCTGCACCGCGAGCTGGTGGAGGCCGAACCGGAGCGGCTGCGGACCGTGGTGGCCGAATGCAGCCTGTGGGGACGCAGCGGGGGCGTGCCGATCCTGCCGTGCACACTGGACCACAACAGCCTGGTGGGCGCCGCCGAGTTGGCGTGGCAGACGGTGCTCGACGATCCGCTGGCGGCGCTCGGCGCGTCCTGATCCCGCCGGACGGTCCCCTCAGTGCGCGCGGGACGGCGGCTGCCAGTACGCGCACTGGTGGTCGGCCGCGAAACCGCCGGTGGGCGCGGTACGGTCCGGGGCCAGCACCTGAATGCGGTCGCGGTCGGCGGTGTACCGCGGCCAACGGGGCGCCGAGCCCGGACCGTTGGGATCGCCGGTGGCGGCGAACCGCGCCCAGTAGCCGGTCATCGTGTGCGACAGCCTGCGCTGGGCCGGGGTCAGCGGTGGCACGCCGTCCATCGGGAACAGATAGGCCAGCTCCGAGGCGTGGAAGGCGCCCTGGGGGGTGTGCGGCGCCGGAATGAACGGCGGCGCCTGGGGATCGTTGAACTCGTAGGCGTAGACGGGCGTCCGGCCGCTGTACAGGCGGCTGTCCGCCCGCGCCGGACAGGCGAACTTCTGATCGGTGCCGACGGTGGCGTAGGCCAGGTTCGGGGACGCGTACGCGGAAGCCGGGTACCTGGCGAGGACGGCCGCCGCGTCGGCCGGGTACTGCGCCCTGATCAAGGCGGCGTAGGCCGGGGGCGTGAGCGGACCGCCGCCCAGCAGATCCACGTACAGCGCGGTGAAGTAGCGGTACTCGTCATGGGTGCTGCCGCTCAGCGTCGGGACCGTGTTCACCCGGCCGGTGGCCCATGCCTGCCGCGGCGCGACCGGGAGGATGCGCGGCCCGGTGTTCCCCGTCCACAGGGGCAGGGCTCCCGGGGCACTGCGGATGAGCTCGGTGGCGGGTACCCTGCGCAGGCAGGCCGGCGCGGACTTCGGATCGGCGCACCCCATGGAGGCCGCGAAGCTCTGTCCCCGCTGCTCGGCCGCGGCCAGGGGGAGCGGGGCGGCGGCATCCTCCGACGCACAGCTCCCGCTCTGCTGGACGGCCCGGTGGAACAGGCGCTTCGCGGTCGGCGAGGCGATGTGGAGGCAGGTGTCGACGGATCCCGCGGACTGACCGCCGAGGGTGACCCTGTTCCGGTCGCCGCCGAACGCGCCGATGTTGTGCCGTACCCAGCGCAGCGCGGCCTGCTGGTCCATCAGACCGTAGTCACCCGAGGCACGGTCCGCGCTCTCGGCCGACAGGGCGGGGTGGGCGAGGAACCCCAGCGCCCCGAGGCGGTAGTTGACCGTGACCACGACGAGCCCCCGCGCGGCCAGCGCGGCGCCGTCGTAGTCGCTTCCGGCGCCGTAGGCGTTGCCGCCGCCGTGCAGCCACACCAGCACCGGCAGGGGCCCGCGCGCCGGGCGGGGCGGGGTCCACACATTGAGGTACAGGCAGTCCTCCGCGGTGCTGCCGGTCCGGTTGGAGTCACCGGGCAGCACGGGGCCGCCGTCCGGGAGCAGCGTCAAAGGCAACTGGGCGCAGGGGCCGGCCGGTTCGGTGGCGTTCCGTACGCCGTGCCAGGACGCTGCCGGCCGGGGCGGGCGCCAGCGCAGCTCTCCGGTCGGGGGAGCGGCGAAGGGAATGCCCTGGAAGACCCGGCCGCCGTCGTCACCGGCCGCGCCGCGCACCGCGCCCTGCGCGGGGCGCACGACCAGCGGGCCGTGACCGGGTCCTGCCGGAGCGGCCGCGGTGTCCGGGGCCGCCGTGAGCGACAGCAGCAGTGCCGCGACGGCGAGGGCGGCACGGATGACGGTAGGGAGCACACTGCGGGATCTCATCGGTCTCCTTCATGTTGCTCGCGTTCACGCTCGCGTTCATGACTGGCTGTTGACGAACCCGATGCCCAAGGCGCCCCACCAGCCGAGCTGGGAGACGACGGCCGAGATCCCCCCGCGTATCAGCAGCCGCCGTGCGGGCGGCCGCTCGTCCCGCTCGGCCAGTCCGCGGTGCAGATTCCCGGCGTGCACGCCGTTGAGCGCGATCACCAGGACGAGCACCAGCTTGATCCGGGTGAGCGGGGCCGCCGGATCGGGGTGGAGCATGACCCCGCTCAGCACCAGGCCCGTCAGTCCGGTCCAGATGGGCACGTGCAACGGGCCCATGAAGTCCAGTACCTGACGCAGGGTGCGCCGCCCCAGGATCCACAGCAGCCCGTAGTAGTCGACGGTCAGCACCGCGCCCATGCCGAGGACCAGGGCCCCCAGATGGGCGAAGAGCGCGGCGGTGTGCAGTACGGGGTCGGCCTCCACATGCGAGGCCACCCACACACTGCCCGCCCACCCCAGGCAGATGAGCGCGTCGGCGGCGCCGAGCACCCACCAGGCCACCGGGCCACGGACCCGTTGCGGGGTCATGGGACCCCCTCTCGGCGATGGTGGTCGGTGGGGCGGGCACGACCGGCCCGCCCCGTGGGCTCGTCGGTGCGGATCAGTCCTTGGCCACCCAGCCGACCATGATCCCCATCACGTTGTCGTGCGTATGGCCGTCGATCTCGTACCTGCCGGTGACCTGGAGGACGTCACCGCGGTGGATCGTGCCGAGCGGGTCACCGCTGCACGGCGGCATGTCCGAGATCTCGGTGCGTCCGTGGGGATCGATGAACTCGGGGCTGCCGCCCTCCGTGGCCACCACCTTGCACAGGAGCTTGCCGGTGGTGAGGTTCTCGGTCCGCACGGAGTGGCCGCCGTGGTGGAGGTGGCCGCGCATGTGCACAAGCCTCCCGGATATCGTGGAACGCCACCGCCGGGTCTTTTCGCTGACGCCCTCGGGGGCGTCCCAAATGCTGCCGAGACAACCGCCGGCGTCCATCCAGATCGGGGTGACGGGCTTGAGTTGTGAGCCCGCCGCCGACTCGTGCGTGTAGGTGATGGAAATGTAGACGGTTTTCTCCTTGTGCTCATGGTTCATCAGGTCGTAGAGCATGTTCCAGCGCTCGCCCCGTTTGACCTTCACGCCGTAACCGGACGGCAGGACGCTTTCCATCCGCTCATTGCCGGATGCGAATACCCGCTGGGGGCCCTTGCATACGGTGTCGGACCTCCGGTGCGTGCCCAGCACCGCGTGGTGCAGCATCGGCCCCGTGTTGACGTTCGCGTTCGACCCGTCCGGGTAGACGAGATTGGGCTTGAAGCCGGTGATGAAGCAGTTGTCGCACGGCTTCTTGATGTTGAACGTGATGCGGTTGTGGGTCGTCCCGTTGCCGTGGTCGTCGTCCCGGACCCGGCCGTGGCCGCCGCCGTGATCGTCGTCGTGGCCGTGGTCGCCCGCGGCGGGGATGGTGAACGGCCCGTACCGTACGGTCGTGGTCTGCGGGGCGGCGGTGTGCCGTACATCCGGCGCGGTCTCCCGTGCCGCCGCGGGGGCCGGGCCGCCGAGGGCGCCGAGGGTCAGCGCGGCGCCGACCGAACAGGCCACGGCCATGGCTCCGGCCGTTAATGGAATCTTTCTCGAGGACACGATTTCCTCCCTTTTCCGGGGCAGTTCTCCGGAACTGGTGGCGCGATTCTCAAGAGGCTGTGCACAAGGGGGGCATGGTGTGCGGAATCGCTTATCCGGATGCCGTTGAAGGCCGATATCCCTATCGGGTGCGGCAGTTCACCGAGATGTCTCCGGCTCGGCTCACCGTAGCGTGCGGTCTGCCCTTGCCCATGTCAACGCATGCGCACGGAACAAGAAATCCGGGAATCTCGCGAAGAGGTGCTGACCTGCCCATTCCGATGGCCATTGGCCGGTATCACCGGCCCGACACCGGCGACTTCACCGATTCGTGAACGCGGCGAACAGGCGGTGCATGGCGGTGACCCAGCTGTCGCGGTCCGGGCCCTCCACGTTCAGCGAGGTGAGAATGTCCACGCCGATGGATACGCACAGCACCAGGCGAGCACAGGACGCGGCGTCGACATCGGCGGCGAAGGAGCCGTCCCGCTGGGCGAGCGCGACCAGTTCCGTCACATGGTGCTCAACCCTGCGCAGCGCGTTGTGGACCCTGCGGGCGACCTCGGCGTCCCGCCGCGCGGCGGCAAGGGCCTCGCTGATCAGCGGTGCCCACATCCGCCGACGGGGATCGGAGAGGTCGGTGGTGATCATTTCCAGCACACCGGCGGGTCCGGCACCGCGGTCCAGCGCCTCGCCCAGCTTGCGGGAGGCGGAGGCCAGACCGAAGTCCACCGCCTCGGCGAGCAGTTCGGCCTTGTTGCGGAAGTTGCCGTAGATGGCCCCCGTCGAGAGCCCGGCGCGGCGCGCGATGTCCTGCACCCGGGCCCGGTCGTAACCCCGCTCACCGAATTCCTGGACCGCCGCCTCGATCAGCCGGTCACGGATCAGGGCGCTGGACGGGCCAGGGAGGGATTCGGGCTCTGCCACAACGCCAGCGTAGCCGCGGTCTGTTGCGCTCACGCGCAAGAATAGCCATTATTCTCCCTCAGCTGTTCTCCCTCAGCCAC
The DNA here is from genome assembly GCF_013364155.1 of Streptomyces sp. NA02950. NCBI lineage: Bacteria > Bacillati > Actinomycetota > Actinomycetes > Kitasatosporales > Streptomycetaceae > Streptomyces > Streptomyces sp. NA02950. The sequence goes on along the minus strand of NZ_CP054916.1, from coordinate 1,587,723 downwards.
CGAGCCGGGAGGCGTGCGTTCATGACGTACGGCACCGAGCACTCATTCATCGGCAGACAGGCCGAGCGCCGTCACCTCGCCCAGCGGGCCGAGGCGTGCCGGGAGTCCAGAGGCGGCGCCCTGCTGCTGACCGGGGACCCCGGGATCGGCAAGACCGCGCTGCTCCGGCACGCCCCCCACCTGGCGCGCGACTTCCGCACCCTCCGCGCCGACGGAGTGCGGGCCGAGGAGACCCTCGCCTACGGAGCGGTGCAGCGGCTGGTCCGGCCGCTGGCCTCCGGCCTCCGCCGGCTCCCGGCCGCCTCCCGAGCGGCCCTGGAGCGGCTGCTGCTGGGGTTCGTCCCGCCCCGGGAGCGATCGGCCGTCGCGACAGCCGTGCTGGGGCTGCTGACGGAGGCAAGCGGTGCGCATCCGTTGCTGATCAGCGCAGACGATCTGCAATGGGCCGACGCCGAGTCCCGCTACACCCTCGGATTCGTGGCCCGCCGCATCAGCACCGAGCGGATACTGATCCTGGCCGGGACGGACGGCGAGGCGTCGGTGTCCATGCCCGGTGTGCCGGTACTGCACCTCGCGGGCATGAGCGACCTCGACTGCCTGCGGCTGATCGCCGAGCACCAGCCGTCGCCGGTGGCTCCCGCCGTACGCGAAGTGCTCCTCCACGCGGCCCGCGGCAACCCCCTCACCCTGCTGGAACTGCTCGGCACCCTGACCCCGGCACAGCTGAGCCAGCCCGCCGAATTACCTGATCCGCTGCCGCTGGGCCCCCGCCTCACCCATCTGCGGCTCTCCCGGTTCCGCCGGCTCCCCGCCGACTGTCAGCGGCTGCTGCTGCTCCTGGTCACCGAGCCGCGCCTGGACCCGTTCTCCCTCTTCCGGGTGGCCCAGCGAGCGGGCATCGACCCGTCGGCCCTGAAACCGGCCGAGGCCGCGGGTCTGGTGACCTGGTCGGCGACCACCGTGTGCTTCCGCCAGGCCGATGTCCGACGGGCGATCTGCCACGGCGCGGACCCGGCCGAACGGCACTGGGCACATGAACTGCTGGCCCGTGCCTTCGCCGACACCGATGACTATCGCCGCAGTTGGCACGAGGCGGCCCTGACCCCGGACCGGAACGCGGGACTGGCCGATGAACTGGAGCGCCAGGCCGACCAGGCCCGGCGGCGGGGCGAACAGGCCCATGCCGCGGCGCTGATGGAACGTTCGGCACGGCTCACCAGCGAGGACGGCCGCCGGAAGGGCCGACTGATCGCCGCGGCCGATTCCAGCAGACAAGCCGGGCGGCTGCGGCGCGCCGCCCGGCTGCTGGAGCGCGCGGACCACCTGGTCGCCGCCGATCAGCCATGGCTGCGAGGACGCATCGCCTATCTGCGGGGCCTGCTCTGCCTCCACCACGACACGGCGACCGACGCCTACGACAGACTGCTGGCGGCCGCCGACGTGCTGGCCGACGACAACCCCTCACTCGCGGTCAAGGCGCTGGCCGCGGCGGGGGAGGCGGGCCTGTACGCGGGAAACGCGGCCCTGCCGGTCCAGGCCGGCCGACGCGCCCTGGCGGTACTGGACGGTGCACCGGAACGGGACCGTGCGGAGAGCCGGTTCGCCGGCGATCTTCTCCTCGGGGTGGCCGACTCGTTCCAGGGGCGGCTGCCCGCCGCGGTGGCCCGGCTGCGCGGGCGTCTGGACGCGGCCGGGCAGGTGGCCGATCCCCTGCTGCTCACCTGGGCCGCCCACGGTGCTCTGTACGCCGCCGACGACGTCCGGGCCCGCGCGCTGGCGTCGCGCGCCGTGACGCTGGCGCGCGCGGCGGGTGACACTCCCACCACGGCACACGCCATGCAGTACCTCGCCTACGCGGAATGCTGGCTGAACGGGCCCGCCACCGCCACGCTGACCGCCACCGAGGCGCTGCGGCTGGCCCGTGGGACCGGCCAGCTCCCCTGCGTCCGCAATCTCATGGGGGTGCTGATGCTGGCCGCCGGGCTGGCCGGAGACACCGAGAGCTGCGAGCAGTACGCCGACCGTGTCGTCGACGACGCGGCGGCACACGGTCTCGGGCTTGCGTCCGCCCTCGGCCTGTGGGGCCTGGCACAGCTCGACCTCGCCTCCGGACACTGGGCGGAGGCGGCCGACAAGCTCCATCGCCTCGCCAGGACGGGGCTGGGGCACCCCGGTATCGCGCTGGAGGCCGTGCCCACCTATGTGGAGGCCGCCGTTCGAGCGGGCCACCGGTCACGCGCACAGCGGGCGGCGGCGAACTTCACCCGGTGGGCCGAGGCCGTCGGCCGGGGATGGCCGACGGCGCTGGCGGCTCGCTGCCGCGCGCTCCTGGAAGCCGACGACGCCGAACGGCACTTCCGGCACGCCCTGAGTCTGCACCGCACCGGTGAGCGTGAGGTCGAGCGCGCCCGCACGGCCCTGCTCTACGGTGAGTACCTGGGCCGGGAGCGCCGGCGCATGGACGCCCGGGGCCAGCTCCGGGAGGCGGCGGAGATCTTCCGGCGGCACCGGGCACGGCTGTGGCTCGACCGGGCCCGTGCCGAACTGCGCGCCATGGGTGAGGACTGGTGTGCCGAGGAGGAGCACGACCCCGGTCCGGGCGGCGCGGCCGGTGCGCTGACCTCGCGTCAACGCCAGATCGCGGGGCTGGTGGCGACGGGTGCGACCAACAAGGAAGTGGCCGCCCGGCTCTGTCTGAGCCCACGCACCGTCGACTACCACCTGCGCCGCATCTTCGAACGACTGGGTCTGACATCGCGCGCCGACCTGATCCGCCGGTTCACCGCCGGGTCCGTCCGCTGACGGCACGGTGCTCTCTCCGTTCCGTTCGCTCTCCACGCCCTACGAACCGTCGCGCCAGGTGGCGGCCAGCGCGCGGCCCGGGTTCTCGGTGAGGATCCGGTCCATCACCTCGGCACCGAGGGCACGTTCGAGCCGGGGGCGCAGACGGCGCAGCAGATACGGCATACCCGGACCGCCGTTCACCGAGCGCGCCCCGGCCGTCGTGGTGTCGCCGCCGAGCAGCACCTGCCCGGCGTGGCCCGCCTCCGCGAGGGCGGTGAGCGTGTCGGGGAGGCGCCAGTCGGTGGTGTGGTGGGCGCGGGACGGGCCGTCGTAGACGAGGAAGGCGCCCGCGGCCGCCGCCTGCCGGTGGACCACCGGATCGGGCGAGCGGTTGAGATGGCCGAGCAGCACCCGGTGCGGCGGTACGTCCAACGCCCCGCACAGCAGGTCCAGGACATCCAGCGCCGCCGTCCCCAGCTCCAGATGGACGGCGATCGGCGCGTCCGTGCGGTGGTGGGCGTGGGCCGCGGCGGCCATGGTGTGGCGGGCGTGGGCGTCGAGGCCGTGGAAGCCCCCGGCGACCTTGATCAGACCGGCCCGGGGGCCGCTGCCGCCGATGCCCCGCGTCAGTTCCTCGACGAACAGCTCGGCGAGCCGGTCGCGGACCTCCTCGACCGCGCCCGGCCGGTAGTGCACGGCCTGGTGCATCCCGGTGGCGGCCACCAGACGGACGCCGGTGGCCCGGGAGAGCGCGGGCAGGTGCCCGGCCGACCGGCCGAGGCCGTACGGCGTCCACTGCACCACCGTGCCGCCGCCCAGGGCGCGGAAGGCACGCAGCTCGGCCTCGGCCGCGTCCGCCTCGTCCAGCTCCTGCCCGGGCAACTGCGTACTGCGGATGAAGAGATGGTCATGGGCGTCGCAGATCCCCAGCTCGGTGCCGGGGACATCGCCGAGGACCGTACGGACGGCCGGGCGGACGGCGGTCACCACTGCCGTCCCTCGGGGAGCGCGTCCAGGCCGGGCGCCGAGAGATGGAGCACCTGGTAGCGGTCACCGGGCTCCGCGGGCGGTGCGGTGTCCTCCCAGAGCGTGAAGTGGACCAGCTCCCAGCCGCGCGGGTCGATCGCGAGGGCCGTGGTGTGCACGCCGTCCGCGTCCGCCCGCCGCCGCAGCTCCGCGAGCGCGCCCTCGACGGCCTCGGCCGGGTCGGGCCCGGCGGGGACCGTCCCGGTGCGCCGGGTGGCCGCCCGCGGTACGGCGGCGGCGGCCGGGCCCCGGGCGAAGGCGAGCCCCGGCCAGTGCTCGACCACCGGCCGCCCGAAGTCCCGGACCAGGCCCTGGAATCCGGGGCCCCACAGAAAGCGGTGCATGGCGTCGGGGGCGGCCCACAGATAGAACGGCGCGTACGCGTTCACCGCGGCGCCGTCGGCCCCGCGCTCGCTGACGGCGTACGCCTTCAGACCGAGCCCGGGGACGTCGTCCAGCAGCGGGCCCTTGGTCTCCACCCGACGGCGGATGATCTTCATGTCGTAGTCGGCGGGCAGGGTGATCCGGTACTGCATGGCGTGCACGGGTGAACTCCTGGGGGAGGGGCGGGAGGCGGTCGGCCGGTCCGGTCAGGCGGCGGGGTACGCGTCGTCGCCGACCAGTGCGTCCCACTCGGCCGTGGTCCCGTCCGCCGCGGCCTCCACCAGCCCGAGAGGGGTCATGAAGGTCCGGGCCCCGGCGCCGTGCGGGGGGTACCTCCCGGCCGAAGGCTGGGGGAGCTTCTCGTCCGCCTCGATCCATACGGTGTCCCCGGCCCGGATCTCCTCGACCGGGCCGCCCTCGCACTGCACCAGACCGCGCCCCTCGGTGACGTGGAGGACCTGGCCGTGCGGATGGCGGTGCCAGGAGGTACGGGAGCCGGGCGCGAAGTGCACGCTGTACAGCCGCAGTCGGGACGGCTCGGCCGGGGCCGCTATCTCGTCCAGCCGGACGGAGCCGGTGAAGCGGTTCGCGGGACCGCGTTCACTGTGGCGGGGGTTGCGGGTGATCTCCACGATGAGGAATTCCTTTACCGGGAAGGGAAAACGGTCGCGTTGAAGGGCGCCATGAGCGGGCAGCTCACACGGGCGCCCTGATCGCGGCCAGCAACGTGAGCAGCCCTTCCACCGCGCTGTCGAAGGGCGCCGCCGATCCCGCCGCACGGGCCAGTACATAGCCGCCCTGGACGGTCGCGACGACCGTCGCGGCGATCGGCTCCGGGGTGAGACCGGCCGTGAACTCCCCGCGCTCGCGCCCCTCGGCGAGCACCTCCGCCAGCCGTCCGCGCAGCCAGTCGAGGGTCTCGTCCACCGGCTGCCGCAGCTCGGGGTCGGCCATCACGTCCGGGTCCATCGTCAGCCGTCCGATCGGACAGCCGCGCAGCACATCGCGCTCCCGCAGCAGATACGCGCGGACGCGGTCGTACGCGCCCCCGGGGCCGTCGAGACAGGCCGCGGCGACGCCGCGCAGCTCCTCGGCGGTGCGCCGGATGGCGGTGAGCGCAAGATCCGGCTTGCCGCTGAAGTGGTGGTACATGCTGCCCTGCCCGGCGCCCGCACGCTGCTGGATGGCCTTGGGGCTGGTGCCCACGTAGCCGCGCTCCCAGAGGAGCTCTCGGGTGCTCTCGATCAGACGTTCCGGAGTGGTCATACAGTGACTGTACACACTAGTAGGTACAGAATTCCAGCGCCTAGACTCCGGCTGATGACACCCGCACAGGACTCACTGGCGACCGGTCAGCGCTCACTCGGCGACGCGTCGGTCCGCTATCCGCTGTGGCCACCGCTGACCCGGGGCTGTCCGCGGACCGCCACCCCGCACCTGACCTACCCCGTCGAGGTCGACTACGCCTACGATGACGTGCCCGCCGGGCTCTTCGAGCGCACCGGGCCCACGGGTGCGGGCCTGGACCGGTGGGCGCCCCTGCTGCCGCCGCTGGCCGCCCCCGGACTCGGCGAGGGCGGCACCCCGCTGCTCCCCATCGGCGACGACGTGTTCATCAAGGACGAGTCGCGCAACCCCACCTGGAGCCACAAGGACCGGCTCAACCGCTGCACCGCGAGCGCCGCCGTCGGCGTGGGCGCGGAGGGCGTGGTGGTCGCCTCCTCCGGCAACCACGGCGCCTCCGCCGCCGCGTACGCGGCCCGCGCCGGGCTGCGCTGTGTGGTGCTCGCCTCCGCCGAGGCGCCCCCGGCGGTGGTCTCCTTCCTGCGCGCCTACGGCGCCGTGGTACTGCCCGTCCCCACCGCGGCGCGCTGGCCACTGATGCGGCAGATCGTGGACCGGTACGGCTTCCACCCGGTCAGCAACCTCACCGACACCCACACCAGCCACGCCTTCGGCCCGGAGGGCTACAAGACCGTGGCGTACGAGATCTTCACCGAACTCGGCGTCCCGGCCGCCGTGTTCGTCCCCACCGGCTACGGCGAGCTGCTGTTCGGCGTCTGGAAGGGGTTCACCGAGCTCGAGCGGCTCGGCCTGGCCCCGCGCGTTCCGCGGATCTTCAGCTGCGAGCCCTCCGCGGGCGGTCCGCTGGCCGCCGCCGTGCGCGAGGGCCGCCCGGCCGCGACCGTCGACACCGGGCCGACCAAGGCGTACGGGATCGACTGCACCGTGGGCGGCCACCGGGGGGTGCGCGCGGTGACGCGCAGCCGGGGCGACGCCCTGCTGGTCACCGACGAGGAGATGGCGTCCGCCCGGGCCGAACTGGGCCGCCAGGGGCTGTGGGTGGAGCTCTCGGCCGCCGCCGGACTCGCCGGGCTGCGCGGTCACCGGGCGCGCGGCGGCGACGCCTTCGACGGGCCCGTGGTCTGTGTCGCCACCTCCAGCGGCTTCAAGGACCTGGACACCGGAACCCATCCCACCGAGCCGGTCGAACCGGTCTGGGAGCAGGTGGATGGGCGGCTGCGCGCGGCGGGCATCACCGCCTGACGGGACGCCCCCGGCGCGGGGCGGCGCGCGGCTACTCCCGCCGGGGTACGCCGGATGTCGTCCGCCGTACGACGACGCGGAGGCCGTAGGGGACCACTCTCGGAAGTGCCGACCGGACCGGGGTCATCGACCACGATCACGGCGGCCGTGGACAACATCACTTCCGAGGAGCGCGATCAGCATGAACACTTTGGCGCACGGCTTCGCCGACGGCGAGGGACCCGGCCCCTGGATCCTCCTCTTCCCCCTGATGTGGGCGCTGGTCGTCGGCGGCGGGATCTTCCTGCTGCGGCGTACGGCCGGGCGGCGGCGCGCCCTGTGGCGGCAGGGCCGCCCGGAGCGCGGTGAACGGTCCCCGATCGCGCTGCTCGGCCGCCGCTTCGCGGCCGGTGAGATCGACGAGGAGGAGTACTGGCGGCGGCTGTCGGTCCTGGACGAGCAGTTCGGACCGGGGGCCCGGGGCGGGGCGAGCTGACCGCGGCCCGGCGGGGCGCCGGTCCCGTCCGGCGGGGAGGCGGCTCCCGGTCCCGTCCGGCGGGGAGGCGGTTCGCGGTCCCGTCCGGCGGGGAGGCGGCTCCCGGGTCCGTCCCGCTTCCCGAGCGGCGGAACGGACCGCTTCCTCACGGGGATACGGCCGATCGGGCGGCGGGGGCGCGCTCCCGTACCGCGGTCGCCGGGGCGGGCGCGGCGGCGGACGCCGGGGTCGGAGCCGGGGCCCGGACCGGCGGTGCCGGGGCGCCGACCGGGGCCTGCACCGGCCGGGTGAGGTCGACTCCCCGCGGCGGCGCGGTACGGCCCGCTCCGTACGCCGCGAACGGCGACTTGGCGGCGGAGGCGGGCTGCGGCACGGCGAGGGTGAACCACACGACCTTGCCGCTGCCGTCGTCCCGGGCGTGCATGCCCCAGCTCTGGCTGACCGCCGCGACCAGGGCCAGCCCCCTGCCATGGGTGGAGACGGGGTCATGGGCGCGGAGGCGGGGCAGCCGTGGGTCCTGGTCGCGGACCGAGACGGTGAGCCGGTCCAGCATCAGGACGATCTCCACCGTGCACTGCTTGTCCGGCTCGGCATGCCGGTGCACGTTGGTCAGCAGCTCGGTGACACCGAGCGCGGCCGGGTCGATGAGCGGATCCAGATGCCAGTAGCGCAGTTGCGCCGACACGATTCTGCGGACCTGACCGATCCGCGACGGCAGGGCTTGCAGCTCCACCGTGCAATGCCTGCTAGGACGACTGATCACGGCTGCGACTCCCTGGGAAGAAGTTGGGGCTAGCCTGATTCAGGTGCGGGCGACGAACACGTTCAGCAGTGGTGGCTGCTGGGCGCGACCGGTGAGCCGGTTCTCAGCGTCACCGCTTATTGACCCTCAGTGATACTGATGCTCGTCCAGGGTCGGCCCCCCCGCGCGCATGCGCAACTCGGCCGCTTCACTTCTTCCGGCCGTGCCCCCGGGCGGACCGCACCGCGTCCAGGAAGCGGCTGGCGGCGGCAGGGCCGGTGGACTTGGCGGCGGTGTCCTGATCGCCGAGGGTGAGGCGGTAACGGGTGCCGTTCACAGTGGCCATGGCCTGGTCACCGTCCACGAACCACGGCTTGCTCGCGCGGACCGACTGGACCGGGGCGCTGTCGATCTCACGGCCGTAACTGGTCAGCAGCTGGAGCCTGCCGTCCTTGATGAGAACCTGCCCGGCGCGCGTCACCGAGCGCAGGAACCGCTCGATCCGCACCCCTCTGGCATTGAACTCGGTATCGGCCATGACGACCGCCTCCCCGGTGGCTCCGACTGGCACGCGTGCCGCTGCCTCTCATTCTCCCTGTTGCGCAGTGTGCACGTGACGGGCCCGGCGCACCAGGGCGCACCAGGGTCCACTTAGGATCGAAACGGCCCGATCGCGCGACCCGGGCCGGGCACGAGTACGAGGAGCGACGTGGACAGCACAACACGGGGGGTCATCGACACGGTTGACGTGGACCGCAGCGACCACGGTTACCGGGAGTGGCTCAAGGAGGCCGTCCGCAGGGTCCAGGCCGACGCCCAGCGCTCCGCCGACACCCATCTGCTGAGCTTCCCGCTGCCCGAGCGGTGGGGGATCGACCTCTATCTGAAGGACGAGTCCACCCATCCCACCGGCAGCCTCAAGCACCGGCTGGCCCGCTCGCTGTTCCTGTACGGGCTGTGCAACGGCTGGATTCGTCCCGGCAAGCCGGTCATCGAGGCGTCCAGCGGCTCCACCGCCGTGTCCGAGGCGTACTTCGCGAAGCTGATCGGGGTGCCCTTCATCGCGGTGATGCCGCGCACGACCAGCCGGGAGAAGTGCCGACTGATCGAATTCCATGGCGGCCGATGCCATTTCGTGGACGACCCGCGGACGATGTACGAGGCGTCCGCCGCGCTCGCGGCGGAGACCGGCGGCCACTACATGGACCAGTTCACCTACGCCGAGCGTGCCACCGACTGGCGCGGCAACAACAACATCGCCGAGTCGATCTACCAGCAGCTGCGGTTGGAGCGCTATCCCGAACCGGCCTGGGTGGTGGCCACCGCGGGCACCGGCGGCACCTCCGCGACCCTCGCGCGCTACGTCCACTACATGCAGTACGACACCCGGGTATGCGTCGCGGACCCGGAGAACTCCTGCTTCTTCGACGGCTGGGTGCACCACGACGACCAGGCGTCCAGCGACTGCGGCTCACGGATCGAGGGCATCGGCCGCCCGCGGATGGAGCCCAGCTTCGTCCCCGGCGCGATCGACCGGATGATGAAGGTTCCGGACGCGGCGAGCGTCGCCGCGGTGCGGGCCCTGGAGCGGGCCATAGGGCGCAGGGCGGGCGGGTCCACCGGGACCGGGCTGTGGAGCGCGCTGCGGATCGTCGCGGAGATGGTCGACGCCGGGCGCACCGGGAGCGTGGTGACGCTGCTGTGTGACCCGGGCGACCGCTATCTGGACAAGTACTACTCGGACGGGTGGCTGGCGGAACAAGGACTCGACATCGAGCCCTACGCGAAGACGATCGAGGTCTTCCTGAGCACCGGCCGCTGGACGGGCTGAGCGCTCCGCGGGAAGTGCCGCGAGGTGCCGCCTGCGTCCGCGGCCGCGTCGTGGCCGGTCGCGCCCCCGCGGCGGAGCCGCACACCGACGAAAACCCTGCGCCCCTTCGGGGCGCCATCAGGGCCCAGCCGCCGCTATCCCCCGGCCAGTCGGCGGTCCAGGGCGCGGACCGCGTCGCGGAAGGCCCGCCGCAGCCCCGGGCGCGCCAGCCGCGCGACGAGGCGCGCCGGCGGCGGGCCGTCCAGCGCGAAGACGTACCGCACCAGGGTGCCGTCGTCCGAGGGGGCCAGGGTCCATTCCTCCAGCAGCGCCCGCAGCCCCGGCATGTTCGTCTCGTCGATCCGGTAGGCGTAGCGCCGGCCCGGCTCCGCGGTCATCACCGTCTCGCGGAAGCGGACGCCGCCCCGGAGGCGTATCTCGCGGCCCTGGCCGCCGTCCGTGGACCGGGCCGCGCTCACCTGGCGGAACCACCGGGGCCAGCCCTCGGTGTCGGCCAGGGCCGTGAACACCGCCCCGGGCGGGGCCTGGGCCTCGGCGACGAAGACCAGCCGCAGCGGGGCGGTCTCGGCGTACTCCAGCCCGACGGAACGCAGCCGGTGTGTCATGGACACATGATAACTGCCGCCCCGTCAGATGTCTGTGGCCCCGGTCGCCTCGCCCGCCACCACCAGCTCCGGCAGATACTCCGAGATCTCCGCCCGCGCGTCCTCCGGCAGCCCCGGGTCCGTCACCAGCGCGTCCACCTGGTCCAGGGTGGCGAATGAACTCAAGCCCACCATGCCCCACTTGGTGTGGTCCGCGACCACCACCACCCGCCGCGCGGCCCGCACGAAATGGCGGTTGGTCTCCGCCTCGGCCAGATTCGGCGTGGACAGTCCCGCCTCCACCGATATGCCGTGCACGCTCAGGAACAGCACATCGAAGTGGAGCGAGCGCACCGCGGCGTCCGCCACCGGGCCCACCAGAGTGTCCGACGGGGTCCGCACCCCGCCGGTGAGCACGACGGTGGCCGCCCCCGGCCGCGGGCCGGGGCCACCGGCCGTCGCGGACCGCTGTGCGTTGTAGAAGACATCGGCGACCCGGACCGAGTTGGTCACCACGGTCAGATCCGGGACGTCCAGCAGCTGCTGCGCGAGCGCGAAGGCCGTGGTGCCCCCGGCGAGGCCGATCGCGGTGCCCGGTGTGGCCATCGCGGCCGCCGCCTTCGCGATGTCCTCCTTGGCGGTCAGCTCCAGGCCCGACTTGGCCTCGAACCCCGGCTCGTAGGTGCTCGCCTCGGCGACCGGCACCGCACCGCCGTGCACCTTCTCCACCACGCCCAGCCGGGCGAGCGCGTCCAGATCGCGACGGACCGTCATGTCCGAGACATTGAGCTTGCGCGTGAGCTCGTTGACCCGCACCCCACCGCGCCGCCGGACCTCGTCCAGGATCAGGGCGCGCCGCTGCTCCGCGAGGAGGTTCTGGTTGTCGCTCACCCTGCCTCGTCTCCCTCCGGTCAGCGCGTATGATCCGCGGGCTCATCTTCGCACGAGCCACGGACACCCGATCACCGGAGCGTACGAGCATTACGATTTCGCCACGCCCGGCCTGTCGCGGTCCGACCCCCTGACCGGTGGGAACCATCCTGAAGGGGAACGACGGCATTACACCGGGATCGGGGGGACACGGTGGCACCGACCGTGGGCAGCGAGACACCGGACGGCGCGTCGGACGTCAGGGCGGCGACGGACGTCACGGCGGCGACGGAAGCGGCAGCGGCCACGGCCGCCGCCGAGCGGCCGGAGGCGAGCCGGCGGATCCGCGGCGCGGGACCGCCACTCGACCTGGAGCTGCTGGTCCACGGCGTCGGCGGCGCCACCCCCCAGGAGATGCTGGGCGATCCCCGCACCGTCCGGGTCACCGGCGACGAGACCGCCGGGGTCCACCGCAGGACCGACGAGGCCGAGGCCGAGACGCGCCCCCGGGAGGACCGCGAGAGCCCGGTCCGCGAGGCCTACGTCTGGTCCAATCTGACCTCCGGCAACAGCTCCCGCGCCCTGTGGCTGCTGTTACTGCCGTTCATGGTCGCCAACCTCGTCCACTGGATGCGGCCCGCGGCCGACCGGAGCGAGCGGACCGTGCGCGGCTACGGTCTCCTGGTACGGCTGGTCGCGCTCAGCCTCACCGTGACGCTGATCGCCGGGTCCTGTGAGGTCGCCCTGGACCTGGTCGCCTGGCAGTGCGCGGGCGCCGACGCCTGCGCCCGCGGCAAGTCCTGGCTCGGCTTCATGGCACCCGGGAACCACGGCTGGTGGAGCCAGCCCGGCCGCAGGCTCGCCCTCGCCGCCGTGCTCCCCACCGCGCTCACCGGCCTGCTGTGGTACCTCTCCAACCGCACCTGGAGCGCCTACGAGTCGCAGCCCCCGCTGGAGCGCCCGGTCGACGAGTCCGCCCCCGAGGCGGGCAACCGTCCCGGGCTGTGCCTGCCCGGCTTCTGGTACGGCCGCCGGATCGTCGCCCGGCTGCGCGCCGCGCACACCGCCGCGGGCTTCCTCACCATCGCCGCCGCCGTGACCACCGCCACCGCCACCCAGGACCGCAGGCCCGGCGGCAGCGGACCGCTGGACGCCGCGGGCTGGGCGCTGCTCGCCCTGCTGGCCGCGGCCGCGGTCGCCGTGGTGTTCGTGGTGTGCCACCGCGGCCGCAGCGAGACCAAGGTCGACGGCTCCCTGGACCGGATCACCATCACCGCGCTGCCCGGCACCGCGCTCGGGGTGCTCGTACTCTCCCTGCTGCACGCCGGATGGTCCCGCCCCGACTGGGTCTCCCACGGAAAGCTGCCGGGCAACCAGACCTTCTGCGTCATGGCGATCGCCCAGGGCGTGCTCATCCTGGCCATCGGGGCTTGCGCCCTCGCCCTCTACCGGGCCGCGCCCGCCGGCCGCACCCCGCTGTACGGGCTCGCCGGACCCGCCGTGGCCACCCTCGCCTGCGGACTCGGCGCGGTCCTGGCCGGAGGCGTCGCCCAGCGGATCGCCGACTGGCTGGACGGCGGCGCCACCCCGGGCATGGGCGAGCGGCCCGAAGTCGCCCCTCCCGTGCTGCTGTCCTGGCTGGCCACGGCCATACCGGTGCTGCTGTTCGCGCTGCTCGTCCTGGTGCTGGTCCTCACCGTCCGGGTATGGCGGGTACGCAACACCCTGCTGGATACGATCATGGAGGGCTATCCGGGGGAGCAGCCCGACGGGGTGCGCACCCGCCGGATCGCCGGGACCGTCGCCCGCGCCGGGCTCACCGACTCCGCACCCTGGATCGTCGGCCCGATCGCCCTGTGCACCCTGCTGGCCGGCGGCCTCGCCGTCACCGGGGCCTGGGTCACCGGCCAGGTACCCGGACGGGCGGCCGACAGCACCCCCGGCCCGGTCGACGCCTCCGCCCAGACCTGCCAGGCGATCGGCTCCTGGCTGATGGGACTGGCCTTCCTGATGCTGGTCACCTGGGCCCGCCGCGCCTACCGCAGCCCCTCCGCCCGCCGCACCATCGGCATCCTGTGGGACGTCGGCACCTTCTGGCCGCGCGCCGCCCACCCCTTCGCGCCCCCGTGCTACGCCGAGCGCGCCGTCCCCGACCTGACCTGGCGGATGGAGACCTGGACCCGCCGGTACGGCGGACGGCTCGTCATCTCCGGCCACTCCCAGGGCAGTGTGCTGGCCGCCGCCGCGGTCTGGCAGCTGGACCCCCGCACCCGCGGCCAGGTCGCGCTGCTCACCTACGGCTCACCGGTGGAGCGGCTCTACGGCCGCTGGTTCCCCGCCTACTTCGGGCCCGCTCAACTGCTCTCGCTCCACGGCGAGGTGCGCTGCTGGCGCAATCTGTGGCGTTACACCGACCCGATCGGCGGCCCCATCCGGCTGCCCGACGGCTCCGGCCCGCAGGTCGACCGCGGTGCCCTGAAGGACCCGCTCGCCTACGGCCGTACACCCGAACACCCGCTGCCCGCACCGATCCTGGGGCATTCGGAGTACCAGGCCGACCCCGTCTTCGACCGGGAGCGGGCCGGACTGCTGGCCCGGCTCCCGGAACAGGCCTGCGCCCTCCCGGAGGACGCCGGTCAGACCAGCTCCGGCAGATCCTCCGGGTAGAGCAGGGTGAGATCGTCGGTGGTGGGGTCGCCCAGCTGGGCGACCCGACCCGCATGCCGCTCCACCATCGCCTCGAAGGTCTGGCGGGCGGTGCGGCCGTTGCCGAACGCCGGGCCCTTGGGGAGCGCCGTGAAGTACTTCAGCAGCGCCTCGGACGCGCCCTCGCCGATCCGGTACTCATGCTCCTCGGCCTGCTGCTCCACGATCCGCAGCAGCTCTTCCGGGGCGTAGTCGCCGAAGGTGATGGTGCGGGAGAAGCGGGACGCCACACCGGGGTTGACGGACAGGAAGCGCTCCATCTCCGCGGTGTACCCGGCGACGATCACCACCACCGCCTCCCGATGGTCCTCCATCAGCTTCACCAGGGTGTCTATGGCCTCCCGGCCGAAGTCCCGCCCGGAGTCCTCGGGGGAGAGGGCGTACGCCTCGTCGATGAACAGCACCCCGCCGCGCGCCCGGTCGAAGGCCTCCTGGGTGCGGATCGCCGTCGAGCCGATGTGCTCACCGACCAGATCCACCCGGGAGACCTCCACCAGATGGCCGCGCTCCAGCACCCCGAGCGAGGCGAGGATCTCGCCGTAGAGCCGGGCGACCGTGGTCTTGCCGGTGCCGGGGGAGCCGGTGAAGACCAGATGGCGGCGGACGGACGCGGCCTTGAGCCCGGCCTGCTGACGGCGCCGCCCGACCTCGATCATGTCGGTGAGCGCCCGTACCTCGCGCTTGACGCTCTCCAGCCCCACCAGCGCGTCCAGTTCGCCCAGCACGGCCGTGGACGGGCGGACCGAGACGGGCGGTTCGGCGGCGGGCACGGTGGTCTGGGTGGGGCGCGGCGCGGGGACACCGCCCAGCAGCCCGGCCGTGGAGGTGACGGTCTCCAGCGCGGGCGCGGTGGCCGGGGGCAGCGCCAGCGCGGCCGGGGCGGAGGGCAGGGCCTTGGTCGCGCTCTCGTCGCTCGTGCAGTCCTCGGCGACCGGGCCTTGTTCGGAGAACTCGTAACCGCCGCGGGCGCACCGCTCGGTGCGGCAGCGGGTCAGGGTGGTGCGGCAGCCGTCGATGATGTGGAAGCCGTAGCCGCCGCTGCCCGTCACCCGGCAGCCGTGGAAACTGCCCCGGCCCTCGGCGGACACATAGAACCCGGCCTCGGTGGGTCCGGAGACCGTGGTGCGCTCCACGGTGGGATCCGCGCCCTTGGTGACGATCACCCCGGTCGAGGCGCCGTCGATGGTGCAGTTGGCCAGAGTGCCGCCGCTGCCGTGGTCGCGGAACCACGCACCCGTGGCCGCCTCCCGGATCCGGCAGTCGTCCAGCTGGGCGGTGGCCCCGTCGCTCACCGACACCGCGGTGTTGCGCACCTGGGACAGATCGCTGTCGACGACGTCCACCCGGGAGCCGCGGTCCAGTACGAACAGCGCGTCGGGGACGTCGCGCAGCCGGCACGAGTCGAGCACGGCGGTCGCGCCGTCGCTCACCCACACCGCCGGATAGTCGCCGGTGCTCTCGTGCAGCTCGCACTGGTTGGCGTCCACCCGGGTGCCCGGGTCCCACACCGATAGACCGTTGCGCCCGAACCGGCGCACCGTGGAGCGGGTGAGGGTGAGCACCGAACGCGACCGCAGGTCGACCGCGTTCTCCGGGATGTCATGGATCTCGCAGTCGGCGAGGGTCAGCACCGCGTCGGTGTCCAGGTTCACCCCGTCGGAGGTGGTGCGGTGCACCCGGCAGTCGGTGAGGATCCCGGTCGCGCGCGAGGAGACCTGCACCCCCGCGCCCCGGATCTCGTACACCTCGCAGCCGACGGCCTCCAGCGAGCTGCCCTCACCGGTCAGCGAGAGCCCGGCCCCCGAGGTGTGGTGGATCCGGCAGCGGTCCAACCGCGGGCGGCCGCCGCCGCGCACCGCCACTCCGGACTGCCCGGCCGCCACCACCTCGCACTCCTCGAACACCCCGCCCGAGCCGTCCAGCACGCTCACGCCGATGCCCGCGGGGTTGTCGACGGTGCAGCGCCGTACGGTGGGCCGGGCGCCGCCGCGTACCTCGATGCCGACCGCCGAGCGGGTCGCCACCCGCAGATCCATCAGCTCCGGGGTGCCGTCCTCGACCAGCAGCGCGGGGGCGGCCGCGTCCTGTCCCTCCACACACAGGTCCTGGACCACCGCGGAGGCGCCTATCGTCAGCGCGACGCCGTCGGCCGGGGCGATCCGCACCGACCCGCGCGAGGAGCCCTCGGGGCCGCGCAGGGTGACGGCCCGGCCCACCACCAGATTCTCGCGGTAGGTGCCGGGCGAGATGGAGAGCACATCGCCGTCGCCCGCGGCCTCCAGGGCCGCGGTGAGGGAGGCGTACTCTCCGGTGCGGCGCCGCCACCGCGACGTTCCGCTGTGCGTCACCTGGACGACCGAGCCCTGTGCCATGGTGCTGTTGTGCCCCCACCTCGTGGTCAAGCCGGATGTGCGCGACTGTGGCGCTGCGCATGTGAATGCTCCACCGTAGCGTGCGTGGGGCACGATGAGTTGACCTCCCCGTGAGGCCCGCGTGGACTTGGTGTCGTGATGACAAACGTCTACGCGCGGCACCCGGAACCGCCGGGCGCCCTCGGAGGCGGGGCGGTCAGCTGTCCGCGTCCGCCCGGCCCCAGTCCTGTCCGGCCCGGGCCCAGGCGGTGTCCCACTCCGCGTAACGCCGCCGCATCAGCCGCCATACGACCAGCCGCCGGGTGCCGTCCACCAGGCCGACCGTGACCGCGGCGGCGCCGATCCCGGCCAGCACCGCGTGGGTGGCGGCGGTGGCCGTGTCCAGCGGGCGACCGCGCGGGCGGCCGTGCGCATCGGTCCACAGATGGAACCGCTCACCGGGGTCGGCGCCGGGGTGGGTGCCCAGCGGGCCGCGGTGCCTGCTGCCGTCCGGGCCGGTCCACCGGGCGACGACGCGGCGGTGGGCGTCCCGCGCCGAGGAGGTCTCGGGGTCGGAGTCCACCGGGGGGTGGGGGAGCACCTTGACGACGGTGGCGGGAACCAGATATCGCTGGGCGCGCTGCTCCCGCGCGGCCTTCACCAGGGCGTCATGGGCGACGGAGCCGGCCACGACGCCGACGGTGGGGGCGGCGAGCAGCATCAGCAGAACGGCGATCAGCGCCGCGGTGGCCTCCACGAGATCCGTGGTGCGGCGCAGCGGATTGTGCCGCCAGCGCCAGAGCCCCCGGATCATCCTCATCGGTCATGCCCCCCTTCCCCGTCCGTAAATACCGTATGCCGGGCCGGACATACACGCATTCGGTGAAGAGAGAGCAATATCACGGGCTCATCTCTTCCGTTCCACCGGCGGGCCGTCGACGGTCAGCGGCACCCGCCAGATCAGCCGGGTGCCGCCCGCCTCGGGTGCCTCGATCCGCAGGGAGCCGCCGAGCAGCGCGGCCCGGGAGCGCATATTGACCAGTCCGCCGCTGGGGGAGGCACCGCCCAGACCCACCCCGTTGTCGGTGACCATCAGGGTGATCCCGGTGTCGGTGTCGGTGTCGGTGTCGGTGTCGACAGTCAGCCGTACGTCCACCCGCTGGGCATGGGAGTGCCGGACGGTGTTGCTGAGCGCCTCGGCCAGGACGGCGAGTATCTGGTCGCCGTGGTGGTCCGGTACGTCGGTGTCGACCGGGCCGTCCATCAGGAGCGACGGTGCGAACCCCAGCGCGTCCGACGCTGCCCGGACCGCCTTGACCAGCCGCCGCCGCAGGGTGGCCGGTTCACCGTTCTCCTCGCCGACCGTGCGCAGCGCGAAGATCGTGGAGCGGATGATCTTGATGGTCTCGTCCAGGTCGTCCACGGCCCGGCCCACCCGCTCGGCCGCCTCCGGGCGCTCGATCAGCCGGCCCGCGCTCTGGAGTGTGAGCCCGGTCGCGAACAGCCGCTGAATGGCCAGATCATGGAGGTCACGGGCGATCCGGTCGCGGTCCTGGAGCAGGGCCATGTGCTCGGACTCGGCGCGGTGCCGGGCCAGTTCGAGGGCGAGGGCCGCCTGCGCCGCGAACCCGGACAGTAGCTCGACCTCGTTGTCGTCGAACGGCGGCCGCCCGGCCAGCCGGCACAGCCGCAGTGCCCCGGAGGAGCGCTCGTTCGCCACCAGCGGGACCGCCACCAGCGGGCCGAACTCGCTCTCCTGGTCGGGCAGCGGCCAGGCCCGCGCCCTCGCGTCGACCCGGACGTCGGTGGCGACCGCGGGACTGCCGGTGTGCGCCGCGAGCCCGGCCAGCGAACCGTCGGCCGGGACCACCAGACCGCCGATCCGCTCCGCGTCATGGCCCTCGGCCACCTCCACCATCAGGCTGTCGGTGCCCGCGACGGGGAGCAGCACGGCCGCCGAGTCGGCCAGGGCCACCTGGAGGGCGAGCCGGGCGATCAGGCTCAGCACCTGGTTGGCCGGGGTGCCCGCGAGCAGCGTACGGGTGATCACCCCTAACGCCTCGAGCCACTGCTCGCGGCGTCGGCTCTCGTGGTACAGCCGGGCGTTGTCGATGGCGACACCGGCGGCCACCGACAGGGTGGTCAGCACCGCCTCGTCATCGGGGTCGAACTGGGCGCCGCCGCGCTTCTCGGTCAGATACAGATTGCCGAACACCTCGTCGCGGACGCGGATCGGCACCCCCAGGAACGAGCGCATCGGCGGATGGTGCTCGGGGAAGCCGTGGCTCGCCGGATGCTCCGACAGATCGGTCAGCCGCAGCGGCTGCGGATGGCGGATCAGCTCCCCGAGCAGACCGTGGCCGCTGGGTAACGGGCCGATGCGGTGGGCCTGTTCCTCCGATATGCCCACCGGAAGGAACTGGGAGAGCCGGTGCCGGTCGACCACGCCCAGCGCGCCGTACTCGGCGTCGGCCAGTACCACCGCTGACTCCACGATCCGCCGCAGCACCTGCTCCAGGTCCAGTTCGCGGCCGACGCTGAGCACCGCTTCCAGGAGGTTGTGCATCCGCCCCTGGGTGGCCCGGGCGGCGTCCAGCCGCGCCTGGAGCTCATCGAGGAGCTGATCGAGACGGAGTTGGGGCAGTGCCGGACGGCGCCCTTGATCCGCAGTGCCCGACACGTGGCCTCCATACCTCCCATGAGCCGCTCACCAGCAGGATCAGAATATCGGGGCCCGGGGCGGCGCCGGGCGGCGATCGGCGGAACTCGGCCACGGGGGTACCGGATTCGGTCACCCGGGCCCACTCGGTCAGCTCCGCGGAACCACCGCCACCGGGCAGTGTGCGTGGTGCAGTACGGCGTGGTTGACCGGACCGAGCTGCATTCCGAAGTGCCCCTGCCGCCGCCGGGCCCCCACGACCAGCAGATCGGCCCGGGCCGAGGCGTCCAGCAGCGCCTTGCGCGCCGTGGCCTCCACCGCGCGGTGGGTCACCGGCACCAGGGGCTGTCCGGTCGCGCCACCCAGCGCCTCGGCCAGCAGACCGGCGGCGTGCTGTGCATGGTCCGCGCGCCCGTCGTGGTCGTCGCGCGCCGCGTTGCGCTCCCGGCGCGCGCCCCGATCGGCGCGCTCCCCACCGCGCATCGCGCCGTACGTCGCACCCAGCGCCCCACCATGCACCAAGCCGTGCACCGCGCCCTGCGCCCCGCCGTACGCCGTGTCGTACATCGCGCGCGGGCCGTGGTCGGCGGGGCCCGCGCAGCGCCAGGCGTGCACCGCCTCAAGATCACAGCCGCGCAGCCGGGCCTCGCGCAGCGCGAAGGCGACGGCGGGGGAGAGGAAGGGCGACGGTACGGGTCCGGGCCCGCCCGGCCGCTCACGCTCGGCGATGCCCACCACCACCCGGTGCGTCCCGCCCGGCGCGCTCTCCGCCCGGCCGCGCACCACGACCACCGGGCAGTGCGCACGGGCCGCGATCCCCAGTCCGACCGAGCCCAGCAGCAGCGACGCGAACTCACCGCGGCCGCGCCATCCGACGACCACCGCCTCCGCGCTCTGCCCGGCCCGCAGCAGCGCGCTGACCGGGTCGTCGGTCACCAGGTCGGTCATCACCTCCAGCTCCGGTGTGCGGCGTCCGGCCCGCTCGGCCGCGGTGGCCAGCACCGTCTCACCGCGGAGCCGCTCGGCGGGCCGGTCGGCGGCCGACGCGGGGAGACAGCCCTCGTACCGCTCCCACAGCGAGGCATGGACGATGCGCAGCGGGATCCCCCGCAGCGCGGCCATCCCGGCCGCCCAGTCCAGCGCGCCGGAGGCGGTGTCCGAACCGTCGACCCCGACGACCACGGGAAGCTCCACCCGTGCCCACCGCCCCTCATGTCAGCACATGGATGAGTTCTTTCCCCGTTGTCCCTGAAAAACGCGGGTAGCCGGGAAACGCGTACCAGCGCCGGGCTATCGCAGCCTCATCGCCAGGGTCACCACGGCGCCCACGGCCCCCGCGCTGACCGCGAACCGGTCGGTGACCAGCCGGGTCAGCCACAGTCCGCGGCCGTTGGTCGCGCCGTCCAGCCCCGGCAGGATCTGCGGAATGACGTCCTCGGAGAAGCCGGGGCCGGAGTCGGAGATCCGGCACTCCAGCTCGTCGCCGACCCGCCGCAGCAGCAGCGAGCCGGTGCCGCCCGCGTGCTCGACGGCGTTGCTGGCGATCTCGTCGACGGCCAGGACGAAGTCTCCGCGCCGGGCCTCGCACAGCCCGGCCCAGGCCGCGCACTCCTCGACCTGCACCCGCAGCCGGGGCAGCTCGCCGGCGGTGAAACGGCGCTGTAGCAGATGGTCTCCGGCTCGAGTGACGGACCGACGGCGAGGGTCGGCTAGCACCAGTGCCTCCCGTTTTGACGAGGACGAGCGACATCACAGGGTCGGTGAAGCAGCCGAGGGTAGGGCCGATGGACCGCCGACGCCGTGGTCGATCGAAAATGACGCGTCCTATCAGAAACCTGACCGGAAATGGGTATAGGTGAGTCGATAGCCGTTCACTGGCATACCGATATGGATCAGCCACCTCGCATACGCACGGTCACCGCCGAGCGGCGAGGCGGGAGCGGAGACGGCAGAGTGAGATCATGATGGGACTTCTCAGCGCGCTGAAGACCGAGCACCGCGAGCGCGTGATGGCGCTCGCCCGCGATGTGTCCTTCCCCTCGGGCGGCCGCATCTTCGAGGAGGGCCGCAAGGCCGACCGCTTCTGGATCATCCGCACCGGCGCGGTCACCCTCGATCTGCGCGTCCCCGGGCGTCGCGCCGCGGTGATCGAGACCCTCGGCCCGGGGGAGCTCATCGGCTGGTCCTGGCTGTTCCCTCCGGACACCTGGCATCTGGGAGCGGAGGCGCTGAGCCCGGTGCGAGCACATGAGTTCGACGCGGAGGCGGTGCGCCGACTGTGCGACGAGGACCCCGAGCTCGGCTACGCCCTCGCGCTGGCCTGCGCCCAGGTGATCGGGCGCCGGTTGCAGAGCGCCCGTACCCGGCTGCTGGACCTGTACGGGCCGTACGCCGGAGGCATGACGCCCTAGGGGTGTCATCCGCAGAGGCTGGTGGCCATCACCTCGCCTGCGGGGGAGAAGCGGGCCTGAGGGCCGAACGGCCCTTACGCTTCGGCGCGTCAGGCCGTAAAGCTGGGCAGCTGGATCACGACCGGCGCCCCCGTGTGCCATGTGAGGAGTGCAGTGCCCGAGACAGCCGACCCCACCGGCCCCGACGGCCCCGCCGCCCCCGAGTCCGCCGAGACCATCGGGGTCTTCCTGCTCGATGACCACGAGGTGGTGCGGCGCGGACTGCGCGACCTCCTCGACGCCGAGCCCGATCTGCGGGTGGTCGGCGAGGCGGCGAACGCCCGTGAGGCCATCGCCCGCGCCCCCGCCGTACGGCCCCACGTCGCCGTGCTCGACGTACGGCTCGGCTCGTCGGGCGAGGGCGGCGACCACGAAGGGATCGAGGTCTGCCGGGAGTTGCGGGCCCGGCTGCCCGGACTCGCCTGTCTGATGCTCACGTCCTTCGATGACGACGAGGCGCTCTTCGACGCCATCATGGCCGGGGCCGCGGGCTATGTGCTCAAGCAGATCAACGGCTCCGACTTGGTCTCGGCCGTCCGTACGGTGGCCGGCGGCCGGTCCATGCTCGACCCGGGGGCCACCGCGCGGGTGATGGCCCGGCTGCGCGGACCGGAGCCCAGCGGACCCCCCGAGCTGGAACGGCTCTCGCCGCGCGAGCGCGAGATCCTCGAGCTCATCGGGGACGGACTGACCAACCGGCAGATCGCCGAGCGGCTGTTCCTGGCCGAGAAGACGGTGAAGAACCGGATCTCCTCGATCCTGTCGAAGCTGGGCGTGGGACGGCGGATCCAGGCCGCGGTCATCGCCGAGCGGATGAAGGAGCGCGGTACGGGCCAGTGAGGTCCGCGCCGGCCCCGCGCGGACCCGGGCAGGGGCTCCGCCGTGCCGGACGCCGAGCCTCGCGTGGGGTGCGAGGCAGGCTCCCCTCCTGCCTCGCACCCCACGCGGAACGGGGGCGGCCCGTCGATGTCGCTCAACACCGCAGTGGGGTGAGAGCCCGGTCCGTCCCCGTATGTGGGTTGGCTCGCGGAACAGCCCGTCCAGGATCACCCGGACCGGACCGACCCGGCAGGGGCCGAACGGCCCCCAGAACAGGGGCCGGACGGGGAATGCCCGTCCGGCCCGATCCTTCCCTCGGCCGGGCACCATGGCCCGGCCGCTCACCTCCCGAAGATGTTCAGTAGCCGCCTCCCGGCTGCGGCGGCCGGCCGCCCGGGTGCTGCTGACGTCCGTACGGGTCGTCATACGGGTTCGGCGCGGGGGCCGGACGCGGCGCGGGGCGCTGCATGGCCGGACGCATCGCGTCGTACCCCATCGGCGAGGGCGCCGCCGGGCGCTGCTGCTGCGCACCCGGATAGCCGCGCGGACCCGTCGCCTGCGGCGGGATGTACGGCGTCTGGGCCTGCTGCAACCCGTTGGGCTGCGGCATGTGCTGCTGGTAGCCGGGCGGCGGGGTGTGATGCGAGGGGCCGGCCGGCAGCGCGGGCAGCGCCGAGGGCAGTGCCGGAAGGTGACTTCCGGTGTCGTATGCGGACGGCACCCTGATGGGTGCGATCTGCGGTGTCCCCCGCTCTGCGACGAGGCTGTCGTAGATGGGGGTGTCCGGGAAGGACGGCGAGGAGTAGTAGCCGCCGCCGTATGTACTGCGGGGGGAGGTCATAGCCCATAAGTTAAGCCCACGATGTGCTCATTGGGGAGTCCGGTAAGAGGGTTGTTTTCAGTGTTGGGAGCCGTCGTGGCTCATCAATCATTGCGAACCCGGGAAAATCGGTCGCCAGGGTGCGTTGAGATCGTGTAAAGAGCGCGTTTTCAGCGGGTTACCCGCGGTTGGACTCCGGTGTCACACGGAAGAGTGGCCCAGGGCAGACTGATCCACGGCTACGTGAACGGAAAGGCAGGGGGACGACATGTCGATGCCCAAGGGCAGCAACACACCGGTACCGGCGGCGTCGGTGCGGATCGAACTGGGCTGGCGCACCGGCCCGGGCGTACCGGATGTGGACGCCTCGGCGCTGCTGCTGGTCTCCGGAAAGGTCCGCTCCGACGCGGACTTCGTGTTCTACAACCAGGCGACGCACGCTTCGGGCGCCGTACGCCACGAGGGCAAGCGGACCGCCGGGGACACGGTGACCGACACCCTCGCGGTCGATCTGTCCAAGGTCGAGCCCGAGATCGAGACCGTGGTGCTCGCGGGCTCCTCCGACGGTGGGACCTTCGGCCAGGTGCCGGGCCTCAGCGTCCGGGTCCTGGACGCCGCCGGCGGCGCGGAGATCGCCCGCTTCGACAGTCAGGACGCCACGGTCGAGACGGCCTTCGTCCTCGGCGAGCTGTACCGCAGGCAGGGCGCCTGGAAGTTCCGCGCCGTGGGCCAGGGGTACGGCAGCGGTCTCGCGGGGCTCGCCACCGACTTCGGGATCAGCGTGGACGAACCCCAGCAGCCGGCCGCCCCGGCTCCGGCGGCGCCCCCCGCCGCGCCGCCGCCTCCGGCCGCGTCCCCGTACGCCGCGCCGCCGGTGCCCCCGGCCTCGCCCGCGCCGCCGTCCGGCCCGCCCGCCGGTGGCTACCCCCCGCCTCCGCCCCCGCAGCCGGGCGCCGCCGCGGCCTACCCGCCGCCCGCGCCCCCGGCGCCGACCGCTCCGGCCCCCACGGCCGCCGGGGCGCCGGTGAACCTCAGCAAGGTCACGCTGACCAAGCAGGCTCCCACCGTCTCGCTCACCAAGCAGGGCGGCACCTCCGGTGCGATGCGGGTCAACCTCAACTGGCAGATCCACAAGCAGTTCAAGGGATGGGGCGCCAAGCTGGGCAAGGCCATGGCCATGCACAGCGACCTCGACCTGGACCTCGGCTGCCTCTTCGAGCTGTCCGACGGCAGCAAGGGCGTGGTGCAGGCGCTCGGCAACTCCTTCGGCTCACTGCACCAGCCGCCGTTCATCCATCTCGACGCGGACGACCGGACCGGCGCCCGGGCACAGGGCGAGAACCTCACCATCAACCTCGACCACAAGGACGCGTTCCGCCGCATCCTGGTCTTCGTGACCATCTACGAGGGCGCGCGCAGCTTCGCCAACCTCAACGCCACGGTCACCCTCCAGCCGCAGTTCGGCGCACCGGTGGACTTCTCGCTCGACGAGTGCACCGTCCCGTCCCCGGTCTGCGCCCTCGCGCTCATCACCAACAACGGTGGCGACCTCGTCGTCCAGCGCGAGGCCCGCTATCTGGTGCCGGAGCGCGGCGTCAGCCCGCAGCGCACCCTGGACTACGCCTACGGGTGGGGCATGAACTGGACGCCCGGCCGCAAATGAGCCGTCCGCGCGGGCGGCGGTGCCAACGGGGCCGTCAGGGCGCGGCACTGGGACGGGCGTAGGTACGCCCCTTCCAGGCCGCGCCCCGCCCGCGGTAGTGCCGCAGCGCCGAGTCCACGGTCATCAGCAGATACAGAAAGGCCGTCAGGGGCAGCAGCGGTGCCAGCCACAGGGTCTGCCGGTAGTAGCGCAGCATCGGGACGTACGTCCCGGCCATCAGCGCCCAGGCCGCCGCGCCCACCACCAGGGGGACGGCGCTCCCGGTCAGCAGCCCGGCGCACACGGCTGCGGGCGGCGCGAGGTACACCAACGCGAGCCCGGCCACCGTCACCGCCAGCAGCAGCGGGTTGTGGCGCAGCTGGGCGTACGCGCTGCGCGCGACCATCCGCCACAGCTCGCCAAGACCCGGATACGGCCGGACGCTGTCGATCCGCTCGGCGAGCCCCAGCCAGATCGCACCGCCGGACCGCTTGACCGCGCGGGCCAGCGCCACGTCGTCGATGACCGCCTGCCGGATGGTCTCCGGGACCCCCGCCCGTTCGGCCGCCTCCCGGCGCAACAGGACACAGCCGCCCGCTGCCGCCGCGGTGCGCGCCCGGGGCCGGTTGACCCACCGGAAGGGGTACAGCTGGCTGAAGAAGTAGACGAAGGCGGGCACGATCAGCCGCTCCCAGCCGGTCGCCACCCGCAGCCGGGCCATCTGTGAGACCAGGTCGAGACGGGCCGCCGTGGCCGCCCGCACCAGCTCCCGCAGCGAATCCGGCTCATGGGCGATGTCCGCGTCCGTCAGCAGCAGATACTCGGCCCCGGTCCCGGCCCGCTCGCGCCGGGCGGCGAGCGCCACACCGTGCCGTACCGCCCACAGCTTGCCGGTCCAGCCCGGCTCCGGGTCGCCGGGGGAGTCGACGGTCAGCGGCAGCCCGCCGCACGCGTCGGCCAGTTCGCGGGCCAGCTTGCCGGTGCCGTCCGAACTGCCGTCGTCGATCAGGAAGATCTCGGCCCGCCCCGGGTAGTCCTGGGCGAGCAGCGACGGCAGGCTCACCGGGAGCACCGCGGACTCGTCCCGCGCGGGCACCACGACGGCCACCGAGGGCCAGCAGCCGGGCTCCCGCGCGGCGGCGCCGGACTCCGGCGGGCCGGTGCGGGGCAGCCGGACGTCCGTACGCCAGAAGAAGCCCTGGCCCAGCAGCAGCCACAGCCAGGCCGCCAGGGCCGCGGCGGCGATCCACGTCAGCTCGCTCACCCGCCGCAGTCTGCCCGAACCGGAGCCCGGGCGCCGGGCCGACGGGACCGATCCATTAAAGTGACCGGGTGAAGATCGCGCTGATGGACTCCGGACTCGGCCTGCTGGCCACCGCCGCCGCGGTGCACCGTCTGCGGCCCGACGCGGATCTTGTGCTCTCCTCCGACCCCGACGGCATGCCGTGGGGGCCGCGTACTCCCGAGGACGTCACCGAGCATGCGCTGGCCTGCGCCCGCGCGGCCGCGGCGCACCGCCCCGATGTGCTGATCGTCGCCTGCAACACCGCCACCGTCCACGCGATTCCGGCGCTGCGGGCCGAACTGGAGCCCGCGCTGCCGGTCATCGGCACGGTGCCCGCGATCAAGCCCGCTGCCGCCGGGGGCGGTCCGGTCGCCATCTGGGCCACCCCCGCCACCACCGGCAGCCCGTACCAGGGGAACCTGATCCGCGAGTTCGCGGCCGGGGTCGAGGTGACGCCGGTGGCCTGCCCGGGGCTCGCGGACGCCGTCCAGTACGCCGACTTCGCCGCCATCGACGCGGCGGTGGCCGTCGCCGCCGAGCGCACCCCGCGCGATGTGACGACCGTCGTCCTCGGCTGCACCCACTACGAGTTGGTCGCCGACCGTATCCGGACCGCCGTGCAGCAGCCGGGCGCCCCCTCCCTCGTCCTCCTCGGATCCGCCGGGGCCGTCGCCGCCCAGGCGCTGCGCCGGATCGGCGTCGATCCGCTGCCGACCGACCGGACCGTCCCGGCGCGCGGCGGGCTCACGGTCCTCCTCAGCGGTCGCGAGGAGGAGCTGCCGCCGGCCGCGCTGGCGTACGCCGAGGGCACTCTGCTGGCGCCCGTCAGCACCGTCCGCGGCTGACCGAAACCCACCTCCACCGGCGGAAACGGTGTGATCTGGTGCCGCGGTAGCGGAACGTGAGTACCCTGCCAACTATGAGGCACCACCACCAGCAGGGGAAGCAGACCCCGGCCGGGGAGCCGCCCGCGGTCTGGACCGGGCGGGCGCACAATCGTGTGCAGTGGGTGCTGGCGGCCGCGGGCGCCGCGTGTCTGGCGCTCGGTATCGACCTGGCTGTCGCGTCCCCCTGGGGCTCCGGTATCGCCCCGCTGCTGATGTCGGTCATCGGCTGTGTCGCCGCCGGACTGCTGATGCTCTTCGGCACCATCGCCTTCGTCCACGTGGCGGTCCGGATCGACGCGGAGACCCTGGAGATCCGCTGTGGCCACCTGGGGCTGCCGCGCCGCCGCATTCCGCTGAGCGATGTGGTCGACGTCGACGTCGCCTCCCGGGTCACCCCCTGCCAGTGGGGCGGCTGGGGCTACCGGTGGCGGCCCGAGAAGGGTACGGCGGTGGTGGTGCGGCGCGGTGAGGGCCTGGTGGTCCGCCTCGGTGACGGGCGCGTCTTCACCGTCACGGTGGACGACGCGGAGGCGGCGGTGTGGGTGATCCGCCAGCGGCTGCGGCTGATCGCGAAGCCCGCCTCACAGGTCTGACCGGCGCTCCGGCCGCTCAGGGAAGCGGCGCCGGGGCGTGGTCCGGACGGCTGGCCGTGGCCAGGCCCGCGAGCAGCCCCGCACCCGCCGTCACCTGCGGAAAGCTCAGCGCGTTGCCCAAGGACGCCTCGATGGCCAGAGCCGTCAGCGCCACCGCGGCCGTCAGGACGACCGGGGTGGACCGGGGCGAGCGCCACAGTGCGTAGAGCATCCAGCCGAAGGCCGCGCCCAGCAGCGCCACCCCCGGCACTCCCTCGCCCGCGGCCTGCTGCAACGGGGCCGAGTGCGGTGTGGTCCGCGGATCCGGTGCCTCCATGGCGGTGGGGCTCAGCTCGGTGAAGCGGTCCGGGCCCGCCCCGCGCACCGGATTGTCCCCGGCGATCCGGGTGGCGTCCTGCCACAGCCGGACCCGGTGCTCGGTCAGCTGCGCGCGCAGCGCGGGCGGCAGTCCGCCCGGGACGGCGTTCGCCGCCACCGCCCAGCAGCCCCCGACGGCGACCGCGGTGAGCAGCGCCAGACCCGCCAGGCCCAGCAGCCGCCGCCGCAGCCGGGCGGCGGTGAACGAGCACAGCAGTACGGCGGCGCTCGCCGCCCCGCCCGCCGTGCCGCCGCCCACCGCGGCCGTGACCGCGATCGCCAGGGCCAGCAGCCACAGGGCGGACCGGAGGAGAAGCGGCCGCGCCGCCCAGGCCGCACAGCAGGCCGCGCCGGTGGCCAGGGTCCACTGCGCGGCGTCCACGCCCTCCTGGCCGGGCAGGTCCTCCAGCGCGGTGCAGGCCAGACCGAACCCCGCGAGCGCGGCGGCCGTCGTCGCGGCGACCGGCAGCAGCGATCCGGCGATCCGGCCGCAGGCGTACCCGGCGGCCACCGCCAGCACGGCGAGCAGCACCCCCTCGGGGCGGGCCGTGCGTCCCACCGACGCGATGAGGGCCCAGACCGCGCAGCCGCCCAGGACCACCGCGCCCGCGATGTCGAGTGTGCTCCCGCGGGCGGGTCTCTCCTGCCCCTGCACGACCGGTCCCACCACTGATGACGCCATTTCCGTCGACCCCCCCGTCGTGACGGCACCGCGACCACGGCCGGAGACCGGGTGCGGGCCATGCCACCGGGAACGGTAGCGCTTGTGCTGAGGTATGTGTACATGGTGCGCAGAAACCATGTGTCCGTGGTGAAACGGACACGGTGTGCCAGGGCGTGACCGCCGGGGAGGCCGCCGTGATCCGCCCGGTACCCTCACCGCATGGCGATCCCCGACTTCATCCGTGACCTCCGGGCCACCGCGGGCCCCCAGTTGCTGTACCTGCCGGGTGTGAGCGCGGTCGTCTTCGACGACGAGGGCCGGGTGCTGCTGGGCCGCCGCGCCGACAACGGCCGCTGGGTGATCATCTGCGGTATCCCCGAGCCCGGCGAACAGCCCGCCGAGGCCGCGGTGCGCGAGGTGGAGGAGGAGACCGCGGTGCGCTGTGTGCCCGAGCGGATCGTCCTCGTCCGCACCCTGGACCCGGTGACCTATCCCAACGGCGACCGGTGCCAGTTCGTCGACGTCTGCTTCCGCTGCCGGGCGGTGGGCGGCGAGGCGCGGGTGAACGACGACGAGTCGCTGGAGGTCGGCTGGTTCGCGCTCGACGCGCTGCCCGAGATGGAGGACTTCTCGCTGACCCGGATCAAGCAGGCGCTGGTCGACGGAGCGACTTGGTTCGAGCCCGTCGCCGCGGGGTGACCGCCCACCACCGGGCGCCGAAGTGTGTGTCCCGGCCACATCGGTGCGGGCACACCCGCCGCCTAATCTGCCGCTCATGAGCGCCGCCACCCCCTCAGCTCCCGCGACCCCCTCAGCTCCCGCCCCCGTCTCCGGCCCGGCCCCGGGTGCCGCCGCCCTCGATCTGACCGGCCGCACCGCCCTGGTCACCGGCGCCGCCGGGGGCATCGGCCGGGCGTGCACCCTCCGGCTGGCCGCCGCGGGCGCCACGGTACGCGCCGTCGACCTCGACGCCGAGGGGCTGGCCCGGCTGGTGGCCAAGGCCCCCGCCGGGCCGGGCACCGTCGAGGCGCGGGCCCTGGACCTGACCGACCTCGACGCCGCCGAGCAGGCCGCCGCGGGCACCGACATCCTGGTCAACAACGCCGGACTCCAGCTCGTCCGCCCCATCGAGGACTTCCCGCCCGAGGTCTTCTCCCGGGTGCTCACGGTGATGCTGGAGGCCCCGTTCCGGCTGGTGCGGGGCGCGCTGCCGCATATGTACGGGCAGGGCTGGGGCCGGATCGTCAACATCTCCTCGGTGCACGGCCTGCGCGCCTCCCCGTACAAGGTGGCTTATGTGGCCGCCAAACACGGGCTCGAGGGGCTGTCCAAGGTGGCCGCCCTGGAGGGCGCGGCCCACGGGGTGACTTCCAACTGCGTCAACCCCGGCTATGTGCGCACCCCACTCGTCGAGCGGCAGATCGCCGACCAGGCCGAGGCCCACGGGATCTCCCCGGAGCGGGTCGTCACCGAGGTGCTGCTCGCCGACGCGGCGGTCAAGCGGCTCGTCGAACCGGAGGAGGTCGCCGAGGCCGTCGCCTATCTGTGCGGTCCGCACACCTCCTTCGTCACCGGCGCCTCGCTCACCATGGACGGCGGATGGACCGCCCACTGAGCGGACATCCGCCCGGAGGGCCCGCGTCCGGCAGGCTCCCCGTCGGGCCGCCGGAGCGCGCTCCCGCACGTCCGACGGGTGGCGCCGCCGCACCCGGCGGGAGTATCCCTGTGACCATGGCCGACGATCCGCCGGAGACCCCGTACCTGGAACTGCTGGCGCGCGGCGCGCCCGCCGAGGCGTACGAGCGCCCGGGTCTGCGCGCCCGCGCCGACAAGGCCCCGGCCGACCGGCTGGCGGCCCTGGAGCGCGCCAAGCTGCTCGCCCTCCGCGTCCGGGGTGAGCTGGAGGGACGGCGGCGGCGCGAGGCCGAGCTGTCCGCGCTCTTCGAGACCGCGCACGACCTCGCCGGGCTGCGCGACCTGGACGCGGTGCTCCAGGCCATCGTCCAGCGCGCCCGGTCACTGCTGGGCACCGAGGTGGCCTATCTGACGCTCCACGACCCGAGCGCCGGTGACACCTATATGCGGGTCACCGACGGTTCGGTCTCGGCCCGCTTCCAGCAGCTGCGGCTCGGCATGGGGGAGGGGCTCGGCGGGCTGGTGGCCCAGACCGCACGCCCCTATGTGACCGACAGCTACTTCGACGACGCCCGCTTCCAGCACACCCACACCATCGACGCGAGCGTCCGGGACGAGGGTCTGGTGGCCATCCTCGGGGTGCCGCTGCTGCTCGGCAGCGGGGTCATCGGGGTGCTGTTCGCCGCCGACCGCCGGGCCCGGGTCTTCGAACGGGAGCAGATCGCGCTGCTCGCCTCGTTCGCCGCCCACGCGGCCGTGGCGATCGACACGGCCAACCTGCTCGCCGAGACGCGTTCCGCGCTGGCCGAACTGGAGGCCGCCAACGAGATCATCCGGGACCGCAGCGCGGTCATCGAGCGCGCCTCCGACGTCCACGACCGGCTGACCGCCCTGGTGCTGCGCGGCGGCGGGGTGCACGACGTCGCCACCGCGGTGGCCGAAGTGCTCAGCGGTTCGGTGGAGTTCGTCGAGGCCGGCGGGGCGCCGGCGGCCGCCGTGGACCGCTCGCGGGCCGACGGCCACGCGGTCCGGCACGGGGAGGACTGGATCGCCGCCGTCTCCGCGGGGGGTCAACTGCTCGGCGCGCTGGTGCTGCACGGCCACCCCGGCCTTGACCCGGTGGACCAGCGCACCCTGGAACGGGCCGCGGTGGTCACCTCGCTGCTCCAGCTCGCCCGGCGCTCGGCGGGCGAGGCCGAACAGCGGGTGCGCGGCGAACTGCTGGACGACCTCCTCGACGCCCCCGACCGCGAACCACGGCTGCTGCGCGAGCGCGCCGCCCGGCTGCGGGCGGACCTGGACGCGCCCCATGTGGTGCTCGCCGCGGGGCTCGACGCGCCCGCCACGGCTGGTGCGGCCGGTGCACGCGGTGCGTCCGGTGCCTCTGGTGCGGATCCGGGCGGTGGCGCGCCCGCCGAGGAGGCCGCCGACCGGCAGCGCCTGTGGTCCGCCGCCTCCCATCTGGCCGCCACCGGGCAGGGTCTGGCCGCCGCCCGTGACGGCGGCACCGTGCTGCTGCTGCCGCTGGCCGAGGGCGACACCGCCGACGCCCTGGCCCGGCGGACCGCCCGCCAGCTGGGCACCGCGCTGCGCGCACCGGTCACCGTCGGCGCCTCCTCGCCGGTCCCCGAGCCCGCCGTCCGGCCCGGCGAGGTCGCCTCCGGCTACGCCGAGGCGCGGCGCTGTCTGGCCGCGCTGCGGGTGCTCGGCCGGTCCGGACAGGGCGCGGCCGCCGAGGACTTCGGCTTTCTGGGGCTGCTGCTGGGTGCCACCCGCGACGGCGTCCCGGACGGCGCCCGGGTCCAGGACTTCGTCCACCGCACCATCGGCGCGGTCCTCGACTACGACACACGCCGCGGCACCGACCTGGTGCGCACCCTGGACGCGTACTACGCGAGCGGGATGAGCCCGGCCCGTACCAAGGACGAACTCCACGTCCACGTCAACACCGTCGCCCAGCGGCTGGAGCGGGTCGGGCGGCTGCTCGGCCCCGACTGGCAGTCGCCGTCCCGCGCCCTGGAGATCCAGCTCGCGCTGCGGCTGCACCGGCTGGCCTCGGCCCGCTGACCGCCGCCGTCGGCCGCGGCACACCACCGGCGTACGGACGCGGGCCCCGGACGCGTCCGGGACCCGCCTCCGTACACCTGCCTGACGGCTGCCTTGCGCCTGCCCTACGACGCCGAGGCCGAACGGGGTGTACTCTCCGCCGCGTCCAGCGTCCCCGTGGCCCGCTCCCCGCCGGGCGCGCTCGGCTCGATCCGGGTCAGATCGCGGTCCCGGGTCTCCTGCGCCGCGCCCACCGCCACCAGGGTGATCAGCGCCGCCGCGATGACGTACAGCGCGATGGGGGTGGCGCTGTCGTAGTCGGCCAGCAGCGCGGTGGCGATGAGCGGGGCGGGCGCACCGGCCGCGACCGACGAGAACTGTGCCCCGATCGACGCCCCCGAGTAGCGCATCCGGGTCGCGAACATCTCGGAGAAGAACGCCGCCTGCGGCGCGTACATCGCCCCGTGGAAGACCAGTCCGACGGTCACCGCGAGCAGCAGCGCCCCGAAGCCCCGGGTGTCGATGAGGTGGAAGAACGGGAAGGCCCAGGCGCCCACGCCCGCCGCCCCCAGCAGATACACCGGGCGCCGCCCGATCCGGTCCGACAGCGCGCCCCACGCCGGGATCACCGCGAAGTGCACGGCGGAGGCGATCAGTACGGCGTTGAGCGCGGTCTGTTTGCCCAGGTCCACATGGTCGGAGGTGGCGTAGACGAGGACGAACGCGGTGATCACGTAGTAGCTGATGTTCTCGGCCATCCGGGCGCCCATGGCGATCAGCACATCCCGCCAGTGGTGGCGCAGGACGGCGACCAGCGGCAGCTTCTCGGCCGCGTCCGGCTGCCGTCCGGCCTCCGCCTTGCGGGCCTCGGCCTGGGCCAGTGCCGCCTGGAAGACCGGCGATTCATCGACAGAGAGACGAATCCACAAGCCGACCAGCACCAGCACACCCGACAGCAGGAACGGCACCCGCCAGCCCCAGGACTCGAACGCGGCGTCCGACAGCAGCGCGGTCAGCGCGGAGAGCACTCCGGTGGCCAGCAACTGCCCGGCGGGCGCGCCGGTCTGCGGCCAGGACGCCCAGAACCCGCGCCGCCGCGCGTCCCCGTGCTCCGACACCAGCAGCACCGCCCCGCCCCACTCACCGCCGAGCGCGAACCCCTGGACCAGCCGCAGCGCGGTCAGCAGCACCGGCGCGGCCGAGCCGACCGTGGCGTGCGTCGGCAGCAGCCCGATGGCGCAGGTGGCCCCGCCCATCAGCAGCAGACTCAGGATCAGCAGCTTCTTCCGCCCGAGCCGGTCCCCGTAGTGTCCGAAGACCAGCGCGCCCACCGGCCGCGCGGCGAAGCCGACCGCGTACGTCAGGAACGACAGCAGGGTGCCGACGAGCGGATCGGAGTCCGGGAAGAAGAGCTTGTTGAAGACGAGCGCGGCGGCCGACCCGTAGAGGAAGAAGTCGTACCACTCGATGGTGGTGCCGATGAGACTGGCGGCGACGATACGCCGCAGACGGGCGGGGGCTGGCGGAGCGGGCGCGGCCATGGACACCACTTCCGTAACGGTCGGCGGGGACGTTGATGTGTCGCCATACCGTAGGAAGGCGCAGGTCAGTGGCGTATGTGGTGGGACACCACAGTTCGCCGCCCCGGTATGCGCCCGGCGTCCATGACACGGGCCCGCTACGATCCGCCGGACTAGTGCTCGGTGCGGCCCTGGCGGGGGCGGCGGGGTCTGCCCAGGTGGGCGACGGCGGTGGCGAACTGGTCCGGGGTGAGCGCGGGGGCCGGGAGCGGCCCGGCCGCCTCGGGGCGCAGCCCGTCGAGGAGCATGGCCAGATAGCGACGCCAGGCGTAGGGGGCCGCGACCGCCGCACCCGGCACCGTCCGGCCCAGCATGACGGTGAGGAAGAGGAAGTCCTCGGCGGTGACGTCGTCCCGGACCGCCCCCTCCTTCTGAGCCCGCCGCAGCAGGACGTCGATGGTCTTGCGGTGTTCCGTCCGGAGGCTGTCGAGCGAGGGGACGCCCTGGATGGCGGTGGTCATCAGGTCGTTGGTGCCCCGGTCGGTGACGAGCAGGGTGAAGATGCGCTCGAGGTAGGTGGTGAGCCCGCCCCAGGCGTCGATGCTCTGGCGGGCCTCCAGCGAGGCCCGCAGAATGTCCTTGAGGGACTCACCGAAGACGGCTTCGATGAGCTCGGCCCGGCCGGCGAACCGGCGGTAGAGGGTGGCGCTGCCGACTCCGGCACGCCGGGCTATGTCATCGAGCGGTGCGTCCACGCCCTGGTCGGCGTAGATCTCCCGGGCCGCTGCGATCAGCATTTCGCGATTGCGCTGCGCATCCCGGCGCAGCGGAGTCGCCTTGTTCACACGGTCGCCCATGAGCGAAGACCCTAACACTAAACGGGGAATTCTCTCCGGTTCATGTTTGAAATTCGCGGGAATGGGGAACTGCCCCCGGTTCCCGCGGTCGGAGAAGGAGACCGCGGGAACCGGGCCACGGCGGGGTGCCGCCGCGGCCCGTGAGGAGTCGTCAGCCGGTCCTCAGCGCGGCTCCGGAACCATCGCCAGCGGTCCGGCGGTGAGGCTCATCTGCGGCCGGGGGCGGAGTCGGGTGCCGGGCACGGGCCGCAGCCGCCAGCGGCGGGCGACGGCGGCCAGCGCGAGGGTCGCCTCCGTCATGCCGAAGACATCCCCGACGCACTTCCGGCTCCCGGCCCCGAACGGCAGATAGGAGCCGCGGGCCACGTCCTTGGCCCGCTCCGGCAGCCAGCGGTCGGGGTCGAAGGACTCCGGCCGGGGGAACAGCCTGGCGTCGCGGTGCAGCATGTACGGGCTGATCAGCACATCGGCCCCCCGGGGCAGCCGCCGCCCGGCCAGCTCCGTGGGCTCGGTGGTGGTCCGGGTGATGATCCACGCGGGCGGGAACAGCCGGAGCGCCTCGGTGAACACCCGCTGGGTGTAGGCGAGCCGGGGCACATCGGCGTAGCCCGGGGTCCGTTCGCCCACCACCGCGTCGACCTCGGCGTGCAGCGCGGCCTGGGCCGCCGGGTTCCGGCCCAGCAGGAACCAGGTCCAGGTCAGGGCGGCGGCGGTGGTCTCGATCCCGGCCAGCAGCAGGGTCAGCACCTGGTCGTGGACCTCCCGCTCCGACAGCCGCTCCCCAGTCCCCTCGTCCCGGGCGGCGAACAGCGCGGAGAGCAGATCTCCGCGGTCGCCCCCGGTGGCCCGGTAGTCGGCGATCAGCCGGTCGATCCGCCGGTGGAGCCGGGACAGTGCCGTCTCGAAGGTGCGGTTGGCCGTGAGCGGCAGCCGGGCGACCAGACCGGTGGGGTCGATCGCCCGGTGGTACGCGCCCCGGACGACGGTCCGCAGACAGTGCTGGACCTCGGCCACGGCGTGCGGAGCCATATCGGTGGTGAACAGCGCGCGGGCGGTGATCCGGGTGGTGAGCGTCTGCATCTCCCGGCTGACGTCGATGGCCCGGCCGGTGGTCCACGATCCGGCCACCGCCTCGCACTCGTGCCGCATCACCTCGGCGTAGCCCTCGATCCGGGCGGTGTGGAAGGCGGGCTGCACCAGCCGCCGCTGCCGTCGGTGGTCCGCCCGCCCGGCGGTGATCAGGCCGTTGCCGAGGATCTGCCGGGCCTTGTCCTTCACCGGACCGCCGCTGTCGTAGACGCGCCCGTTGAGCAGCACCTGCTGGACCAGTTCCGGATGGCAGGGCAGATGGACGCGCTGCGGGCCCAGCCGGAGTTCCACCAGATCGCCGTGGGCGGGCAGGGAGGCCAGGAAGCCCAGCGGCCGCCGGGCCAGACGCAGGGCGTGGCCGATCAGCGGGAGCCCGCCGGGGGCGTCGGCAACCTGCCAGCCGTGGGTGACCGTGTGCTGCGCGGTCCTCATGCGGAGCGTCCTTCCTCTGCGGGGCTCTACCGGATGCGCGAGTTGACGTGGTTCACGGCCGCGCGGTAACGCTCGCTGCCGGTGGTCCAGATGAAGTTGCCGTAGACCAGGTCCAGCAGGATGTCCCGGCTGACCTCGTCGAACGCCGTGATGCAGCGGATGTCCTCGGTGATGTCGTCCAGCCGGTCCTGGAAGAACTCCTTGAAGACCGCCTCGTCGGAGACATCGCACAGCCGGAAGCAGTTGGTGATCTGCCCCAGGGAGACTTCGCGGTCGTAGGAGTAGAAGTCGTTGACGACGGCGAGGCCACGGGTGGTCATCCGGGCGGCCAGACCCGTTTTGGCGTGTTCGGTGAACTCCCGGTGCCGGTAGACGGGATAGGACATCTTCATCCAGAAGTCGACGCCGACGTCCGTGACCCGGAAGCGGAAGTACTGCTCCGGCGAGGTGCGGCACAGCGCCGCCTTGAGCGGGGAGTCACGGAACATGTGGTCGCTGGTGACGAAGGCACGGGCGGCCTCGTACGCGAACCAGGCGTCCTCCTCGGCGTAGTAGCTCTCGCAGATCCCGCGCAGCCGGGGCAGGAAGAGTTCGAAGTCGTGCAGGGCGGGATCCATGTCGTCCCAGACGAACGTCACGCAGTTGAGGACGCAGACGGCCTTGAACGCCTCCATGTCCCGTATGTGACGGGCGCTCTGGGACCAGCACACCACCTCCAGATAGGAGATCCAGCGCTCGTCGGAGACCGTGGTGCCGAGGGGCGCCACGGCCGCGTTGCACGCGGCGATGACCTCGCGCAGCTCCTCGGGGGTCAGGGTCCGGGGGACCGGCCGGTGCCCGATGTGGCGGGCGAACAGCTCGGCGAACCGGCGGGTGCACTCCTCCCGGTACGGGCGCAGGCTGGGTGTACCGAGGTCCGTGGGGCCGGCCTCGAAGAGGTCGGCGGTCATGATGTCCTCACCGTGGCCATCCGGACCAGCCGGCGCAGCGCCGTGACCGCGTCGGGGGTGAACGGAGCGTCGTCCAGGGCGCGCAGGGCCTGTCGCCCGCGGTCCTCGATCATCCGCTCCACGGTCTCCCGGGCGCCGGTGGCGTCGAAGATCTCCCGGACGATGGCGGCCTGTTTCTCGTCCAGCAGCGGATCGCCGAGCAGTTCGCGCAGTTGGGCGTCCTGGACGCGGTCGGAGGCGCGCAGCGCCAGGGCGGTCAGGGTGGTGTTCTTGCCCGCGCGCAGATCGTCCAGCGGGGATTTGCCGGTCGACTCTTCTGTGCCGTACACCCCGATGAGGTCGTCCCGGAGCTGGAACGCCTCGCCGAGCGGCAGCGCGTAGCGGGTGAGGGCGTCCATGGCCCCGGGCCCGGCGCCCGCGACGGCGGCCCCGATGTGCAGCGGGCGCTCCACGGTGTAGGTGGCGGTCTTGTAGCGGTTGACGGTGAGGGTGGCCTCGACGTCGTCGGTGAGTGTGCCGGTGGCCCGCAGATCGAGGAACTGACCGAGCATCACCTCGGTGCGCATGGTGGAGAGCGGTGACAGGACGGCGGCCAGCTGCACCGGGGTGAGGCCCGCGGTGTGCAGGATCTCGTCCGACCACAGCAGGGCGAGATCGCCGAGCAGCACCGCGCCGTTGACCCCGGACCGCTCGATCCGCTCCTGGCTCAGATGGGCGGCGCCCAGCGCGGCCAGGGTGCGGTGCATCGCCGGACGGCCGCGGCGGACCGGGCTGTCGTCCATGACGTCGTCGTGGAGGAGCGCGAAGGCGTGGAACATCTCCAGACCGGCCGCCACGCGTAACACGGGACCCGGGTCGCCGGCGCCGCCGACGGCTCGCCAGCCGGTGACGCACAGCAGCGGCCGCATGCGTTTTCCGCCCGCCAGGAAATCCCCGAGCAGTCTGGGGAGCGAGGGGAGTGGGGGAGGTGCGGGGCTGCGGGACTTGGCGGTCAGAAAGTCGTCGAGAACGCGCTCCACCGCGCCGCGGATGGCGTCGGTATCCAAGAAGTCCGGGCTGAGCGTGGGTGTGGTCATGAGACCGGCTCCTCCACGTCTGAATGCGAAATCGGTTGAGTGAGACAGGGAAAAACAGACATGCAGAAGCCACGGAATCGTGCGAATGGCGGATCGCCGGACGGTCGATGCCGGGCCCTGTTACGGGATGCGCCGCGCAGGGCGGACGATCATCGACCGGGATATCGTGTGCTGCTCGTGGCCGCAGGTCAGGCGCATGACGAAACAGATGGTCCACCGTGGTCGGGACAATTCCACGCGCGATGAGGGGGACCACTGATATGCGCCCATGAATTCCCCTTGAGTTGCGCCAATCTGCCCACTCGGACGTGCGCATTCTAGTCACATCTTCGACAGAATCGGAAGACTGTTCTGTCGGGTGATGGCACGTTGAAGTCAAAGCGGGGATAAGTCCCCGGGTATGTGGGGGAGTGGAGAAAAGAGACCAGCGCACAAAAGCGCGCTGTTTTTGTTGAAGGGCGGACCGAGTTTCGGCTGTGCGCCGGGCGGCGCCCCCGGGTGGTGTCGCGTACCCACCCGGGGGTGCCCCGGGTTCAGACCTTGCGGTAGTCGTACGCCTCCGAGGCCGCCTGCGCGACCGCGTCCACATCCGCTCCGGTGGAGGCGGTGACCACCGCCGCGACCGCGCCCTCCACCAGCGGCGCGTCCACCAGCTGTGCGCCGTCGGGCAGTTCGTCGCCCTCCGCCAGCAGTGACTTCACGGCCAGTACCGCACTGCCCAGGTCGACCAGGACCGCCACCCCCGCGCCCTGGTCCACCGCACGGGCCGCCTCGATGATCCGCTCCGGGCTGGTGCCCAGCCCGCCGTCCGGGTTGCCCCCGGCGGCGCGCACCGGCGCGTCGACGCCGCCCGCCAGTCCGGCCGCCATCTCCGCTATGGACTCGGCGACCGCGGCGCTGTGCGAGACCAGCACTATGCCGACCAGCTTCTCCTGGGTTTCCTCGCTCATCGGGCGGCCTCCGTGAGGGCCGCGACGATCAGCGCCGACGAGGCGGCACCCGGATCCTGGTGGCCGATGCTGCGCTCACCCAGATAGCTGGCCCGGCCCTTGCGGGCCAGCATCGGTGTGGTGGCCAGCGCGCCCTTCTCGGCGGCCTCGGCCGCCGCCGCGAACGAGCCGCCCGCGGCCAGCGCCTCGACCGCGGGAAGGAGCGCGTCCAGCATGGTCTTGTCACCGGGCGCGGCACCGCCGAGCTGTGCCACCGCGTCCGCCCCGGCCCGCAGGGCGTCCGTCAGCTGCTGCGGGGTGATCTCCTCGGCGTCGCCGAGCGCCTTGCCCGCCCGGCGCAGCAGTGTGCCGTAGAGCGGCCCGGAGGCGCCGCCGACCTTGGAGATCAGCTGGCGTCCGGCCAGGATGAGGGTGGCCCCGGGGGAGCCCGGCCGCTCCTTGTCCAGCGCCTCGGTCACCGCGGCGAAGCCGCGCTGCATATTGGTGCCGTGGTCGGCGTCGCCGATCGCGGAGTCCAGCTCGGTGAGCCGGGCCGCGTCACGGGTCACGGACGCGGCCGCGGCGGAGAGCCAGCGGTGGAAGAAAGGGGTGTCGAGCACGTGTTCGACGGCGGGTTCACTGCTGGACACAGACGCCTCCTCGGTCGATAGCGAACGGCGACAGCGTACGTACGGGCGTCGGCCGGCCTGTCAGCAGCCCCACCGCAGCCCGGCGGTCCGTACGGGTGCGTCCCACAGCCGCAGCAGTTCCTCATCGACCTGGCAGAGCGTGACCGAGGCGCCCGCCATGTCGAGTGAGGTGACGTAGTTGCCGACGAGCGTACGTGCCACCGCGATCCGGCGCTCGCCGAGCACCCGGTGCACCTCGGCGGCGAAGCCGTACAGCTCCAGATGCGGGGTCGCCCCCATTCCGTTGACCAGCACCAGCACCGGATTGTCCGGGGGCAGGTCGTCGAGTACCGCGTTCACCGCGTAGTCGGCGATCTCGCGGGAGGTCATCATGGCCCTGCGCTCGCGCCCCGGCTCGCCGTGGATGCCCACGCCCAACTCCAGCTCCCCGGGCGGGAGGTCGAAGGTGGGGCCGCCCTTGCCGGGGGTGGAGCAGGCGCTCAGTGCCACCCCGAAGCTGCGGGAGAGCTCGTTGACCCGGCGGGCGACGGCCTCCACCCGCTCCAGCGGCATGCCCTCCTCGGCGGCGGCACCCGCGATCTTCTCCACGAACAGGGTGGCGCCGGTGCCGCGGCGGCCCGCCGTGTAGAGGCTGTCGGTCACCGCCACGTCATCGTTGACCAGGACCTTGGCCACCTGGACGCCCTCGTCCTCGGCGAGCTCGGCGGCCATGTCGAAGTTGAGGACGTCACCGGTGTAGTTCTTCACGATGAACAGCACGCCCTTGCCGCTGTCCACCGCGGTGGCGGCGCGCACCATCTGGTCGGGCACGGGCGAGGTGAAGACCTCCCCGGGACACGCCGCGTCGAGCATGCCGCGCCCCACGAAACCGCCGTGCAGCGGCTCGTGTCCCGATCCGCCACCCGAGACCAGGGCCACCTTGTCCGCGACCGGTGCGTCCCGCCGGACGATCACGCGGTTCTCGACGTCCACCGTCAGCTCGGGATGGGAGGCGGCCATTCCGCGCAGGGCGTCCGCGACCACGGATTCGGCGACGTTGATGAGCATTTTCATGGCTGTGTCCGTCCTCCGCCGGGTGGGGGCTGTTCACCGCTCAAACAGCCTACGGATCCGGCGCTGACATGGCACCCCTTGGACGTTGAGCCGAACGGCCTAATAGGCCGAAAAAGGTACATAGGCATCATATGGTGCGCGCATGGAGAATACTGCCGCACCGGCGGCCGCAGCCGCGCGCCCACGCCCGCACTCGTCTGAGCCGCCGCGGTACCGGCGCCCCGCGCCCTGGCTCGGTCTGGTGGCACTGGCCTACGCCGTGGTCCAGCTCGCCGTGGTCATCCCGCACACCGGGCACGCGCTGGGCTGGGACGAGTCCGTGTACGTCTCCCAGGTGGACCCGCGCAATCCGGCCGCGTTCTTCAGTGCCCCCCGCTCGCGCGGCATCAGCCTGCTCGTCGCCCCCATCGTCGCCGCGACCTCCTCCATTCCGGTGCTCCGGGTACTCCTGACGGTGCTTTCCGCCCTCGCGCTGTACACCTCCTTCCGGGTCTGGACCCGGCTGCTGCCCCGGACCACGGTCGCGCTGGCCGCGCTGCTCTTCTCCGGACTGTGGATCACGATGATCAGCGGGCCCGCGGTGATGCCGAACCTGTGGGTGGCGCTGGGCGCCGTGGCCACCGTCGGGTGGTTCCTGCGTGTCCCCGCCGACCGCAACGCCCGCTGGTGGCTGGCGGCCGTCCTCGCGGGCGTCACCCTCGTCCGCACCCCGGACGGCGGCTGGCTCGGACTGCCGCTGCTCGTCGCGGCCATCGCCGTCCGCACCTGGCGGCCCGCCCTGCCGGCCGTGGTCGGCGGTCTGCTGCTCGGCGCCGCGCAGTGGATCGGTGAGGCGTACGACCGCTTCGGCGGCATCACCCAGCGGCTTGACGTCTCCAGCGATGTCGAGGGCGGGATGGGCCTCCACTTCGCCGTCGGCGCCGCCCTGCGCAGCCTGAACGGACCCCAGCTGTGCCGACCCTGCGAAGTGCCGCTGCGCCACCCGGAGCTGACCGTGTGGTGGCTCGCGCTGCCGCTGCTCACCGCCGTCGCCCTGGTCGCCGCGCTGCGCGACCGCCACCGGCGGCGCACCCGCGTCCGCGTCGGCCTGGGGCGGCCCGAGCCCCGCCGCGCCCCGGGACTGCCGACGACCCTGCTGCCCGTCATCTGCGCGGGCGCGCTCGCCCTGCCCTATCTGCTGCTCATCGACTACTCCGCCCCGCGCTTCCTGATGCCCACCTACGCCCTGCTCGCGCTGCCCATCGCCGGGCTGGTGTTCCGCGCGGTGCGCATCGCGAAGTCGCCCCGGCACATGGCCGTCGCGCTCGGCGTTGTTGTCGCTCTCCAAGTCGCCAGCCAGTACGCCGTCCTCAGCCATGCCGCGGGCCAGTCCGACACCGTCAACGGGCGCTACCGCACGGCGGCCGACGCCCTGGCCCGCATGGGACTGCGGCCGCCCTGCCTGGTGATCGGCGACCGTGCGCTGCCCATCGCCTACCACGCGGGCTGCTCCTCCGCCCAGACCAGTGGCAACAACAAGTCCCTCAGTACCTCCGCGCTGCTGCGCCGGGCCGGACGTGAACCCACCGCGCTGCTCGTCAAGCGCGGACACGGCCGCCCGCCGTCCTACGCCCGCGACTGGATCGCCTATCCGCTGCGCGGCACCGAGTGGAACGCCCATCTGCCGGTCGAGCAGGCGCGGGAGATGGAGGCCCGGAAATCCGGACAGGAGACGTCGGGTAAGCCCGGAACCATGGGCGGAATGACGATGAACCCCACCACCAGCTGGTCCGGATTCCAGGCGGCCGAGCCCGGATTCGCCACCGCCGCGGAGGACCGCTTCGGGCGGTACCGCCACCATGTGCTGGCCACCCTGCGCCAGGACGGCGCCCCGCGGCTGACCCCGTTCGAAGTGGACTTCCGTGACGGCGAGTTGTGGCTCGGCATGATGTCGGAGTCGCGCAAGGCGCTGGATCTGCGCCGCGATCCGCGGTTCTCGGTCCAGGCCAACCCCGGTCCGGAGGCCGGGCCGGTCGACGGCGATGTACGCGTCAGCGGGCGGGCGGTCGAGGTGACCGACCCCGAGGTGATCGCCCGTTACGCGGAGGCGGTCCGGCCGCCGGAGCCCTTCCATCTCTTCCGCGCCGAGGTGTCCGAGGTGGTGCACACCTCCGTGGAGGGCTCCGAACTGGTGCTGCGCACCTGGCGTCCGGGGGAGCCGGTGCGGATTCTGCGGCGGGGCGGCGACGACGGCCCGCCGCGGGTCGAGACCCCGCCGGGCGACGGCGGCCCGGCGCCCACGGAGGGGCTGTCGTCCACGGATGGCACGTCGTCCACGGATGGCCCGGCGCCCACGAACGGCCCGCCGCGCGAGGAGAGTCCGCCGCGGTACGAGACCGTGCCGAGCGATGCGAGTGTGCCGCCCGGCATGGAGCGGGACTGACCTTGACCACCGGGAACTTCACGAATGAGGTGAGATTGGATCCAGCGTCAGATGTGAACTGGGCCAAGCCATAACACGACAAGGTGCCCGGCCCTGGCCGACGGTCGGCCGGCGGCCGAACGCCCGGCCGAGAACGGCGAACTGACGGACTGTAGGATCTCCGTGACTCGGCCCCTTCCGTATTGGTGGAACACGTTCTACCGTGCCCCTCGATCCCAGGACGCTCCCAGGCCGCCGGCGCGGCGCACGTGAGACTCCAGGAGGGGCCGTGGACCTCGAATTCACCCCTGCCCAGCGGCGGTTGCGCGCCGAACTGCGGACCTACTTCACCGAACTGGTCCCCGACAACGCCTACGCCCGCTACGGCGACCCCGCCGGGCAGAAGCGGTTCTACCGCGAGACCATCCGGCGGCTGGGCGCCGA
Organism: Streptomyces sp. NA02950; assembly: GCF_013364155.1. Classification (NCBI taxonomy): domain Bacteria; kingdom Bacillati; phylum Actinomycetota; class Actinomycetes; order Kitasatosporales; family Streptomycetaceae; genus Streptomyces; species Streptomyces sp. NA02950. The sequence goes on along the minus strand of NZ_CP054916.1, from coordinate 1,544,165 downwards.
CCGCTGGCTGGGCGTCGGCTGGCCCCAGGAGTACGGCGGCCGCGGCCTCGGCCCGGTCGAACAGTTCATCTTCTTCGACGAGGCGGCCCAGGCCGGGGTACCGCTGCCGCTCATGGCGCTCAACACCGTCGGGCCCACGCTGATGCGCTACGGCACCGAGGAACAGAAGGCGTACTTCCTTCCGAAGATCCTCTCCGGTGAGATCGACTTCGCGATCGGCTACAGCGAGCCCGACGCCGGAACCGACCTCGCCTCGCTGAAGACCCGCGCGGTGCGCGACGGCGACCACTACGTCGTCAACGGCCAGAAGACCTGGACCACCAACGGCGACACCGCCGACTGGGTCTGGCTCGCGGTCCGCACCGACCCCGAGGCCAAACCCCACAAGGGCATCAGCATCCTGCTGGTGCCGACCGACGACCCCGGCTACTCCTGCACCCCCATCACCACCCTCGCCTCCCACGACACCACCGCCAGCTACTACGAGAACATCCGGGTGCCGGCCGACCGCCGGGTCGGCGAGGAGAACGAGGGCTGGCGGATGATCACAACCCAGCTCAACTACGAACGCGTCACCCTCGCCGCTCACGGCACCATGGCCATCCGCGCCCTGCGCGGCGTCCAGCGGTGGGCCGCCGACACCAAACTCGCCGACGGCCGCCGGGTGATCGACCTCGGCTGGGTCCGCGCCCGGCTGGCGCGTACCCATGCCCGGCTGGACGCCATGAAGCTGCTCAACTGGCAGATGGTGGACGCCCTCCAGCGCGAGACCCTGACCCCGCAGGACGCCTCCGCCGTCAAGGTGTACGGCTCCGAGGCGCGCCGCGACGCCTACGCCTGGCTGATGGAGATCGTCGGCGCGGCGGGCCCGCTCAAGGAGGGTGCGGCGGGCGCCGTGCTCCACGGCGAACTGGAACGCGGCTACCGCAGCAGCGTGGTCTTCACCTTCGGCGGCGGCAACAACGAGGTGCAGCGGGAGATCATCTCCTGGATCGGTCTCGGCATGCCGCGCGTACGCCGCTGACCCCGTGTGACGAGGATGTTTGGTTGGCACACAAGAAGGATGGTGGGCATCGAGATCATCGTTGGTTCGCGCTGGGGCGGCAGCCTGGTGAGGGAGGACGCCTGGTAGGTGTGACACCGCCCCTGGGACGAAGCGTCGCTGTTCCTCCTGGGCTGCGCCCTGGGGCAGGCCATGCGGCACCGCCGCCGTCCCGAGAGCACACCGCCGCTCGTTCCGGACGGTGTATGAGGCAGGGCCGCTCGGCTCAGCCGGTCGCCTCTGTCCGGGCGCGCCGCTCCCTGGCCCGCAGGGCCAGGGCGATGAGGGCCGCGTCCTCGGGGCGGCGTACGTCGTGACCGGTGAGCTCGCGGAAGCGGTTGAAGCGGTGCTGCACGGTGTTGCGGTGGCAGTAGACGGCCGCGGCTGTGTCGGCTATCGCACCGTTCCCGGTGAGATGGACGTGAACGGTGCGCAGCAGCCGGTCCTTCTCGGCGTCGGTGATGTCCGGTCGGCCGAGTCCGCCGAGCACGTCGTCGGCGAGGTCGTGTGCGAGATCCGAGGTGTGGTGGACCAGGACGTCCAGCCAGCTGTCCCGCAGCCACCTCGGCCCGCGGGCGTCCATGGGAAGGCTGCGCGCCGTGGTGATGGCCAGCCGGATTGCGCGCGGTACGTCGGCCAGGCGGTCGGCGGCGGATGACACCCCGCAGGGCGTCTCCCCCAGATGTCCCAGGATGGTGTCGGCGGTGGTGCGCGGCCCGAGCTGGGCGGTGAGGACCACCGCCGAATCGAGAGCCTGCTGCTGGACCGGGATCCCCGCGGTGCGCAGGTCCGCCGCGGCCCGGCGCAGTGCGGCGCCGTACTGCGGGGCGGCAGCGGCGCACACGTACTCCCCGCTGACCTGGAAGCCGAGCGCCAGCGCGGTGTCACCCACCACGGTCGGATTGCGGCCGTCGCAGTCCATCAGCCGGGCGAACCACATCTGGCGCTCGTCCTCGGCCCGCCGCCCCATCTCCAGCACGGTGCGCTGGTAAGCGGTCATGATGCCGGTGACATGGCGCTCGACCGCCTCCCAGACGTAGTACGCGGAGGCCACCAGATGTGTCATGTTCCGGTCCTCGGCCCGCCGCACCAGGGCCGTCCACACCACCCGGAAGTCCAGCCGGGCCGCGTCCAGCAGGGACTCCAGCGGTACCCCCTGCCGGGCACGCCGGGTGCCGACCCGTTCGGACACCTCGGCGATGTGCTCGGGCACGGCTAGCTCGGCCACGGTGCGCAGCAGCATCTCCAGGGCGTCGCGCGCGGAGTCCCGGAAGTCCGCGTCCGGCACGCGGTCGGCGTAGGTCCGGCGGACGGGGCCCACCACGTCGATCCACAGCTCGATCAGCCCGTCGAGGTCGTCCAGGCACTCCCGGGCGAGCTCGGCGATGCGTGGGTCGGGCGGAGGGAAGGCAACGGCCGCATTGTGCATGTGCACGATTCTGGTCAGCGTATGGGATGCATTTCAACCTTGGCTGGATTCCATCGCCCCGGGATTCTGATGGAACTCCCGGGCGACACGCACCGGGGTCTACCGCCCAGGAGGTCACGCAGTGCATCTGACCCCTCGCGAGCTGGAACGGGTCCAGCTCTTCACCGTCGCCGAACTGGCCCGCCGCCGCCGTGCGCGCGGCCGGCGGCTGAACGCCCCGGAGGCCATCGCCCTCATCTGCGACGAGGTGCTGGAGGCGGCCTGGGACGGGGCGAGCCTGGACGAGGTGATCGAGGCCGGGCGGTCGCTGCTGACCGTGGACGATGTGCTGGAGGGAGTGCCCGCCCTCGTCGGCACGGTCCAGGTCGAAGCGCTGTTCCCGAGCGGAACGTCCCTGGTCGCGGTGGAGAACCCGATCGTGGGTGGCGCGGCGGACCACGCCCCCGGGGCGGTCCGTACGGCCGCGGAGCCGGTGCTGATCAACGCCGGGCGGCCCCGGCTGCGGCTGACGATCCGCAACAACGGCGACCGCACCGTCTACCTCTCCTCGCACTACCCGCTCGCGGAGGCCAATTCCGCCCTCGAACTGGACCGGGAGGCCGCCGCCGGGATGCGGCTGGACGTCGCGGCGGGAACTGCCCTGGCCTTCGAGCCGGGGACCGAACGTGAGGTGGACCTGGTGGCCGCCCGCCACGACGGAGATGAACCGGAGGAGTCGGCATGACGCGGATCGACCGATGCACGTACAACGCCCTCTACGGCCCCACCACCGGTGACCGTGTCCGCCTGGGCGACACCTGTCTGTGGGTGGAGGTGGAGGCCGACGACGGCACCCCTGGCGACGAACTGCTGGGCGGCTGCGGCAAGACCGTCCGCGACGGGCTGCTGGCCTCCCCGCGTTCCGACCGGGCCTCGGCCCTGGATTTGGTGGTTTCCAGTGTGCTGCTGATGGACCCGGTGCTGGGCGTCCGCAAGACCGACATCGGTGTCAAGGACGGCCGGATCGTCGCGGTCGGCGGAGTGGGCAACCCGGACCTGATGCCGGTGGACTTCGCCATCGACTCGCACACCGCGGTGGTCACGGGGGAGGGGCTGATCGCCACCCCCGGCATCGTCGACAGCCATGTGCATCTGTCCTCGCCCGAGGTCGCGCCCGCCGCGCTCGCCTCCGGTGTGACCACGGTGGTGGGCATGGGGCTGGGCGGGGTCTGGGACATCGGCTGCAACCCGGCCCACAATCTGCACACTCTGATGAGTTCCTGGCGCGGCACCCCGCTCAATGTGGCCTTCCTCGGCCGTGGCTCCTCCAGCTCCCGCGCCCTGCTGGACGAGTCGGTGCTCGCCGGGGCCGGCGGCTTCAAGATCCATGAGGACTTCGGGGCCACCCCGCGCATCATCGACACCTGCCTGGCCACCGCCGAACACGCCGATCTGCCCGTCGCACTGCACACCGACTCGATGAACGAATCGGGATATCTGCGCGACACCATCGGCGCCACCCGCGGCCGCACCGTGCACGCGTACCACGTGGAAGGCGGCGGCGGACACCCCGATCTGCTGGAGGTCCTCTCCGAGCCGAACATCCTGCCGTCCTCGACCACCCCCACCGTCCCGTATACGGCGAACACCGTCGGCGAGCTGTTCCCGATGACGATGACCGTGCACCGGCAGAACCATCACGTCCACAGCGATGTCGAGATCTCCCGCGGCCGCATCCGCGGCCACGCCATCGCCGCCGAGAACGCCCTGCACGACCTCGGCGCCATCAGCATCGTCAACTCGGACTCGATGGGCATGGGCCGCATTGCCGAGACCGTGCGGCGTACCTGGCAGCTCGCCCACGTCCAGGCGCTGCGCGCGGGGGAGGGCGGAGTGGAGCGCCCCGCGAACGAGCGGGTGCTGCGCTACCTCGCCAAGATCACCCTCAATCCGGCGATCGCCCATGGCCTCGCCCACGAAGTGGGCACCGCCCAGCCCGGACGCCTCGCCGATCTCGTGCTGTGGCACCCGGCCTGGTTCGGAACCAAGCCCGAACTCGTCATCAAGGGCGGCTTCGTGGCCTGGGGCAATCGCGGCTCGGGCTCCGGCTCGACCCGGCTCACCCAGCCCCGTACCTACGGCCCCTACTTCGGCGCTCTCGGCGACGCGCCGTCCCGGTTGTCGCGGATCTTCGTCGCCCAAGCCGCCCTCGAGGACACCAAGGCCCGCGCCGCCCTCCCCGGAGGCTTGCGCTACGCGGCGGTGCGCGGCGCCCGCGGGCTGACCCGCGCCGACATGCTCCACAACACCGCGACCCCGCGCGTCGAGGTGCCCCGCGAACCCGCACCCGTCCTCGTCGACGGCCTGCCCACCACCACCGACGCCGCCACCGAACTGCCGCTCGCCCAGCTCCACCACCTGGCCTGACCCGGAAACCCCGCACGTGCCGCACCGCCCTCGCACCGGGGCTACGGGCCACCCACCGCCCGCCCGCCCGGCCGGTTCCTCCGTCCCCCGGCCGCCGCCGGCCACCGCCGTCCCCATGGAGAATCCGTGAGCACCACCCCGACCGCGCCACCTCGGCCCAGCGCGGGAGACATCAAACGCCTGCTGTCCGCCGCGTTCATCGGCACCGCCCTGGAGTGGTACGACTACTTCCTCTACGGCACCGCCGCCGCACTCGTCTTCAACAAGCTCTTCTTCCCCTCCTTGGACCCGACCACCGCGACCATCGCCTCCTTCGTCACCTTCGCCGTCGGGTTCCTGGCCCGGCCCATCGGCGCCGCCGTCTTCGGACACATCGGCGACCGCTACGGACGCAAGGCGGCGCTCATCATCACCGTCGTCCTGATGGGTGCCTCCACCGGCTGCATCGGACTGCTCCCCGACTACCACGCGATCGGCGTCTGGGCCCCGGCCCTGCTGGCCGCGCTCCGCTTCCTGCAGGGCGTCTCGGTCGGCGGCGAATGGAGCGGCGCCATGCTGCTCACGCTGGAGCACACCCCGAAGGAGAAGCACGGCAGCTATTCCTCGATCCCCCAACTCGGCTCCCCGGTCGGCACGTTGCTTTCCAGTGGTGCCTTCGCCCTGGTGGGGATGTTGCCCGACGACGCGTTCTACTCGTGGGGCTGGCGCATCCCGTTCCTGGCCGCCTTCGGGCTGCTCGCCTTCGCGCTCTATCTGCGGCTGCGCATCGAGGAATCCCCGGTCTTCCGCGCCATGCACGAGGCAGCCGAGCATGAAGGACCGCCGCCCGCCCCGCTGGTCGAGGCGTTCCGCAGGACCTGGGGCCGCATGCTCATCGGTGTGGCCGCGGCGTTCCTCGGTATCGGCGGCTTCTTCCTGCTGACGACCTACGTGATCTCCTACGGCACCGAACAGCTCGGCATCGACAAGTCCGTGATGATCAACGCCACGCTGCTGGCCGCCGTCGCCGAGATCGCCGTCATCGTCGTCGCCGGACGGCTCGCCGACCGCGTCGGCCCCTGGAAGGTGTGCGCCGTCGGGGGAGTCGTCTCCGTGCTGGTGGCCTTCCCCACCTTCTGGCTCATCGACACCCGGCACACCGGACTGGTGATGCTCGGCGTCTCCCTCGGCGTCGCCGTCATCTCCATCCCCTACGCGGCGATCGGCGCCGTCGTGACGGGGATGTTCCCCGACACCGTCCGCTACAGCGCGGTCGCCATGTCCTACAACCTCGCCGGCGTCCTGGGCGGCCTCGTCCCGCTGGCTGCCGCCTGGCTGACCGGCCTCGCCGACGGCGCCTCCTGGGGCGTGGCGCTGCTCCTGATCCTCATCGCAGCCTGCACGGCCACCGGCTCCTGCCTCGCCGGACCGCCGCTGCGCCGCCGCCTCGGCCCGGACCATCCCGGACACGATGAACATCCCGCAACCGTGAAGGCCACCGCATGACACCGCAGTACCCCGCCCGCACCGGTGGGCAGGTCCTCATCGACCAGCTCGTCCGGCACGGCGTCGACACCGTGTACGGCGTCCCCGGCGAGAGCTACCTCGCCGCGCTCGACGCCCTGCACGACGCCCCCGTCCGGATGGTCGTCTGCCGCCACGAGGGCGGCGCGGCCTACATGGCCGAGGCCCACGGCAAGCTCACCGGCCGCGCGGGCGTGTGCTTCACCACCCGTGGCCCCGGCGCCACCAACGCACTGGTCGCCCTGCACACCGCACACCAGGACGCCACCCCGCTGGTGCTCTTCATCGGGCTCGTACCGCGCGGCCACACCCACCGTGACTCCTTCCAGGAACTGGACCTGCGTGCCACCTTCGGCACCAACGCCAAGCTGGTCGAGACCATCGAGGACGCCGCCCGCATCCCCGAGCACGTGGCCCGCGCCTTCGCCGTGGCGGGCAGCGGGCGCCCCGGGCCGGTCGTCCTCGGGCTGCCGGAGGACATGCTCACCGACACCGTCCAGGTGCCCGACGCCGCCCCGCTGCCCGTGCCCGCCGGCGCGGTCTCCGCCGCCGAACGTGACCGGCTGGCCGCCCTGCTGGGCGCCGCCGAGCGCCCGCTGCTGCTGCTCGGCGGCAGCCGCTGGACCGGCCGGGCCCGCGCCGACGTACGGGAGTGGGCCGAGGCATGGTCGCTGCCCGTCACCGTCGACTTCCGCTGCCAGGACCTGGTCGACAACGACAGCGAGAGCTACATCGGGGCGCTGGGCTACGGACGGGCCGACACCGTCGCCGAACGAGTGCGCGCGGCCGACCTGCTGATCTGCGTCGGCACCGCGCCCGGCGACGTGTGCACCGACGGCTTCACCCTGCTCCCCGCCGACGGGACCGGCCCGCGCCTGGTCCAGGCGCTGCCCGCACCGCAGCCGCCCGCCCCGCTCTACCCGGCCGACCTCGCCCTGCTCGCCGGGCCCGAGGCCTTCGGCGAGGCGGTACGCGGTCTGCTTCCCGGCACCGCGGTGCCCTGGGGCCCGCTGACCAAGCAGGACCGCGCCGCGCACCTGGAGTTCCGTACGCCGGTGCCGGACGACGACCCGCTGGACCTCGGCGCCGTATTCGCCCACCTGGACGCGCGGCTGCCCCATGACACCGTGGTCACCTTCGGCGCCGGCAACCACGCCGTCTGGGCGCAGCGCTTCCTCACCTACCGCGACGGGTGGCGGCAACTCGCCCCGCGCAACGGCTCGATGGGCTACGGCATCCCCGCCGCCGTCGCCGCCGCGATCGCCGAACCCGGTCGGCAGGTGGTCTCCGTAGCGGGCGACGGCTGTTTCCTGATGAACGGCCAGGAGCTCGCCACCGCCGTCGCGGAGGGGGCGGCCCCGCTCGTCCTCGTCCTCAACAACTCCACGTACGGCACGATCCGCCAGCACCAGGAGCAGAGCTACCCGGGGCGGGTCAGCGGCACCGGCCTGGTCAACCCGGACTTCGCCGCCCTCGCCCGGGCCTTCGGCGCCCACGGCGAGACGGTCACCACGTACGGAGAATTCCCGGCGGCCCTGGAGCGGTCGCTGACCTCCGGCACCGCGGCACTGATCGAACTGAAGGTCACCGAGGGACTCCTGGCTCCCGGTGTCACCGTCGACTCCCTCCGTGAGGAACACCAGCATGTCTGATCTGGTTCTGCACAACATCGTCGACGGCGAACCGGCCACGGTCGCCGCGCGCATGGAACTCACCGACCCTGCCACCGGTGAGATCTACGGCACCGCGCCGCGCTCCTCCGCCGCCGACGTCGACACCGCCGTCACCGCCGCCCGCGGGGCCTTCGCCTCATGGCGCCGCTCCACCCCGAGCCAACGTCAGGAGGCGCTGCTGCGCCTCGCCGATCTCGTGGCCGAGCACGCGGACCGGCTGCTGGACGCCGAGGTACGCGCCACCGGCAAGCCCCGCGAGACCACCCGCGCTCTCGAAATCCTCCGGGGCGCCGATCAATTGCGCTTCTTCGCAGGGGCCGCCCGGGTCCTGGAGGGCGTGGCGGCGGGCGAGTACCAGGAGGGCCACACCTCGTACGTCCGCCGCGAGCCGGTGGGAGTGGTCGCGCAGGTCACTCCCTGGAACTACCCGTTCATGATGGCCGTGTGGAAGCTCGGACCGGCCCTCGCGGCGGGCAACACGGTCGTGCTGAAGCCCTCCGACACCACCCCGTGGTCCACGGTGCTGCTCGGCGAGCTCGCGGCCCGGGTCTTCCCTCCCGGCGTCGTCAACGTCGTGTGCGGTGACCGGGACACCGGGCGCGCCCTGGCCGGGCACGAGGGCGTCGACATGGTCGCCATCACCGGCTCGACCCGCGCCGGTTCCGAGGTCATGGCCGCGGCCTCGGCGGAGGTGAAGAACGTCCACCTGGAGCTGGGCGGCAAGGCCCCGGCCGTCGTCTTCGCCGACGTCGACCCGCGGCGCACGGCCCGCGCCCTCGCCGACGCGGCCTTCTTCAACGCGGGCCAGGACTGCACCGCCGTCACCCGGGTGCTGGTCGAACGCCCCGCTTACGACGCGGTGCTCGCGGCGCTCGTCGAAGCGGCCCGGGCCACCCGTACCGGGCCCCCGTCCGAGGAAGTCTTCTTCGGCCCCCTCAACAGCGCCGCCCAGGCCGACCGGGTGAGCTCCGTCCTGGCCGGGCTGCCGGACCACGCCGTGGTCGAGACCGGCGGCAAGCGGCTCGACCGCCCGGGCTGCTTCTTCGAGCCCACCGTCATCTCCGGTGTGCGCCAGGACGACGCGGTGGTCCAGCAGGAGACCTTCGGCCCAGTGGTCACGGTGCAGCCGTTCGACACCGAGACGGAAGCCGTGGAGCTGGCCAACGGCGTCGACTTCGGCCTGGCCTCCAGCGTCTGGACCGCCGATCTGGGCCGCGCGACACGGCTCAGCGCCGAACTGGACTTCGGCTGCGTCTGGCTCAACTGCCACCAGGTCATCCTCGCCGAGATGCCGCACGGTGGTTACAAGCGGTCCGGCATCGGCCGCGATCTGAGCCGCTACGGATTCGACGACTACACCCGCGTCAAACACGTCATGGCCGCGCACCAGAGCCCGCTCGGGCCCCCGGCCGGCACCGAGACCCGATAGCACACGGAGACGTTATGACACAGACACCAGACCACCATCTGTCGGTCCGAAAAGTAGCCGTCGCAAGTGTCATCGGGACCGCGGTCGAGTGGTACGACCTGTTCGTCTTCGCCACGGCATCGGCAATCGCCTTCAACAAGCTCTTCTTCCCCACGTTCGACCCTCTCGTCGGAACGCTGCTGGCGTTCGGCACGTTCGCCTCCGCCTATCTCGCCCGGCTGATCGGAGCGGCCGTCTTCGGCCACTTCGGAGACCGGCTCGGGCGGAAGTCGATGCTGCTGATCTCGCTCTCGATGATGGGCGCGGCCACCTTCGCCATCGGCCTGCTGCCCACCTACGGGAGTGTCGGAATCTGGGCTCCGATCCTGCTGCTGACCCTGCGGGTCGTCCAGGGACTCGCCCTGGGCGGCGAGTGGGGCGGAGCGGTGCTGATGACCGTCGAGCACGCGCCGAGGGGCAAGCGCGGATTCTTCGGTTCCTGGGTGCAGACCGGTGTGCCGATCGGCACGCTGATGGCCAACTCGGCGTTCCTGCTCGTGGCCCTGCTCCCGGAGAAGGACCTGCTGTCCTGGGGCTGGCGGATTCCCTTCCTGGCCAGTTGTCTGCTCGTCCTGGTCGGGCTGGTCATCCGGTCACGGACCACGGAGACCCCCGCGTTCCAGGAGGTCAAACAGGAGGACACTCAGGTGCGGCTGCCACTGGCCGAGGTGTTCCGCAGGTACGGGCGGCAGGTCGTCCTCGGCGGAGTCGCCACGATGTCCACGGGGGTGGCGTTCAACATCCTCGTCGCGTTCGGCCTGACCTACGGTACGGACACCCTGGGACTGTCCCGCGGCACGATGCTCACGGTCGCGCTGTTGTCCTGTGTGGCCGCGATCGGGTTCATTCCCGCGTTCGGCGCGCTGTCCGACCGCTTCGGACGCAAGCCGGTGATCATCGGCGGCATCGTCGGCGAAGCGGTGGTCGCCTTCCCGATGTTCTGGCTGATGGACACCAAGCAGTTCGGGCTGGTGCTGCTGGGCTATCTGCTGCTGATGACGGCGTTCGCCGCCAACTACGGGCCCATCGCCACGTTCCTGGCCGAGCTGTTCGGGACCAAGGTCCGCTACTCGGGTCTGTCGGTGAGTTACATGTTGTCGGGACTCCTGGGCAGTGCCGCCACGCCCGCCGTGACCACCGCGCTGCTGGACGCGACCGGGAAAGGCTCGTCGGTCGCCTGGTTCATGATCGGCTCCGCTGCGGTGTCCCTGGTCTGCCTGCTGCTGCTCGCCGAGACCCTGCGCAACGAGGTCCACGAGCAGTCCGACGCCCCCGCGGCCGCACCGGTCCAGGGCGCGTCCACCACCATCTGATGCGGCGCGGCCACACGGGCCACGTGGAGGAAGAGAGCAGGAATGAAGCACATTCGGGCCGCACGAGGCGGGCCCAGGCCGGTGGGTCCCTATGCGCAGGCCGTCGTGGCGAACGGACTGGTCTTCACGGCGGGACAGGTTCCCGCCGTCCCCGGGGGAGATATGCCGGTGGATTTCGCCGGTCAGGTGAGGCAGACGTTCGCCAATCTGGCGACGGTGCTCGCGGAGGCCGGATCGGATCTGTCCCAGGTGGTGAAGGTCAATGCCTACCTGGCCGAGGAAGACCGCATGGAGGAGTTCAACGAGATCTACCGCGAGATCTTCGGACCCGGTCACGTGCCGGCCCGGACCACCGTCGCCGTAGGGCTGTGGGGAGTGCGCCTCGAAGTGGACTGCGTCGCGGTATGTCCCTCGGAATCACACGCGTAGGAGGGAGAGCGTGATGACCACGAGTGCGCACACACGGACCGCGGTCCCCGACGACCCCTTGACGCGCAATCTCCACGAGGTCGGATTCCCGACCCTGGGCCACTTCCTCGAAGAGGGGTTCGTCGATCCGCGGATCCGTGCCCTGGTGCCGGACGTGAAGATCGTCGGCCGGGCGGTGACCGTAAGGATCGTGCCACCGGACGCCACCCCGATGGCCGAGGCGCTGGACCTGCTGGGCCCCGGGGACGTGCTGGTGGTCGACACCGGGCAGAACGTGACCCACGCGCCGGTCGGCGCCGTCACCGGCTGTGCCGCGCAGGCCGCGGGCGCGGCGGGGATCGTGGTCGACGGAGTCGTCACCGATCTGCGGGAACTGCGTGAGATGCGGCTGCCGGTGTTCGCCCGGGGCACCAGCCTGCTCACCACCAAGAGGCTGGGGCGGAGGGACGGGGGAGTGGGCCGGACCGTGTCCTGCGGCGGTGGCGTCGTCCGCTCCGGTGACCTCGTCCTGGCGGATGACAACGGTGTACTGGTGATCAGCCCGCAGGTCGCCGCCGATGTGCTCGCCCGCGCGCTCGCCTCGGACCGTGCGGAGCCCGCCCTTCTCACCCGGCTGCGGGCGGGCGAATCGCCCCTGACCGTGCTGTCGGATTGAGACCACGCCGGTGTTTCCCCCAGCCCGTCCGGTGACCGGCTGGGGAGGGGCGGCGGGTCGCTCCGCGCTCGGCTACCGTCCTTCAGGGTGGCGCTTTCGTGCTTCTGTACATGATCCGACGTGCCGGAGGGCCGGCTGGGGTTGCTCGGGCCGGCCCTCCGGGTTGGCTGGTCGTCAGTCCGTGACGGGCCCGAACCGCTTGCGGGTGTCGAGGGGTTCGCCGAAGAGGGCCCAGCGTTCACCCTTGAAGCGCGTGAGCTGCATGGTTTCGATGGGGAACCGGTCCTTGGGACCGGTGGTCAGGGTGACACCGGGCAGCAGCATGTCCACCTTGACGTCCTTGAGCTTCTGGATCGCGTCGCGCAGACCCTCTCTGGTCGGGCACTTCATGGCGTCCAGTGCCTTGTGCAGGCTCGAGGCCACGGCCCAGCCGTAGGCGTTGAACTGGATCGAGGGGTCGGTGTCCGGGGCGTACTTCTTCATCGCCCTGCGGTAGATCTTCATCTCGCCGTCGTCGGCCCACTGGGGGTCGGCGGGGTCCTTGAAGTACGTGGCGGAGACCACGCCCTGCACATTCTTGAAGCCGACGGGCTTGAGGACGCTGGTCGACGCCGAGACGTTGTTGACGATGTGCAGCGGGTTCCACTTGGTGTTCTTCGCATCGGCGGCCAGAGCCTGGCTGCCGAACTTGGGGGTGGTGATGTTCAGCAGCACGTCCGCCTTGGAGCGGGCGAGGTTGCTCATCTGGGCCGAGACGGACGGGTCGGTGACCTCGTAGCTCTCCTCGGCGGTGACCTTGACCTTGCTGCCCTTGATGGCTTGCTTGAAGCCGCCGAGCAGGTCCTTGCCGAAGTCATCGTTCTGGAACAGGACCGCCACCTTGGCCTTCGGCTTGTTCTCCTTCAGATAGTTGGCGTACACCCGCGACTCGGAGACGTAACTGGGCTGCCAGCCCATGGTCCACGGGTGCTTGGTGTCCGTGCCCCACACGGAGGCGCCCGTCGCGACGAACGGCTGCGGCACCTTCTGCTGGTTGAGGTAGTCCCACACGGCCGCGGTGGAGGGGGTGCCCAGTGTCTGGAACACCGCGAAGACCTTTTCCCTCTCCACCAGTCTTCGGGCTTCTTCCACTGCCTTCGGCGGCTGGTAGCCGTCGTCACGCACGACGAACTCGACCTTGCGGCCGTCGATGCCGCCCTTCTCGGCGTTGATGTACTTGAAGTAGGCGCCGATGCCCTTGCTGATGGTGCCGTAGGCCGAGGCTGGTCCGGACATCGGGTATATCCCGCCCAGCTTGATGGCCTTGTCGGTGATACCCGTGGTCTGCTGGCCCTTGCAGGCGCCGTCGGCTGACGTGGCGGCATCTTCCTCTCCACGCTGGGTGGAGCAGGCGGTGGCGGTGAGGAGGGCGGCGATTCCTGCCGCGGCTGCCCGCAGGACGGTGTTGTGGCGCATCCGGGTCAACCCTTTCTGGTGGTGGGCGGTGTGGCGAGGGGCTGGGGGGCGGGGGGTGGGGAATCGGGCGGTTCGGCGGGGGGAACGGGCTCCGGTCGACGGCGGGTGCGTCGGAGACGTTCCACGCGCCGCCGGACGGTGTGTCCGGCGCGGCCTGCCAGACCGGCGAGTCCGGTCGGGGCCAGATACATGACCACGATGATCAGCAGGCCGAAGACGACTCCCGGCGCGGCCGAGCTGATGTCCTGGGCGACGTTCGGTACGTACATCACGAACGCCGCGCCCAGCAGCGGCCCGTACACCGATGCCAGGCCGCCGACGACGAGGCCGGCCAGCAGCGTGATGGACAGGTTGATGCTGAAGGAGTCGGGAGAGACGAAGCCGATCACCCAGGTGTAGAGGCACCCGGCGACGCCTGCGAACATCGCGCTCCAGGCGAAGGCGAGGGTCTTGTAGAAGGAGAGCTTGACCCCCATCACCTCCGCCGCGCTCTCGTTCTCCCGGATGGCGAGCAGGGCCCGGCCGACACGCGAGCGCAGCAGGTTGCGGATGACCAGCAGCGCGACCGCGGCCACCGCGAGGGTGAGGAAGTACAGCCACTGGTCCTCGGCCAGCCCGGTCCAGGCCGGCGGCTGCGGCTTGGCGACGGTCAGGCCCATGGAGCCGCCCGTCACCTGCTCGAATCGCTTGAGCAGCGGCGGGAGGAATACGGCGAAGGCGAGGGTGACCAGGGCCAGGTAGAGACCGCGGAGCCGGAGCGCGGGCACTCCGAAGCCCAGCCCGAGGAGGAAGCAGCCGGCCGCGGCCACCGGCAGTGTGGCCAGGTGGCCGATGGTGAACCGGTCCAGCATCACGGCCGCCGTGTAGGCGCCCACGGCAAAGAACGCGCCGTGGCCCAGGGAGATCTGCCCGCCGTATCCGACCAGCAGGTTGAGACCCGCCAGGGCGATCGCGTACAGCAGCACCATGGTCAGCTGAAAGACCCGGAACGGGGCGAAGTAGTAGGGCGCCGCGAGGAGAGCGCCGGCGAGGACCAGCGCCGCGAGCGGATGTGCCCAGCGCGCGGTGCGCGCGGTCCTGGTGGTCAGGTCTTCGGTGCTCACGCTCGTTCCACCGCCGCTCGGCCGAAGAGTCCCTGTGGCCGCACCAGCAGCACCACGAGAATGATCAACAGAGGTACGCCGATCTTCAGGTCGGCGCCGACGAATCCGACGTAGGCCCCTGCCAGGGTCTCGGCGATGCCCACGACCAGGCCGCCGGCCACCGCGCCCACCGGGCTGTCGAAGCCGCCGAGGGCGGCCGCGGCGAAGGCGTAGATGAGGACGCCGCCCATCATGTTGGGCTCAAGGAACAGCTGCGGTGCGACCAGCACGCCTGACAGCGCGCCGACCGTGGCGGCCAGCCCCCAGCCCAGCATCAGCACCCGGCCCACCCGGATCCCCGACAGCCTGGCCGAGGCGGGGTTGGCGGCGACCGCCCGCATCACCAGACCGGTCCCGGTGTGCTGGAACAGCAGGTACACCAGTCCCATCACGCCGGCCACGGCGCCGATGACCCCGAGCGTGGACCAGCTGAGGCTGACTCCGGCAAGGTCGATGGCGCCGTCGGGGAACGGCTGGGGGAAGTCCTTCACGGTGTACGACCAGATCAGGCCCGCGACCGCGTTGACGAAGATGTACAGGCCCACCGTGACGATCACGATGGTCAGCTCCGGGCCTCCCTCGACGGGCCGGATGACCAGGCGTTCGATGAGCATGCCGCCGACGAAGGACACCATGAGCGTGACCGGCAGCGCCAGCCAGAACGGCATCCCCGAGGCGACCAGCTGCCACGCCACGTAGGCGGAGATCATGGCGAGCTCGCCCTGAGCGAAGTTCACGATGCCGGTGAACCGGTGGATCAGGACCAGGGCCAGCGCCAGGCTCGCGTAGACCGAGCCGGACCCCAGTCCCTCCACGACCTGCTGGAGGAATTCCGCCACCAGGATCACCCGCCTTGCCGGGCCTGGACGGAGACGCCGAGGTACACCTCGGCGACCTGCCCGTCCTGGCGGATCTGATCTGCCGGGCCCGACAGCACCAGGCGGCCCGACTCCAGTACGTGTGCCTGGTGCGCGATGTCCAGCGCGAGCTGGGCGTTCTGTTCGACGACGACCACGGTCGTGCGCTCCTCCTCGTTGACGGTACGGACGATCTGGAACAGCTCGCGGGTGACGAGGGGGGCCAGGCCCAGCGAGGGTTCGTCCAGGAGCAGCAGCGCGGGACGGAGCATCAGCGCCCTGCCGATCGCGAGCATCTGCTGCTCGCCGCCGCTGAGGCTGCCCGCGGCCTGCCGGGAGCGCTGGCGCAGTTTGGGGAAGTAGCCGTACACCCGGTCCAGGTCCGCCGCGACGCCGGTCCGGTCGCTCCTGCCCCGGAGCCCGCGGCGACTGCGCAGATAGGCGCCGACGCGCAGGTTCTCCTCCACGCTGAGGTCGTTGAACGTGCCCCGGCCCTCGGGTACGTGCGCCACACCGAGCCGGGCGGCCTGTTCGGGGGAGCGGCCCACCAGCTGAGCGCCGTCCATGGTCACCGACCCGCGTCCCTTGACCATGCCGCTCAGCGCCCGCAGGGTCGTGGTCTTTCCCGCGCCGTTGGGCCCGAGGATCGCGCAGACCTCGCCCCGCGCGACACGGAAGTCGATGCCGTGCAGCACGCGGGCCTGACCGTAGCCGGCGCGCAGGTCCGACACCTCGAGGAAGACCGGCGCCGCGGTCTCGTCCACCGGAGCGTCCTTCGTCTGTTCGCTCATGCGGCCGCCCCCAGATAGGCCTCGATGACGGCCGGGTCACGCTGCACCTGTTCCGGTGGCCCATCGGCGATCTTGCGTCCGAAGTCCAGGCACACCACCCGGTCGCAGAGTCCCATCACAAAACCCATGTGGTGCTCGACCACGACCAGGGTGAGGTCGAAGTCCTGGCGTACCGCCCTGACCAGGTCGGCGAAGACCTCGACTTCGCCGTGGCTGAGCCCGTTGACGGGCTCGTCGAGCAGCAGCAGCCGGGGCTCCACGGCCAGCGCCCTGGCCAGCTCCACGCGCTTGAGGGTGCCGAAGGGCAGCCCGGAGGCCGGGTGGTCCGCGATATCGGCCAGGTCCAGCCGCCGCAGCAGCTCCTCCGCACGGGAGCGCAGCCGCGCCTCCTCACGCCGTACCCGGGGCAGCCGCAGTGCGGCGTCGACGTAGCCGGCACGACCCCGGTGGTGGGCGCCGACCAGGACGTTCTCCCGGACTGTGAGGTGCTGGAACAGGCCGAGGTTCTGGAAGGTGCGGGCGATGCCCTGCCGCGCCACGGCGTGCGGCGGCAACGAGAGCAGGTCCTGGCCCTCGTAGCGCACCGTGCCCGCGTTGGGTGTGCAGCGCCGGGTCAGGCAGTTGAAGAGCGTGGTCTTGCCTGCTCCGTTGGGCCCGATGAGGCCCACGGCGGTGCCCTGCTCGACGGCGAAACCGACGTCGTCCAGAGCCGTGATTCCGCCGAAGCGCATGGTAATACCGTCGACCGCGAGCATAGGCGCAGTCCTTTCGACAAGGTCCCTGGTTGGGCGGGGGAGCGCCACAGTAGGCGGGCGCCCGCTTCGGGGGCATTGGGTGTGCACACCCAACTTCGCGGCCGCCGCCCTGTGCGCCGCGCACAAACCGATGTGAATTCGCGATGCGCAGCCTGTTGACTGGTCACGATGTGGCGACGACGATCCCGCCATGCCTCGAGCGATCGCCCCGTTCCTCCCGGAGCTCTCCGAGCCGCTGCGCCGCGAGCGGCTGCGGATCCTGGACGCTGTGAAGGAGCGGGTGGAGCAGGTGGCGAAGACCGCGCTCGCGGTGATGCGCGCGGAGATCCCCGCCTACGCGGTGCAGGACGAGCGCTTCTTCGAGGACGTGCGCCACCAGCTGCTCTCGCACTACCGGGTGCAACTCGCGCTGCTGGTGGGCGAGCGGAGCTTCGCCCCGGAGGACCTGGCCTTCAGCAGGGCGGCAGCGATGCGCAGGGCCCGCGCCGGGTTCGCCCTGGAGGACTGGATCAGCGCGTTTCGGGTCGGTCGGCAGGTGTTCTGGGAGGCGTTGCTCGACTCCGCGGGCCAGTCGGCTGCCGGCCAGGAGGCCGTGCTCACCCTCGTCGCCCCGCTGATGCGGTACATGGACTATGCCAGCACCCAGGCCGCACAGGCCTACCTCGAGTTCCAGCAGCACGTCGTGGCCGACGCGGACCGCGAGCGCAGGGACCTGCTCGATCAGCTTCTCGCGGGCGGGGTCCCGACACGCGGTCCGCTGCTGGCCGCGGCACAGGCCTACGGCATCGGCGCGCACGTGCCGATGATGGTGGTCATGGCGGTCTGCGTCGACGGCGCCAAGCACGGTGGTGCGGAGCCGGACGCCGAGGACAGCTACATCACCAGCGCGGCGATCTCCGCCGCCGGGGTGCGCTCCGCCCGAGTCCTGGTGGTCGTACGGCAGGGCGAGGTCGTGGCCGTGCCGGTGCTGCGTACGGGCGCGGAGCCGGAGGAGGTGTGCGCGCGGTTCGAAGAGGTCCAGCGGCGCCTGGCCCGGGACGGGACGGTCCTGGCCATGGGCATCAGCACGGTGGCCCGGGGTGCGGCGGAGCTGCCGCGTGCCTACCAGGAGGCCAGGGCCGCCCTGGAGTTCGTACCCAGCGGTGGTGGGGTGGCGGCGCTGCCGCGGCTGTCCCCGTTCCAGTACCTTGCTCTGCGCGCGGACGACATCGCCCGCCAGCTGGTCGACCCTCGGATCAGTGCCCTGCTGGACGAGGACGTCCGGCGCGGGGGCGCGCTGACGGCCACGGTACGAGCGTTCGCCAAGGCGGATTTGAACCTGCGTCTGGCAGCCGACCAGCTCCAGGTGCACCACAACACGGCGCACTACCGATTGCGCCGCATCGAGGAACGCACCGGCCGCAACCCGCGCCGGATCGCTGACCTGATGGAACTGTTGGTCGCCCTCGCCATCCGCGACGCGGCCGGAGAAGGGGAAAACGGACAGTGAGCCAGACCCACTCGGAGCGGACAGCCGGCTCGGCGGCAAGACCGGAGCAGACCGAGGCGCGGACCGAGGCTGAGGCGGGGGAAACCGCGGCAGAGAGCACACCGCGGCCCCTGGGGGCGGCCTCGGCCGCGGCCGGGGTCTCCACGCGGCGCGCGCTGCTGGACGCCGCGCTCGATGTGTTCACCGAGCGCGGCTACACCAACGCCAGTGTGACGGAGATCGTGGCCCGCTCGGGGATCCCCGTCGGCAGCCTCTTCCACCACTACGGGGGCAAGAGAGGGCTGTATCTGGCGTTGTGGGAGGAGTTCCAGGAAGACCAGGAGCGGCACACCGCGGCGGTGGTCGCCGAAGCGCGCGACCAGGGCGTGACCGACCCGATCGCGCTGTTCGTCGCGGGGGCGAGGGCGTATCTGGAGGGCGCCTGGGTACGGCGGCGTATCGGCCGACTGCTGTGGCAGGAGGACGGCCCTTCGGGATTCGACGCGCTCCGTCGGCAGTGGGACCGCTCATGGGTACGGCGCAACGCCAAGCTCCTCAGGGTCGACGAGACGCGCCGCGCCGGCCGGGTCCGGGTGATCGTGCTGACCACGGTGATCGGGGGCGCGGCCAGGGAGTTGGGGGACTGCGCGGACGTGGCCGAGGCCGGGGAGATCGTCGAGGAGGTCTGCCGGATCCTGGCCCACCTGTCGGAACCGCCCGACTGACAGCCGAGCGCCCCGTTGGCGCCGGCAGTCCTGGTCACACCCCGGTGGACGCGGCGATCCGTCCCGCCGGGGCCCGGGCTAGCCTGGCCGCGGGAGGTGGTGGCCATGGGCGCGGCCCCGCGGCACGGCTCGTACAACACCGACACCCCGTACGGCAGGGACGGCTCGTACGGCAGGGACGGCTCGTACGGCACCGACGCCGGGCTCTACGGCCCCCGGTCGGTCACCTGGCAGATGCACGGCGACCCGATGATGTGGATCGCGGGGGTGCGCGCCCTGTACCTCCAGGCGCTGCACCCGCTCGCGGTCCGCGGCGTCACCCAGAACTCCGACTTCCGCGAGGACGCCTGGGGGCGGCTGCTCCGCACCGCGCGCTTCGTCGCCACCACCACCTACGGCACCACCGAGGCCGCCGAACGCGCCGGGGCCCGGGTCCGCGGCATCCACCGCAGGCTCTCCCTGACCGACCCCGCCACCGGCGCCCGGCACGGTGTCGACGAGCCGGACCTGCTGCTGTGGGTGCACTGCGCCGCGATCGACTCCTACCTCCATGTGGTGCGGCGCTCCGGCTACCCGCTGACCGACGCCCAGGCGGACGCCTACGTCGCCGAGAACACCGAGGCCGCCCGGCTGGTCGGCCTCGATCCCGCCGCCGTCCCCGCCGACACCGAGGAATTGGCCGCCTACTTCACCACGGTGCGCCCCCACCTCGCCGCCACCCCCGACGCCCGCGAGGTGGACGCCTTTCTGCGCAGACCTCCGGTTCATGCCCTGCTGGTCCCGGCGCGCGAGGCGATCTGGGGGCGCTTCGCCGCGCTGGCCTATGCCTCCCTGCCCTCGTACGCCCACGCCCTGTACGGCCGGCCCGCACCCGTGCCCGCCGTTGTCACCCGGCGGCTGAAGGCGGCGGGCAGGGCGCTGCGCTGCATTCCGCCCAGGGCACGGTGGCAGCTTCCGCCCAGACACATTCTGCGCGCCATGGAGCGACTTGGCCCCGGGACCCGTCCCTCGCCCTACAAACTCCGCAGAAACGCGGCCATACTGGACAGTGGGGACGGGCCGGGCGCGGCGAGACGCGCGGCCGGCATCCACGGGGGCGGTGGAAGGGGGAACCTTCCGCCGAAGGCAGGGGGAGAATGGCGGACACCAGGCTGATCCAGGGCCGGTACAGACTGCTGGACCTGATCGGGCGCGGGGGAATGGGCGAGGTGTGGCGGGCGCGGGACGACGCGCTCGGCCGTCGCGTCGCCGTCAAATGCCTCAGACCGCTGGGGCCGCAGCACGACCAGGCGATCACGGATGTGCTGCGCGAGCGCTTCCGGCGCGAGGCGCGGGTCGCCGCGGCGCTCCAGCACCGTGGGGTGACCGTGGTCCATGACTTCGGCGAGGACGAGGGTGTGCTCTTCCTCGTCATGGAGTTGCTCGAGGGCCGTAACCTCGGCCAGCTGCTGGAGGACAACAGACACCATCCGCTGCCGGTGCCGGATGTGCTGGACATCGCCGGTCAGGTCGCCGCGGCCCTCGCCTACACCCACCAACAGGGCATCGTGCACCGGGATCTGAAACCGGCCAACATCATGCGGCTCGCCGACGGCAGTGTGAAGCTCTGCGACTTCGGTATCGCCCGCCCCGGCCATGACCTCGGCCCCACCTCCCGGCTCACCGGCACCGGCGTGGCCATGGGTACACCGCACTACATGTCGCCCGAGCAGATCGTGGGCGGCGTCGTCGACCACCGCAGCGATCTGTACTCGCTGGGCTGTGTGCTGTACGAACTGGCCACCGGGGCACCGCCGTTCGACCTCGGCGACGCCTGGGCGATCCTGGTCGGCCACCGCGACACCCCGCCCGCCCCGCCGAGACTCCACCGCCCCGAACTGCCCGAGCGGTTCGAGCGGGTGGTGCTCGATCTGCTCGCCAAGACCCCGGAGCGCCGTCCGCGCGACGCCTCCGACCTCGCCGAGCGGATCGCCGTGGCGCGAACCGCCCGGTTCCCGGCGGTCGGTGAGGCCGTCCGGGTGCCGGTGCCGGGCCCACGGCTTCCGGCCTGGGCCCTGAGGATGACCACCGGCTCCCGGGCGGGCGGCCCGGACGCGGGACGGACCACCCCGCCGGAACCGCCCGCGGCGCTCACCGGCGCCTGGACCGGCCCCCGTCCCGTGCCCCACGCCGCGCCGCCGTGCCCGCCCGTCCCGCCCGCTCCGCCGGGCGCGCTCGCCGTAACACCCGCCGCCCCGCCGGGCGCGCGCGTTGCCGCGTGCGGGCCGGAGGCCGAACGGCTCGGTGAGCGGCATCAGACCGGGCTGCGTCTGGGATGGCTCGGCCGCTGGCGGGAGGCGGCCGAACTGCACCGCGCGGTCGCCGCCGAGCGCGAGCGGCTGCTCGGCCCCGACCATCCCGACACCCTCGCCAGCCGCTACGAGATCGCTTTCGCGTTGGGCCGCCTGGACCGCCCCGGCGAGGCACTGCGCGCGTACACCGAGGTCGCGGCGGCCCGCGAACGGGTGCTCGGCCCCGTTCATCCCGATACGCTCGCGGCCCGGCAGGAGACCGCGTTCACCCTCGGCCGCCTCGGCCATCACACCGAGGCCCACCGGATCTACACCGCCGTCCTGGCCACCCGTGAGCGGACCATGGGCGCCGAGCACCCCGACACCCTGCGCTGCCGCCACAACCTCGCCTTCAATCTGGGCCGTCTGGGTCACCATCAGAACGCCTACCGCCTGGCCTGCGAGGTGGCCGCCGCCCGGGCCCGGGTGCTGGGTGCCGAGCACCCGGACACCCTGGTCACCCGCTCCGAAGTGGCGCACGCCCTCGGGCGGCTCGACCGCTGGGAGGAGGCGCTGAGCGGCTACCGCGAGGTGGCCGCGGCCCGCGCCCGGACGCTCGGCCCCGACCACCCCGACACCTTCGCCGCCCGCTACGAGGTCGGTATCAGCCTTGGGCGGCTGCACCGCGCCCCGGAGGCGCTGATGGTCTACCGCGCCCTCGCCGCCGACCGCACCCGCGCCGAGGGCCCGGCGCACCCCGAGACCCTGCGCGCCCGGCACGGCCTCGGAGTCAACCTCGGCCGGCTCGGTCGCTGGGCGGAGGCCCTCGCCGAGGCCCGCGAGGTGTGCGCCCTGCGCGAGCGCACCCTCGGCCCGGACCATCCGGACACCCTGGTCAGCGAGAGGGAGGTGGCCGTGGCGCTCGGCTGGCTGGGCCGCTGGTCCGACGCGCTGGCCGGATACCGCCGGGTCGCCGGCGCCCGGGCCCGGGTGCTGGGCCCAGGCCACCCGGACACGGTGGCCAGCCGCACGGACGAGGCCCACTGCCTCGAACAACTCGGCCGCCACCCCGCACCGGCCGAGCCGCACCGCCCCGCATGCGCCGACCGCGGCGGCGCCTACGGCTGACCTGCCCCGGCGCCCCGGGCCGGGCCCGCCTGCTGCCCGGCCCCGTGGCGAGGGGGCCCGTCCGCTGCCCGGCACACGTGGTGGGGTGCGGGCCTGACGGGCCCGTCACCGCCGTGTCCCCCGCTCGACGCCGCCCCGTCTGCCGCCGCGCCGCGGCAGCCGTAGCCTGGCCGGGGGGATCGGCGCGTGCTAGGCAGAGGGCATGCCTCACCACGATGCGTACGACGTCGTCATCGTCGGCGGCGGCCACAACGGGCTGGTCGCCGCCGCCTATCTGGCCCGTGCCGGGCGCAGTGTGCTGGTGCTGGAGCGGCTCGGGCACACCGGGGGAGCGGCGGTGTCCACCCGGCCGTTCGCCGGGGTGGACGCACGGCTCTCGCGCTACTCCTACCTCGTCAGCCTGTTGCCACAGCGGATCGTGGACGACCTGGGGCTGCGGTTCGCGGTGCGCAAGCGCGCGGTGTCCTCGTACACCCCGGCCGTGCGGGACGGTCGGCCGACCGGGCTGCTGGTGGACACCGCGGGCAGCGGGCGCACCCGGGAGGCGTTCGCCCGGCTGACCGGCTCCGGGCGCGAGTTCGCCGCCTGGCAGCGCTTCTACGGGATGACGCGGCGCGTCGCCGAACGGGTCTTCCCGACGCTGACCGAACCGCTGCCCACCCGGGAGGCGCTCAGGACCCGGATCGGGGACAACGCGGCGTGGGAGACGTTGTTCGAGCGGCCCGTGGGGGAGGCGATCGAGGCCGCGTTCGAGGACGATCTCGTCCGTGGTGTGGTCCTCACCGACGCGCTGATCGGCACGTTCGCCCATGCCCATGACCCGTCGCTGCGTCAGAACCGCTGCTTCCTCTACCACGTGATCGGCGGGGGCACCGGTGACTGGGATGTGCCGGTCGGCGGGATGGGGGCGCTCACCGACGCGCTCGCGGACGCGGCCCGCGCGGCGGGTGCCCGGATCGAGACCGGACGGGAGGTGACCGCGATCGAAACCGACGGCACATCGGCCGAGGTGCGCTACGCGAGCGCCGCGGGCGAATCGGGCGACGCGGGCGAGGGCACCGCCGCCGCCCGGTATGTGCTGGTGGGCGCCGCACCGCGGGAGCTGGCCCGGCTGCTGGGCGAGCCGCCGCCCGCCCCGCCCGCCGAGGGGGCGCAGCTCAAGGTGAACATGCTGGTGCGGCGGCTGCCCGCACTGCGCGATCCGGACACCGATCCGCGCGAGGCGTTCGCCGGGACGTTCCACATCGCCGAGGGCTACGGCGCGCTGGAGGACGCCTACCGGCAGGCCGCCGCGGGCGAACTGCCGCACCGTCCGCCGTCGGAGATCTACTGCCACTCGCTGACCGATCCGTCGATCCTCGGCCCCGAACTCGCCGCGCGCGGCTACCAGACACTGACCCTGTTCGGCCTGCACACTCCGGCGCGGCTGTTCACGGCGGACCACGACGCGGCGCGCACGGCGCTGCTGGAGGCCACCCTCACCCAGCTCGACGCCCATCTCGCCGAGCCGCTGGCGGACTGTCTGGCCACCGACGCCGACGGCAGGCCGTGCATCGAGGCGAAGAGCCCGCTGGACCTGGAGCGTGAACTGCGGCTGCCCGGCGGCAGCATCTTCCACCGGGACCTGGCCTTCCCCTACGCACAGGAGGGCACCGGCCGCTGGGGGGTGGAGACCCGGCACGCCAATGTGCTGCTGTGCGGGGCGGGCGCGGTACGCGGCGGCGGGGTGAGCGGAATCCCCGGGCACAACGCGGCCATGGCCGTACTGGAGCGCTGATGGCGGACCCGGACCACAAGATTATCTGACGTCCCGTCAGAAAAGCTCTTCCCTCGTCCGGCGCCCTGCGGCATCCTGCCGCCCATGAGGACGGAGCTGAGCACACGGCTGGGCGTGGAACACGCCATCTTCGGCTTCACACCGTTCCCCGCCGTCGCCGCGGCGATCACCCGGGCCGGTGGGTTCGGGGTGCTCGGCGCGGTGCGCTACGGCGCGGCAGGGGACCTGGCCCGCGATCTGGACTGGATGGCGCACCACACCGACGGGCTGCCCTACGGCCTCGACGTCGTGATGCCCGCCCGCCAGGTGGAGGGGGTGACCGAGGCCGACATCGAGGCGATGATCCCCGAAGGCCACCGCAGATTCGTGGCGGACACCCTGGCCGGGCACGGGGTGCCGGAGCCGGCCGAGGGCGAGGCGTCCGGCTGGCGGATCACCGGCTGGCTGGAGAAGGTCGCCCGCAGCCAGCTCGAGGTGGCCTTCGACCACCCCGTCAGACTGCTGGCGAACGCACTCGGTTCACCGCCCGCCGATGTCGTCGCCCGCGCCCATGACCACGGCGTCCTGGTGGCCGCGCTCGCGGGCTGCGCCCGTCACGCCCGCCGCCACCAGGAGGCGGGTCTCGACGTCGTCGTCGCCCAGGGCTACGAGGCGGGCGGCCACACCGGCGAGATCGCCACCATGGTGCTCACGCCCGAGGTGGTGAGCGCCGTCGACCCGCTGCCCGTGCTCGCCGCCGGAGGCATCGGCAGCGGTGAACAGATCGCCGCCGGGCTCGCACTCGGCGCCCAGGGCGTCTGGCTCGGCTCGGTCTGGCTCACCACCGAGGAGGCCGAACTGCACTCCGCCGCCCTCACCCGCAAACTGCTCGCGGCCGGATCCGGTGACACCGTGCGCTCCCGCGCCCTCACCGGCAAACCCGCCCGCCAGCTGCGCACCGCGTGGACGGACGCCTGGGACGACCCGGACGGACCGGATCCGCTGCCCATGCCGCTCCAGGGGCTGCTGGTCGCCGAGGCCGTCTCCCGTATCCAGAAGTACGAGGTGGAGCCGCTGCTCGGCACCCCGGTCGGCCAGATCGTCGGCCGGATGAACACCACCCGCAGCGTGCAGGCCGTCGTCGACGACCTGACCCGAGGATTCGAGCGTGCCATCGACCGCATCAACCGCATCGCCGGACGGGCGTGACCGGACGGGCGTGAGGAGGGCGAAGGACCGATGAGCGAGATCCCGCACGGCTTCTGGGCCCAGGCCGCACAGGAGCCGGACCGTACCGTCCTGGTGGCCCCCGACGGCGAGGAGTGGACCGCGGGGCGGCTGCACGCCGCGTGCAACCGGCTCGTCGCCGGACTGCGCGCCGCCGGGCTGCGGCGCGGCGACGCGTTCGCCGTCGTGCTGCCCAACGGGCCGGAGTTCCTCACCGCCGCGCTCGCCGCCACCCAGGCCGGGCTGTATCTCGTACCGGTCAACCACCATCTGGTCGGCCCCGAGATCGCCTGGATCGTGGCCGACTCCGGCGCCAAGGTGCTCATCGCCCACGAGCGGTACGCGGACCGCGCCCGCGCCGCCGCCGACCGGGCCGGGCCGCCCGCCGCTCACCGCTACGCCGTGGGCGCCATCGAGGGCTTCCGTCCGTACGCCGCACTGCTGGACGGCCACTCCGGGGAGCCGCCCGCCGACCGCGAGCTGGGCTGGGTGATGAACTACACCTCCGGCACCACCGGCCGCCCCCGCGGAATCCGGCGTCCGCTGACCGGGAAACTCCCGGAGGAGAGCCATCTCGGCGGCTTCCTCCGCTTCTTCGGCGTCACCTCCCGCGCCGAGGAGCCCGACCACGTCCACCTGGTGTGCTCACCGCTCTACCACACCGCCGTCCTCCAGTTCGCGACCTCCTCCCTGCACATCGGCCATCCCCTGGTCATCATGGACCGCTGGACGCCCGAGGAGATGCTGCGGCTCATCGACACCCACCGCTGCACCCACACCCATATGGTCCCCACCCAGTTCCACCGGCTGCTGGCGCTGCCCGAGGAGGTCCGCCGGTCCTACGACGTGTCCTCGATGCGCCACGCCATCCACGGGGCCGCGCCCTGTCCCGACCACATCAAGCGCGCGATGATCGACTGGTGGGGCCGCTGTGTCGAGGAGTACTACGCGGCGAGCGAGGGCGGCGGCGCCTTCGCCACCGCCGAGGACTGGCTCAAAAAGCCCGGCACAGTGGGCAGACCGTGGCCCATCAGCGAACTGGCCGTCTTCGACGACAACGGCGAACGGCTCCCGGCCGGGCACGTCGGCACCGTCTACATGAAGATGAGCACCGGAGGCTTCTCCTACCACCAGGACGAGAACAAGACCCGCAAGAACCGCATCGGCGACTACTTCACCGTGGGCGACCTCGGCCTCCTCGACGAGGACGGCTATCTCTTCCTGCGCGACCGCAAGATCGACATGATCATCTCCGGCGGGGTCAACATCTATCCAGCCGAGATCGAGGCCGCGCTGCTCACCCATCCCGCGGTCGCCGACGCGGCCGTCTTCGGCGTACCCCACGACGACTGGGGCGAGCAGGTCAAGGCGATCGTGGAGCCGTCCGAGGGGCACGCGACCGGACCCGCGCTCGCCGACGACCTCCTCACCCACTGCGCACAGCGGCTCGCGGGCTTCAAACGCCCACGGTCCGTGGAGTTCATCGCCGAGATGCCGCGCGATCCCAACGGCAAGCTCTACAAGCGGCGGCTGCGCGCACCGTACTGGGAAGGACACGAGCGCCCCATGTGACCACCGGTAAACGAGCCGTATCCTCTGCTCCATGCACACACTTGACACGGTCGAGGTGGACGGGATCGAGCTGGCGTACCGGGTGTGGGGCGCCGCGGGGGATCCGGCCGTCCTGCTGCTGCACGGCCTCGGCGAGGGCGGGGTCGACTGGCTCACCGTCGCGCCGCGGCTCGCCACGGGCCGCCGGGTGTACGCGCTCGACCTGCGCGGACACGGTGTCAGCGACTGGCCGGGGGACTACGCCCTGGAGCCGGTGCGGGACGACGTCGCCGGATTCCTGGCGGCCCTCGGCCTGGAGTCCGTCACGGTGATCGGACACTCCTACGGCGGGGTGGTCGCCTATCTCCTCGCCCAGAGCCATCCGCACCTGGTGGAGCGGCTGGTGCTGGAGGACGCCCCGCCGCTGCTGCCCCAGGATCCGCCGCTCCCGGTGCCCCCGCGCCCCGCGGGGCGGCTGGTCTTCGACTGGGCCGTGAAAACCCAGTTCACCGAAGCGCGCAACACCCCCGACCCCGGCTGGACCGAGGGGCTTTCGGCCATCACCGCCCCCACGCTGGTGATCGGCGGCGGACCGGCCAGCCATATCCCCCAGGAACTGCTGGCCGACATGGCCCGGCGCATACCCGACTGCCGTCTGATCACCATCGACGCGGGCCATCTGGTCCACCAGCAGTGCCCCGAGGAGTTCCTGGCCGCCGTCGGCGCCTTCCTCGAGCCGTAGCGTCCCCCGGGCGCCTCCTCGGGGCCGCGGACGCCGGGGCTCACAGTTCGGGCGGCGGGCTCACCCGGCCGAAGTCCGGGCGGCCCCAGGGGAGTCCGGCGCGCTCACAGCCGCGCCGCAGCTCCTGGGGATCCGGCACATGGACGCTCTCCTTGCGGATCACCTGGCCCGCGGTGGACCACACGTACAGCGACTCCTCACCCTCGTGGCTGTCCACGGCGACACCGCCGACCGCGGTGCGGGGGTGCGCCCACGAGGTGCCGCCCCGGCCGCCGCGGGCGGCGAGCCGGACACCGTCCGGGCCGAGCACCACGGCGGGCCGCCGCAGGTCGTGGAGCAGGCCGAGCAGCCCGCCGAGCGCGAGCCCGGCGGGCAGGCCCCAGGCCAGCCAGGACATGCCACCGTCCACCAGATGACGCAGCTTGACGCCGAGGATCGCGGCGAGGGCCGCCCCGCCCGCGGCGCCGCCGCCGTAGTACCACCAGCGGGTCGACGCGGGCATGGATACCACAACCGGCCCGCCCGGCCCGCCCGTGCCGGACCGCGGGCCGGGCGGAGGCGGTGGCTGGGCCGCCGTACGGTCCGGGACCGGATACGCGGCGCCCGCCGCCAGGGAGGCGAACGCGGCCGAGGAGTACGCGTCGTGCTCCGGGTCGGTCAGCGGATAGCCGAAGGTACGGGCGCGCTCCCGCAGTTCACTCCGGGAGATCCGCAGCGCGGCCAGCGGGGCGTACAGCGCCTCGGTGCCGTCCGCCGACCGCACCCGCAGCCAGGCGTGGCCGGAGCGGGTGTGCACCTCCAGCGCGCCCACCCGCGGGCGCGGAACGCGCACCGCGCCGCTCGGGCCCTCCCAGCCGATGTGCTCGGCGGCGAGGGTGAACCGGCCGTCCGGGACGGCCTGGTGGGGCAGGAAGCCGGGGTCCAGGTCGTAGGCGCTGTCACCGTCCGGCGCGTCCTCCAGGACGCGGTAGCCGCGCGAGCGCAGGACGGACAGCAGCTCGGCCCACGGGAGATCACCGGAGTGCGCGGTGCCCAGCAGGGTGAGGTCATGTCCGTAGAACTGGACGGCCACCGAGGTCCGGGTGGTGCCGGTGGCGGTCTCCTCGGTGATCCGCTCCGGCACGACCGCGGCGATCCGGTCCGCGGACAGTTCGACGGCGCCGAACCACGGGTCGTTCACCCTGATCGACCGCGGCCCGATCGTCCACCGCACCGGCGGGAGGCGCAGCGACCGCGCGTACGAGCCCGCCGTCCACACCAGCACCAGCACGGCGCAGGCGTTGATGCCGGTCACCCGCTCCGGGACCGCGCCGTCGGACGGCACGGCGGCCACCGCGAGCGCGACCAGGCCCGTCAGCAGCGGGACCAGACGGCCCGCGAACTGCCGCGTCCGCACCTCGCGTCCGGGCCGTACCAGCTCCACCGTGTCCCCGGCGGCCGCGGGCAGCGGGCCCTCGGCCGCCGCGCCGAGCAGCGCCGCCTCGCGGCGGGAGAACCGGGCCTCCCAGCGTGCCGCCTGGCCCGGTGCCGCGTCCTTCTCGTCGGCCAGCCGCAGCGGGATGCCGAGCCGTCGCAGCGCGAGATGGAGCGGGAACGCCGACATCCGCATCCCGGTGGCCCCCGAGACGCTCAGGTCGCCGATCCTGCCCGCCCCGTAGTCCAGCGGTCTGCGCAGGGCCAGTTCCGGCACGGTGAGGACCAGCGGCTGGGCCGCGGTGAAGACATGCGTCGTCACATTGCGTCCGCCGCGCAGCTTGTGCAGCCCCAGCTCGGTCACCCGCCAGCGGACCGGTGGCCGCAGCCGTGCGACGGCGGCGGCCAGTGCCCAGCACCCGAGCGCCACGGCGAGCGGGACCAGCACCCGGGTCAGCGGGTCGTCGCCCAGCGCGTACGCGGTACCGGCCGCGGCCAGGGCGGAGAGGGGCGGCAGCCAGGCCGGGGCGAAGACCCGCGGGCGTGCGTTGCTCTCCAGCAGCGAGGGCGGATGCGAGGACTGGGACATGGGCGGGCTCCCCGTTGCGCGCTGTGTGCGATCACGGCCGTGAACGGCCGCCCATATCGTGCCAGAGGCCGGTGGGCCCTACGCTCGCCCCGGTGCCGGAGCACCGACCGACCGCTGACCAGCCGCTGACCGACCGCCGAGAGAAAGGTCCGCCCGTGCGAGCGTCCCCGTTCCCGCGCGCCCCGCGCCGTCCGCTGATCGCTGCCCTCACCACCGCCGTACTGGCCACCGGGGCGGCCGCCGCCGTCGCGGCCCCGGCCGCCGCCGCGCCGGACCGCCCCGCCACCGCCCCGTCCCGGCTGCTGCCGCTGGCGGAACTGTCCGCCGACCGGCTGCTGATCGCGGACGAGGTCGCCGCCGCCAAGTTCGGCACGGACAGCCCGGTCGAGGACCCCGCGCGGGAGCGTCAGGTCCTGGACGCGGTCGCCCGGCAGGCCACGGAGCTGGGCGCGGACCCCGCGGCGACCGTACGGATCTTCCGCGACCAGATCGAGGCGGGCAAGATCGTGCAGCGCGGCCTCCACCGCCGCTGGGAGGCCGATCCGTCGCAGGCGCCCACCGAGCGCCCCGATCTCTCCCGGGTCCGGCTGAAGATCAACCGGATCAACGGCGAACTGGTGCGGGCCATCGCCGAGTCGGCCGCCGCGCGCACCGCACCCTCGTGCGCGGGACGGCTGACGGCCGGGGCGGTGTTCACGGTCCATGAGAAACGGCTGGACGCCCTGCACACGGCCGCCCTGGGGCGCTCGCTGCCGTCGGTGTGCGAGCGCGGGCCGGCCGCGACGCGGTGATGCGCGCCCCACAACACGTAGGTTCTGTCCGGTGGATCTTTGAGGGTCAGCCCGCGGCGTCTGGTGCGGGGGCACCTCCCAGCGGTAGGCGTCGCGGGCCCGATAAGGTCCACCATCCACCGGACAGGGCCGAGCCGCCTGGGCCGTTCAGGCGCCGGTCGCCGTCGCGGCGGCGGCCGTCGCCCGCGCCCAGCGGTAGTCGGCCTTGCCGCTGGGGGAGCGCTGGACCCGGTCGGTGAAGACGACGGTACGGGGGATCTTGTAGCCCGCGAGCCGGGTGCGGCAGTGTTCCCTGACCGCGTCGCCGGTCAGGGACGTCACCCCGGCCCGGGGCTGGACGACGGCCGCGACCCGGTTGCCCCAGCGCTCGTCCGGAACGCCCGCCACCAGCGCGTCGTACACGTCCGGATGGGCCTTGAGCGCCTGTTCGACCTCTTCCGGATAGACCTTCTCGCCACCGGTGTTGATGCACTGGGAACCGCGTCCCAGCACTGTGATCACACCGTCCTCGTCGACCGTCGCCATGTCCCCGAGCAGCACCCAGCGTTCGCCGCGCGCCGCGAAGAAGGTCTCGGCGGTCTTCCTCGGGTCGTTGTAGTAGCCCAGCGGCACATGGCCGTGCTGGGCGAGACGGCCGGGCACCCCGGGCGCGGCGGGCTCCAGTGTCACCGGGTCGACCACGGTCGTACGGGCGTTGACCCGCAGCCGGAAGCCCTTCTCGGGGCCGGAGTCCGCGGTGGCCGTGCCGTTGAAGCCGGATTCCGAGGAGCCGAAGTTGTTGAGCAGCGTGGCGTGCGGCACCAGTTCGGCGAACCGGGCGCGGACGGTCTCCGACAGGATCGCGCCCGAACTGCTGACGGCGATCAGCGAGGAGCGGTCGAGGTCCTCCAGGGGGCCGCTCAGCGCGTCGACCAGGGGCCGCAGCATCGCGTCACCGACCAGCGAGACGCTGGTGACCCGCTCCTTCTCGATCGTCCTCAGCACCTCCTCCGGTGTGAACCTGCGGTGCAGGACCACCTTCTGACCGTAGTGGAAGGCGATGAACGCGGTGAGGGTGGAGGTGCCGTGCATCAGCGGCGGGGTGGGGAAGAAGACCAGGCCCTCGCCGCCCGCCGCCACCCGCTCGGCCAGTTCCTCCGGTCGGCCGACGGGTTCGCCGGTCGGCGCCCCGCCGCCGAGTCCGGAGAAGAAGAGGTCCTCCTGACGCCACAGCACCCCCTTCGGCAGTCCGGTGGTGCCGCCGGTGTAGATGATGAAGCGGTCGTCCGCGGAGCGCGGTGCGAAGTCGCGCGCGGCCGGGCCCGCCGCCTCGGCCTCGGTGAACGGCACGGCCGACACCGGGCCCGGGCGGTCGCCCTCGCCGACCCGCAGCAGGTGGCGCAGGGTGGGCGTACGCGGCACCGCGGCGGCCACCCGCTCACCGAACTCGGCGTCGAAGACCAGCGCGGCCAGGTCGGCGTCACGGTAGAGATGGACCAACTCCTCCGCCGTGTAGCGGTAGTTCACATTCACCGGCACCGCGCGGATCTTCAGACAGGCCAGGGTGGTCTGGAGGTACTCCACCCCGTTGTACAGATGGAGTCCGACGTGTTCACCGGGCCCGATCCCGCTGTCCCGCAGGTGGTGGGCGATCCGGTTGGCCGCCTCGTCGAGCCCCGCGTAGCTGAGCCTCCGCTCCCGTCCGGTGCCGGGGTGGTCGAGGTACACCAGGGCCTCCCGCCCGGGCACCGTGTCGGCGACCGACTCGAACAGGTCGGCAAGGTTGTACTCCACGGCTCCTCCTGACCTGGTACCGGGACGGGCCCGGCGCTCATCGCCGAGGCGGGCCCGGCGCTCATGACAGAGGCGGGCCCGGCGCTCATTACAGACCCGTGGGGGAGAGGTGGGAAGGGCCGCGGCCAAGAAATCTGACTGGACGTCAGATAACTCTTGAAGTCGCTCCCCGCCTCCTGCAACCTGTTCACGTCGAGACGGGAGGACTGCCGTGACAAGCGGGACCGAACACCTCGTGGTGCAGCGCGTCGGCGCCACCCTCGTACTCACCCTCAACCGCCCCGAGGCGAAGAACGCCCTCTCGCTGCCGATGCTGGTCGGGCTGTACGACGGCTGGCTCGAGGCCGACGCGGACGACACCGTGCGGTCCGTGGTGCTCACCGGCGCGGGCGGTGTGTTCTGCGCCGGAATGGACCTCAAGGCGCTCGCGGACGGTGGCCGGATGGCCGGAGAGCACTACCGCGACCGCCTCAAGGGCGACCCGGACCTCCACTGGAAGGCCATGCTGCGCCACCACCGGCCGCGTAAACCGGTGATCGCCGCCGTCGAGGGCCACTGTGTCGCGGGCGGCACCGAGATCCTCCAGGGCACCGACATCCGGGTCGCCGGGCGCGGCGCCACCTTCGGCCTCTACGAGGTGCGCCGCGGACTCTTCCCCATCGGCGGCTCCACCGTGCGGCTGGCCCGGCAGGTGCCGCACACCCACGCCCTGGAGATGCTGCTCACCGGACGCCCCTACGCCGCCGAGGAGGCCGCCCGGATCGGGCTGATCGGCCATGTCGTCGAGGACGGCGCCGCGCTGGACAGGGCCCTGGAGATCGCCGGGTTGATCAACGCCAATGGCCCCCTGGCCGTCGAGGCCGTCAAGGCGTCCGTCTACGAGACCGCGCGGATGACCGAGGCCGACGGACTGAAGTCGGAACTCGAGCGCGGCTGGCCGGTCTTCGGTACCGCCGACGCCACGGAGGGCTCCAAAGCCTTCGCCGAGAAGCGGCCGCCGGTCTACCGGCGGGCCTGAGCGGCGGCCGTGCCCCCCCCCGTGCGGTCCCGCGCATCCGACCGGTACGGGCTCCCGGACAGACTCCGGACAGAAGGAGACCCACCCATGACCCCGGCTTCCTCCTCCGAGGCCCTCCGGGCCCCCCTGGTCGTCGAGTTCCCCTTCACCCGCTCCCTCGGACCGGTCCAGAGCGCCTTCCTCACCGGGCTGCGCGAGCGCACCGTGCTCGGGGTCCGCACCACCGACGGCCGGGTGCTCGTACCGCCCGTCGAATACGACCCGGTCACCGCCGACGAACTGCGCGACCTGGTCCAGGTCGCCCCCACCGGCACCGTCACCACCTGGGCCTGGAACCCCTCCCCGAGCCGCGGCCAGCCCCTGGCCACGCCCTTCGCCTGGGTGCTGGTGCGGCTCGACGGCGCCGGCACCGCCCTGCTGCACGCCCTCGACGCACCCGGGCCGCGGGCCGTGCACACCGGTATGCGGGTACGGATCCGCTGGGCCTCGGCACGCACCGGCGCCATCACCGACATCGCCTGCTTCGAACCGGACCCGGACCAGCCCGCCGCCACCGGCGAACCCGCCCCGCACAGCGGTGAGTTCACCGATCCGGTGCGCGGGATCGTGGCACCCGCGCGCCTGGACTACACCTACGCGCCCGGCCGCGCCCAGACACGCTTCCTCGCCGCGCTCGCCGGGCGCAGGACCGTCGGGGAACGCTGTCCGTCCTGCCGCAAGGTCTATGTCCCGCCCCGGGGCGCCTGCCCCACCTGCGGTGTCGCCACCGCCGAACAGGTGGAGGTCGGCCCGCACGGCACCGTCACCACCTTCTGCATCGTGAACATCAAGGCCAAGAACCTGGACATCGAGGTGCCGTACGTCTACGCGCACATCGCGCTGGACGGCGCCGGGCTCGCCCTCCACGGCCGGATCGCGGGCATCCCCTACGACCAGGTGCGGATGGGGCTGCGGGTGGCACCCGTATGGACCGAGGACGGCCGCTACCCCGACCACTACCGGCCCACCGGCGAACCCGACGCCGACTACGACACCTACAAGGAGCTGTTGTAGATGCGAGAGGTTGCCATCGTCGCCTTCGCGCAGAGCGACCACCGGCCCGACACCGCGGACGTCTCCGAGGTCGAACTGCTGCTGCCCGTCCTGCGGCGGGTGCTGGACGACGTCGGGCTCACCACCGGCGGGATCGGCTTCACCTGCTCCGGCTCCTCCGACTACCTGGCGGGCCGCGCCTTCTCGTTCACCATGGCCCTGGACGGTGTCGGCGCCTGGCCGCCGATCTCCGAATCCCATGTCGAGATGGACGGCGCCTGGGCGCTGTACGAGGCGTGGACCAAACTGCTCACCGAAGAGGCCGACACCGCGCTCGTCTACTCCTGCGGCAAGTCCTCGCCCGGCAATCTGCGCGAGGTACTGACCCGCCAGCTCGACCCCTACTACCTCGCGCCCCTGTGGCCGGACTCGGTCTCCCTGGCCGCCCTCCAGGCCCAGGCGCTCATCGACGCGGGGGAGACGGACGAACACGCGCTGGCCGGGGTCGCGGCCCGCGCCCGTACCGCCGCCGAGGACAACCCGCATGCCCAGCTGGCC
Organism: Streptomyces sp. NA02950; assembly: GCF_013364155.1. Lineage (NCBI taxonomy): Bacteria > Bacillati > Actinomycetota > Actinomycetes > Kitasatosporales > Streptomycetaceae > Streptomyces > Streptomyces sp. NA02950. The sequence continues at coordinate 1,509,206 of NZ_CP054916.1, read as the reverse complement.
GGTTCGGCCGAGCCCGCGCGGCTGCTCGACGCCCCGTATCTGGTCCGGCCGCTGCGCCGCCACGACTGCCCGCCGATCGGCGACGGCGCGGCCGCCGTCGTCCTCGCCGCCGGGGACACCGCCCGCCGGCTGTGCCGCCGCCCCGCCTGGATCCGCGGCCTCGACCACCGCGTGGAACCGCACGCCCTGGGCGTACGCGATCTCACCCGCTCCCCGTCCACCCGGCTGGCCGCCGAACGGGCGGGCGCCTTCGACTCGCCCGTGGACACCGCCGAGCTGCACGCGCCGTTCACCTCGCAGGAGGTGATCCTCCGCCGGGCACTGCGGCTCGGTGAGGACGTCCGCGTCAGCCCGTCCGGCGGTGCGCAGGCCGCCAACCCCATGATGGCCGCCGGGCTGATCCGGCTCGGGGAGGCCGCCGCCGCCATCCACCGCGGCGGCTCCGACCGGGCCCTGGCCCACGCCACCTCGGGCCCCTGCCTCCAGCAGAACCTGGTGGCGGTCCTGGAAGGAGACCCGCAGTGAGCAAGGAGCCGGTGGCCGTCGTCGGAATCGGCCAGACCCAGCACACCGCTGCCCGCCGGGACGTCTCCCTGGCCGGGCTGGTCCGCGAAGCCGCCCTGCGGGCCCTGGCGGACGCCGAGTTGACCTGGGCGGACATCGACGCCGTGGTCATCGGCAAGGCCCCGGACTTCTTCGAGGGCGTCATGATGCCCGAGCTGTACCTCGCCGACGCGCTCGGCGCGGTCGGCAAACCCCTGCTGCGCGTCCACACCGCGGGCTCGGTCGGCGGCTCCACCGCGCTGGTCGCCGCCAACCAGGTGGCCGCCCGGATCCACCGGACCGTGCTCACCCTCGCCTTCGAGAAGCAGTCCGAGTCCAACGCCATGTGGGGGCTCTCCCTGCCGGTGCCGTTCCAGCAGCCGCTGCTGGCCGGGGCGGGCGGCTTCTTCGCACCCCATGTGCGGGCGTACATGCGGCGCACCGGGGCGCCCGCCGGGACCGGTGCGCTCGTCGCCTACAAGGACCGCCGCAACGCCCTCCGCAACCCCTACGCCCATCTGCATGAACACGGGCTCACCCTGGAGCAGGTGCGGTCCTCCCCGATGCTGTGGGACCCCATCCGCTACTCCGAGACCTGCCCCTCCTCCGACGGCGCCTGCGCCATGGTGCTCACCGACCGCGCCGGGGCCGCCCGCGCCCCGCGTCCGCCCGCCTGGATGCACGGCGGCGCCATGCGCAGCGAGCCCACCCTCTTCGCGGGCAAGGACTTCGTCTCCCCGCGGGCCGGACGGGACTGCGCGGCCGACGTCTACCGGCAGGCCGGGATCACCGATCCGCGCCGTCAGATCGACGCCGTCGAGATGTATGTGCCGTTCAGCTGGTACGAGCCGATGTGGCTGGAGAACCTGGGCTTCGCCGCAGAGGGCGAGGGCTGGAAGCTGGTGGAGTCCGGGGCGACCGAGCTGGACGGCGAACTGCCGGTCAACCCCTCGGGCGGGGTGCTGTCCACCAACCCCATCGGGGCCTCCGGCATGATCCGCTTCGCCGAGGCCGCGCTCCAGGTGCGCGGCGAGGCGGGGGAGCACCAGGTCGAGGCGGCGTACACGGCCCTCGGCCACGCCTACGGCGGGGGCTCCCAGTTCTTCTCCATGTGGGTGGTCGGGGCCGCGCCGCCCGCCGGTTGAGCGTACTTCTTTCGTGGCCTGTGCGGCACCGGCCGGGGTCGCTAGGGTGGTGCGCGGACGACGATCCGGGAGGAGCCAGGCGTGGCCGAGATCACCACCACCGAACACCCACTCACCTCCGGCTGGGAGAAGCCCGACCTCGACCTCAAGGGCGCCCAGTGGCGCTCGAGCAGCCAGGGCGTGGGCGATGTGGAGATCGCCTTCGTGGAGGGGTTCATCGCGATGCGCCACGGCCGGCGCCCCGAGGACCCGGCGCTGATCTTCACCCCGGCCGAGTGGCGCGCGTTCGTGCTGGGCGCGCGCGACGGCGAGTTCGACCTCACCTGAGCCCGGACCGCGGCAGGGCCGCCCGAACCGCGCGGGCGGCCCGGCTGTCGGTGTTTCGCACCGTCACGGCCAGGGCGCAAGCTCCGGCAGCGGCGCGGGGCCGCTGTCCAGCGGCCCGGGGACCTCGCGTCCCGCCAGCCACGCCGTCAGATCGCCGAGCCGCCCCCGTACGGTCAGCGGCGCCCCGGTCCCGGACTCCCGCCGCTCCGGCCCGTCGGTGGCCTCCAGCGTGAGCCGTACGCCCTCGGGGGCGCGCGGGGCCAGGAAGTCCAGCACATGGACGCAGAACGCACGCGGCCAGTCGCCGGGCCCCCGGCCGAGCCGCAGGTCCGCGGTGTGGATCTCCAACTCCCGCCACCACGCCCGCAGCACGGCCGCCACATCGCTGTCGCGGTGCCGCACGGGCCGCGCCCAGTCCTCCGCGCCCACCGCCGTCCACGCGTCCTCCGTCACCGCGAGCGCGCCGGCCACTGCGGTGCGCAGTGCGTCCGCCGTACGCGGCGCCCCCGCCTCGATCGCGGCGTCCCGGGCCGGGCGGCCCCCGTCGTACACCTCGACCAGCTCGCCCTTCAGGGCGTAGCGGACCTGCCGGGCGAACGCCCGCCCCACCCCCTCGATATGCGACAGCACATGCGCACGGCTCCAGCCGGGCAGTGCGCTCGGCTCGCGCACCGAACGCTCCGTCAGACCGTCGAGCAGAGCGCGCAACCGTGCGTGTCCCTCCAGGACTTCGGCGCGCACCTCGATGTGGTCCATGCGATCCCCCTGGTCCTTGGCTAATGGATACGGCGAGAGATTAGCATTAGGTCATGTCCGCACAACGGCTCGCCGTCGCCCTCGTCGTCACCCGCCACCACGACGGCAAGGGCGGTGTCGCCGATGACCTCGAGACCACCGGCGGACTCACCGCGTGGGTGCGGGAGCACACCGGACCGCTGGGCGACGCCCTGGACGCCCGCGCCTTCACCGCCGACCCCGAAACCCTCGCCGCCGTACGGGAGTTGCGCGGCGCGGTGCGCACCCTGTTCGCCCATGCCGTGCGCACCGGCCCGCCCGGGCCCGTGGACACCGGCGCACTCGACCGGCTCAACGCGGCGGCCCGCGCCGCGCCGCGGGCGCCACGGCTGGAGTGGCCCGACGGGGGCGCGCCCGCGGTGCGTACGGTCCGGACGGATGCGGCGCCGGAGCGCGACCGGCTGCTCGCGGCGCTCGCGGGGGACGCGATCGCACTGCTGGGCGGGGAGGAGCGGACACGGCTGCGGGCGTGTCCCGCACCGCGCTGTGTGCGCTATTTCATCAAGGAGCACCCGCGGCAGGAGTGGTGCAAGCCCTCCTGCGGCAATCGCGCCCGGGTGGCCCGCCACCACCGGCGCCACCGCGCCGCCGAATAGGTGCCTCCTCGGTGTCTTCTCGGTGTCTTCTCGGTGTCTTCTCGGTCTTTCCTCGGCGTTTCCGCACGGCGAAGGGCCGGTGCGCAGGGCCTTCCGCCCCGCGCACCGGCCCTGCCGGTGGTGAGCGTCAGTCCGATGTGCGCCCCGCGCGCACCAGCGCGTCCGACTCGGCCAGACCCGCCCACGGACGTTGCCGCCCCCGGCTCACCGCTTCGATGCCCCGCTCGTCGTAGCGGGCTGTCCGCAGCGACCACCCGAGATTGCCGTTCATGACGTTCCGCATACCGTCCACGTAGGTCTGCACATTCCGGCGTAGGTCCGGCCCCACCCCGGCCCGGGAGAGCATCCTGGGCAGCCGGGCCGCGGTCCTCTCGAACCAGCGGTAGCGGGCATTCGCGAGATCGGCGATGTGGCGCACCGCGTCCTCCAGATCGCCGCCCGCCCGTTCGCGGCGGACTATCACGCTGTTGTGGACGTCCCCGGCCGCCAACTCCTTGTCCAGGGAGGCGATGTCGTTGGTGAAGACCACCACATCGTCGGTGGCCTCCCGCATCCTGGCGAGCGGATGGCCGCGGTGCAGCGCGTCGGGGAGGGTGAAGCCGCCGAAGGGCTCATTGAGGTCCAGGCACGGCTGTACACCGATGGAGTGGCGGCGTAACGCGAGCACGGCGTCCACCGAGCGCGGCATCCCGGCACCGGAACCGGCGCGCTCCAGGGCCTCGCGATGGTACGAGTGGAGATACTCCAGCCAGTGGTGGCGGAAACGCGCCCGCCACACCGCTGAGCGGCCGGAGTTGATCCGGCGCCACAGATTGCGGAAGCTCGCCAGCAGCGGCCCTTCCGGGCCGTCGTACCCGACCTCGGACGCCTCCCACGTGTCCGGGGCGCCCGGGATGCTCAGCGGCTCCTCCGTGATCCGGACGACGTCCGCCACCAGCCGCGCCACCGCCTCCGGACGGTGCCCGAGTTCACCGTCGAACTGGTCGTCGAAGACGAAGTACCAGCCGACCAGGTCATTGCCCAGAGCGAGGTCCGCGCCCCTGGCCCGGGGGTAGAACAGCCCCGTCAGCACATCGAACCGCAGCGCGTCGTACTCCGCGACGGCCTCGCTCCCCTCGAAGACGCCGAACCGCGACAGCCACTCGATGGTGTGCAGTCTGGCGGCCTCCGCATCGGGGCTGAGGCCGGCGGAGGCCGGGAAGTCGAACAGGGCCGCCCGCCGCAGCAGCGCCGACTGCCGGGCGTGAGACCGCGAAGCGCGTGTGGTCATGATGCGAAACCGCCCCCCTCCATGAAGTGGATCACCCGCGCCGGACATACCACAGGGCGTCACGGCGCCGAGGCAACCCGAGGAATCCGGCCATCCTCGCCTGCGGAACGTGCCATCGATAGAGGACGAGTTGAAATGGTGCGTGCCCGTGGCAATGCCATGGGAAAACGCCGTTGCGGGGGGCTACGGAGCGTGCCAGACACGCTACGCTCGGCGTTACCTGCCGGAGGGGAAGAACGTGGCGGAGGACATGAGCCGACAGAACCATGCGCGCCTGACGCTGCTGGAACGGGAGCTGGAACTCGGCGCGGTGGATGGTGCCTTGACGGACCTGTGCGGTACGCGTCCCGGTGAGCGCCCCGGGACCCGCACCGGCGGTGTGATCGCCTTCGCGGGACCGGGCGGCGTCGGCAAGACCGCCGTGCTCGCCGAGATGCGGCGCCGGGCCGCCGCCCGTGGCTGCACCGTGCTGTCCGCGCGTGGTGGCGAACACGAGCAGGGCGCGGCGTTCCATGTGGTGCGCCAGCTCTTCCAGCCCGTACTGGCGGCCACCGGCGAGGAGGAGCACCGCCGGATCCTGGGCGGCTGGTACGACATCGTCGCGCCCGCGGTCGGGCTGGTGGTCGCCGAGGGCGGCGGCGCACCCGATCCGCAGGGCGTCCGCGACGGCCTCGACTGGCTGGTGACCCGCTTCGCGGTGGAACACGCCCCGGTCGTGGTGATGCTGGACGACGTCCACTGGGCCGACCCCGAATCCCTGGACTGGCTCATCCGGTTCGCACCGCGCGCGGTGGACCTGCCGCTGCTGCTGGCCGTCGGCTACCGCCCGGAGGACCTGTCCGCCGACGCAGCCGGGGTCCGCGGACTCACCGAGCGCCAGGGCTCACGGCCCCATGTGCTGGTGCCCCTCACCCCGAGCGGAGTCGGCAGGATCGTCCGCGACGTCCTCGGTGAGGAGGCCGACGACTCCTTCTGCCGCGAATGCTGGGCGATGACCGGCGGCAACCCCTTCGAGGTCGTCGAGCTCACCGCCAAGATCCGCGACCGTGAGCTGAAACCGCAGTCGGAGAATCTGCCCGCGCTGCGCGAGCTGGTCTCCTCGGCCAAGGAGAGCGGACTCAACGACCGGCTGACCCGGCTCGGCACCGCCGCCGTACGCCTCGCCTGGGCGGTCGCCGTCCTCGGGATCGAGGCCACCCCGGGCCTGAGCGCCAGTGTCGCCGGGCTCAGCGAGACCGAGACCGCCGATGTGGTGGGGCGGCTCGTCGACGCCCGGATCCTCGCCCCGCCGCGCGGCGATCCCGGCAAACAGCCCCTGGAGTACCTCCACCCGCTCATCGCCACCGCCATCTACCAGGCGATCCCCGGCGCGCTGCGGGTGGCCATGCACGGACAGGCCGCCACCGTGGTCCTCGGCGCCGGACTGGGACCCACCGCCGCCGGCCGCCATCTGGTGGAGATGCACCCCGAAGGCGACCCCTGGGTGGTGCGCCATCTGCGGGCCGCGGCCCGGGAGTATCTGCGCGCCGGGGCACCCGACGCCGGGCGGCGCTGCCTGGCCAGGGCGCTGCGGGAGCCGCCCGTCCTCGAGGAGCGCGCCGCCGTCCTGTACGAGCTGGGCTGCTCCGCCCAGCTCACCGAGCCCTCCGTCACCATCAACCACCTGCGGGCCGCGCTGGAGGAACCGGGCCTCGACACCGATCTGCGCGGGGCCATCACCTACCGGCTCGCCCAGGCGTACGGCCACAGCGGCCGCATGGAGGAGGCCGCGGAGATCGTCGCCACGGAGGCCGGGCGGGCCACCAGCGCCCGCACCCGGCTGCGGATGCAGACCGAACAGTTCATGTGGAGCATGTTCCGCGCCGACGAGAAGGAGTCGCCCGCCCGCTCCCGCAGACTCGCCCGGCTCGCGGACCACCTCACCGGCCGCGGTATGGCCGAGCGCTATCTGCTGGGACTGCGCGCCTGGGACGCGATGACCCGCGGCGAGCCCGCCGCCACCGCCCTGTACTACGCGGAGGAGGCCCTCGGTGACGGCCTCAGCTGGACCGATGACGACTGGGGCTTCGAGGTCCCCATCCTGGTCGCCCTGATCTTCCTCCACTGCGACCAGCCCGGCCGCGCCGAGGAACTGTTCAACAAGGGCATCGCGGAATGCGAGCGCAAGGGCTGGCGCGGCTCCCACCTGGCGTTCGGCATCACCCTCCTCGGCTACGCCCGCTACCGCCGCGGCGCGCTGAACGAGGCGGAGGAACTGGCCCGCGAGGGCATGCGGATCGCCGATCTGGTCGGCTCCTCGACACCCGCCCACTGGACCGCCGTGGGCACCCTCATCGAAACCCTGATCTGCCGCGGCCGGGTCCAGGAGGCCCAGGAGTTCGCCGCCGGACACGGCGGGGAGATCCTGCCGCAGGCCGTGCTCTGCCCCGATGTGCCCGCGGTACGCGGCGAGCTGCTGCTCGCCGCCAATATGCACCGCGAGGCCCGGCACCAGCTCACCGAGGTCGGCAGCCGGATGGACGGGCGCGGTATGCGCAACCCCGCCTGGTGCCCCTGGCAGCTGCACCTCGCCCATGCCCTGGCGCTCACCGAACCGCGGCAGGCGGCCGAGGTCGCCGACGACGCGGTGCGCCGCGCCCGCCAGTTCGGCACCCACTCCGCCATCGGACGCGCCCTGCACACCGCCGCCGCCGTGACCCACGGATCGGAGCGGATCAAGCTGCTGGCCGAGGCCGTCAGCCATCTCGAGCGCTCACCGTCCGCGTACGACCTGGCCGTGGCGCTGGTCGACCACGGTGCCGCGCTGCGCCGCATCGGCCTGCCCCAGGAAGCGGGCGACCGGCTCTACCGCGGTCTCGAGGGTGCGGTCCAGTGCGGAGCGGAGGCGCTGGCCACCCGGGCCCGCGACGAGCTGTCCGCGGCGGGGCTGCGCCCCATGCAGCTGCGCGTCGACCACACCAGCCCGCTCACCTCCCAGGAGCAGGCCGTCGCCGAGCGGGCCGCCCAGGGCTGGACGGACGAGCGGATCTGTGCGGAGACGGGGCTGAGCGACCGCGATGTGGCCCGGCTGCTCTCCGGCGTCTACCGCAAGGTCGGCACCGACCGGACCGGGCTGTCGAAGCTGCTCGGCCCCGCCACCGCCACCCGGCCCCCGGTGCAGCGGTCCGACCACTGACGGCTCCGCTGCCGCCGGATGCCCGGGTTCGGCTTCGGGCTGATGCCCGGAGCGCACACCGGGGCCCGACCCGTCGGGTGATTCCGCCTCGCCGCCGCCGGACGTCGTGCGCCGCGGCCGTTGGCGGGGGCTCCGGGCCCCTGAGCGGCGCGGAGAGCCCCGGCGGCCGGTGACCGGGCGAGCCCGTTCCGTGCGTTCCCCGGCAGGGGGAACGGCGAGCGGGCACGTACCATATCCGCATGTCGTTCCTCCGCCGCCGCAGCGCCGCCACGCCCACCGGGCCGGACTTCGATGTCCTCGCCATGGATCCGGGGGACTGGCCCGGCGATCTCGGGGCGGGGCTGCTGCCCGCACCGGACGGCAGCTGCCAGGGGGTCTTCCTCCGCTACGACCTGTTCGGCGGCCGCGGCCCGGCGATGATCATCGGCAATCTGCCCGAGGGCTCCCCGGCCCGCGAGGTCGCCGAGGGCCAGGTCCCCTTCGAGGTGACCCAGCTGCTCGCGGCCCTCGGGAACGAGGAGCCGGTGCATGTGGTCGACATCGAGGACAACCCGGTGATGCACGAGGACAACCTGCTCATCGTGCGCCGGATCAAGGTCTCCGAGGGCCGGATCTCCTGCGCCCAGTTCGACCGCGACGACGGGGTGCTGGTCACCATCGCCAGCTGGGACCGGCCCATCACCGACGATCTCTACCGGCTGCTCAAGCCGCTGCCCGCGGAGATGTTCCAGCAGCGCTGAGGACGGGGCGCCAGGGGCGCCGGCGGCGGCTGACGCCCCGTCGGACTCACTTCCCCGAACGGCGGACCGTGACATCCGCGGCGCGGACGAACGCCACCCGGTGCCCGAACTGGATCTGGTAGTAGACGTCCTCGCCGCGCACCACCCGATGGCCCGCCGGATCGAAGGTGGTCGCCCACAGATACTCGCCCGGAGTCCTCAGCCCCAGCGGATACGACTGTCCGGCGAGCAGTTTGTACGGCAGCGGGGAGACCGCCTGCACCGGCACCCCCTCCGGGTACGCCTCCTTCTCCGGGTAGGCGCGGCCGTACACCGGAACCTCCGTGGCCCCCGCCCTGGGCGTGACCACCAGACCCTTGGCGTGCACCGCGGTGGGCTGCCGCTCGGGATTGTGGAACCACGCCCGCTGGCCCAGGTACCAGATCGCCGTCCAGTCGCCCTCCCGCCCGGCGACCGCGAACTGCTGGCCGGTGGTGGCGCGGGCGCCGGTGTCATTGACGCCCGTCGTGGAGTCGGAGCCGTCCGGCCGCAGTCCGATGTCCTTGACCAGCGGTGCGTCCTCGCTGGGCGCGGTGTGCAGACGCACCGCTGAGGAGCCGTGCGGGGCACACGGCTGCCCCGGCTTGTCGCAGTCGGTGTACACCGGCTGGTGGGTGTCGTAGTCCGGTCGGACGGTCACCAGCCCGCCCGAGGCGCCCGCGGTGCGCCGGAAGGGCGCGCCGAGCAGGGTGAAGTAGTGCGCCCAGTCCCAGTAGGGGCCCGGATCGGTGTGCATGCCCCTGATGGTGGCGGGGGTGGTGCCCGGGACGTTGTCGTGGCCCAGGATGTGCTGACGGTCCAGCGGGATGTCGAAACGCCGTGCCAGATAGCGCACCAGCCGGGCCGAGGCGCGGTACATCGCCTCCGTGTACCAGGCGTCGGGCGCGGTCAGGAAGCCCTCGTGCTCCAGCCCGATCGACTTGGCGTTGACGTACCAGTTGCCCGCGTGCCAGGCCACGTCCTTGAGCGGCACATGCTGGGCGATGTGGCCGTCCGAGGAGCGCAGGGTGTACTGCCAGGAGACATAGGTGGGGTCCTGGACCAGTTTGATGGTGGTGTCCCAGGGGCCCTCGGTGTCATGGATGACGATGTAGTCGATGCGCTGGGACTGCGGACGGTTGCCCAGGTCGTGGTTGCCGTAGTCGTTGTCCCCGAACTGCTCGTAGGGCGCGGGGATCCACTCGCACGACACGCTCTTGGGCGCCTCGACCCGCGGATCGCGCGCGGCCGACGGCAGCCCCAGCGTCCGCAACTGCCTTCTGTCGGGGGCGACATCGGGCCGCGCTGTGAGCGCCACCCGCTCACCGTCGCCGGTCGTGTGCGCCGCCCCGCCGCGGATCACCTCGTACACCTCGTCGGCGAACGCGGCCGCCGCTTCGGCGCTGTCCGCGCCCGGGTACGTCGCCACCGCCGCGTACCAGTCGGCCGGGTCCTCGCTCAGCGGCAGCCCCAGCCGCTTCTGCTCGGCGGCCAACAGGGCGGCGCCGCCGCGCACATTGGCCGTGGCATCGGTACGCAGCACCTCGGCGGACAGCCCGGTCAGCTTCGTGGCCTGGTCCAAGGTACGCAGCCGGGCCGGGAGTTGGCGCGGCTCGGGCACCGTGGTCCGGGGCACCCGCAGCGGTCGGGCGAGGTCACCGCGCGCGTCCTCGGTGCCCTCGCTGTGGTGCGGTGCCCGGAACAGCGCGGTGTGCGCGTCGGTGAGATGCATCGGGCCGTAGCCACCGGTGACACTGGGTGCCCCGCCGTGGCCGTCCCAGCGTGACTGGAGGTACGCGACGCCCAGCAGCACACTCAGCGGTACACCGTGCTCATCGGCGGCCGCGGCGAAGGCGCGCTGGAGGCCGTCGCCGCCGTCCGGCCGTGACTGCTCGGCACGGGCGGCCGGGGCCGCGGAGACCAGCGGAAGCAGAAAGGCCGCGGACGCCGCGGCGCCCGCGGCCCGCACGGTGGTTCTCCGGCTCGGGCCGGATGCCGCTCTGTTCCAGTCATGGGCGCTGTCCTGTGCGGATCCTGGCATGGCAGCCTCCTCAAGGCGGGCCGGGCACGAGCCGGGCCACTCAGAGGTATCCGCTGCCGGGCCATCCGTCAATCAGATGCGCCCAGACGGGTGTTCGCACGTCAGCCGCCTGCGGCGCGTCACCGGTCCAGACCGGTGACGCGCCCTTGGGTCACCGCGTACCGACCGCGGCCCGCACCGCTCGCCGGGCCAGCGCACAGTCGTCGTGCAACCGGCGCAGCAGCAGCCGCTGCTCCTCGCCCGCCGGCATCGCGCCCGGCGCCACGGGGGCGGGGTCGTGCATGGTGCGCTGCACGGCGGTCTCGTACTGGCGGATCTCCCGGGTCAGCACCAGCATCAGATTCACCAGGAAGGAGTCCCGTGCGGCCGGGCCCGCCGCCTGTGCCAGCTGGCTGATCTGGCGCCGGGCCACCGGGGCGTCGCCCAGCACCGTCCACAGCGTGGCCAGGTCGTAGCCGGGCAGGTACCAGCCCGCGTGGTCCCAGTCGAGCAGCACCGCGCCCGAGGGGGACAGCAGCACGTTGTTCAACAGGGCGTCACCGTGGCAGAACTGCCCGGGGGCATGCCGTCCCGGGGCGTGCGAAAGACCCAGCAGCAGCTTCTGGAGGTCGCCCATGTCCCGGTCGGTCAGCAGCCCCAGTTCGTGGTAGCGCGACAGCCGGGCCGCGTAGTCGATCGGGGCGTCGAACAGATCGGCGGGCGGCCGCCATTGGTTGATCCGGCAGATGGCGCTCAGCGCGGCCCGGACGTCGGCGCGCGGCGGCGGCTCGGTGGGGTGGCGCTGCGAGGCGGCGATGCGGCCGGGCATCCGCTCGATGACCAGTGCGCAGTTGTCCGGGTCGGCGGCGATCAGCCGGGGCACCCGCACGGGCGGCCGCTGACGTACGAACGCCCGGTACATCGCTATCTCCCGGCGGAACCGCTCGGCCCACGCCGGGGAGTGGTCCAGCAGGCACTTGGCGACCGCGGTGGAACGGCCGGTGGTGCCCACCAGGAGCACACTCCGTCCGCTGCGCCGGAGCACCTGTACCGGGTTGAACTCCGGACAGATGCGATGGACCGAAGCGATCGCGGTGCGCAGCTGCGCACCCTGAGGACCGGACACGTCGAGTCTCCCGCGGGGCGGCACGGAGCCGAGAGCGGTGGTCCGCCGGGCGCGGCCACTGTGGGAGGGATCGAGGTACGGCCCAGTGCCGGGCAGCTGCCGCCGGTACGGCCGGGGCGGGGCGGACACGGAGGACGACGCTGCGTGCATGGGCGAGACAGATCCCTTCGTGTGCCGACGAATTGCATACGCTCCCGGCCCCGCGACGGGGCCGCACCCTGGGGAATGCGGTCGATTTCGCTCGAGCCGCCACCGGGCCGGGTAACGCGCTTCTACATCACACCCGCGCGCGGGTGGCACACCATCTGGCGGACCCTGGCGAACCCTGGCGAATAGTCGCACGGCCCGTGACGGGGCCGTTACTGTCGAGCCAGCCGAGGAACCTGGGGGCTTGACGTGACGAGGGAACCCAACACCCGTCTTGCGGACCTGTTCGGCCTCGCCGGCTGGTCCAAGGGAGAGCTCGCGAGGCTCGTGAACCGGCGGGCGGCGGCCATGGGCCATCCGCAGCTGGCGACCGACACTTCGCGGGTGCGGCGTTGGATCGACACCGGCGAGACGCCGCGCGATCCCGTGCCCAAGGTGCTGGCGGCCCTGTTCACCGAGCGTCTCGGTCGTGTCGTGACCATCGAGGACCTCGGGTTCGGACGAGGGGGGCGGGCGGGAAAGGGGCAGTCCGCCGATGGGCTGCTCTGGCCCCCCGAATCCACGGCCGCGGTCCTCACCGAATTCACGGGAATGGACCTTATGTTCAACCGACGCGGCTTGGTGGGTGCGGGCGCCGCGCTCGCCGCGGGATCCGCCATCACCGGTGCCATGAGCGACTGGCTGCTCTCCGACCCCACCCTCGCCTCCGACGCCCCCCGTACCGACCACCCCCTGTCCGCCGAACCGGCGGGCTTCGACCGATACGAAGCCGCCCCCGTGGGCTCCCAGGAGATCGACGCGCTGGAGACCTCGGTGGAGGTCTTCCGCGCCTGGGACGCGGCCCGGGGCGGCGGACTCCAGCGCAAGGCCGTGGTGGGCCAGCTCAACGAGGTGGGCGGGATGCTCGCCTATCACCACCACCCCGAGCACCTCCAGCGCAGGCTGTGGGGGGTCGCGGCCAACCTGGCCGTGCTGGCCGGCTGGATGTCCCATGACGTGGGCCTCGAACCCACCGCCCAGAAGTACTTCGTCATGGCCGCGCACGCGGCCCGTGAGGGCGGCGACCGGCCGCGGGCCGGCGAGGCGCTCTCCCGCGCCGCCCGCCAGATGGTGCACATCGGCCGACCGCAGGACGCCCTGGAGCTGATGCGGCTGGCCAAGTCCGGTGCGGGCGACGAGGCGCTGCCCCGTACCCGCGCCATGTTCTGCACCATCGAGGCGTGGGCGCAGGCGTCCATGGGGCACGGCCAGGCGGTGCGCCGCACCCTGGGCGAGGCGGAGGAGCTGTTCGTCTCCGACCGGGACCGCGGACCGTCGCCGAGCTGGATGCAGCTGTTCAACGAGGCGGACATGCACGGGATGCAGGGGCTGATCTACCGCACCCTCGCCGAACACGACGCCTCGGTCGCGTCGCTGTCCCAGCGCCACGCCAAGGAGGCGCTGCGGATGCGGGAGGACGGCCGTCAGCGGTCGCAGATCTTCGACCACATCTCCATCGCCTCGGCCTGCTTCATCGGCGACGATCCGGCCCAGGGCGACCGCCACGCACGGCAGGCGCTGGACACCATCGAGCAGAACTCCTCGCACCGCACCTGGGACCGGTTGCGCGAGATGTACGGGCTCACCGCCCCGTACGCGTCCTCCCGGCCCATCCGGGAGCTGCGGGAGGAGATCCAGCAGGCGATGCCCAAGGGCACTGGCACCAGGGGAGCGAAGGGGGCGGGTCCTGGGGTGAAAGGGGCGGGCGGCACGGCCAGGAGCGCGGCGGTCTAGCGGCCGCCGGAGGGGGCGATCGCTAGACGCCGACTTTGGCGATCAGTACACAGGCGTCGCCGTCCCGGCGCTCGTCGCCGAACGTCTCGACCACCGTCCGTACGCAGTGCTGTGCACCGCGGGCGGCGGCGAACCGTGGCGCGAGGGCGAGCAGCCGCTCGGTGGCGGCCCCGGTGTCCTGGGTGAGGCCGCCGGTGTGCAGCAGCAGGAGGTCACCGGGCTCCAGCCGCTCCTCGGCCTGGGTGTACGCGGCGCCGGTGGTGGCGCCGAGCAGCACCCCGTCCGGCGGCGTCAGCACGCGCCCCGTCCCGCCGCGGAACAGCAGGGGGGCGGGGTGGGCGGCCTGCGCCCAGACCAGGGTGCGGGTGCGTGGGTCGTACCGGCCGCAGACGGCACTGCCCAGCGCGGGCTGCGAGGAGACCCCGAGCAGCTGGTTGAGCCGCCCCATGAGCGGTCCCGGATCGATCCCGGCGACCGCCATACCGCGGACGGCGCCGAGCAGCATGGCCATCCCCGAGGTCGCGGTGACCCCGTGGCCGGTGAGGTCGCCGACGCTCAGCAGGGTCTGGCCGTCCGGCAGTTCGAGCGCGTCGTACCAGTCGCCGCCGATCCGCGCGCTGGCATCGGAGGGGAGGTAGTGCGCGGCCAGGTCGAGGCCGGGGTCCCGGGCCGGTGCTCCCGGGGCGGTGCTGTCCGGGAGGCGCAGCGAACCGCGCCAGGGTGGCAGCACGGCCTCCTGGAACTCGACCGCCAGCCGGTGCTCGGTGCGGGCGGCGTGCCGCTGGTGCCGGAGCGAGTCACCGGTCTCGCGCACCGCCCGCTGGCTGCGGCGCAGCTCGCTGACGTCCCGGAGCACGGCCCACATGGACGCGGTGCTGCCGTCGGCGTCGTACACGGGCTCGCCCGCCATGTGGAGGGTGCGGACCGCGCCGTCCGCGCGCGTCACGCGGAACTCGCCGTCGATCGGCTTTCCGTCCACCAGGCAGTCCGTGACCATCGCGGTCAGCACCTGCTGGTCCTCGGAGCAGACCCAGGAAGGCAGCTCATCGAGGGTGAGCCCGCCGTCCTCGGGGTTCCGGCCGAAGATCCGGCACAGCTCGTCGGACCAGATCACCTCGTCGGTGAGCAGGTTCCACTCGGCGCTGCCGACCCGGCTGAGCAGCGAACCGCCCGCGGCGGGCGTGCGGCCCGGCTCCGCGGCGGCCCCGGCCTCGGCGCGGGCGCCCGTCTGGACGCCGCTCTCGGTCCAGGGGCCGCTCTCGGTCCAGGGCTCGGGCAGGGCCGGCGTTCCGGGTCCCTCCGGCTGGTCGGCGGGCAGCCCCTCGCGCAGCTGGCCGAGGTGCTGGCCGAGGTCGTCCAGATGGTGGACGGCGAGATCGCACAGCGCACGCTGCCAGCGCAGCTGCGGATCGTTCTGCCCGTCCATGTCCGCCGTGGTGTCGCGGCGGACGGCGTCGACCCTGCCGCGGAGCCGCTCGGTCTGCGAGATGAGGGCGTCGACCGTGCCGCGCCGGGGCGGCTGGACGGCGGGCTGGTCCGCGGAGCGGGGGGACGGCATGACGTTCTCCGATACGGGCGCGGCGCGGCCGGTTACATGGGGCTGGACCGGTTACGACTGTTGCACAGGCTGCGACATCCCGTAACCGGTTTGGCAATACCCGATCCGGTGGTGCTTATGGCATATGCCAGCGGCTTCCCCGGGACATTTCGCCCGCATCCGCCGGAAGAATTGGTTCCGGTAGGCTGCGGCGCTCGGGAATCCCCACAGTCCGGGCGTCCAGCAGGCATACCGCACCCGGACACCGGCAAGAATGCCGGTCAATGGAAATCCCGTTGCCAGCGAACCTCCCGCACCGGATGCTGACCTCATGTTCGATCCAGACATAGCGCCCAGCGGCACCCTGCTCGGCCTCCTCCAGCGAGGCCGCGGCGACGGGACCCTGCACGCCCTCGCGGCGCCGCGGGCCGAGGCGCTCGCGGCACTGCACCACTGCGTGCTGCGCGATCCCCGCCGTGACTGGCAGGTCGAGAACCGCTCCCTCTACTACGCCCGGCTCTGTCTCGACCTCGACGCGGACCTCGACGCGATCGAACAGCACCTCTTCCACCCCGACGACCTGCTCGACACCGACGAGCAGCGCACCGGGCTGGCCCTGGCCGTCCTCGGCCACCTCGCCTCCTACGACCGGCTCGACGCCCTGCGGCTGCTGCGCCGCTACGCCGCCGCCGGAGCCAACTGGGAATGGGCCCTGGACGAGCTGGCCCTGCGCGACGACGACACCGGGCTGCGCGCCCTCGCCCCCGCGATCCTCGCCCGCTTCCCCGAGGGCCCCGAGGGCGACGCCGAACTCTCAGCCGCCATGCGCGGCGCCTATGAACCCCGCCCCTGGCGGCTGTGGGCCGAAGACCCGCGGCACGGAGAGCGGGTGCGCGCCGCACAGGAACAGGGCGCCTTCGACCGCTGGCAGCGCCAGCTACGGCCCGCCGGACCGCGCCCCGGCTGGAGCGTCCACGACGTGCTCCGCTGGGCCCAGCAGGAACACGACCTGCGGCCGAGTGCCCGTACGCCGGACGCGGCGGCCCGCTGCCTCATCGCCGTCGCCGGTCCCGAGGACCGGCCGGAGCTGCTCGCCGCGGCCGCCTCCGCCCCGGACGCGGCCCGCGCGGCGGCCCTGCGGCACCTCGCGGAGACCGGCGACCCCGAGGTGCTGGACCTGATCGAACTCGCCGTGACCGAGCCGGACGCCACCGAACTGGTCTCCCAGGCGGCCCTCTCCGCCTTCGAACGGATGCGCAGCATCACCGCCCTCGACCGCGCCCGCGTCTGGGCCCACCGCCCCGACGCCCTCGGCGAAGCGGCCGCCGCGATGCTCGCCTGCCGCGGCGGTCAGTACGACGCGCCCCTCGTCCTCTCCGCCCTCCGCCGCACGGTCCGCGGCGACGGCCCCGACGCCCAGGCCCTGTGGAACCTCGTCGACGGCGCCGGACGCCTCGCGATCACCTGCGCCGCGCCCGTGCTGCGCCATGTCTACCGTGAGACCGCCTCCTCCCACCTCCGCGGCCGCGCCGCCCGCGCGCTCGCCGCCACCGATCCGTCGTTCGCCGCCGGTTTCGCCGTCGAGTGCCTCTGGGACTGCGAGGAGAGCACCCGCGAAGTCGCCGCGCACCACGCCGCCACCGCCGACGCCCGCGTCGTCGAACAACTCCGCCGCCTCGCCGCCGACCCCGCCGAGGAGGCGGACGTCCAGACCGCCGTCCGCAGCCGCATCGGCCCCGACGCGGCCGGCGTCTGACCGCACCCGGACTTCGCCCCGGCCCCACCGCGCCGTAGCCGGCGCCCGCCGGGGCCGACGGCGCGTTGCGGCGGACGGAGCCCGCCGGGGTCCCGGCCCCTTCGTCCTTCCTGCGCGCGCAGGCGCCGCTCCAGGCGCCCAGGCGCGCACGCACCGCACCGGGCGCTTCCGGGCGAGGAGATTGCCGGTGTCCGTCCGCGGACCGCGGCGATTTCCGGTGGTGCCCTCCGGCGGGCTTGAGCCGGTTCGGAAGCCGGGGGCGGGCGCGGGCAATCCGGTGGGCGAGATCGGCGTCTTTCTCAGCGCGTCACTCTCCGTGCCACCGCCGTCCGCGCACGTCAGCTCTTTCCGCGGCCACCCTCCGCGCCGCGCGCGCCCCGGCTTCGGGTGGGTTCGTCCGGTGATGGCGGGCGGTGCCCGGGGGCGTCCGGCCCTTCCGCGGGCCGCGAAGGCCAACGCTCATGGGACGTTCCACGGCACGAAACGTGCTCGATGCCGGGGCCACCCTTCGTACGCCGACAACACGGTTATGCGTGTCGCCATCGTGACTGAATCCTTCCCGCCCGACATCAACGGCGTCGCTCATTGCACGCTTCAGACCGCCGACCACCTCCACCGGCTCGGTCATGAGCCGGTCGTCATCGCGCCCGCCGGTCCGCCCGGAGGTTCCCCCGCCGCCTTCGGTGACGAGCCACCGGAGAGCCAGGGGGAGCTCGACCGGTCGCACCCGTACCCCGTCGTCCGTATACCGTCCCTCCCGCTGCCCGGCTATCCGCAGGTGCGCGTCGCACTCCCCAGCCGTCGCCTCGCGGCCGCGATCACCTCGCACGGCAGTGACCTCGTCCACCTCGCCAGCCCGTTCGTCCTCGGGGCGCGCGGGATGACGGCCGCGCTGCGGCTCCGGATCCCCGCCGTCGCCGTCTACCAGACCGATCTGGGCGGCTACGCCCGTACCTACCTCGGCGCCGGGGAGAACGCGGCGTGGCGGCGGATCCGCGCCGTGCACACCGCGGCCGACCGGACCCTCGCCCCCTCCACCGCGGCCGCCCGCGACCTCGAGGAGCACGGGGTGCCGCGGATCCGGCTGTGGCCGCGCGGTGTGGACACCGCGCGGTTCCACCCCGGCCGCCGCGACCCCGAACTGCGCCGCACCCTCGCCCCCGGCGGCGAACTGATCGTCGGCTACATCGGCCGGCTCGCCCCCGAGAAGAACGTCGAACTGCTCGCCCCGCTCTGCTCCCTCCCCGGCGTCCGGGTGGTCGTGGCCGGCGACGGGCCGAGCGAGCCCGCGCTGCGCGCCGCGCTGCCGCGGGCCCGCTTCCTCGGCCGTCGCACCGGCGACGAACTGGCCCGTATCTTCGCGTCGCTGGACGTCTTCGCCCACACCGGACCGCAGGAGACCTTCTGCCAGACCGTGCAGGAGGCGCAGGCCAGCGGGGTCGCGGTGATCGCGCCCGCCGCGGGCGGTCCGCTCGACCTGATCGACCACGGACGCACCGGACTGCTGGTGCCGCCCGGTGACTCCACCGAGGTGCGGGACGCCGTCTCGCTGCTCGCGGCCGACGCCCGGCTGCGGGCGTCGCTCGGGCGCACCGCCCGGGCCGCGGTCGAGGGCCGCACCTGGGGCGCCGTCGTCGACCGGCTGGTCGACCACTACGCCGAGGTGCTGATGGCCCGTACGGCGGTGGCGGCATGAGCGACGAGCAGACCCGGCGCCCGCTGCGTATCGTCCGGCTCGCCAACTTCGTCACTCCCGCCTCCGGCGGCCTCCGCACCGCACTGCGCGAGCTGGGGGCGGGCTACCGGGCCGCCGGTCATGAACCGGTGCTGGTGGTGCCGGGCGAGCGCGCCTCGGACGAGCAAACCCGCCAGGGACGGGTGATCACCCTCCCCGGGCCCTGCGTCCCCGGCACCGGCGGCTATCGCGTCCTCACCGACCGGCGGCGGCTGAGCGCCCTGCTGGAGTCGCTCGCCCCCGACCGGCTCGAGGTCTCCGACCGCACCACCCTGCGCTGGACGGGGGAGTGGGCGCGGCGCGCCCGCGTTCCCGCCGTGATGGTCTCCCATGAGAGCGCGGACGCCGTGCTGCGCACCTGGGGTGTGCCGGAGGCGTTCGCCCAGGCCGCCGCCGACCGGCTCAACCGGCGGACCGCGCGGGCGTATGCGCGGATCGTCTGTACGACGGAGTGGGCGGCGCGGGAGTTTGTCCGCATCGGCGCGCGGAATGTCGTACGCGCCCCCTTGGGTGTGGACCTCGACCACTTCCACCCCTCCCACCACGACGGACGGCTGCGCGACCGCCACCGGGGCGATGCCACGGTGTTGCTCCTGCTGGCCTCGCGCCTCTCACCGGAGAAGCGGCCGGGCCGTGCCCTGGACACGCTCGCCGAACTCCGGCGGCGCGGGGTCCCGGCGGCGCTCGTGGTCGCGGGCGACGGCCCGCTGCGCGGACGTCTGGAGGCCCGCGCCCGTACCGAAGGGCTTCCGGCGGCCTTCCTCGGCCATGTCGCGGACCGGACCGACCTCGCCGCGCTCCAGGCGAGCGCGGACGTCGTTCTGGCGCCGGGCCCGGCGGAGACCTTCGGACTGGCCGCGCTGGAGGCGCTGGCGTGCGGCTCACCCGTCGTGGTCAGCGAGCTCTCCGCCCTTCCGGCCATCGTCGGAGCGGCCGGTGTGACGGCGGCCGACAGCGGACCGGCGTTCGCGGACGCGGTCGAACGGATCCTGGACCGGCCGGAGCCGCCGCGCCGCGCGGCGGCCCGGGCCCGGGCGGAGCGCTACGGCTGGCCCGCCGCGGTCGCCTCCTTCCTGGCCGCCCATGACGCTCCGCCGTCGTCCGGCGTCGCGGGCGGGGCCGAGGCCGTCCCGGTGCCGGGGGGTGAGCTGCCGGTCGGTGTTCCGGTGCACCACGAGACGTCCGGCGGCGCCGCGCGCGACGGCGTTCGGGACCCGGCCCCGCCCGCTTCCGCTTCCGCGGTGTCCCGGCCCGCCAACGGCCTCGCGGCGCACTGTCCCACGGCCAACCACCCCGCCCACCAGGCCATGGGCGGTGGGGTGCGGTGAGCGCGTCCCGCACCGGGGCCATGTGTGTGCCGGACCCGCCGGTTGCTCCCCGGGCGGGTGCCAGTGCCCCGGAAGGACCGGAGCCCGTGTCTGCCCCGGGACCCGTCGCGGCAGCCGCCCGGCAGGCTCCGCGGTCCGCCACGGGCGGGGCGCCGCCCGTTCCGAACACCGTGCCCCTGCCCGCCGAGGGCGCCGCGCCTGCCCCGGCCACGTTGTCCGCGTCTGCTTCGGCCGGTGTGCCGGTGGCCGCTGCCGGGGCGGTCGGGCCGTGGGTGCACGGCGACGGCGTGGAGCCGCGGGCGATCAGGTTCGCCGCGCTCGGGGATTCGCTGACCGAGGGGCTCGGCGATCCCGCGGCCGGGGGCGGATGGCGGGGGTGGGCCGCACTGCTGGCGGGGGCGGCCGGGCCGCGGGGCGGGGCCGATGTGGAGCTGGTCAACGTGTCCCGCAGCGGCGCGCTGGCCGCCGACGTCGCCGAGGAGCAGCTCACCGCCGCCCGCCGGGCCCGTCCGCATCTGGCCTCCGTCGTGGTGGGCGGCAATGACACCCTGCGCGACTCCTTCGACATCCACCGCGTCGCCCAGGCCCTCGACCGCACCATCGCCGCGCTGCGCGCGGACGGCGCCGTGGTGCTCACCGCCTGTCTGCCGGACCCGGGGCGGATGCTCGGGCTGCCGTCCGCGCTCGCCCGTCCGCTGGGGCGCCGGATGCGGGCCGTGAACACCGTGGTGCGCGCGCTGTCCGCGCGGTACGAGACGGTCCATGTGGAGCTGGGCGAGCACTCCTGGATCGCGGACCGGCGCGCGTGGAGCGTGGACCGGCTGCATCCCAGCGAGCTCGGCCACCGGCTGCTGGCCAGGGAGTTCCACACCGCGCTCACCGCCCGTGGCATCGCCACGGGCGAGCCGCCGTCGCTCGTCCTCGACGGGCCCGCCCCCTCGCCCGTCGCGGCCGCGTGGTGGATGGCGACCCGAGGCACCCGCTGGATCGCGCACCGGTGCACCGATCTGCTGCCCGGACTGCTGGCCCTCGCGGCGCTGGAGTGGCGGCACCGGCTGATGGGCACCGAACACCTCCTCGACAGCCGGGACGACCAGGAGGCCCACGCCGCCCTCGCCGCCCTGGGCGGCGCTCCGCACCACAACGCCGAAAGCACCGCGCCCGTCTCCGCCCCGCCGCCCGGCACACCCCGCCCCACCCCGCCCCACGCTGCGACAATGGCAGGATGACGGGTCGCTGGGAGTTCTGGATCGACCGTGGCGGGACCTTCACGGACGTCGTCGGCAAACGTCCCGACGGCCGTCTGGTCACCCGCAAACTCCTGTCCCACCACCCCGAGCGCTACCAGGACGCCGCCGTCGCCGGAATCCGGCAGACCCTCGGGCTGGCGTCCGGGGAGCCGGTCCCGGCCGACCGGATCGCCGTCGTCAAGATGGGCACCACGGTCGCCACCAACGCGCTGCTGGAGCGCACCGGCGAGCCGACCGTCCTGGTGGTCACCGAGGGGTTCCGCGACGCGCTGCGGATCGCGTACCAGAACCGGCCCCGGCTGTTCGACCGCCGGATCGTCCTGCCCGAGGCGCTGTACGACCAGGTGATCGAGATCCCCGAACGGGTGGACGCCCACGGTGGTGTGGTGCGGCCGCTCGACCTCGGCGCCGCCACCGAGGCGCTGCGCACCGCCCACCGCGACGGGTTCCGCAGCGCCGCCGTCGTACTGCTGCACGGCTACCGCCACGCCGCGCATGAGCAGGCCCTCGCCACCGCCGCCCGGGAGCTGGGCTTCACCCAGATCAGCTGCTCCCACGAGGTCAGCCCGCTGATGAAGCTGGTGTCCCGCGGTGACACCACCGTGGTCGACGCGTATCTCTCACCGATCCTGCGCCGCTATGTCGAGGACGTGGCCGCCGAACTGCGCGGTATCCGGCTGATGTTCATGCAGTCCAACGGAGGGCTGCGGGAGGCCGCGCACTTCCGCGGCAAGGACGCCGTGCTCTCCGGGCCCGCGGGCGGGGTGGTGGGGATGGCGCGGTCGTCCGAGGAGGCCGGACACGACCGCGTCATCGGCTTCGACATGGGCGGCACCTCGACCGATGTGTCCCACTACGCGGGCGAGTTCGAGCGGGTCTTCGGCACCGAAGTGGCCGGGGTGCGGATGCGGGCGCCCATGATGAACATCCACACCGTGGCGGCCGGCGGTGGCTCGGTGCTGCACTTCGACGGACGGCGCTACCGGGTGGGCCCGGACTCGGCCGGTGCCGTCCCCGGCCCCGCCTGCTACCGCCGCGGCGGCCCGCTGACCGTGACCGACGCCAATGTGATGCTGGGCCGGGTGCAGCCGGACCACTTCCCGGCGGTGTTCGGCCCGCACGCCGACCAGCCGCTGGACGCGGACACCGTCCGGGAGCGGTTCACCCGGCTCGCCGAGGAGATCACCGAGGCCACCGGCGACCGGCGCGGCCCGGAGGACGTGGCGGCGGGCTTCCTGGACATCGCGGTCCTCAACATGGCCAACGCGGTCAAGAAGATCTCCGTACAGCGCGGCCACGACGTCACCCGCTACGCGCTCACCAGCTTCGGCGGCGCGGGCGGCCAGCACGCCTGCGCGGTGGCCGACGCGCTCGGCATCGGCACGGTGATCGTGCCGCCGCTGGCCGGTGTGCTCTCGGCGTACGGCATCGGGGTGGCCGACGCCACCGCCATGCGCGAACACGCCGTCGAGGCCGAGCTGTCCGAGGAGTCGCTGGGCCGGGTGCGCGAGCTGTGCGCCGGACTCGCCGAGCGGACCCGCGGTGAACTGCTCGCCGACGGTGTCCCGGAGGAGACCGTGACGACCGAGGCCCGGGTGCATCTGCGCTACGCGGGCACCGACTCCACCCTCGCCGTCCCGCTGGACACCGTTCCCGCGATGGCCGAGGAGTTCGTCCGCGCCCACCGCACCCGCTACGCCTTCACCATGGACAAGCCACTGGTGGCCGAGGCGGTGTCGGTGGAGGCGATCGGCGCGGCGGGCCCCACCGGCGGCCATGCCGTGGAACTCCCGCCCCGCGAAGGCGAGTTGGCGCCCGTCGCCACCGTGCGGATGTTCACCGAGGGGCGTCGGCAGGAGACGGCACTGTACGAACGCGCCCGGATGCGGCCCTCGGACCGCGTCCCCGGCCCCGCGGTCATCGCCGAGGACGACGCCACCACTGTCGTCGACCCCGGCTGGCAGGCCGCGGTCGGCGAGCGCGGCCATCTGCTGCTCACCCGGGTCCGGCCGCGTCCGCGCACCGTGGCGGTGGGCACCGAGGTGGATCCGGTGATGCTGGAGGTGTTCAACAGCCTCTTCATGGCCATCGCCGAACAGATGGGCCTGCGCCTGGAGAACACCGCCCATTCGGTCAACATCAAGGAGCGGCTGGACTTCTCCTGCGCCCTGTTCGACGCCGGGGGCAATCTGATCGCCAACGCCCCCCACATCCCGGTGCACCTGGGCTCCATGGGCGAGTCCATCAAGGAGGTGCTGCGCCGCAACGGGGACACGATGCGGCCGGGCGATGTGTACGCCATCAACGACCCGTACCACGGCGGTACCCATCTGCCGGACGTCACCGTGGTCACCCCGGTCTTCGACGACGCGGGCACCGGTCTGCTCTTCCTCGTCGCCTCGCGCGGCCACCACGCCGAGATCGGCGGGATCACCCCCGGCTCCATGCCCGCCTTCAGCCGCACCATCGAGGAGGAAGGTGTCCTCTTCGACAACTGGCTGCTGGTGCGGGACGGGGCGCTGCGTGAGCGGGAGACCCGTGAGCTGCTGACCGGAAGCCGCTGCCCGTCCCGTGCCCCGGACGCCAACCTCGCCGATCTGCGCGCCCAGATCGCCGCCAACGAGAAGGGTATCCAGGAACTGCGCCGGATGATCGGCCAGTTCGGCCTGGACGTGGTGCACGCCTATATGGGCCATGTACAGGACAACGCGGAGGAATCCGTACGCCGCGTCGTCTCCGCGCTCGGCGACGGTTCGTACCGCTACGAGACGGACGGCGGCGCCGTCATCCAGGTCACCGTGACCGTGGACCGCGCGGCCCGGGGCGCCGTCCTGGACTTCACCGGCACCTCACCGCAGCGGCCGGGCAACGACAACGCGCCCAGTTCGGTGGTGATGGCCGCGGTGCTCTATGTGTTCCGGACCCTGGTGGCCGAGGACATCCCGCTCAACAGCGGCTGTCTGAAACCCCTCGACGTGCGGGTCCCGGAGGGCTGCATGCTGGCGCCGGTCCACCCGGCCGCCACCGTCGCGGGCAACGTGGAGACCTCGCAGGCCGTCACCGGCGCCCTCTACGCGGCCCTCGGCGTGCAGGCGGAGGGCTCCGGCACGATGAACAACGTGACCTTCGGCAACGACCGGGTCCAGTACTACGAGACGGTCGCCAGCGGCTCCGGCGCGGGCGACGGCTTCGACGGCGCGGACGCGGTGCAGACCCATATGACCAACTCCCGGCTGACCGACCCCGAAGTGCTGGAGTGGCGCTATCCGGTGCGGGTGGACGGCTTCGGGATCCGCGCCGGCAGTGGCGGCCGCGGCCGGTGGCGCGGCGGCGACGGCGTCACCCGCCGCATCCGCTTCCTGGAGCCCATGACCATCGCCCTGCTCACCGGCCACCGCCGGGTGCCCCCGTACGGGATGGCGGGCGGTGAACCGGGCAGCCTCGGGGCGAATCTGATCGAGCGCAGTGACGGCACCACCGAGCGGCTCGACGGCCGCGACACGGCGGACGTCGGCCCGGACGACGTCCTGGTCGTCCACACCCCGGGCGGCGGCGGATACGGACCCCCGGCGGACTGATGCCCGCGGCGGCGCACCGATGGCCGCGGCGGCCGACCGTCGGTAGCGGATGCCAGATTGGGCACATGAGTCACTGGACACTGCACGACTGGACCGATCTCGCGGCCGTGCGCCGCGCCCTCGCCGCGGGCGCCGACCCCGACCGCAACCCCACCGGGTATGTGCCGCCACTGCATTCGGCGGCCTGCTGGGGCAGCGCCGAGGTGCTGGCCGAACTGCTCACGGTGGCACGGGAGGTGGACCAGCCGGACTGGGCGGGGCGTACCGCGCTGTGGTACGCGGTGCGGGAGTGGGACCGCGAGAAGGTGGCGGCGCTGATCGCGGCCGGGGCCGATCCGTGGCGGCGGCGGCCGGACGGGCGGTGCCCGGGGGAGCTGGCCTGGTGGGCACCGGTCGCGGACCAGGTGGCGGGGCTGCCCGGCGCGGTGGAGCCGACCGAGGAGGAGCGGGCGGCCCAGCGGGCGGCGGACGCGCTGATCGCCTCGTTCGACACCGACGACGACTACCAGGACTGGGGGTGCGTGGCGTTCGTGGCCGACCGCACCGCGGCGGAGTTGGTGGCCGCGCTCGGCGGCGAGGAGGTGCCGGTCGAGGACGACGAGGAGGCGCTGGAGGAGGGGCTCCTCCTGGTGCACGACCTGCCCGGCGGGGCGGTCCTCCAGCAGTACGACGGGATAGAGATCCACGGCGAGGAAGTGCTCGGGCTGCTCTCCCGCGGCACGGTCGCGGTCTCGGTCTTCGACCACCCCGACGCGTTCATCTGCCCCTCGGTGTCCCGGGACGGGGTGCTCGGGCCGTGCGAGGAGGTCATGCGGGACCCGGAGAAGGACGATCCGCCGGAGACCTGGCGCTACCGCTTCGGGGACGGTGGGCATCCGTCCGGCTGGACGGCACGGGCGCTGGCCATGGCGGTCGCGCTCACGGGTGTGGATGTCGACGGCGGGGCGAAGTGGCCCGGCCCCGGCGGGCGGGCCGTCCGGCTGCCGGTGGAGCTGCGCGACTGAGGATTGCCCGAAAATCCGCGTGACCGAGGGGTTGCGGGAGCGGGTGCCGTGAGTAGGTTGATTCCCCCGATGTGACGTATGGCGCGTTCAAGACCGTTTGCGGTGGCGGCCATCGGTAACCCGACACGTACCGAACCCGCCCGGATGCGCCCCGCGTCACCACGGGAGCCCGCCCCGCGAACAGTGTGCGGCGAGGCCGAGGGCGGTAGCCGGAACGCAATTCACCGAACACGACCGCAGGCACGGAGAGGGGCAACCATGGCGTGGTGGCAGAACGCCGCATGCAAGGACGAGGACCCTGAGCTGTTCTTCCCGGTGGGGGTCGCCGGTCCCGCCGCACAGCAGCAGGAGGCACGGGCCAAGCAGGTCTGCGGACACTGCCCGGTGGCTCAGGAATGCCTGGAGTACGCGCTCGAGGCCGGGATGACCCACGGGGTGTGGGGCGGTGCCGGTGAGGAGGAGCGCCGGGCGCTGCGCCGCCGGGGGCAGCGCCGGGCCAGGAGCGCCGGCCGCGCCCGGGAGCGGGCCTCGGCCCACGCCGGAGGCCACCGCGCCGCCGGCTGAGCGGCCGCGGCGGGCTACGCCGGGGCCGCCCGCCCCCACGGGACCCGCCCCAGCGGGGTGAACCGCACCGGAGTGCCCGGCACGGCCTGGGCCGCGGCGGCGAGCCACCGCTCCGGGACGACACCCACGACCGGGTAGCCGCCGGTCGTCGGATGGTCGGCGAGGAAGAGCACCGGACGCCCGTCGGGCGGCACCTGGAGGGCGCCGAGCGCCATTCCCTCACTGGGCAGTTCACCGTCCCGCGCCCGCTCCAGGGCGGGGCCCTCGGTCCGCAGCCCGATCCGGTTGCTGGCGCCCGAGACCCGGAAGCCGCCGGTGGTCAGGGTGTGCAGTCCCGCGCGGGTGAACCAGTCGTCGCGCGGACCGAACACCACCGGGAGCACCAGTTCCCGCGGCACGCCCCGTTGGGGCACCGAGTCCACCCCGGGCGGCGCGGCTCCGGCGGGCCCGAGTCCGAACACCGCACCGTCCGCCAGCGGAGCCGGGCCGAGCCCGGAGAGCACATCGGTGGCCCGGCTGCCGAGCACCGGCTCGGCCCGGACCCCGCCGTCGAAGGCCAGATAGCTGCGTACGCCGTAGGTGGCGGCCCCGAGCTCCAGCAGCGCACCGGCCGGTACCCGCACGGGCGCGCCCCATGCGGCGGGGCGGCTGTCGACCGTGACCGGGCAGGGCGCGCCGGTGACGGCCACGGTCGCCGCGCGGCGCAGCCGCACCGCACAGCCGGTCAGGGTGGTCTCCAGGGTGGCGGCCTCGTCGGCGTTCCCCACCAGGCGGTTGGCGAGCCGGTGGGCGGGCTGGTCGAGGGCGCCGGAGCGGGGCACACCGAGATGGGCGTGGCCGATCCGGCCCAGGTCCTGGACGGTGGTCAGGGCGCCCGCCCGCTCGACCGCGAAGGCGCTGTCGGTCATGCGCCGTCCCCTCCCGGTGCCACGTCCGACGCCACCGGCTTCTCTGATGTTTCCGGCACTTCCGGATTTTCCGGAACGAAGCGGACGCGGGTGCCGGGGGTCAGCAGCGCCGCCGGTTCACGTCCGGCGTCCCACAGCACGGTGTCCGTGGTGCCGATGAGCTGCCAGCCGCCGGGGGAGGAGCGCGGATAGACACCGGTGTACGGGCCCGCGAGCGCGACCGAGCCCACCGGGACCTTGGTCCGCGGGCTGGCGCGGCGCGGCACCGCGAACCGCTCGGGCAGCCCGGTGAGATAGCCGAAGCCCGGTGCGAATCCGCAGAAGGCGACGCGGAACTCGGTGCCGCTGTGGACACGCACGGCCTCCTGCGGGGTGACGCCCCAGAGATCGGCCACCTCGGCGAGGTCGGGTCCGTCGTAGCGCACCGGGAGTTCGACGGTGGCGCCGTCGCCGCGGGTGAGGGGCGGTATGTCCCAGCCGGGCAGCTCGGCGGCCAGTCGGCCGGGGTTCTTCAGGCCGTCGAGGAACACGGTGCGGGCGGCGGGCACGATCTCGCGCACCGCGGGCAGCCGTCCGTCGGCCACCCGGCGCAGCAGCTCGGCGTGGAGCGCCTCGGCCGCGTCGCCGCTGCCGAGTTCGACGAGCAGTCCGTGGTCGCCGACGGGCAGGCTCCGGAGGGTCACGTGAACGCCGCCACGCGCACGCCCGCGGCCGTCAGCTCGCTCCGCACCCGGCGGGCGAGGTCGGCGGCGCCGGGGGTGTCGCCGTGCAGGCACAAGGAGCGCACCTCCACCTCGATCCGCTGTCCGTCGCGGGAGGTGACCGCGTTGTCGCGGGCGAAGCCCAGGGCGCGCTTGACCACCGTGTCGGGGTCGGAGACCACGGCGCCGGGTTCGGTCCGCGGCACCAGGGTGCCCGCCGCGGTGTAGGCGCGGTCGGCGAAGGCCTCGGGGACCACCGGCACTCCGGCCGCGCGGGCCGCCGCGTGCAGCCGTGAGCCGGGCAGGCCCAGTACGGGCAGCGGGCCGCCCGCCGCGAGCCGTACGCCCTCGACGACGGCGGCGGCCTGCGCCTCGTCGTGCACGCAGCGGTTGTACAGCGCGCCGTGCGGTTTGACGTAGGACACCCGCGATCCGGCGGCGCGGGCGAAGATCTCCAACGCGCCGATCTGGTAGGCGATCTCATCCGCCAGTTCGCGCGGCGGGACGTCCATGGCGCGCCGTCCGAAGCCCGCCAGGTCCCGGTAGGAGACCTGGGCGCCGACGCGGACACCGCGCTCGGCGGCCAGCTCACACACCCGGCGCATGGTGGACGGATCGCCCGCGTGGAAGCCGCAGGCGACATTGGCGCTGGTGACGATGGACAGCAGGGCGTCGTCGTCGGTGAGCTGCCAGCGGCCGAAGCCCTCGCCGAGGTCGGCGTTGAGATCGATCGACGGGTTCGCCAAGGGTGCGGTCATAACCGTCCGTTCGGGCGTGCGGGGTACGGGACGTACGCGGGCGATGTGACTGAGCGCCAAGGTAGGCGATCGTTGAACGATCCGACAAGAGTGTTGTTGTCCCGTTCTCATTTCTGGGCTTGACTTCTCGCGATACGGAATGCGCTGACGCCGTGAATGGGAGCGAAAGTGTCAAATGGGGACAACGGGTCCAACGGGACAAAGAGCGTGGAGCGTCGGCTCGCGCAGGCGTCGGAGGTCTCGGAGGGTTCCGACGTCCTGGGGTTGGAGGCCGACCGGGCGCTGCTGGGCCGCACCAGCACCGCGGAGCGGGTCGCGGACATCCTCCGCGACCGTATCGCCGAGGGCTTCTTCCCGCCCGGCACCCGGCTGTCCGAGGACAGCGTCAAGGGCGCCCTGGGTGTCTCCCGCAACACCCTGCGCGAGGCGTTCCGCCTGCTCACCCATGAACGGCTGCTGGTCCACGAGCTGAACCGCGGGGTGTTCGTGCGGGTGGTGACCGTGGACGACCTCAACGACCTCTACCGCCTGCGCAGGCTGGTCGAATGCGCCACGCTGCGCGGCCTGGGGGAGCCGCCGTACCCGCTGGAGGCGGTCGAGGCGGCGGTGGCGGCCGGCGAGCGTGCCGTGCACGACCGCTCCTGGCAGGACCTGTCCACCGCCAACATCCGCTTCCACCAGGCGATCGTCGGTCTCGCGGGGAGCCCGCGCACCGACGAGCTGATGCGCGCCGTCCTGGCCGAGCTGCGGCTGGTGTTCCACGTGATGGCCGACCCCCGCCGCTTCCACGCCCCGTACCTGGTCCGCAACCGGCAGATCCTGGAGGTGCTCCAGGCCGGGGACGCGGCGGAGGCCGAGCGGCTGCTCGCCTCCTATCTGGACGACTCCCAGCGGCAGTTGGTCGAGGCGTACGCGCAGAAGGTGGCCCGCGCATAGCGGTTTCGCCGGAGTAAACGATCAGACGGAACGAGAACAAGTCGGTTTCATGCTCTTGTCGGATCGTTGAACGAACATCTAGCCTCCGGTGCGTTCTCCTCATGCCGTCGTGCTCCCCCGCGGCGCCGTGAGGTCCTGCGCGCGGAAGGCGGGACGCATGATCGTTCTCCTTGGCGTTCTTGTGGTGGTCCTCGGATTCGCCACACGACGCAATCCCCTGCTGGTGGTCGGGGTCGCCGGTATCGCCACCGGGCTGCTGGGCAAGCTGTCCCCCCAGGAGGTCCTCGCGGCCTTCGGCAACGGCTTCGCCTCCAGCCGCTCGGTGACGATCTTCGTCATCACCCTCCCGGTCATCGGCCTCCTGGAGCGCCACGGGCTCCAGGAGCAGGCCCGAACCCTCATCGGCAAGCTCGGCAAGCTCACCACCGGCCGGTTCCTCGCGCTCTACCTGGCGCTGCGCCAGCTGACCGCGGCCTTCGGCCTCACCAGCATCGGCGGCCCGGCCCAGAGCGTGCGCCCCATGGTCGCGCCGATGGCCGAAGGGGCCGCCGAGCGGCGCCACGGCCCGCTGCCGGAGAAAGTGCGCGAACGGATCCGCTCCTACTCCGCCAGCTCCGACACCGTCGGGCTGTTCTTCGGTGAGGACTGCTTCCTGGCCATCGGCTCCATCCTGCTCATCACCGGCTTCGTCAACTCCACCTACCACACCCATCTGGAACCGTTGCAGCTCGCGCTGTGGGCCATCCCCACCGCCGTCTGCGCCTTCCTCATCCACGGCTTCCGGCTGCTGCGCCTGGACCGCTCGCTGGAGAGCCAGATCGCCGCCTCGGGCGGACCGTCCGCTGCCGTGGGCAGCCGCACCGCGGAGGAAGCCAAGTGATCAAGGCCGAGTGGTTCTTCTGGCTCGTCGGCGCCGTCTTCCTCGCGATGGCCGCCCAGATGGCCTTCGACCGCAGCAACCCCAGGCGCCACGGCTCCGCCGCCTTCTGGGGACTGCTGGGCGCCTGCTTCTTCTACAGCTCCTGGGTGGTCGAGAAGAAGGCCCCCGCCGAGCCGCTGGGCGTCGCCGTCCTCGTCATGGTCTGCCTGGGCGGCTTCGACCTCACCGGACGCGGGGTCCCGCGGACCACCACGACCGAGCAGCGTGTCGCCTTCGCCGCCCGGCTCGGCAACCGGCTGTTCATCCCCGCGCTCACCATCCCGCTGGTCGCCGTCCTCTGTGCCTCGGCCGTCAAGCACTGGCACATCGGCGGCACCCCGGTGCTCGAGACCGGCAGCGAGACCATCCTCGGCCTCGGCTTCGGCGCGATCGCCGGACTGCTGGTCGCCATGGTCGTGGTCCGCGAGCGCAGTGCGACGGTGCCGCTGCACGCCGGACGGTCGCTGCTGGAGTCCATGGGCTGGGCGCTGCTGCTGCCCCAACTGCTCGCCGTACTCGGCTCCATCTTCCAGGTGGCCGGGGTCGGCACCCAGGTCGGGAAGATCACCGAACAGCTGCTGCCGGACGGCCAGAAGTACGTCGCCGTGGCCGTCTACTGCATCGGTATGGCCCTGTTCACCATCATCATGGGCAACGCCTTCGCCGCCTTCCCGGTGATGACAGCCGCCATCGGGTGGCCCGTGCTCATTCAGCAGATGCACGGGGACGCGCCCGTGGTGCTCGCCGTCGGCATGCTCGCGGGGTTCTGCGGAACGCTGGTGACCCCCATGGCCGCCAACTTCAACCTGGTGCCCGCCGCGCTGCTGGAACTCAAGGACCAATACGGACCCATCAAGGCGCAGATCCCCACCGCGGGGGCGCTGCTGGTCTGCAACATCGCCATCATCTCCCTCTTCGCCTTCTGATCCGTTCACCTTTTGACCAGCTCTAACCAGCTCTAACCAGCTCTGACCAGCTCTGGTCGGTTCTGGTCGGTTCTGGTCAGGGAGGGAGTTCTCATGACCCGGGTGCTGCTGACCGGTTTTGAACCCTTCGGGGGCGAGGAGACCAATCCGTCCTGGGCGGCCGTCTCCCTCGTGGCGGCCGCCCCGCCGCCCGGCCTCGACCTCACCTCCGTCCGGCTGAGCTGTGTCTTCGGCACCGCTCTGGAGGAGTTGGCCGCCGCGGTGGAGGCGGCCGACCCCGATCTGGTGCTGTGTGTCGGACAGGCGGGCGGCCGCCCGCAGATCACCGTCGAACGGGTCGCGGTCAACGTCGACGACGCCCGCATACCCGACAACGCCGGACGGCAGCCGATCGACGAACCGGTCGTGGCGGGCGGCCCCGCCGCCTACTTCGCGCCGCTGCCGGTCAAGGCGTGTGTCGCCGCCGTCCGGGCGGCCGGGATCCCGGCCGCCGTGTCGCAGACCGCGGGCACCTTCGTGTGCAATCACGTCTTCTACGGACTCGCGCATCTGATCGCGACCCGGCGGCCGACGATGCGCGGCGGCTTCGTCCACCTCCCGTACGCGCCCGAACAGGTCGTGGACCGGGGCGAGCCGTCGCTGCCCGTCGCCATGGCCGCCGAGGCGCTGCGCGCCATCCTCGCCACGGCGATGCGGACCCGGACGGATCTGCGCATTGCCGAAGGAGCCACCCATTGAGCACGGAACGCCCGCACCGCGAGGATCCAATATCGGGTGAATTCCGGCAATACGCCGACCGGTTCGCCGCCGTCGCGATGGCCAACGTCACCCGGGCCTATCCCAACGCACCCGCACACCTTCTGCGCGGCCCCGAGGACCTGGTGCCGCCGCACACCCATCACCCCGCCTTCTACGGCTCCTACGACTGGCACTCCGCCGTCCATATGCACTGGCTGCTGGTCCGGCTGCTGCTCCGCTGCCCCGACCGCGTCCCCGCCGCCGCGATCACCGAGGTGCTGGACCGCCATCTCACACCCGGCGCGCTCATCGCCGAGGCCGACTATCTGCGCGCCAACCCGTCCTTCGAACGCCCCTACGGCTGGACCTGGCTGCTCGCGCTGACGGCCGAATGCCGCGCCCTCGGCGGCGTGGCGGGCGAACGCTGGGCGGCCGCCCTGGAACCGGCGGCCGACGCGGTCGAACAGCTGCTGCGCGGCTGGCTGCCGCGGGCCACCTACCCGGTACGCCACGGCACCCACGCCAACAGCGCCTTCGCCCTCGGCCTCGTCCTCGACAGCGCGCCCGCCGCGGGCCGCGGCGCGCTGGCCGAAGCCGCCGCCAAGGCCGTTCTCGGCTGGTTCGCCGACGACCACGACGCCCCCGTCCACTGGGAACCCTCCGGCCAGGACTTCCTGTCCCCGGCGCTCAGCGAGGCGGAGGCGGTCTGCCGGGTGCTTCCGCGGGCGGAGTTCGGCCACTGGCTGACGGGTTTCCTCCCCGGCCTCGAGCCTTCGGACCCCGGTCCCGCATCCGGTACCGAATCCGGTCCCGGGCGCCGCGCGTCCGCCGCCCTCCTCACCCCACCCGTGGTCTCCGACCCCGCCGACCCGCAGATCGGTCATCTCATCGGGCTCTCCCTCAGCAGGGCCGCCGCGCTGCGCAGGCTGTCCGCCGCCCTGCCGCCCGGTGACCCACGGGTGCCGGTGCTGACGGCCGCCGCCCGTGACCACCTCGCCGCCGGACTTCCGCACACCGCCTCCGGCGACTTCACCGGCGACCACTGGCTCGCCACCTTCGCGGCGCTCGCCTTGGACGGACCACCCGGCCACGGAGCCGTAGACTGACGCGCCGGTGAGTCACGGGAGACGGCCCGGTGTACGCGCGCGGACGCGCGCACCAGCGCGCGTGTCCACGGACCCACCTGCGGGGGATCTGGGGCGTCATAGCGGGATCTCCGTGCCGTTTCGTCCGTTGTCGGTGCGACGGCCTACTCTGTGCGACGTGACATCTCCACCCCCCGGGGCCACTGCGCCCCAGCTCAACGGCCATGCCGGGCCCGCCCGCCCGGCACCGGGCCCGGCCGCCGACGAGGGCCTGGCCCGGCGGCTGCGCGCGCTCGCGTGCACCGCGCCGCTGCACGACCTCGACGCGCGCAAGGCCAACCTGGCGGGGGAGTACGGGGTGTACGCGATGGCCGAGGTCGCCCTCGCCGCCATCGATCTCGTCACGCTCCACATGGACTTCGACACCGGAGCCGACCACGACCAGATAGTGGCCAGACTGCTGCCCCGGGTCGCCGCCCAGGCCCCCGCGCGCCCCGCCGCCGAGCACGAGCGCGTCGCCCGCTGGGTGCTGGAGAACCTGGTCAACGTCGGCAGTGTGGACCGCGGCTTCCGCGCGGTCTACGGCACTTTCGGTGCCGACGGCGCATATGTCCGGCGTGACTACGACTTCAAGCTGATCGAGGAGGTGCCCGGCCCCGGCGGCACCGTCTATCTGCGCACCACCGACGAAGCGGTCAACGTCCTGGTCGGCGCCCTCGACACGGACGTCACCAGCGCCCAGATCGCCGCCGAGGTCAAGCTCGAGGTGCTGATCAGCCGCGGCCGTCTCGCCGACGCCCAACTCGCCGCCGAGCAGGCCCGCTACCGCACCGTCCAGTACTCGGAGAGCCTGCGCCGCACCCTCGACGCCACCCGGCGGAACGTCCGCGCGGTCGACTGGCTGACCACCGTCCCCGAGATGATCAACGAGGCGCTCGACCACGTCGCCGACCGCTACCGCCACGAGAACGCGATCCTCACCAACATCCGCAAGGCGCGCGACGAGGCTGCTTCTGGACGGGACTCCGAGCACAAGCGGCGCGCCGCCGAGCTGGTCGACATCGTCAAGGACTGCATCCGCCGTCACACCCAGCTCCAGTCCCGGCTGCTGGAGGCCGGGCCGCTGTTCCGTGCCGAGCAGGACCGCCAGGCGTTCGCCGCGCCCGCCGCCCGCGCCGGACTCGACCTCTACGGACAGCTGCTGGCCCCGCTGCTCCCGCTCCCCGTCGAGCGCGCGGGCCGGGTCACCGACGCCTTCTTCGCCCGCGGTACGGGGCCGCGCACCCCGACCTCGGTCCGGCTGGGCGATCTGGTGGAGATGCTGCTCACCCCGCCCGTGGAGCGGGAGCACCTCGGCGCGGAGATGCCCGAGCCCGATCTGATCGCCACCCCCGACGACAGCCGCTTCAGCGAGGAGCAGCTCGCGATGGCCATGGAACTGCTCGACCTCCCGGCCGACGCCCCCCGCCGTCTCTCGGGCCTGCTGACCGACGCCCGCCGCCGCGACGCCGACCTCCCGTACCTCATCGCCCTCCTGGCCGTGCACGCCGCGAGCCCCCCGGTCGGCACCGCCTACCGCCAGGGCGAACAGCGCCTGCTCTTCGCCGTCGACGACGGCACCGAACTCGACGACCCGGAGTTCGGCGGCGCCGACCTCATCGTCGGCACGGCCCTGCTGGACGCCGCCGGAATGGCCGCGGACCGAGCGGAGGTGGCGTGATGCCGCACGCCCCGCGGACCGCCGTCCCCTTCGTCAGCCGTGAGTACGCCCCGCAGTACGCCCCTCCCAAGGAGCTTCACCCGTGACCGAGTACGACGCCCTCGACGAGGCGGCCCACCCGGAGCCCGCGGCGGCGTCCGGTGCTGCGCCGGGCGGGGTCACCCCGGCCGACGCGGCCGACGCCGCGCGGCTGGTGGCCTTCGGACTCCAGCCCAAGCTGCTGCCCGCGCGTGACGTCGAGTACGCCGAGCTGCTCCGCCGCCACCGCGACGAACCGGCCTTCGCCCGGCTCACCGACGCCGTCGCCGCCGGGCTCGGCCTGATCGTGCTGGAGGTGTCCACCCGCGCCGGGATGGCCGTCACGGCCGCCGAGGACTCCGTCTTCGCCGTCCGCATGGGCGACTACGCCCGCCGTGCCAACACCGACTCCGCCGACCGCTTTCTGCACGGCCTCGCCCATCTCGCCGTCGCCGCCCTTGCCTTCCCCCGCCCCGAGGACCTCGCCGACGACGGCTATATCGGCCGGGTCACCGTCAACGGGATCGACGCCTTCGTCCGCCAGGCGTGCCGCCGTCTCGAGGAACGGGCCGAGGAGCAGGGGGACAACACCGACCCGGCCACCGACGCCCCCGGGCTCGAGGCCGCCTGGCGGGTGTACGCGCGGCGCAGCGCCACCGGCGCCACCAAGGACGCGCGCAGGCTCGCCGGTTCGACCACCGGCATCGTCGGCAAGGCCGTCGCCTTCCTCGTCGACTCCGGCTTCCTCCAGCGCACCGGGGACGACGCCGGGGGCGCGTACCGCACCACCGCCCGCTACCAGCTCCAGGTGCGCGACATGGCGGCCGGGGCCGCCATGACCGAGCTGCTGGAGCTGGGCGTCGTGCCCGTCGGCGACGGCAGCGCCACCCTGCTGCCGCCCGACGAAACCGACGACCTCGACCTCGTCGCCGACGCCGGTCTGCCGTTCCACTCCTGACGACCGGATCCATCCGCCCCCTGCCGACAACGAGAGTTCTGCCGCCATGTACGAGCTGTCCCGGGTCCGCCTCTACTCCATCGGGCCGGCCGGTGCGCGCTACGCCGACACCGTGCTGGACCTGCGCGGAGTCGGCGAGCCGGTGCCCAGCCCCGCGCCCACCCAGGCGGAGTTCTTCGAGGCGGAGCCGGTCGGCCCGCCCCGGCGCCCGGCCCCCGCGGGCGTGCTCTTCCTGGAGAACGGCGGCGGCAAGTCCGTCCTCCTCAAGCTGATCTTCTCCGTGATGCTGCCGGGCCACCGCAACACCCTCGGCGGCGCCAGCTCCGGTGTGCTGCGCAAGTTCCTGCTGGCCGACGACTGCGGACATGTCGCCCTGGAGTGGCAGCACACCGTGACCGGCGAGACCGTCGTCGTCGGCAAGGTCAGCGAGTGGCGCGGCCGTCAGATCTCCAATGACCCGCGCAAGTTCGCCGAGGCGTGGTACTCCTTCCGCCCCGGCCCCGGGCTCAGCCTGGACTCACTGCCGGTCGCCGAGTCCGTGGCGGTGCGGCCGATCGCCGAGGGCGCGTCCATCGCCCGTGGCCGCCGCCGCACCATGAAGGGGTTCCGCGACGCGCTCACCGAGGCGGGCAAGGCGTATCCGCATCTGGACGTCGTCTGGGTGGAGATCCACGAGCGCTGGAACGAACACCTCGGCGACCTCGGCCTGGACCCCGAACTCTTCCGCTACCAGCGGGAGATGAACGCCGACGAGGGCGAGGCGGCCGGGCTCTTCGCCGTCAAGAACGACTCCGACTTCACCGATCTGCTGCTGCGCGCCGTCACGGACACCCGGGACACCGACGGGCTCGCCGACCTCGTCCACGGCTTCGCGCACAAGCTGGGCCGCCGCGCCGAGCTGACGGCCGAACGGGACTTCACCGCCGGTTCGCTGGATCTGCTCTCGCGGATCGCCGAGGCGGCCGACCGTCGCGAGCAGGCGCGCGGGGTGCACGCGGGCGCCGAGCGCCGCACCCGTACGCTCGCCCGGCGCCTCGGTGCGCGGGGCGCGGAGGAGCGCGGCCGCGCCGCCGAACTGGCCCAGCAGGTGGCCTCGGCCGCGCACGCCGTCACCGAGGCGGAGACGGCGCGCGGCCGCAGCGACCTCGTCGCCGCCGAACTCGCCTACCGCCACGCCTCGTTGGCGCTCGCCGCCGCCGAGAAGGGCGCCGCCGCGCAGCGCCGGGAGCTGAACGACGCCCGCACCCTGCACTCCGCCTGGCAGGCCGCCGAGACCGTGCTGCGCCACCGCGCCGCCGCCGACCGCTCCGCGCGCGTCGCCGCCGCCATCCGCGAGGCCGAGCGGGACGCCGCCCCCGCCCTCGCCGCCCGCGCCAAGGCCGCCGGCGACCTCGTACGCGCCCTGCACGCGGCGGCCGAGGACGGCGAACGGGTCGCGAACGAGGAGGAGGAGCGCTCCGCCGCCCTCCAGGAGACCGGCGAGTGCGCCCACCGCGACGCCACCGCCGCCGCCACCGCGGCCCAGCGCGCCCGCAGCGACGCCGAGCATCTGCGGCAGCGGCTCACCGAGGTCGAGCAGGAGACCGCCGAGGCCGTACGCGCCGGATGGCTCGACGACTCGGCCCCGGACGCCGACCCGGCCCGTGCGGCGCTCGCCGCGAGCGACGCGGAGAAGACCGCGACCGCGGCCTGGGACGCCGCCCGCGAGACGGCCCGCCGCACCGCCGACCACGCGAAGACGGCCGCCGCCGAACAGGCCCGCACCGAACTGGCCGCCGCGCGCGCGGCGGACGCGGCGCGGGCCGCGGAGTCCGCGTACGAGGGGGAGCGGCGTACGGCGGAGGCGCTCGGCGCCGAACAGCGCCTGCTCGAACTGCTCGGCCTGCCCCAGCCGTCGGCCCCCGTCCCCGCCCCCCGCGGCACCGACCGCCCGTCGGCGGCGCGGTCGGGCGGGGCGGCGGCCGTGACCGTGCGCATCCCGGCCGCCGGGGCCACCCCGCCGAAGGGGGGCGGCCGACCGCTGCCCGCCGAATCCGGCCGGGCCGGGTGGATCACGGTCCCGGTCGACGACACCGATGACGCGGACGACATGCTGGGCCTGGCCCAACTCCCCGCCGCCTTCCGCGCGGAGAACCGCGACGGCCCATTCGCGCCCGAGCCCGGCCCGTACGCCGAGGACGACGCCGAGGACGACGACGAGGACGAGGCCGATGACGGTGCGCCGGTCCTGGCCGGGCCGACCGCCCGCGGGGCGGCCCAGAACGGCGGGGACACCCGCGGGACGTTCACTGACGCGGCGGAGCACGGGTCCGCGGCGGACGGCAGCCTGCCGACGGCGGAACCCCGCGCCCGGACGGCCACCCACGCCGAGGACGGCCCCGAAGCCCACGGCGATGCGTACCAGGCCAGGACACCTGCCGCGGCCGACGCGGCCGGTGCCGCCCGCACAGCGGAGTCGGGTGAGCGTGGCAACGTCCCGTTGAGCGGCCGTGCGTGGGCCCCCGAGCCTGGGCCCGACATGGACGGCAGGGACGGGAACCCGGCCGTCGACGGCGGGTCGCACCAGGCGGCCGGGGCGCCTGCGCCGGGGGCCGGTGCGGTGGTCCGGGAGGGCGGCGTGGAAGGGGAGGCATGCGCGCCGGATTCCGCGGCCGACGCGGATGGTGCCGCCGGCACACGGTCGGTGGACGGCCGTCCGGCGGCCGCCCAGTCCATGCCCGGGACGGACGGCGGGGGCGGGGCCCCGGCCGTCGACGCGGGCGGTGCCGCCCGCACCGTGGCGGCGGACGCCGTTCCGCCGGGGCGGGTGACCGTCCGGGTCGAGGACGGGGACGTGGGCGAGGAGCGCCGCCGTCGCCGTGCGGTGGCCGCCGAGTCGCGGCCGGCCGGGCGCGTTTCGGCCGATGTCGAGGGCTCGGACGCGCCGGAGGCGTCCGGCTCCGCGCCCCACGCGGACACGGGGAACGCCCCCGCGGACGCGGCCCGTACCCGGCCCGGCGCCCAGCACGACGGCGCGACCGGCGAGTCCATCGACGACCCCGGCTGCTGGGATCCCGAGCTGGGGGAGGACACCGCACAGGCTCCGCGTCCGCCGCGGGACCGGCCCGCCCCCGCACCCCTGCGGCCCGAAGGGCCGTTGACCGCCCAGGAGCTGGACCGGAACGCCGAGGCATTGCGCGAACTGCTCGACGAGAGCGTCGCCTCCGCCGAGCGGCAGCTCTTCGAGCTGCGGACCGCCGCCGCCGATGACTCGCGGATCCTCGCCGCGCTCGGCGACGGCGGGCTGCTGCCGCCCAGCCCGGATGTGCTGGCCGCCGTCGAGTTCCTCGGTGAGCACGGCATTCCGGCGCTCCCCGGGTGGCGTTATCTCGCCCAGGCCGTCGACCCCGCCGACCACGCCGCCGTGCTCGCGGCCCGCCCCGAGCTGGTGGACGGGGTCGTGATCACCGACCCCGACACCCACGCCCGCGCCCGCGGGGTGCTGGCGCAGGCGTCGCTGCTGCCGCGGTCCGCCGTGGCCGTCGGCACCGCAGCCGCGCTGCTCGCGCCGACGCCCGCGCCGGGGGAGCGGGACAGCGGGGTGTTCCTGGTGCCGCCGAACCCGGCGATGCACGACGAGCGCGCCGCCGACGACGAGCGGCGTGAGCTGCGCGCCCGCGCCACCGCCCGCGATGAGGAGATCAGGGCGCTCGCCGCCCGGCTGGAGGCAGACCGGGCGCTGGCCGCGCGGCTCGCGTCCTGGCGCACCGGCTGCCCGCAGGGGCGGCTCACCGAGCTGAGGGCCGCGGCCGAGGAGGCCCGTCAGACGGCGGACGCCGCACAGCGGGAGCTGGTGGAGGTGCGGACGGCCCGCGCCGAGGCCGATGAGGCCGCCACCGAGGCGGCCCGGGTCCGCGACGAGCGGCAGGAGACGGCGCAGCGCGCCCGCCGCGTGGCGGACGCGCTGGCCGGTCTGGCGTACCGGCTGCGCCGGCGCACCGCCTGGCAGGCCCGGCTG
This sequence comes from Streptomyces sp. NA02950, assembly GCF_013364155.1. Classification (NCBI taxonomy): domain Bacteria; kingdom Bacillati; phylum Actinomycetota; class Actinomycetes; order Kitasatosporales; family Streptomycetaceae; genus Streptomyces; species Streptomyces sp. NA02950. The sequence continues at coordinate 1,469,115 of NZ_CP054916.1, read as the reverse complement.
CGCGAACTGGCCGACGAGGCCGCGGAGTCGGAGGAGCGGGCCGACGCCTGTGTGGACCGGGCGCGCGCGGCCGACGAGGACCGGCGCGCGGCCCAGCGCGCCGCCGACGACGCGCGCCGTACCGCCCGCGCCCTGCGCGCCGAGCGGGCCGAGATCGCGGGCGCGCCCGACGACCTGGGTGAGGAGACCGAGCCGCCCACCGCCTCGCTGCCCGCGCTCCGCGAGGCGTACCGCGCCGCCTCCCAGGTGTACGAGAAGGTCGGCGTGGGCGCCGACCTCCGTGCCGAACAGGCCCGCGCCGAAAGCGACGAGAGTGCGGCCCTCGCCGCCCTCGACCGGCTCACCAACAAGGTCCGCACCCGCGCCGCCCAGCTCCTCGAGGGCACCGACGGCGCCGACGGCCCCTCCCGCCAGGCAGCGGCGGCCCGCGCCGAATCGCTGGTGCAGATGCTGGAGACGCGGGCGTCGGCGGCGAGCGAACAGCTGGGACGGCTGCGCGGCGAGGCCGAGCGGCTCGCCCCCGCCGGCGACGGCGACGCGCACACCGAGCTGCCCGAGGAGCTGGTCCCGGCCGACGCCGAGCGGGCCAAGGAGCTGCTGCGCACCGCCACCACCGAACTGGCCGCCCGCACCGACGCGCTGGACACCGCCCGCACCGTCCACGCCGAGCTGCTGCGCTCGCACCGCGCCGCCGAGGACGCGGCGGGCGGCTTCGACGAGACCGCCGCGCTGCTGCGGGATCTGCTGCGCGACGGACCGGGTGCCGCGGACGACGAGGGTGAGCGCCCCGAGCCGTACACCGGGGACCTCGCCGAGGCCCGCCAGGCCGCGGCCGAGACCCGCCGTTCGCTGCGCGGCTGCGCCGCCGATCTCTCGGGGGCCGAGTCGGCCGTCCGGGAGGCGAGCGATGTGCTGGTACGGCACGCCAATTCCACCCGCTACGAGCAGGTGCGCACCCCGGCCCGCCAGCAGATCCGCGAACTGCCCGCGGCAGCCCTGCCCGAGCACGCGGCGGCCTGGGCCGAGGCGTTCGCACCCCGGCTGCGCGTACTGACCGACGAACTGGAGCAGTTGGAGCGCAATCGCGACAGCATCGTCGACCGGCTGCGCGGCCTTGTCGAATCCTGCCTGGCCACGCTGCGTTCGGCCCAGCGGCTGTCCCGGCTGCCGGAGGGTCTCGGCGAGTGGTCGGGCCAGGAGTTCCTGCGGATCCGCTTCGACGACCCGGACCAGGCGACGCTGACGGAGCGACTGGGCGAGGTCATCGACGAGGCCACCCGCTCCGCCGTGAAGAAGAACTCCGATCTGCGCCGGGACGGGATGTCCCTGCTGCTGCGCGGAGTTCAGGCCGCGCTCCAGCCGCGCGGCGTGGCGGTCGAGATCCTCAAGCCGGACGCGGTGCTGCGGGCCGAGCGGGTGCCGGTCGGGCAGATGGGCGACGTGTTCTCCGGCGGTCAGCTGCTGACCGCAGCCATCGCCCTGTACTGCACCATGGCCGCGCTGCGCAGCAACGACCGCGGCCGTGACAAGCACCGGCACGCGGGCACGCTCTTCCTCGACAACCCCATCGGCCGGGCCAACGCCACCTATCTGCTGGAGCTCCAGCGGGCGGTCGCCGACGCCCTGGGCGTGCAGCTGCTGTACACCACGGGGCTGTTCGACACCACGGCGCTGGCCGAGTTCCCACTGGTGATCCGGTTGCGCAATGACGCGGACCTGCGGGCGGGGCTGAAGTACATCAGCGTCGAGGAGCATCTGCGGCCGGGTCTGCCCGAGCGTGACCCGGAGGGTGAGCAGGTGCACGGCCAGATCACGGCCACCCGGATGTACAAGCGGCCGGAGACCGCCGAGCCCGCGGACACCGCCCATCCGGAGGAATGAGCCGAAGCGGCGGGCCGGGCCACGGGCCGGTCCCCGGACAGGGCCTAGTTGGTCACCTGCTGCGTGGTGCTCCCCGCGGAGGGTGCGAAGTTGACCGAGCCGTTGTAGTTGGCGGTCACGGTGTGGGTCCCCTTCTGGAGCGGGTTGAACGTCCCGGAGGCCACACCGTTGACCAGGGTCACGGTCTGCGGGGTACGCCCGGGAATGGCGAGTGTGACGGTTCCGGTCGGGGTGCCCGTCGCCGGGGCGACCGCGGAAACGGTCGCGGTGACGGTCACCGGGTCACCCGTCGTCGAGGGGTTCGGCGAGGAGACCACGGCGGTCGTGGTGGTCGCCCGGTTGACCGTCTGGGTGTCGGTGCCACTGGAGGTGTTGTAGCTGTCGCTGCCGTTGTACGTGGCGGTGATGGTGAACGGACTTCCGGTCGTCGTCGTGTAGGTGCGGGTCACGGTGGCGATGCCGACGACGAGCGGAGCGGTGACGGCGGCGCTCCCGTCGCCGAAGGAGAAGGTGACCGTCCCGGTGGGAGCGCCGGTCGCGGCGGCGACCGTCGCCCGGACGGTCACCGACTGACCCACCACCGACGGGTCGGGGTTCGTGGTCACCGTGGTGGTGGTCGCGGTTTTGCCGACTGTCTGGGTGTCGGTGCCGCTGGAGGTGGTGAAGTTGGTGTCGCCGTTGTAGGTGGCGGTGACGGGGAACGGGCTTCCGGTCCTGGTGGCGTAGGTGTGGGTGACGGTGGCGAGGCCGCCGGAGAGCGTGGCCGTGGCGTTGCCGGTGCCGTCGCCGAAGCTGAAGGTGACGGCACCGGTGGGGGTTCCGGCGCCGGGCGGGACGGATGCCACGGTAGCGGTGAGGGTCACCGACTGCCCGGCCGTCGAGGGATCCGGTGTGGACACCACGCTCGTGGTGGTCGATGCCCTGTTGACGGTCTGGGTGTCGGTGCCGTTGGAGGTGTTGTAGCTGTCGCTGCCGTTGTAGGTGGCCGTGACGGCGTACGGACTGCCGAAGGTTCCGCTGAAGGGATGGGTGACCGTCGCGACCCCGCCGGAGAGCGTCGCCGTGGTGCTGCCCGTACCGTCGCCGAAGGTGAAGGTGACCGTGCCGGTCGGGGTGCCGTTCCCGGGCGTCTGCGGCGCCACCGTCGCGGTGAACGTCACCGACTGGCCCGCCACCGAGGGATCCGGCGCGGAGAACACCGTGGTGGTGGTGTTCGCCTTGTTGACGGTCTGGGTGTCGGTGCCGCTGGACGCCGTGAAGTCGGCGTCCGCGTTGTACGTGGCCGTGATGGAGAAGGGGCTTCCGGTCCTGGTGGCGTAGGTGTGGCTGACGGTCGCCACGCCGCCGGAGAGCGTGGCGGTGGCGTTGCCGGTGCCGTCGCCGAAGGTGAAGGTGACGGTGCCGGTGGGGGTTCCGGTGCCGGGGGCGACGGAGGCGACGGTGGCGGTGATGGTGGTGGCTTGTCCGGTGACGGTGGGGTCGGGGGTGGAGACCACGGTCGTGGTGGTGGCGGCCCGGTTGACGGTTTGGGTGTCGGTGCCGCTGGAGGTGGTGAAGTTGGTGTCGCCGTTGTAGGTGGCGGAGAGGGTGTACGGACTGCCGGACGTCCCCGCGTAGGTGTGGGTGAGGGTCGCCACGCCGCCGGAGAGCGTGGCGGTGGCGTTGCCGGTGCCGTCGCCGAAGGTGAAGGTGACGGTGCCGGTGGGGGTTCCGGTGCCGGGGGCGACGGAGGCGACGGTGGCGGTGATGGTGGTGGCTTGTCCGGTGACGGTGGGGTCGGGGGTGGAGACCACGGTCGTGGTGGTGGCGGCCCGGTTGACGGTTTGGGTGTCGGTGCCGCTGGAGGTGGTGAAGTTGGTGTCGCCGTTGTAGGTGGCGGAGAGGGTGTACGGACTGCCGGACGTCCCCGCGTAGGTGTGGGCGACCACCGCCAGGCCATTGCTCACCGGTGCGGTGACGGTGGGCGTGCCGTCGCCGAAGGTGAAGGTGACGGTGCCGGTGGGGGTTCCGGTGCCGGGCGCGGCGGAGGCGACGGTGGCGGTGATGGTGGTGGCTTGTCCGGCCACGGTCGGGTCGGGGGAGGAGACCACCGCGGTGGTCGTGGAGGCCCGGCCGACCGTCTGGGTGTCGGTGCCGCTGGAAGCGGTGAAGCCGGCGTCGCCGTTGTAGTCGGCGGTGACCGTGAAGGGGCCGCCCGCGGCGGTGTACGTATGGGTGATCCGGGCCACGCCACCGGAGACGGGCGCCATCGCGGTGGGGCTGCCGTCGCCGAAGTCGAAGGTGACGATCCCGGTGGGCACACCCGCACCCGGCGCGACCGGCGCCACGGCCGCGGTGAGGGTCACCGGCTGGCCGGTCACCGACGGATCCGGTGCGGAGGTGACCGTGGTGGTCGTCGACGCCGGGCCCACCGTGTGGGTGTCCGAGCCCGCGGAGGAGCTGAAGTCGCCGTCGCCGCTGTAGCTGGCGGTGACCGTGTAAAGGCTGCCCGTCGCTGTATAGGAGTGGGCGACCGTCGCCACCCCGCCGATGGCCGGTGCCGTGATGATCGCCGTGCCGTCGCCGAAGTCGAAGGAGACCGTACCGGTGGGCACTCCGCCGCCGGGCGGGGTCGGGGCCACGGTGGCGGTGAAGATGACCGGCTGCCCGGTCACCGAGGGGTCGGGGGAGGAGACCACCGTCGTCGAGGTGGTGGCGGCTCCGGCCGACACCGTGTGGAGGTCGGTGGTGGTGGCCGGGGCGAAGTCGGCGTCCCCGCTGTAGTTCGCGGTGACCGTGTAGGGGCTCCCGTCGGAGTCCGCGTAGGAGTGGCTGATGGTCGCCGCCCCGGCGGAGACCGTGGCCGTGACCGGTGTGCTGCCGTCGCCGAAGTCGAAGGTGACGGTGCCGGTGGGGGCGCCCGCGCCCGGGGCGGCGGCCGCCACCCTGGCGGTGAAGGTGACCTCCTGCCCGGCCACGGACGGGTCGGGGGAGGACACCAGCGTCATATCGGTGGCGGCCTGGTCGACCGACTGGCTGTCGGTGCCGGTCGAGGCGTTGAAGTCGGCGTCCCCGTGGTAGTCGGCGGTGACGGTGTACGGACTCCCCGCGGTGCCCGCCCAGGTGTGGGCGACGGTCGCCTGCCCCGCGGCGAGCGGCGCGGCAACGGAAGGCGTGCCGTCGCCGAAGGTGAAGGTGACGGTACCGGTGGGGGTTCCGGCCCCCGGCGCCACCGCCGAGACCGTGGCGGTGACGGTCACCGGCTGGCCCGCCACCGAGGGGTCGGGCGAGGTGGTCACGGCGGTGGTGGTCGCGGCCGGGGTCACGGTCTGGGTGTCGCTGCCGGTGGAGCCGGTGAACCCGGTGTCACCGCTGTAGGCGGCCGTGATGGCGTACGGACTCCCGGAGGTGGTGGTCCAGGTATGGGTGATGGTGGCGGTGCCCCCGGTCACCGCCGTGATGACCGCGGGGCTGCCGTCGCCCAGGTCGAAGGTGACGGTGCCGGTGGGGGTTCCGGCCCCCGGCGTCACCGCCGAGACCGTGGCGGTGACGGTCACCGGCTCGCCCGCCGCCGACGGATCGGGGGCGGAGCTGACCACCGTCGTGGACAGCGCCTGGGACACGGTGTGCGTGAGGGTGCTCACCGAGCCGGTGAAGCGGGCGTCGCCGTCGTAGGTCACGGTGGCGGTGTAGGGGCTGCCCGTCGGGTTGGTGTAGACGTGCTCGGTGGTCGCCTCACCGCCCGTGGCGGGGACGGCGTCCGGTGCGCTGCCGTCGCCGAAGTCGAAGGTCACCGTCCCGGTCGGGGTTCCCTCGCCCGGGGCGTCCGGTGCCACCCGCGCGATGAACGTCACCGGCTGGCCCGTCACCGAAGGATTCGGCAGGGTGATCACGGAGGTGCTGGTCGTGGCCGGTGCGACGGTCTGGGTGTCGGTGCCGCTGGAGGTGGTGAAGTCGGCGTCGCCGTTGTAGGTGGCGGTGACGGTGTACGGGCTGCCGACCGTGTCCACCCAGGCGTGGCTGACGGTGGCGCTGCCGTCCGCCACCACCGCGGTGACCTCCGGGGTGCCGTCGCCGAAGTCGAAGGTGACGGTGCCGGTGGGGGTCCCGGCCCCGGGTGCCACCACCCCGACCGTCGCGGTGACGGCCACCGGCTCACCCGACACCGAGGGGTCGGGCGAGGTGTCCACGGCGGTGGTGGTCGTCGCCGGGGCCACGCTCTGGACGGCGGAGCCGGTGGAGGGCGCGACGTCGGCGTCCCCGCTGTAGTCGGCCGTGACGGCGTAGGGACTTCCGGAGGAACTGGTCCAGGTGTGGGTGACCGCCGCCAGTCCGGCGGTGAGCGGTGCGGTGACGGGTGCGCTGCCGTCGCCGAAGTCGAAGGTGACGGTGCCGGTCGGTGTTCCGGCCCCCGGCGCGGCCACCGACACGTCCGCGGTCACGGTCACTTGTTGCCCGGCCACCGACGGCACGGGAGACAGGGCCACCGCCGTGGTGGACATGGCCTGGCCGACGGTCTGGGTGAAGGTGTCGCTGGAGCCCGTGTAGTCGATGTCGCCGCTGTAGGTGACGGCCACGGTGTACGGGCTGCCGGAGGTGGCGGTGAAGATGTGGTCGGCGGTGGCCACCCCGGCGACGACGGGGACGGCGGCCGTTGTGCCGTCGCCGAAGTCGAAGGTGACCGTCCCCGTCGGCGAGCCGCCGCCCGGCCCCACCGGGGCCACCGTCGCGGTGTAGCCGACCGGTTGGCCCACCACGGAGGGATGGGGCGCGGCGGTCACCGAGGTGGTGGTGGCGTCCTGGGTCACCGTATGGGTGGCCGTTGCCACCGAGGCGCCGAAGTCGGCGGTGCCGTTGTAGGTGGCGGTGATGGTGTACGGGCTGCCGAGGGCGGTGGTGTAGGCGTGGGTGAGGGTGACGGCCCCGCCGACCAGGGGAGCCGTGACGGGTGCCGTGGCGTCACCGAAGTTGATGGTGACCGTGCCGGTCGGGGTCCCGGCGCCCGGCGGCACGGTGGCGACCGTCGCGGTGACGGTCACCGGCTCGCCCACCACCGTGGGGCCCTGACCGACGGTCACCGTGGTGGCGGTCGAGGCCGGGTGCACGGTGTGGGTGTCGGTGGTGGTGGAGGCTGCGAAGCCGGTGTCGCCGTTGTAGGTGGCGGTGATGGTGTACGGGCTGCCGGAGGCGGTGGCGTACGGGTGGGTGACCGTCGCCAGACCGCCCACGGTGTTGACGGTGACGGTCGCCGTCCCGTCGCCGAGGTCGAAGGTGACCGTGCCGGACGGGGTCCCCGCCCCCGGGGCCACCGGCATGACGGCCGCGGTGACCGTCACCGGCTCGCCGACCACGGTCGGGTCGGGCGAGGAGAAGAGGGCGGTGGAGGTGGCCGCCTGGTTCACCGTCTGGGTCTCGGTGTCCGTGGAGGCGCTGAAGCTCGCGTCGCCGTTGTAGGTGGCGGTGATGGTGTACGGGCTGCCGGACGGACCGGCGTACGGATGGACGGCGGTCGCGGTCCCGTCGGCCACCGGCGCCAGGATGGGGTCCGAACCGTCGCCGAAGTCGAAGGTGACGGTCCCGGTCGGAGTCCCGGCGCCCACCGTCACCGGTGCCACGGCCGCGGTGAAGGTGACCGGTTCGCCGGTCACCGACGGATCCGGGGCGGAGGTCAGCGTTGTGGTGGTGGCCGCCAGGTTCACCGTCTGGGAGTCGACCCCGGCCGACCCGGCGAAGTCGGCGTCACCGCCGTACACGGCGGTGACCGTGTAGGGGCTTCCCACGGCCGCGGTGTAGACATGGGTGGCCGTCGCGGTGCCGGCGCCGCTGACCGGGCTGGTCACCGGTGCGGTGCCGTCGCCGAACTCGAAGGTCACCGTGCCGGTCGCGGTGCCCGAGGCGGGCGGCAGGACCGCCACGGTCGCGGTGAAGGTGACCGTCTGGCCGACGACGGACGGGTCCGGGGAGGAGGTCACCGTTGTCGAGGTGCTGGACACGTCCGCTTCCACCCGCTGGGCGGCGGTCCCGGTGGACGTGTCGAAGTCCTCGTCCCCGCTGTAGGACGCGGTGACGGTGTAGGGGCTGCCGGCGGTGCTGCCGTAGGAGTGCGTCGTCGTGGCGATACCGCCCGAGACCGGCACGGTGACGGGGGACGAGCCGTCGCCGAAGTCGAAGACCACCGTCCCGGTGGGCGCACCGGCGCCCGGCGGCACCGGAGTCACCCGCGCGATCAGCGTCACGGTCTGGCCCACCGCCGCGGGGTCCGCCGACGAGGTCACCGTGGTGGTGGTGTCTGCCGGGTCGACGATATGGGAGATGGTGTCCTCGGACGGGGCGAAGTCTTCGTCCCCGGCGTAGGCACCCGTGACGGTGTACGGGCTGCCGCTCGCGCTGGTGTAGGCGTGGTGGACCGTCACCGTGCCGTTCACGAGCTCGGCCGTGAGGATCGGGGTGCCGTCGCCGAAGTCGAGGGTGACCTGGCCCGTGGGGATCCCGGCCCCGGGCCCGTCGGGGGTCACCGTGACGGTGACCGCCTCACCGGTCACGGAGGGGTCGGGGGCGGCGGTGACCGTGGTGGTGGTCGCGGCCGGATCGACGCTGTGGAGCGCGGTGCCGGTGGACGGCACGAAGTTGACGTCACCGTCGTAGGTGACGGTGACCTGGTACGGGGTCTGCGAGGCGTTGGCGTAGGCGTGGCTCACCTCGGCGCCGCCGCCCGACAGCGGCACGGTGACGGTCGCCGTCCCGTCGCCGTAGTCGAAGGTGACGGTGCCGGTCGGGGTGCCCGAGGCGGGCGGGCCGGCTGCCACGGTCGCGCTGAGGGTGACCACCTGGCCGGTCACCGAGGGGTTGGGCGCGGTGGTCACCACCGTCTTCGACACCCCTTGGGTCACCACATGGGTGTCCGAGCCCGCGGAGGGGTTGAAGTTGTTGTCGCCGCCGTAGGTGACGTCGGCCGTGTACGGGCTGTCCGTCACGTCCGGGTTGGGGCGGGTGACCGTGGCGACGCCGCCGGTGACGGGCACGGTGACCGGCGCGGCGCCGTCGCTGAACTCGAAGGTCACCTCTCCCGTGGGTGAACCGGCCGCCGGGGCCACGGGGGTGATCTCTGCCACGAACGTCGTCGCCTCCCCCACCGCGGAGGGATCGGGGGTCGAGGTGACGGCGGTGGTGGTGTCGGCGGTCTGGACCGTCTGGAGGTCGGTGCCCGCGGAGGTGGCGAAGTCGGCGTCTCCGTTGTAGGTGGCCGTGACGGTGTAGGGGGTCCCGGCGGCGGCGGAGAAGGAGTGCGTGGCCTCGGCGACACCCCCCACGACAACGGTGACGATCGGGGTGCCGTCGCCGAAGTCGAAGGTGACGGTGCCGGTGGGGATGCCCGCCCCGGGCGGCAGGGCCGCGACGGTCGCGGTGAAGTCCACCGGTTCACCCACGGCGGAGGGGTCGGGGGTGGAGGTCAGGGTGGTGACGGTGCCGGAGAGCTGCACGGTGTGGGAGTCGTTGCCGAGGGACCCGGTGAAGTCGGTGTCGCCGTTGTACGTGGCCGTGAGGGAGAACGGACTGCCACTGGTGCCGGAATAGGTGTGGGTGGTCTCCGCGCTGCCGCCCGACAGCGGTACGGTGACGGGCGCCGTCCCGTCGTCGAAGTCGAAGGTGACGGTGCCGGTGGGGACACCCGCCCCGGGCGGGACGGCGGCGATCGTCGCGGTGATGGTCACCGGCTCGCCCGCCACCGACGGATCGGGGCCGGAGCTCACGGTTGTTGTCGTGGAGGACGGTCCCACCGTCGCGGCGGACGTCCCCGCGGCGGCGGAGAAGTCGGGGTCACCGCTGTAGCTGGCGGTGATGGTGTACGGGCTGCCAGCGGTGCCGGTGAAGGTGTGGGTGGTCTCGGCGGTGCCGCCGGTCAGGGTGACGACGGCGGGCGGTGAGCCGTCGCCGAAGTCGAAGGTGACGCTGCCGGTCGGGGTTCCCGCCCCGGGTGCCACGGCGGTGACGGTGGCGGTCACGGTCACCGGCTGTCCGGCCACCGAAGGGAGGGGCGAGATGCCGACCGCGACACTGGTGGACGCCTGCCCGACGGTCTGGGTGTCGGAGCCCGCCGAGGGGTTGAAGTTGGCGTCGCCGCTGTAGTCGGCGGTGACCGTGTACGGGCTGCCGCCGGTGTCGGCGTAGGCGTGGTCCACCGTCGCGGCGCCGCCCGACAGCGGCAGGGTGGCGGTCGGGGCGCCGTCGCCGAAGTCGAGGGTCACCGTGCCGGTCGGGGTTCCGGCGCCCGGTGCCACCGGAGCCACCCGCGCGACGAAGGTGACCGGCTGTCCGGTCTGGGACGGGTCGGGGGCACCGGTCAGTGCGGTGGTGGTCGAGGCCGCCGTCACCACCTGGGTGTCCGTGCCGGTGGACGGGAAGAACAGCACCTCGCCGTTGTAGGTGGCGGTGATGGCGTAGGGGGCCTGGGACGGTGCGGTGTAGGCGTGGCCGACCGTGGCCGTGCCGTCGGTCAGCGCCACCGTGACGGGATCCGTGCCGTCGCCGAAGGCCAAGGTGACGGTGCCGGTCGGGGTGCCCGTGGTGGGCGGGACACCCGTGACCGTCGCGGTGAACGTCACCGGTTCGCCGACGACGGAGGGGTCGGGCGCGGAGCTGACAGCCGTCTCCGTCGGCGCCAGGTAGCCGAATGCGCCGGGCAGGGTCACGGTGCCGCCGGGAGTGGTCACGGTGATGTCGGCGGAGCCCGGCGTCCCCGGCGGTGTCACCACCACGACCAGGGTGTCGGAGGAGGCGCGGAAGGACACCGCGGGGACACCGCCGATGCTGACGCCCGTGACGCGGGAGAGCCCGGTGCCGGTGAGCACGATGATGCTGCCGCCCGCGATCGGCCCGGTGGACGGGGTGACGTCGGTGACGCTGGGGACCGGCTCGTAGGTGTAGGCCAGCCGGTTGCTCACCCCGCCGGCGGTGGCGACGTAGACCGGGACGGTGCCCGCCGCGGTCGCGGGCGGAGCGGTCACCAGCAGCTGCTGATCGGAGACTGCGGTGGGGAACGCGAAGGAGTCACCGAAGTACACCAGCTGCGCGGTGCTCAGATTGATGCCGGTCAGCTCGACGACATTGCCGCCGCCGATCGGTCCGGCATCGGGCACCACGGTCTTCAGACGGGGCCAGGGGATGTAGTAGAAGGTGCCGATGGGGGCGGTACCACCGGGGGTGGTCACCGTGACCGGCACCGCTCCGGTGCCCCAGGGGCTCACCGCCACGATCGTCTGGTCGTCCAGGACGGAGAAGCTGGCCGCGGGATGGGGGCCGAAGGACACGTCGGTGGCGAGGGTGAAGTGGTGTCCGATGATGGTCACCAGCGTTCCGCCGCTGTACGGGCCCTGGTCGGGGAAGACACCGGACATCGCCTCGAGGAGGATGCCGGGCGGATCGTCGGCCGCCCCGAACCGCGCGGGGGCGAGCAGCGGTCCGGCGCCCGGGCGGGGACGGGGGAGGGAGCCGAACAGGGCGGCGGTGTCCAGTGTCGCGGGTACCCCGGTGACATCGGCCGCGGTGCAGACCACCAGCCGGTCGGGGGCGGCCGACCGCGCCACGAGCGGGATCGGGGTGCGGAGGGTGCGGACGAGCCTGTGGGAATCGGGGTCGACGACGGCGAGGCAATCCCCGCCACGGTCGGTGACGATGACCAGCCCGCACGGGCGATACGGCGTCAGCATGACGGCTCCAGACCAGCTCGCGGGGCCCGCCGCGCCGAAGCGGCGCCCGCACGCGCACACCGCCTTGGCCGGTCCCTGCACGTCCTGTTTCGGAGGAGCGCGGGGCGCGGAGGCATCGCACGGATGCTTCCGTATTCGGGCAGGCGCCTCCACTCCTCCGGAAAGGATGGGCGGCCCACCGGAATCGGACGGATTCAGTAACCCATTCCGGTGATAAGGAAGGCAACGCTCCGGACAGCGGGTCACCCGAACGGACGAGTCGGACATCACGGGCGCCCCCTTCCGGACCGTCCGGAAGGGGGGTAAGGAGTCGCCCACGAGGGCCCGTTGAAGCCTGGGCCCTAGCTTCCCTGCTTGATCATGTCGGCACACTTCTCACCGATCATCATCGTGGTGATGCACGGGTTGACGGCGACCAGATGAGGCATCACCGAGCCGTCGCACACCCGCAGTCCGGTCACCCCCTTCACCCGCAGCTGGGGATCGAGCGGCGCCGACGGGTCGTCCCGCGCTCCCATCTTCACCGTGCACGCCGGGTGGTAGACGGTGTTGTGGGTGTCACGGATGTAGCCGAACAGCTCCTCGTCGGTGTGCACATCGGGGCCCGGGGCGAGTTCGGCGCCCGCCCACTCGGCCAGTGCCGGCCGGGCCGCGATCTCCCGCGCCAGCCGCAGCCCGTACGTCATCACCCGGATGTCGTGCTCATGGGTGAAGTAGCGCGGATCCACCCGGGGTTTGTCGCGGAAGTCGCGGGTGCGCAGCCGGACCGTGCCGGTGGAGCGGGCACGCGTCACATTGGGGGTGAGGCAGAAGGCGTTCTCGGAGGTCGGATAGCCGCGCCGGTAGGTGTTCATGTCGAACGGCACCGAGCCGTAGTGGAACATCAGGTCCGGGCGGTCCAGGCCCGGTTCGGTGCCCGCGAAGATACCGATCTCCCACCACTGCGTGGAGCTGGTGACCATGGGCTGCTTCGCCTCCCACATGATCACGCCCTCCGGGTGGTCCTGGAGGTTCTCACCGACGCCCGGCGCGTCCACGGCCACCTCGACGCCGGTCTCGCGCAGATGGTCCGCCGGGCCGATCCCGGAGAGCATCAGCAGCTTCGGGGAGTCGATCGCACCGCAGGAGACGATCACCTCCCGCCGTGCCCGCACCCGGAGGGTGTGGATCAGATCGGGGGAGAGGTAGTCGACCCCGCGACAGCGCCGGTCGCCCTCCAGCACCAGCCGTTTCGCCTGCACCCCGGTGCGTATCTCCAGATTGGGCCGCTTTCCCATCAGGGGATGGAGATAGGCGACCGAGGACGACTGACGGGTGTTGTTCTCATCGGAGTTGATCTGGAACCAGTGGGCGCCGCGGACCACCGTGGTGCCGGTGTTGAACGGGGTGGTGGGGATGCCCGCCTCCGCACACGCCTCCAGCAGCGCGGCCCCGCACGGATCCTTCGGCGGCACGGTGCGGATGGTGACCGGGCCGCCGCGCCCGTGGTGGTCGCCGGGCGCGTCGTTGGTCTCCAGACGGCGGTACAGCGGAAAGGTTTCGTCGGACTGCCAGCCCGTACAGCCGCCCGCCGCCCACTCGTCCAGGTCCTCCGCCGGGGCCCAGAAGGCGATGCAGGAGTTGTGCGAGGAACAGCCGCCGAGCACCTTGGCGCGGGCGTGCCGCATAAAGCTGTTGCCGGACTCCTGCGGCTCCACCGGGTAGTCCCAGTCGTAGCCGGACTCCAGCAGCCCCATCCAGCGGTCCAGCCGCAGTACGTTGTCGTCGCCGACGTCGGAGGGGCCCGCCTCCAGGACGCACACCGTGACCGAAGGGTCCTCGCTCAGCCGCGCCGCGACCACATTGCCGGCCGTACCGCCGCCGACCACCACATAGTCGAACTCGTCCATGTCTTCTCCTCCTTCAGTTCCTGCTAGTCGCTGACGGCGGGGACCGGGGTGCCGGACGGCTCGGGGTCGCCGGCGGCCGCGTGCTCGGCCAGTACACCGGTGCGTTGGCGCTGGACGAACCAGTAGTAGGCGAAGCCGCCGAGCGCGACGGTCCCCACGAAGAGGAACGCGCCCCAGCGCAGATACCAGTGGTGCGGGGGCGCCGGGTTGTAGACCGCGTCCCGCGGCCAGGCGAGGTTGATCATCATGCCCGCGCCCCACAGCACCGCGATCAGATTGACCGGCAGTCCGAACCGGCCGAGGGAGAACCGCCCCTCGCCCGCCGGGGTCCACCGGCCGCGCAGCCGCGCCACCAGCATCGGCAGGGTGACCAGCAGATAGGCGAGATAGATCATGATGATGCCGATGCTGGTCACCACGGAGAAGATCTGCGGCTGCCGGATGTTGACGGCCAGGACGGCCAGCGCGAGCACACCCACGATCACCGCGGGCAGCACCGGGGTCTTGAACCGCGGACTGACCCGGGCCATCAGCGAGGCGGCGGGCAGATTGTTGTCCCGCGCCATGGCGAACGCGAGCCGGACGGCGGCGGTGTGCACCGCCAGCGCGCACACGGTCACCGCGATCAGCACACACCACAGCATCGCCTTGCCGACCGTCGGGCCCAGTACGTCGAGCACGATGTACTGGAGTCCGTCGGTGGACAGCCCTTCGCCGGTCAGACTGCCCACGCTCATCAGCGCCAGCAGCAGGATCAGCCCTCCCAGGACGAAGGAGGCGATGAGCGCGCGCAGGATCGCGCGGGGCGCGTTGCGCGAGGGGTCCAGGGACTCCTCACCGAGCGAGGCCGCGGTGTCGAAGCCGTACATCACATACGCGGAGGCGAGCGAGGCGGTGAGGAAGGCGCCCAGATAGCCGAGGTTCTGGCCGGAGCCGGTGTGCGCGGTCTCGGTGACCACCTCCGGCCCGCGCACCACATGGACGGCGAAGAGGGCGATCAGCACCACGGTGGCGATGAGTTCGAGGAAAACACCCGCGGTGTTGATCCGGGCCATCAGCTTGACCCCGAAGGCGTTGACCACGGTGGTGAAGAGGATGAGCACCGCGGCCAGCAGCACCGCGTTGGTCGCCGTGTCGTACTGCCCGGTGCCGTCCCCGATGAACTGGAACGACGAGGAAATCTGCGGCAGCGTCAGCTGGTAGGCCAGGGCCACCGCGGCCAGCGAGACGATCGAGGCGACCAGCATCATCCATCCGGCCAGCCAGCCCACATGGGCGTTGCCCAGCCGTTTGGACCAGTTGTAGACCGAGCCCGCGACCGGATAGCGGGCGGCCAGCTCGGCGAAGCACAGCGCCACCATGAGCTGTCCTGCGAAGACCATCGGCCAGGACCACCAGTAGGCGGGCCCGCCCTGGCCGTAGCCGAAGTAGAAGAGCTGGAAGGTGCCGGTGAGGATGGAGATGTAGCTGATTCCGGCGGCGAAGGTGTGGAAGTTGCCCAGCGTTCTTTTCAGTTCGGGGCGGTAGCCGAACTCCGCGAGTTCGGCGTCGTCCTGGGAAGGGGGCATGCGCGGACTCCAAATTCAGGCGAACCAGCCCTGGGGACGCGGACGGGTGTTGCGCCAGATGTGCTTGGCCTCGCGGTACTCCGCGAGGCCGCTGGGCCCCAGCTCCCGCCCGGTCCCGGACTGTTTGAACCCGCCCCACTCCGCCTGCGGCAGATAGGGGTGGTAGTCGTTGATCCATACGGTGCCCAGCCGCAGCCGGGACGCGACCCGCTGGGCCCGCCCCTCGTCACCGGACCACACCGCCCCCGCGAGTCCGTAGATGGTGTCGTTGGCCAGCCGGACCGCCTCGTCCTCGGAGGCGAAACGTTCCACCGTGAGCACCGGCCCGAAGGACTCGTCGGCCAGCACCGACATCCCGCTGTGGCACTCGTCCAGCACGGTCGGCAGGTAGTAGAAGCCGTCCCGGAGGGCCGGGTCGTCCGGCCGGGTCCCGCCGCAGCGCAGCCGCGCCCCCTCCGCGATCCCCGCCGCCACGTACGCCTCGACCTTGGACCGGTGCGCGGCCGAGATCAGCGGACCGGTCCGGGCCCGTTCGTCGAACGGCCCGCCCAGCCGGATCCCGCGGGCGCGGCGCACCACCTCGTCGACGAACGCGTCGTGCAGCGAGTCCTCCACCAGCAGCCGGGCACCGGCCGAGCACACCTGTCCGGAGTGCAGGAAGACCGCGGTGAGCGCGTAGTCCACGGCCGTCTCGAAGTCCGCGTCGGCGAAGACGACATTGGGGTTCTTGCCGCCCAGCTCCAGCGAGGTCCGCTTCACCGTGCCCGAGGCCGCGGCCATGATCCGCCGCCCGGTCCGCAGCCCCCCGGTGAAGGACACCATGTCCACATCGGGGTTGTCGGTCAGCGGCGCCCCGGCCTCGGCCCCCGGGCCCAGCACCAGATTGGCGACCCCGCCCGGCAGCCCCGCCTCCGCCAGCAGCCGCATCAGGGCAATGGCCGTACTCGGCGTCAGCTCACTGGGTTTGAGGACGAAGGTATTGCCCGCGGCGAGCGCGGGCGCCACCTTCCACGAGGTCTGCAACAGCGGATAGTTCCACGGGGTGATCAGCGCACACACCCCGACCGGTTCATGGACCACCCGGCTGACGGCGTGCTCAAGACCGGTGTCCACCTCCCGGTCCACCTCGGTGCGCACCAGTCTGCCGTAGTAGCGGAAGCACGCCGCGACATCGTCGATGTCGAGTTCGCTCTCCGCCAGCCGTTTGCCGGTGTCCAGGGACTCGGCACGGGCGAGCTCGGCCCGGTCCCGCTCCAGCAGATCCGCCACGCGCAGCAGCAGATCGCCGCGGGTGGCCGCCGGGGTACGGGGCCACGGCCCCTGGTCGAACGCCTGCCGGGCGGCGGCCACGGCCTCGGCCGCGTCCTTGGCGCCGCCCTCGTCGACGACCGCCACCAGCGTGCCGTCGGCCGGGCAGCGGATCTCCCGGGTGCGCTGGTCGATCGCTTCGGTCCACTGGCCACCGATGAAGAGATCAGTCACGGGCATTCCTCCGCTGTCGGGGTCGGGACATGGTCGGTCACCCATTGGTGGAAGGCGCCGATGTGGTGTTCGCTGGGGACGAGCACTCCACCGCGCCGGTACGCCCGCGAGTCCATGGCGGGCTGGGTGCGCTCACAGGCGTCGAAGTCCTGCGTGTTCACGCGGTGGAACAGCTCGACCGACTTCGACAGATCCCGGTCGGAGGCCACGACTTCCGGTGCGTACAGCCAGTCGCACTCCACCAGGGTGCGGTCGGCGGCGAGCGGGAACATCCGGTGGACGATCACATGGTCGGGCACCAGGTTGATGAACACCTGCGGCCGCACCGTGATCGCGTAGTAGCGGCGGTCCTGTTCCTCGGCGATCCCGGTGATCCGGTCGAATCCCGCGCTGCCGTCCACCGTGAAGCCCTCGGCCTCCTCGGCGAACTCCGCGCCGTGGCCGACGAAGTACTGCGCGGCCAGACCGTCCGCGAACTCCGGGAGCACCTCGGTCAGCTCCGGGTGGATCGTCGCGCAGTGGTAGCACTCCATGAAGTTCTCGACGATGAGCTTCCAGTTGGCCCGGATGTCGTAGGAGATCCGGCGGCCCAGGGCCAGCTCCGCCACGTCGTAGCGCTCCACCGCCTCGGCGTCGCCCAGCCGTTCGGCGACCGAGCCGATCACCGTCTCCTCGAAGGACGGCGGCTGGTCGGCCAGGCACACCCAGGCGTAGCCGAGCCACTCCCGCAGGGTCACCGGGATCAGCCCGCGCTCGACCCGGTCGATATCGGGCATCCTCTGGAGGTTGGGGGCGGCGGTGAGCCTGCCGTCCAGGTCGTAGGTCCAGGCGTGGTACGGGCACTGGAGCGAGCGCCGGACCGTACCGGACTCCTCGGTGCACAGCCGGGCGCCGCGATGGCGGCAGATGTTGAGGAACGCGCGCAGTTCGCCGCGGCGGTTCCGGGTGATCAGTACACTCTCCCGGCCGACCTGCACGGTGCGGAACGCTCCGGGGCGGTCCAGGTCGGCGCTGCGCACGGCGCAGTACCACAGGGCCTCGAACAGGTGCTCCTGCTCCTGGCGGAAGATCCCGGGAGAGGTGTACCAGTGGCCGGGGAGAGTGCTGATCAGACTGGGTGATGTGGCGGCAGTGGATGCGGGAGCCACAGTCATGGGGTTCTCCTCAGACGGGCGCGGCGATCAGCCGGCGGGGTCGAAGAACTCGAAGGGACGGGGAGACGGGGACGCCGGGGAGATCAGCGGCGGATCCGCGCCATCTTCGGATCGAAGAGGGGCTCGGCGGCGACGGTCGCGGGGACCTTCTCGCCGAAGTACTCGAGGTGCACGGCGGTGCCGGGGGCGGCGGCCGCGGCGGGCAGCCAGGCGTAGGCGACCGTGCGGCCGACGGTGTAGCCGTAGGCGGCGCTGGTCACATAGCCCGCGGGGACGCCGTCGACGAACACCGGCTCGCCGCCCATGACCAGTGCGGCCGGATCGTCCAGGGTGAGACAGGTCAGCCTGCGCCGCGCGGTCTCCTCCGAACGGCCCTCGAGCGCTGCCCGCCCGATGAAGTCGCCCTTGTCCTTCCGGACGGCGAAGCCGACCCCGGCCTCGTACGGGTCGTGCTCGGTAGTCATGTCATGGCCCCAGGCGCGGTACCCCTTCTCCAGCCGCAGGCTGTTGAAGGCCGAGCGCCCGGCGGCGATCACACCGTGCCGCTGTCCCGCCTCCCACAGGGTGTCCCACAGCCGCAGGCCCATATCGGCGGTGGTGTACAGCTCCCAGCCCAGTTCGCCGACATAGCTCAGCCGCATCGCGGTGACCGGCACATGGCCGAGGAAGGTCTGCCGGGCCTTGAAGTAGCCGAACGCGCCGTGGGAGAAGTCGTCACGGGTGAGCGGCTGCACCAGGTCCCGGGCGAGCGGGCCCCACACCCCGATGCAGCAGGTGCCGGGGGTGATGTCGGCGATGTGCACGTCGTCCGGTGCGTGCCGCAGCAGCCAGTCCAGGTCCAGACCGCCGTTGGCGCCCACCTGGAAGCGGTTCTCCGCCAGCCGCGCGACGGTCAGATCGCTGCGCACACCCCCGGCCTCGTCCAGCAGCAGGGTGTAGGTGACCGAACCGGGCTTCTTCGCCAGCTGGTTGGTGGTCATCCGCTGGAGGAAGGCGAGCGCGCCGCGCCCGCTGACCTCCAGCCGCTTGAGCGGGGTCATGTCGTACAGCGCGACCCGCTCCCGGGTGATCCGGGCCTCGGCAGCGGCGATCGGCGACCAGTAGCGGGCCGACCAGGCGTCGCGCTCGGGCAGTTCGAGTCCCTCGGCGAGCGGGGCGTTGGCCTCGTACCAGTGCGGCCGCTCCCAGCCCCCGCCCTCCAGGAAGAAGGCGCCCAGCTCCCGCTGGCGGACATGGAACGGGCTGATCCGCAACGGCCGGGGCCGCTCCATGGGTTGCAGCGGGTGGATGACGTCGTAGACCTCGACAAAGTTCTGGGCGCCGCGCTCGGCCACATAGGCGGGGGAGCGCTGGACGTCCTCGAAGCGGTAGAGATCGCATCCGTGGACATCGGTGGTGGGCCGTCCGTCGGTCATCCACTCGGCGACGGCCCTGGCGACGCCCGCGGAGTGGGTGACCCACACCGCCTCGGCCAGCCAGAAGCCGCGCACCTCACGGGACTCGCCGATGACCGGCATCCCGTCGGGAGTGAAGGAGAAGACGCCGTTGAAACCCTCCTCGACGCGGCTCGCGCCGAGCGCCGGAAGCAGCCCGACGCTGTCCTCCCAGCTGGGCGCGAAGTCCTCCGCGGTGAACGGCAGCGAGGACGGCATCACGGGGGCGTCGTCGTAGGCGGGCACCGCGGCCGCGTCGACCGGCATCGGCCGGTGTGCGTAGGAGCCGATGCCGATGCGGTCGGTGTGCTCGCGGTAGTACAGATCGCGGTCCTGGAAGCGCAGGATCGGCCGGTTCGCCTCGGTGCGCGGGTCGCCCCGTCCCGCCAGCTCCGGCAGCGGCGCGGTCTTGGCGTACTGGTGGGCCAGCGGCAGCAGCGGCACCGGCACCCCGGCCATCGCGCCGATCAGCGGGCCCCAGAAACCGGCGGCGGAGACCACGATGTCGGCGTCGAAGCGGCCCCGGTCGGTGACCACCCCGGTGACCCGTCCGTCCTCCTGCTCGATCCCGGTCACGGTGTGCCGGCCCAGGAAGCGGGCGCCGCGCTCGGTGGCCCGCTCCATCTGGGCACGGGAGGCGAGCAGGGCGCGGGCGAGTCCGTCGTCCGGGGTGTGCAGCCCGCCGAGGATCTTCTCCTGGTCCAGCAGGGGCCAGAGCTGGGCGCAGCGCTCGGGGCCGAGCAGTTCGGCCCGTACGCCCCAGGAGGCGGCGAGCCCGGCCTTGCGGTGCAGATCGGCCCAGCGCTCCTCGCTGGTGGCGATCTCCAGTCCGCCCACCGGGTTGAAGCAGGACAGCCCGTCCACCTCGAGGGCGGAGAACTTGGCGACGGTGTAGGCGGCGAAGTCGGTGAGGGTCTTGGAGGGGCTGGTCTGGAAGACCAGTCCGGGCGCGTGCGAGGTCGAGCCGCCGGGGGCCGGCAGCGGCCCCTGTTCCAGGACGACGACCTCACTCCAGCCGCGGGCGGTCAGTTCGTCGGCCAGTGAGCAGCCGACGATACCGGCGCCGACGATGACGACGCGCTGCTGCCTGCTGATGGCGTCGGCGCTCACAGGACCACCACCGACCGCAGCACCTCACCGCGCTGCATCTTGGCGAACGCCGGCTCCACCTCGTCCAGCGTGATCGTCTCGCTGATGAAGGCCTCCAGGTCCAGCTTGCGGCTGAGGTGGAGGTCGACCAGGACGGGGAAGTCCCGGCTGGGCAGACAGTCGCCGTACCAGGACGACTTGAGGGCGCCGCCGCGCGAGAACAGGTCGATCAGCGGCAGGTCGATCCGCATCTCCGGGTCCGGCACGCCGACCTGCACCAGCACCCCGGCGTGGTCGCGCATGTAGAAGCCCTGCCGGTAGGTCTCGGGGCGGCCCACCGCGTCGATGACCACATCGGCGCCGAAGCCGCCGGTCAGTTCGCGCACCGCCTCGACCGGATCGGTACCACGGGAGTTGACGGTGTCGGTGGCGCCGAAGCGGGTGGCCGCGTCCAGCTTCGTGTCGTCGATATCGACCGCGATCACCCGGCGCGCCCCGGCCAGCGAGGCCCCGGTGATGGCCGCGTTGCCGACCCCGCCGCACCCGATGACGGCCACCGTGTCGCCGTTGGAGACCTGCCCGGTGTGCACGGCCGCGCCGTAACCGGCCATCACCCCGCAGCCGATCAGGCCCGCCGCTTCGGGGCGCGCGGACGGGTCGATCTTCACCGCCTGGCCCGCCGCGACCAGTGTCTTCTCGGCGAACGCCCCGATGCCCAGGGCCGGGCTGAGCGGGGTGCCGTCCGCGAGGGTCATCGGCTGGACGGCGTTGCGGCTGTCGAAGCAGTACCAGGGGCGGCCCCGGCGGCAGGAGCGGCAGCCGCCGCAGGGGGCGCGCCAGGCCAGGACGACGTAGTCGCCGGGGGCGAGTCCGGTGACGCCCGGGCCGACGGTCTCGATGGTCCCCGCCGCCTCGTGCCCGAGCAGATACGGGAACTCGTCACTGATCGCGCCCTCCCGGTAGTGCAGATCGGTGTGGCACACCCCGCACGCCTGGACGGCCACCAGCACCTCGCCGGGGCCGGGGTCGGGCACGATGATCGGCACCACCTCCACGGGGGCACCTTTTTTGACCGCGACGACGGCGCGGGCTTCTTGCGGCATGGCTCACTCCTCTGTTCTCCTGCGCTCGCAGGGACCGGTGCGTGGGGAGCTGGCATGGCGGACTCGAGATGCGGGGAATCCGACCGGTTCAACGGTCATGGGTTACCCTCGAGTTGCGTATAGCGCGGCGTGTTGCGCGATGGGAGACATCCTGAAAGTCGCTCCCCCATGCGGTCAAGAGGTGCGCGTAAACCACCTGTAACGAAGCGTTGACCCGGTATTTCGTGGCTGCGCACAGCGCTTCCGGCGGTTTCCCCGCAGACACGACGAGGGGGCCGGACGGATCCGGCCCCCTCGTGCGGGTGGTGGTGCGGTCGCGGCGGTCAGCCGGGGAAGCCCATCCGCCGGGACAGCTCCTCGGCCGTCTTCACGGCGTATTCGGCCAGGTCCGGCAGCCGGCTCTGGGCCATCCGGTAGGCCGGGCCCGAGACGCCGATCGCCCCGATGACCACGCCGTCGTGGCCGCGCACCGGGGCGGCCACCGCGTTCAGCCCGATCTCCAGCTCCTCACAGGAGTAGGCGAAGCCGCGCTCGGCGGCCGTCTCCAGCTGCTGCCGCAGCTCGGCGGAGGTGGTGAGGGTGTGCTCGGTGAACCGCGGCAGCTTCCGCGTCACCAGCCGCTCCCGCCGCTCGCCGGTCAGATGCGCGAGCAGCACCTTGCCGCTCGCGGTCGCGTGCAGCGCGGTCCGGCGGCCCAGCCAGTTGAAGGCGGTGACCGCCGCGGCGCCGCGCGCCTGCATGATGTTGACCGCCGCGTCCCCGTCCAGCACGGCGATATTGGCCGTCTCGCCGGTCTCGTCGGCCAGCGCCCGGCACACCGGGGCGCCCTCCTGTGAGATGTCCAGGCGGATGGCGGCGGCGCCCGCGAGTCTGAGCACGCCCGCGCCCAGGTAGTACTTCCCCCGTTCTCGTTCCTGGCCGACCAGGCCGCGGTTCTCGAGCACACCGAGCAGCCGGAAGGCGGTCGACTTGTGCACCCCCAGCTCGTCGGCGATCTCGGTCACTCCGGCCTCGCCCAGCTTGGCGAGGATCTCCAGGACGCTCACCGCCCTGTCCACCGATTGCACTGCCCCGGCGGCCCCCCGCTTCTCCTCGGCCCGGTCATCCGTCGTGTTCGTCATGGGTCTGATCTCACCATCCGGCGGCTTCGCGTGGGGTCCCTCGACGGGGAACTCTTGACGGCTGCCTTCCCGATCTGGATTCTGTTGCGCATCGCGCTTTGCGATGCGCCATTCAGAACGCATGATACCGATCAACGTGAGGGGGGCCAATGATTCCCGTCTGCCGTATCGAGGACCTGCCGGAGGGCGAGTCGGTGCGTGTCGAGGCCGGCGACACCGGCGGGCCGATCGCCGTGTTCCACTCCGAGGGCGCGTTCTACGCCATCGACGACACGTGCAGCCACCAGGACGCCTCCCTCTCGGAAGGCTGGCTGGAGGGCTGCTACGTCGAATGCCCGCTGCACGCCGCGCTGTTCGATCTGCGCTCCGGCATGCCCACCTGCCTGCCCGCCCGCAAGCCCGTACGGACCCACGCTGTCACGGTCGTGGACGGAATGCTCTATGTCCACCCCACGGTGCACACCGTTCCCGGCGAGCCCGTGCGCGCGGTCCAGGAAGAAGCCGTCGCATGAGGACGGTCACCGTCGTCGGGGCCTCGCTCGCCGGACTGCACGCGGCGCGGGGCCTGCGCTCCCACGGTTTCGACGGGCGGCTGGTCATCGTCGGCGAGGAGCGCCACCGCCCCTACGACCGGCCGCCCCTGTCGAAGGAATTCCTCACCCGCCCCGGAGACCCGGACGGCGACCCCGGCCCGCTCGCCCTCACCGACCCCGAGGACGAGGCCGAGCTGGACGCCGAGTGGCTGCTCGGCGTCCGGGCCGAGGGCCTTGACCCCGCCGCGGGCGAGGTCCGCCTCGCGGACGGCCGTACGGTCCGCACCGACGGCGTGGTCATCGCCACCGGTGCCGCCCCCCGCACCCTGCGCGCCACCGCCCTCCCCGGCGTGCACACCCTGCGCACCCTCGACGACGCCGCCCGACTCCGCGCCGAGCTGCGCGCGGGCGCCGCCCGCGCGGTGGTGATCGGCGCCGGGTTCATCGGCGCCGAGGTCGCCTCCTCCTGCGCCGCCCTCGGACTGGACGTCACCGTGGTCGAGGCCGCCCCGCTGCCGCTGGTGCCCCAGCTCGGCGAGGAGCTGGCCGGGGCCTGCGCCGCACTGCACAGGAACAGTGGGGTGACCCTGCTGTGCGGCACCCAGGTCGCCACCCTGCGCGGCTCCGACCGGGTCACCGGAGTCGAGCTCGCCGACGGCCGGGTGCTCCCCGCCGATGTGGTGATCGTGGGCATAGGAGTACGCCCCACCACCGGCTGGCTGGAGGGGTCCGGTCTGAAGGTCGACGACGGGGTGCTGTGCGACGAGGGCTGTGTCACCGCACTGCCCCATGTGGTGGCCGTCGGGGACGTGGCCCGGCTCACCCGGCCCGGCACCGGACGCACCGTCCGCGCCGAGCACTGGACCAGCGGTATGGAACAGGGCGCGGTCGCCGCCCGCAATCTGCTCGCCGGATCCACCGTCGAGCCGTTCACCGCACTGCCCTACTTCTGGTCCGACCAGTACGGCGCACGGATCCAGTACGCCGGGCGGCGCGAGCCCGGGGACACCGTCCGGATCGACGAGGGAGACCCCGCCGACCCCGGCGCCGGACTCCTGGCCGTCTACGAACGGAACGGCAGCCCCACCGCCGTACTCGGGGTCAACCGGCCCCGGCCCTTCATGCGGCTGCGCCGCGAGCTCGCCCGCGCTCCGCAGCCGGCCGGGAGGTGAGCCGCTCCGCCCTGCGGGCCTCCCGGCGCTGACGGCGCAGCTCCCGCGCCGTGCTGCTGGGCCGGGACACCACCCCGTAGCGCTGGTTCCAGACCTGGCGGGTCACCCACACGTCGAGCACGCCCCACGTGGCCACTACCGTGCTCGCCACCGTGGCGAGCACGGCGGGGAAGGCGAACCACGACCCCGCGAATGTGCACAGCACCGCCACCATCGCCTGCACCAGCGCCACCGCCACGATGATCAGCGCGCGCACCGCCGCCGTACGGACGGGGTCGGGCAGCCGCCTCCGGCGGGCCGGTTCCTCGGTCCACAGCGGCCGGGCGGCCCGCACCGGGATGTCGCGATCCTTGTCCATCGCGTCGTGCATGGCATCCATGACGCTCCCACCCCTTCCTGCGGCTGTCCCGGCCCGCCCGTCCAGATAGCGGTACTTGGGACGTATGCCCCCCTGGTGTCTCCCGTAACGTCACGAATGACGGACACCGGAAGTTCCCCCGCGCAGGCCTTGGGGAGAGGAAAACCGGCCAAGCCTTGCCGCCCGGAGCCCCGTGATGATCGGCAGGTCGGTGCCAAGCCCCGGGGGGGTAAGTCGGACAATGGCCCGACAACTCCTGATCAAGAGGGGTGGGTTCACCACTGCATCATCCGGACAGCCCTTCGAGATGGCCAACTCGCAGTAGTAGGCTCGCGCCCGCTCGTTGTCGGAACATCGAACACCGCCCCCGCGCAAGGGGGTTGACGTTGGGGAGGCCATGCGCTTTCGCGGGAAGTCCATCCGCCGGAAGATCGTGGCGCTGTTGCTGGTGCCGCTTGTCTCACTGACGGCAATCTGGGCCTTCGCTACAGTGATCACCGGTCGTGAGGCGATGCAGCTGCTGGACGCGTCCGACATCATCGACAAGGCGGGCCAGCCCGCGGAAGACGCGGTGCACGCCGTCCAGAAGGAACGGCGGCAGACCCTCGTCCTGCTCGCGGACCCCCGCCAGTCGGACGCGCTCCCCGTGCTCCACACCCAGCAGCGCAAGACCGACGAGGTCATCGGCACCCTGCGGGAAGCCGCTTCGGACGGCGACGTACGCGACCTGATGAACGACGACTCCCGTGACCAGCTCGGCGCGATCCTCAAAGCGGCCGACGGCCTCGACAGTCTGCGCCGGAAGGTCGAGGACAACGGCATCACCCGCACCGCAGCATATGAGTACTACAACAAACTCGTCGACCTCTGCTACACCTTCCGCAGTTCGCTGCATGCCGTGCCCGACACCGACCTGGACAAACAGGGCCGGGCACTGGTCGCGATGATCCGCGCCCGGGAGGCCCTCTCCCGGGAGGACGCCCTGTACGTCTCCGGCCTCACGGCGCGCAAGATGAGCCTGGCCGACCTCCAGGCCATCTCCGACCTCATCGCCGAGCGCACCCTGCTCTACGAGACCAACCTCCCGATCCTGCCCGCCTCGGAGCAGAAGATCTTCGCCGACTACCGGCGCACCAACTCCGCGCCCGCCGCGCTGCGGATCGCCGAGGGCAAGATCCTGTCCTCGATGGATCCGAAGACGGCCATCAAGGCCCTGGACCAGGAACACTGGGAGGCCGCCGCGGGGCCGGTGCTCAACGACTACGACCGGCTCGGCAACGAGGCCACCGACCGGCTCCAGGACCGCATCGACCCGGTCGCCGACAGCGTGCTGCTCAAGGCGGGCGCGGCAGGCATCCTCGGTCTGCTGGCCCTGGTCGTCTCGGTGTTCGTCTCCTTCCGGATCGGCCGCGCCCTGGTCCGCGACCTGTCCGGGCTCCGCAAGGACGCCCAGGAGGTCGCCAGCGTCCGGCTGCCCAGCGTGATGCGCCGCCTCGGTGCGGGGGAGAAGGTCGACATCGAGGCCGAGGCGCCCCGGCTCGACTACGGCCCCGACGAGATGGGCCAGGTCGGCCAGGCTGTCAACACCCTCCAGCGGGCCGCCGTCGAAGCCGCCGTCAAGCAGGCCGAGCTCCGGCAGGGCGTCTCCGAGGTCTTCGTCAACCTCGCCCGCCGCAGCCAGGTGCTGCTGCACCGCCAGCTCACCCTGCTCGACACCATGGAGCGGCGCACCGAGGACACCGACGAACTCGCCGACCTGTTCCGGCTGGACCACATGACCACTCGTATGCGGCGGCACGCCGAGGGTCTGGTCATCCTCTCCGGCGCCGCGCCCTCCCGGCAGTGGCGCAAGCCGATCCAGCTGATGGACGTGGTGCGCGCCGCCGTCGCCGAGGTCGAGGACTACGAGCGGGTCGAGGTCCGCCGGATGCCGCGGCTCGCGGTCAACGGCCCGGCCGTCGGCGACCTCACCCACCTCGTCGCCGAACTCCTGGAGAACGCCACCGTGTTCTCCCCGCCGCACACCGCCGTCCAGGTGCACGGCGAGCGGGTCGCCAAGGGCTTCACCCTGGAGATCCACGACCGCGGGCTCGGCATGACACCCGAGGCGCTCATGGAGGCCAACCTCCGGCTCGCCGAAACCCCTGAGTTCGAGCTGTCCGACACCGACCGGCTCGGTCTGTTCGTGGTCAGCCGGCTGGCCCAGCGGCAGGGCGTCCGCGTCTCGCTCCAGCCCTCGCCGTACGGCGGCACCACGGCCGTCGTCCTCATCCCCGGCACCCTGCTCAGCGAAGACGACGCCGGTGACGACGGCGACGACCGCGGCCGGAGCCAGAGCTACGACCGACTCGGCCCCGAGAGCAGGCTCCAGGCGGTCCAGGAGCGGACCGCCCCGTTCGAGGACCCCTCCGCGGCCTTCCCGCTCCCCACGGCACGGACCACGCCGCCGATCGACGGCCCCGTCGAACTCGAGGCGCCGGTCTCGCGGTTCCCGGCGGAGGAGACCGAGGAGGACGAGGAACTGGGCGGGATCTTCCGGGCCCGCGGGCTGCCCGGCCAGCGCCCCGCCCCCGAAGCCGAGCGGCACCAGTCCGCTCCCGAACCGCTGCCCAGCCGCGGCGCCGGCCCCGCCCCGCTGCCCCGCCGTGTCCCGCCGGTGCTGGTATCCGACAACGGCCGCCCGGTCGAGGGCGCCGCCGGTGGCCGCCACGCACGCCCGCACAGCGTCGATCAGCCCTCCCGGGCCGAGCGGCCGGGGCCGGGGCCGGACACGGGACCGGCCCCGGTGGTACGGGGTCAAGGGCCGGGCCAGGGACCCGGGCCGGGGCGGACACCGGGCCGGACACCGGGGCAGGGCCAGGACCGCGCCCCGTCCTGGGCGGGCGAGCGGACGTCCGAACGCCCGCCGCCACCACAGCGTTCGGCATCCGGACTGCCCAAGCGGGTCCGGCAGGCCAGCCTGGCTCCGCAGCTGAGGAACGACCCCACGCCGCGCAACGAGGCGGAAAGGTACCCTGCGGACACCGATCCCGAACGGGAGGCCGAGCAGGCCCGGGCCACCATGGCCTCCCTCCAGCGGGGTTGGCAGCGCGGTCGGCGGCAGTCGGGCACCGGTCCCGGCGCGCCGGACAGAGCACCAGGAACGACATATGAGGGGGACGGTCGATGACCGCATCGAACGCCGCAGCACGGAACGCCTCGGCACGGACGTCGGGCGAACTCAACTGGCTGCTTGACGAACTGGTCGGACGGGTGGGCAGTATCCGCAAGGCGCTGGTCCTCTCCGGGGACGGTCTGCCCACCGGTGGCTCCCGCGATCTGTCCCGTGAGGACGGCGAGCACATGGCCGCCGTGGCCTCCGGATTCCACAGCCTCGCCAAGGGCGTCGGCCGCCACTTCGACGTCGGCCGGGTGCGGCAGACCATCGTCGAGCTCGACGACGCCTTCCTGTTCGTCACCGCCGCGGGCGACGGCAGCTGCCTGGCGGTGCTCGCCGACGCCGACTCCGATGTCGGGCAGGTGGCCTACGAGATGACGCTGCTGGTGAAGCGGGTGGGGGCACATCTGGGCTCCGCTCCGCGATCCGGCGGGTGACGGAGGCCGGGGGACATGACCCGAGGCGGGGAACAGACCGGCCGCTGGTTCGACGACGCGGCGGGGCCGGTGGTCCGGCCCTATGCGATGACACGGGGACGGACCCGCAGCGCCGCGGAGGGAAAACTCGATCTGATCGCGGTCGTCGTCGCCGACGCTGTGAGCCATCGGACCGTCGCTGACCAGACGTTGTCCCCGGAGCACATCGACATCGTCGAAATGAGTCGCGACACCCCACAGTCCGTCGCCGAGCTGGCGGCCGAACTCGACCTTCCGGTCGGGGTGGTCCGTGTACTCATCGGTGACCTGCTCCACGCGGCACTCGTCCGAGTGTCCCGGCCAGTACCTCCGGCGGAACTGCCGGACGAGAGGATTCTGCGCGAGGTGATCAATGGTCTACGGGCACTCTGACCTAGGCCGCTCTCCCATCGTCGAACCGGTCACGCTCAAGATACTTGTGGCGGGCGGGTTCGGTGCGGGCAAGACGACCCTGGTGGGCGCGGTCAGCGAGATCAAACCGCTGCGCACCGAGGAGCTCCTCACCGAGGCCGGCCGTCCGGTCGACGACATCGCGGGGGTGGAGGGCAAGAAGACCACCACCGTCGCCATGGACTTCGGGCGCATCACGCTCCGCGAGGACCTTGTCCTCTATCTCTTCGGCACCCCCGGACAGGACCGCTTCTGGTTCCTGTGGGACGAACTGGCGACCGGCGCGCTGGGCGCGGTAGTGCTGGCCGACACCCGGCGGCTGGAGGACTGCTTCGCCGCCGTCGACTACTTCGAGCGCCGCGGTATCGCCTTCACGGTGGCCGTCAACTGCTTCGAGGGCGCCGAACGTTACCCGGAGGAGGCGGTGCGCGACGCGCTCGACCTCGACCGCGGCACCCCGGTCATCCTGTGCGACGCCCGGGAGCGCGAGTCCGTCAAGCATGTGCTGATCTCGGTGGTCGAGCACGCGATGCTGGCCTCGGCCTCCCGGCGCTGAGCGCTCCGCGGGAAGTGCCGCGGGGCGCAACCGGCCCGTACCCCACCGTCGGGGTACGGGCCGTGGGCTTTCGCCGCGGTCGGGAAGGGGCTAAGCCTCGCTGCCGGCCGCCTGGTCCGCCTGGTCCGCCTGGGCCGCCTGGCCTTCTTTGTGCCACCCGAAGCTGCGCTCCACCGCCATGCGCCAGTTGCCGTACTCGCGCTCGCGCTCCGCCGCGTCCATCCGCGGGGCCCATTCGGTGTCCCGCTGCCAGTGCGTCCGCAGTTCATCGAGGTCCTGCCACACCCCGGTGGCCAGCCCGGCCGCGTACGCCGCGCCCAGACAGGTGGTCTCGGAGACCACCGGACGGATCACCGGGACGCCGAGCACATCGGCCTGATGCTGCATCAGCAGCCCGTTGGCGGTCATCCCGCCGTCGACCTTGAGCGTGGTGATCCGCACCCCGGAGTCCTGGTACATCGCGTCCACCACCTCACGCGTCTGCCAGCTGGTGGCCTCCAGCACGGCGCGCGCCAGATGCGCCTTGGTGACGTACCGGGTGAGGCCGGTGACCACCCCGCGCGCGTCCGAGCGCCAGTACGGGGCGAACAGCCCGGAGAACGCCGGGACGATGTACGCCCCGCCGTTGTCGGACACGCTCGCGGCCAGCGGCTCGATCTCGTCGGCCGAGCGGATGATGCCCAACTGGTCGCGGAACCACTGCACCAGGGCCCCGGTGATGGCGATCGAACCCTCCAGACAGTAGACGGGCCGCTCACCGCCGAGCCGGTAGCCCATCGTCGTCAGCAGTCCGCTCTTGGAGGGCACCGGGCGGTCGCCGGTGTTCAGCAGCAGGAAACTCCCGGTGCCGTAGGTGTTCTTGGCCTCGCCGACGCCGTAGCAGGTCTGGCCGAACACCGCGGCCTGCTGGTCACCGAGGGCGGAGGCCACCGGCACCCCGGCGAGCTGGCCCACCCCCGTGCCGTACACCTCCGCCGAGGACCTGATCTCCGGGAGCATCGCCTCGGGGATGTTCATGGCGGACAGGATCGAGCTGTCCCACTGGAGGGTTTCCAGGTCCATCAGCAGGGTGCGCCCGGCGTTGGTGACATCGGTGACATGCACCCCGCCCTCGGTGCCGCCGGTCAGGTTCCAGATCAGCCAGGAGTCGATGGTGCCGAAGGCGATCTCACCCCGTTCGGCGCGGCGGCGCAGCCCGGGTACGTTCTCCAGCAGCCAGGCCGCCTTGGGCCCGGAGAAGTAGCTGGCCAGCGGTAGCCCGGTGGTGTCCCGGAAGCGGTCCTGGCCGTGTTCGCCGCCGAGTTCGCCGCACAGGGCGGAGGTGCGGGTGTCCTGCCAGACGATCGCGTTGTGCACCGGCTTGCCGGTGGCGCGGTCCCACAGCACGGTCGTCTCACGCTGGTTGGTGATGCCCAGCGCGGTCAGCTGCTCGGCGCGCAGACCGGCCTTGGCGAGCGCTCCCGCCACCACGGCCTGCACCTTGGCCCAGATCTCGGTGGCGTCGTGCTCCACCCAGCCGGGCTTGGGGAAGATCTGGCGGTGTTCGCGCTGGTCGACGGCGACGATCCGGCCGCCCTGGTCGAAGATGATGCAGCGGCTGGAGGTGGTGCCCTGATCGATCGCGGCGACGTAGGTGTCCGTGTGGTTCGGCATGGCGTCTCCTTCGGTCAGAAGGCTGCGTTGCAGACGAGACCCGCGAGCACGGCCCCGATCAGCGGACCCGCCACCGGGATCCAGGCGTAACCCCAGTCCGAGGTCCCCTTGTTGGGGATGGGCAGCAGGGCGTGTGCGAGGCGTGGGCCGAGGTCGCGCGCCGGGTTGATGGCATAGCCGGTCGGCCCGCCCAGGGAGAGGCCGATCCCGACCACCAGGAAGGAGACGAGCAGGATGGAGAT
Source organism: Streptomyces sp. NA02950 (assembly GCF_013364155.1). Lineage (NCBI taxonomy): Bacteria > Bacillati > Actinomycetota > Actinomycetes > Kitasatosporales > Streptomycetaceae > Streptomyces > Streptomyces sp. NA02950. Next base: position 1,438,172 of record NZ_CP054916.1, on the reverse strand, counting down.
GCCCGAGCCGTAGATCACGGTGTCGCCGTCGCCGCCGACGCGGCCGACGCCGATACCGTCGACGTTGCCGAAGGCGAGCAACGGCAGCACCAGGGCGGCGGTGGCGATGATCTCGGTGACCAGGTTGGCCACCGGGTTCCGGATCTCCGGAATGGTGGAGAAGACCCCGAGCGTGGGCTGGGCGGTCTTCTCGTCGGCGTTGGCGGCGAACTGGGCGTAGTACAGCAGCCAGGCGAGTACCGCGCCGACGAGGGCACCGACCATCTGCGCCAGGATGTAGAGCGGCACCTTGTCCCAGTCGCCGGTGTCGACGGCGACGCCCACGGTCACGGCCGGGTTGAGATGGCCGCCGGACAGGGGCGCCGCGGTGTACGCGCCGGCCATGACGCCGAAGCCCCAGCCGAAGGCGATGACGATCCAGCCGGAGGCCTTGGCCTTGGAGTGGTTCAGGCTGACGGCGGCACAGACGCCCGCCCCGAAGAGAATCAGTATCGCGGTGCCGATGACCTCACCGGTGAAGATGTCCCCATTACTCATGGCGGCTCCTAGGACCTCGCCCGGGACGGGGTGCCCCGGTCCTCCGTGCTGGGTCGTTTCGAGCGTGCTGATGCATCGGAATCGCCCATGGGGGGTGAGCGTGGTTGGAGCCTGCGCGCGGCGACGCCGACTGACACCGCAGAAGTGTTACTCCGAGGTCAGGTGGCGTCAAGGTGGTGAACGGCAACGGTGTCCGTCACGGCCGGACGCCGGACGACCGCGGACGACGGCCCCGTCAGCACACCGCGACCACCGACGAACCATGCCCGAACAGCCCCTGGTTCGCGGTGATTCCGGCGCGCGCCCCCGTCACCTGGCGCTCTCCCGCACTGCCGCGCAACTGCCACGTCAGCTCACACACCTGGGCGATGGCCTGGGCGGGAACCGCCTCCCCGAAGGACGCCAGCCCGCCACTGGGATTGACCGGGATCCGCCCGCCCAGCGCCGTGGCCCCCTCGCGCAGCAGCTTCGCCCCCTCCCCGGCGCCGCACAGCCCCAGGTCCTCGTACCACTCCAGCTCCAGCGCCGTGGACAGGTCGTACACCTCGGCCAGCGACAGGTCCTCCGGTCCGAGCCCGGCCTCCTCGTAGGCCGCCCGCGCGATGGACGGACGGAACGGATCGGGCCCCGGACCGGCCGTCGGGGCGGAGTCGGTGGCGATGTCCGGCAGATCGAGTGCGGTCCGCGGATGGCGCGGGGAGACCGACGACACCGCGCGGATCCGCACCGGCCGGCGCACCCCCCGCCGCCGCGCCGCCGCCATGCTGCCGAGCACCAGCGCCGCCGCCCCGTCGGAGGTGGCACAGATGTCCAGCAGCCGCAGCGGATCGGCCACCACGGCGGACGCGGCCACCTCCTCGGCCGTCACCGGGGAGCGGTAACGGGCGTACGGATTGACGGCCCCGGCGGCCGCGTTCTTCACCTTGACCCGGGCGAAGTCCTCGGGCGTATCGCCGTACAAGGCCATCCGGCGGCGCGCCCACAGCGCGAAATAGGCGGGGTTGGTGGCGCCCAGCACCCGGAAGCGCAGCCAGTCCGGGTCATCGGGGCGCTGACCGCCCGCCGGTGCGAAGAACCCCTTGGGCGCCGCGTCCGCGCCCACCACCAGCACGGTGTCCGCCATCCCGGACAGGATCTGGGCACGCGCGGTGTCGATCGCCCGCGCACCGGAGGCACATGCCGCGTACACACTGGTGACCTTGGCCCCCTGCCAGCCCAGCGCCCGGGCGAAGGTGGCGCCCGCCACCTGCCCGGGGTAGCCGCAGCGCACGGTGTTCGCCCCGACCACGGACTGGATCGCGGACCACTCCACACCGGCGTCCGCGAGCGCGGCGCGGGCGGCCGCCGTCCCGTACTCGGTGAACTCACGGCCCCATTTGCCCCAGGGGTGCATACCGGCACCCAGCACCGCCACATCACCGGTCATGACGCCTCCCCGCGGACGGGCCGCCAGTGCCAGGTGGTCAGGGTCCGCCCGTCCTCCTCGGCCAGCACCCCGGGCACCACCTCGACCTCCATGCCCACGGCCAGATCGGCCAGGGTCACCCCGGGCGCGCCCTGACCCAGCACCACCATCCCCTCGGCGGCCAGCTCCACGGCGATCAGGGTGTACGGCCGCCAGGGGCTGCCGGGGTCCGAGGGATACGGGGCGGGCGGCCGGTACCGCCCGTCGGTGTAGGACCAGATCCGGCCCCGCGGGGACAGCGGCACCTCGTCCAGCTCGGTGCCCGCGCAGGCGGGGGCGCGGCAGTAGGCGTCCTCACGCGGGAAGTGCACGGTGCGGCACCGGCGGCAGCGGGTGCCCAGCAGCCGGAATGCGATGGTGTCGTCGGGGGTGAACCACCCAGCGACCACCGGTGTTCGGGTATGGGACACGGCCCCTCCCGGCAGACGGTCCGGACAGACGATGAACTTGAACCGACCTTCATGAACTGACGGTACGTCAGGAGTCTGCCACGGGGACGACGGACACGTCACCGGCCGGGAGGGCCCGGGCCGTCAGTGGCCGGTCAGCGGCCGGTCAGCGACCGGCGCGCCACCGGGAAGTCGAAGTAGGTGTCCGGGAACGGCTCCGGCTTGTAGGTGTAGTGCCACCACTCCTCGGCCAGATTAACGAAGCCCAGCTCCTCCATGGTGTGCTTCAGCAGCAGCCGGTTCGCCCGCTGCACCCCCGTGATCCGCGGATCCAGGGTGTGCGAGAGCGTGTCGAAGCAGTCGTATCCGGTGCCCATGTCCACCGAGTTGTCCGGGAAGCGCTCCTTCTGCGGCGCGTAACAGGGCGTCAGCTTCTCCCCGGGCTCATACGGCCGGGTGGGCTTCGCGGGCAGCTTCACGATCGTCAGATCCATCGTGCTGCCCCGGCTGTGCCCGGACCTCTCGGCGATGTAACCGTCCTCGAACAGCCGGGCCTTGTCGACATGCGGATAGAACTCGCCCTTCATCCGCTGGTCGTCCAGGTCCTTCGCCCATGCCACGAAGGTGTCGACCGCACGCTGCGGCCGGTAGCAGTCGTACACCTTCAGGGTGTAGCCGTGCCGCAGCAGCCGCCGCTGCGCCCGGTGCAGCGCCGTGGCCGCCGGACGGGTCAGGATGCACATCGGGCGCCGGTAGCCGTCGACCGGATCACCGGTGAAGTTGTGCGGAGTCAGGTACCGGATCTCCTGGAGGATCGTCGGGTCCACATCGCTCAGCGCCACGAACTCCTTCGGGGCCTTGGGCTCGGGCTTCGCCTGTGCCGGGCCGGAGGAGGCCACGGCCAGCAGTGCGGCGAGGGGCAGGGCGAGGGCGCGCAGCGCGGCAGCACATTTTGACATGGCCATCCTCTACCAGCCCCCGGTGCCCCGGACAACCCCGGTCGGCTCACGCCCCGTTGCCCCGTTGTCCGCCGGGCCAGCGTGATATGCCGTCAGGCGTACGGCCCGAGGGCCGTCCCCCCGGCCCGGACGCCTAGGCCCTGTCCTGCCGATCTTCGCGGGGCCGCGACGCCTGGCACCGCACCTCGCCGCGTTGTCGGGATCATCCGAGTACGCCCGGTACGAGGACGACCCTCCGCCTTGCGATCCACGGCACCAGACGCCGCGGCCTGATCCACGAAGATCGACAGGACAGGACCTAACCGCGCCCCCGGCCCCCGTTCCGCGGTACGTGCCCGCGCACCCGCACCGCATAGCCCACCTCGTCCCCGTCCTCCCGCTCCACCCGCACCCCACCCTCGCGCAGCCGGGTGGAGAACCGCACCACCTCGGTCTTCTCCCAGCCGTCGCCCCGGTCCTCGACCAGTACCCCGCCACCGCCCTTGCGACCCGGACACGGTGTCCACACCTCCAGCTCCACCCCGCCACCGGCCGCCGCCACCGGCACCACCGACCCCGCCCGCGCCAGCACCGGGATCCGCGACAGCGGCGCGTCCAGCACCACATGGCCAGGCCCCTCGTACGGCACCCCGGTCACCGTGTCGTACCAGCGGCCGCGCGGCAGCCGCACCGTACGCCGCTCGGCACCCTCCTCCAGCACCGGCGCCACCAGCAGCGAGTCCCCCAGCAAGAAGGCGTCGTCGCAGTCGCGCAGCGCCCGGTCCTTGGGCGTGCGCCACCACAGCGGCCGTACATAGGGCGCGCCGGTACGCCCCGCCAGCTGGGCGAGGGTCACGAAGTACGGGTGCAGCCGCTGCCGTTCGCGCAGTGCCGCCGCCGCGAACTCCAGAACCCGGGGCCCGAACTCCCAGGGCTCCCGCCGCCCCGCCGAGAGGGCCGAATGGGTGCGGAACAGCGGCAGATACGCGCCCAGCTGGAACCAGCGCAGATACAGCTCCGGCGACGGGGAGCCGGAGAACCCGCCGATGTCCGGCCCCGAGTACGGCACACCCGACAGTCCGAGCCCCAGCACCAGCGCCAGCGAGGCGCGCAGCCCCGGCCAGCCGGTGGTCACGTCCCCGGACCAGCTGCCGCCGTAGCGCTGCAACCCCGCCCAGCCGGAGCGGGAGAAGAGGAACGGCCGCTCCTCCGGACGCAGTTCGCGCAGGCCCTCGTAACCGGCCCGCGCCATCGTCAGACCGTAGACGTTGTGCGCCTCCCGGTGGTCGCCACCGCGGCCCTCCAGAGCGTGCCGGGCCGAGCGCGGCAGCGTCGTCCCGCCGAAGGCACCGAACGACACCGGCTCGTTCATGTCGTGCCACACCCCCGAGAAGCCCTGCCCCAGCCGCTCCGCGTACAGCGCGCCCCACCACTTGCGCACCCGCGGATCGGTGAAGTCCGGGAACACCGACTCACCCGGCCACACCTCACCGCGCACCTCCAGACCCAGGGCGTCGCGAACGAACACATCGGCCGCCGAGCCGCTGTCGTACACCGGGTCGCCCGGCTCGGCCTTCACCGCCGGATCGACGATCGACACCAGCCGGACGCCCTCGGAGCGCAGCTCGGCGGCGAGATGGGGCAGATCGGGGAAGCGCTCGGAGTCCACCGTGAACACCCGGTTCCCGGCGTAGTGGTCGATGTCCAGATGCAGCGCGGACAGCGGCAGCCCGCGCTCCCGGTAGCCCGCCACCACCCGCCGCACCTCGTCCGCGTCGCCGAAGCCCCAGCGGGCGTGGTGATGGCCGAGCGCCCAGGCGGGCGGGACCGCCGGGGCGCCGGTGAGCGCCGCCCAGCCCTGCATCACCCGCGCCGGGGTGCCCACGATCACCCAGTAGCGCAGCGGGCCGCCCTCCATCCGCAGCCGGCAGCAGCCCGGACGGTCATGGCCGGAACCCTCGCCCTCCTCACCCTCCTTCAGGGTGACCGAGCCGTCCCACGAGTTGTCGTGGAACACCAGATGGGTGCCCGCGTCCGCCACCACCAGCTGCACCGGCACGGTGAGGGAGAGCGGATCGTCACCCGGCCGGAAAGCGCCGCCCGGATCGGTGTTCCACAGCCGGTACCGGCCGTCCCGCAGCCGAGGCCCCGACGACCGCCCGCCGAGCCCGAAGAAGCGCGCGTCCGCCGCCACCTCGGACCGCTGCTGCCAGCGGGCGCCCTCGCCGACGGGCCGCTCCCCGTCCGGCCCCCTCCCCTCCGGTACCGGTCCGGCTCCCGCGGTGGCCGGATCCCACCAGCGCGGTGGCAGATCGCGGCGGAGCACCACCCCGCCCGGCGTCCGCACCTCCACGGCGCCCGTCCGCGAGACCGCCACCGTGACCCGCTCGGAGACCACCCGCCAGCCGCCGACCGTGTCCGGCTCCAGCACCGCCCGGTCGTCCACCTCCGGGCAGCCCCGGGCCAGTGCGTACGACGGCTCCGGCTCCGCCCCGTCCCAGCCGCAGAACACCGCGCCACCCGTCGTCACCCGCACCCGGAGCGACGACCGCGCGAACCGCACCACCCCGCCGCCCGGCTGCGGATCCGCCCCGGTGACCGCACCCGGCACCCGGGCCAGCTGCGGGCCCCGCCGCGGCAGCCCCACCGCGTCCGAACGCCGCCGCTGCCACGCCGCCCGCAGCGACCGCAGCCCCCGCGCCGTACCTACCGCCTTCACCGATCGCATCAGCTTCCCCGACCGCACCAGGTCACGCGCATCCATACTGCTCACCCTGCCATTGACGGAGCCGATGGCGACCACAGTTCAACTGCCGTTCACCCGTGGTCCGGCCACACTCCTTCCCCGCCGGATGTGGAGTGGCGCCCCTGGTGCGGGGATCGATCACATGGCATCGTCCTGCACGGACACCGACGAGCCGACGCAGAGCGCACAGAGCGCACAGAGCAGACAGAGCACACAGACCGCACCCACCAGCCGGACCGCACGGACGAACCAGCCCAGACCAGACGAGACGACACCGACGCAGTTGACGCGGACGACGTGGGCAAGGTGGCCCACGCCGACAGCCCGGGAGCCGACACACATGAACACCTCAGCGCACTCCGACCATCTGCCGCGGCCCCTGTGGCAGCCCGGAGCGGACCGGATCGCCCGGTCCCAGCTGACCCGCTTCCACACCTGGGTCGCCGAGCGGCACGGCGCGCCCGCGGCGACCCCGGACGACCCGGCCGCGAGCTACGCCGCGCTGCACCGCTGGTCGGTGGCGGAGCTGGAGACCTTCTGGTCGGCCGTCGCCGAGTGGTTCGAGGTGCGCTTCACCACCCCGTACGAGAGGGTGCTCGCGGACCCCGCCATGCCCGGCGCGCGCTGGTTCCCCGGCGCCACCCTCAACTACGCCGAGCACGCGCTGCGCGCGGGGGAGGACCCGGCCCGCGCCGACGCCCCCGCCCTCCTCCACGTCGACGAGACACAGGAGGTGTCCCCCACGACCTGGGCCGAGCTGCGCGGCCAGGTCGGCGCGGCCGCCGCCGAGCTGCGCCGCCTCGGCGTACGCCCCGGTGACCGGGTCAGCGGCTACGTCCCCAACATCCCCCAGGCCACGATCGCCCTCCTCGCCACCGCCGCGGTCGGCGCCGTATGGACCTCCTGTGCCCCCGACTTCGGCGCCCGCAGCGTCCTGGACCGCTTCCAGCAGGTCGAGCCGATGGTCCTGTTCACGGTCGACGGCTACCGCTACGGCGGCAAGACACACGACCGTGCCGAGACCGTCGCCGAGCTGCGCCGCGAGCTGCCCACCCTGCGCGCCGTCGTGCACATTCCGCTGCTGGGCACCCCGGCCCCCGAAGGCGCGCTCGACTGGGACGCGGTGGTGAACGAACCGGTCGAGCCGGTCTTCGAACCGCTGCCGTTCGACCATCCGCTGTGGGTGCTCTACTCCTCCGGCACCACCGGACTGCCCAAGGCGATCGTGCAGTCCCAGGGCGGCATCCTGCTGGAGCACCTCAAGCAGCTCGGTCTCCACTGCGACCTCGGGCCCGACGACCGCTTCTTCTGGTACACCTCCACCGGCTGGATGATGTGGAACTTCCTGGTGTCCGGCCTGCTGGCGGGTACCACCGTGGTCCTCTACGACGGCAGCCCCGGCTACCCGGACACCGCCGCCCAGTGGCGCGTGGCCGAGCGCACCGGCACCACGCTCTACGGCACCTCCGCCGCCTATGTGATGGCCTGCCGCAAGGCCGGGGTCCACCCGGGCCGGGACTTCGATCTCTCCCGCGTCCAGTGCGTCGCCACCACCGGATCCCCGCTGCCGCCCGACGGTTTCCGCTGGATCCACGACGAGGTGGCCGAGGACATGTGGATCGCCTCGGTCAGCGGTGGCACCGATGTGTGCAGCTGCTTCGCCGGGGCGGTGCCCACCCTCCCGGTGTACATCGGGGAACTCCAGGCCCCGGGCCTGGGCACCGACCTCCAGGCGTGGGACCCGCAGGGCAAGCCGGTGGTCGACGAGGTCGGCGAGCTGATCGTCGCCCAGCCGATGCCGTCCATGCCGGTGCGCTTCTGGAACGACCCCGACGGCAGCCGCTACCGCGACAGCTACTTCGAGATGTTCCCCGGCGCCTGGCGCCACGGCGACTGGATCACACTCACCGACCGCGGCACCGTCGTCATCCACGGCCGCTCGGACTCCACGCTCAACCGGCAGGGCGTACGGATGGGCTCGGCCGATATCTACGAGGCGGTCGAGCGCCTGCCCGAGATCCGGGAGTCCCTGGTGATCGGCGTCGAGCAGCCCGACGGCGGCTACTGGATGCCGCTGTTCGTCCATCTCGCGCCGGGGGCGGCCCTGGACGACGGGCTGCGCGACCGCATCAAGCAAACGATCCGCGAGAACCTCTCCCCGCGCCATGTGCCCGACGAGATCATCGAGGTGCCGGGCGTACCGCACACCCTCACCGGCAAGCGCATCGAGGTCCCGGTCAAGCGACTCCTCCAGGGCACCTCCCTGGACAAGGCCGTCAACCCCGGCTCGGTGGACAACGTGGAGCTGCTGCACTTCTACGAGCGGCTGGCCCGGGCGAAGAACGCGACGACCGACTGAGTCTGAGGCGTACGGCGGGGGGGCGGGTGACGTACGGCGCGGGCTAGTGACGTACGGCGGGCCTATCCGCCGTACGTCACCTGCGACTCGCCCAGCACCGCCGCCAGATCCGCCGCCAGCGGCCCCGCGTCGCCCGGCGCCAGCCCCGCCGACGTGATCCGCACGCCCGGCGCGGACGCCAGCCGGAACCGGGCCCCGGCGGCCACCCACCAGCCGCGCGTCCGCAGCCCGTTGACCACGGCCGCCTCGTCCCGGACCGGCACCCACACATTCATTCCGCTCGCCCCGTGCGCGGCGATCCCCCGCGCCGACAGCTCGCCGAGCAGCGCCTCGCGCCGCTGCGCGTAGGCGGTGCGCGCCTCGCCGACCAGGGCCTGGGTCCCGGGGTCGGTCATCAGCCGGGCCACCGTCTCCTGGAGGACATGGCTGACCCAGCCCGACGTCAGCAGCAGCCGCCCGTCGTGGCGTGCCAGCGTGGTCCGGTCGCAGGCGAGCGCGCCCCACCGCAGGTCGGTCCCCAGGTGCTTGGAGACCGTACGCACCTGGGCCCACCGCGCCAGGCCCCCCGTCGTCAGGCTGTGCAGCTGCACCCCGGAGATGTCCGCGGCGTGGTCGTCCTCGATGACCAGCACCTCGGGCGCGCCGTCCAGCACCTCCAGCAGCGCCGCGCGCCGCTCCTTCGAGAACCAGCCGCCGTACGGATTCTGCGACCGCGGACTGCATACGACGGCGCGCACGCCCGCCCGCAGTGCCGCCCGCAGCGCGTCGGGGCGGATCCCCTCGTCGTCCACCGCCACCGGCACGGTGCGCAGCCCCAGCGCCGGGACCAGATCGAGCAGATGGTGGTAGCCGGGGGCCTCCATGGCCACCGCGTCACCGGGCTTGAGCTCGACCGACAGCAGCCGCGCGATGCAGTCCAGCGCGCCCTGCGCGAAGGTGATGTGCTCGCTCGGCACGCCGTCGCGCTCGTACCAGGCGCGGGCGAGCTCCTCAAGACCGGCCAGCCGCGGCCGGGCGCGGTGCGACCGGGCGCCGGGGGAGAGCCGGATGGAGGGCAGCGTGGCGGGCAGGAAGGCCGGATCGGGATGACCGCCCGCCAGATCGCACACCCCGTCGGGCACCGGCGGCGGACGGCGTGAGGCGACCGCGGGGGCCTCGGCGACCACCGTGCCGCCCCGCCCGTGCGTCATCACGATGCCGCGGCTGCGCAGCTCCTTGTAGGTCGTCGCGACCGTGCCGGGGCTGACGCCGAGCCGCTCGGCAAGACGGCGCACCGGGGGCAGGGCGGTGCCGGGGATCAACGCCCCGTCCACGACTCCCTGTTCGATCGATGAGGCGATCCCCTTGGCCGTGGTGCCAGTGATCTCATATTGTGTCGCCACAGAAAACATTCTGTATCAATACAAAATCGCGTGTCAACTCTCGTAACAGCCAACTCGCGTCAAGGGGGAACCAGGTGAGCAGGCCATCGAGGCGCACCGCGCCCGGCGAGCGCATCCCGCTCGGCAAGCGTATCCCCGGCGGCCAGGACGGCCGCCGGATGCTGGTCGTCAGCTTCGTCGACCGGGTCGGCTCGGGACTGTGGGGAGCCACCGCCGCCCTCTACTTCACCTTCGCCGCCGGGCTCAGCACAGCCGAAATCGGCCTGCTGCTCGGCGCGTCCGGAGCCATCGGCGTCGCGGGCCCGCCCCTCGGCGGCGCACTCGCCGACCGTGTCCCGCTGCGCCCGCTCCTGATCGCCGTCCAACTGGTGCGCGCCGTCGCCTCGCTGGCCCTCCTCAGCACCACCGACCTGCGGCTGCTGCTCGCCATCGCCTCCCTGGGCAGCCTCGGCGACCGCGCCTCCGCCGTCCTCACCAAGCTCTACGCGAGCCGTGTCGCGGGCCCCGACCGCGCCCGCTACCAGGCCATCAACCGCACTGCCGCCAACAGCGGCTGGGCCATCGGCGGGCTGATCGCGGCCGCGGCGCTCACCGGGGGCTCCGTCGCCGTCTACCGCTGGCTCCTCATCGGCGACGCGTTCTCCTTCGTCGCCTCCGCCCTGATCACCCTCGGCTGTGCCGAACCGCCCTCGGCCACGCGTGTCGTGGCCTCGTCCGACCCGCGCGGCCAGGAGGAGCAGGACGGCAGGCCGGGGAAGACCGCGCCCGGTGCCGTGCGCGGTACCGCGCACGGTCCGGCCCCCGGTGCGGCACCCCCCAACCCCTGGCGCGACCGCGGCTATCTCACCTTCACCGCCACCGAGGCCGTCCTCTTCCTCGACGACTCCGTCTTCAAGATCGGCCTGCCGCTGTGGGCCGCCACCGCCACCAACGCACCGCATGAGCTGGCGCCCCTGCTGCTCGTCCTCAACAACGTGCTCGTGGTGCTCTTCCAGGTCCCGCTGGCGCGGTTCGGCGCCACCCCGCACACCGCGCGCGCCACGCTCCGGCCGCTGGCGGGCGCCTTCCTCCTCGGCGGCGCCGCCCTGGCCGCCTCGACCGCCGGCGCGCCCTGGCTCGCGGTCGGCGCGCTGGTGCTGGCCGCGATCGCCTTCACCGCCGCGGAGATGCTGCACGCCACGATCTCCTGGGAACTGTCCATCGCCCTCGCCCCGCCCAGCGCACAGGGCGCCTACCTGGGAGTGCACGGTCTGGCCCAGGCCGTGCAGCGCAGCGTGGGACCGCTCGCGGTGACCGCCGCGATCGCCGCCGGACCCCTCGGCTGGCTGGGCTTCGGCGCCGGGCTGGCCGCGATGTGCGGCGCCCAGCGACACCTGGTCCGGGACCGCGGCGACGGAGCGTTGTCAGTGGCCCCGGTTACGGTGAGTGAGCATTGACCAACGGGCGCTGAGGGGGAGTCATGGCGCACACCAGGCACGGCGGCAGGAAGCGGAGCGGACGGGGCACCCACCGGACCGGACCCGGCGGCGGGCGGGGGAGGGTGAGGCGGCTCACCGCGCGGCGGGCCCTGCGCAGAGAAGTGCCCAGCACGGTGGCGCTGCTGGCCGATGAGCGGGACTTCACGGCCATGCGGCGCTATGCGTCCTTCACCTTCGACGACCACGCCCGCTATCTGCGGGAGATGGAGGGGCTGCTGCGGGCGCTCGCCGCACAGGGCGTGCACACGGCGGTCGCCCTCTTCGACCCGGACGGCTACGCGGAGTTCTGCGCGGACGCCCGGCTCGACCCCGACACCCCCGCGAGCCGCACGCGGTACACGGCGGAGACGGCGGCCGCGGGCGGCACCGTGACCTACGACGGACAGCCGATCGACCGTCTGGTCCCACGTCTGATCGGCGCGGCCGAGGAGCGGGCCACCCTGGAGTACGCCACGGCCCTGCTCTCCCGGGCGGGCGCCCGCGAGGACACCGCCCGCACAGCGACCGAGCGCGCCGCCGCCGCGCTGCGCGCGGTGCTCGGGGCGGTGGGGCCCGGTGTGCACCATCTGGTGTGCAGCGTCCCGGCGGGCGGCACCTCACTGGTCGCGGTCGTCCACGCCGAGGCACGAGGGGAGCGCCCGGCGCGTGCGGCCGAGCCCGGTGCCCGGATCTTCCGCACCGTGCTGGCCTGCGGCATCGCCACCCGCAGCCCGGGCGGCATCGTGCTGCGCACCTCACTGCCCGGGGCGCGGGACCGGGTCCGCGGCTGGGCGCTGCACGACGGCTGGCTCCGGCCGTTGAGCGAGGCGGAGGTGTTCACCGCGTACTGCACCGACGCGGAGACCGGCGAGCCGATCCCGCCGGAGCACGGCGTCGAGTACCGCGCGGGCATCCCGCTCACCCGGCCCGAGGACTCCCGGCTCGAGGACACCCGGCCCGAGGACTCCCCGCCCGGAGATTCCTGACCCGACGGGGGGTGAGCACGGCACAGGGCCCGTTCCGCCGCGGTCGCCGCGGTGGTACGGACCCTGGTGACACCCGAGTCGCGCAGCCCTCCGGCTCACTCGCCGGACAGCACCGCCTGGGCCGCCCGGCGGGCGTCCTCGGCGGTGTCCGCAGCACGCGCCGCGGCGGCGGCCCGCTCGCACTGCGCGAGCGTGTGCTTGGCCAGCGTGGCTCGCACGTAGGGGATGGCTGGGGCGCCCATGGAGAGGCTGGTGACGCCGAGGCCGGTGAGTACGCAGGCGAGGAGGGGGTCGGAGGCGGCTTCGCCGCAGACGCCGCAGCTTTTGCCTTCGGCCTGGGCGGCTTCGGCGGAGGCGGCGACGAGGTCGAGCAGTGCGGGTTGCCAGGGGTCCTGGAGTCGTGAGACGGCGCCGACCTGGCGGTCGGCGGCGAAGGTGTACTGGGCGAGGTCGTTGGTGCCCAGGGAGAGGAATTCGACTTCCTGGAGGAGGGAGCGTGCCCGCAGTGCGGCGGAGGGGATCTCGACCATCGCGCCGAACTTGGCCTGGAGTCCGGCTTCCCGGCAGGCGTCGGCGAAGGCCCTGGCGTCGAGTCGGTCGGCCACCATGGGGGCCATCACCTCGAGGTAGACGGGGAGGCCTTCGGCTGCCTTGGCCAGGGCGGTGAGCTGGGTGCGCAGGATGTCGGGGTGGTCCAGCAGGGTGCGCAGGCCGCGTACGCCGAGTGCGGGGTTGGGTTCATCGGCGGGGGTGAGGAAGTCCAGCGGTTTGTCGGCGCCGGCGTCCAGGACGCGTACGACCACCCGGCCTTCGGGGAATGCCTCGAGGACCTGGCGGTATGCCTCGGTCTGCTTCTCCTCCGAGGGTGCTTTGGTGCTGTCGTCGAGGAAGAGGAACTCGGTGCGGAACAGGC